>JAFSRT010000023.1 GCA_017445995.1 Clostridia bacterium
ACCACATGGTAGTTCGTGACGACATATCCGTCGTCGCTGATGAAAAAGCCCGATCCACTGGCGACGTAGGGTCTGGAGAAGGTGGTGCCGAATAACCCCCGGTATACTACTTCGTATTCGGACCGGATATTGACGACGCTGTTGACGGCCTCATAATATATATCGCTTTTCGATTTCGTCGTTACAGGCGGTTCTGTCGTGGTTTCCGGCGGGGCGGTCGTGATCTCCGACGTCGGCTCCGGCACATAGATCACAGAAGGCTCCTGCGTGACGTAGATAATCTCCTGCGAGCTGTCAGAGGCGGCCTGCTGTATTTTATGCGGCATCAGATTAAAGATAAACAGGGAAGTCGCCGTGCCGGTGATGCCGCTGATGACAGCGCACAGCAAAATCAGCACGACCGCAAAGATAATCTTTGCGGTCGTTTTTTGCGCCTTATAGTGCGCACTAAACATTATTATATTATTATAATTATATATATTTATATATACTTGTGCAACTCTTCATATAAATTATGGTCTATACCGCGGTTTATCGCCAGATACATAGCGACGGTATCGAACCTTGCGTCGTGATAGTTTGCGTCCGTTAAAAATAGTTTTTCCGTCTTATCGCAAACAGATAAAGACGATATTCCGAAATAGTCGCACAGTTCGTTAAGTTTTGGGTATTTATACCCTACCCCGCTTTTTCTCGGTATCTTACAAACGGGTGTGCTTTTCTTCATAGAACAAAAACTTTCGTTATAAGTAAAAGTTCTATTAAGGCAGTTAAACTCCGCGCTTAAAAACATATAATCAAAACTGAAATTATGCGCAACGATAACGTCTGCCAACGAAAAATCCTTTTCTATTTCGTCTATAAAATCGGCGAAGGTTTTTCCGTTCGATAAAACTTTGAGTTTTTCCGCCGAAAAGCCGTGAACGATATACGCGCCGTAATCCACCTTCGGCACGGTAAAGAAAAAGTTTTTGCCCTTTTCTTCCCTTCCGTTCTGCATAATATATGAAAGTTGACATATCTTTCCGGGGGTTAGAGAAGTCGTTTCCGTATCGAAATACAATACCATAATATTATTAAAGGCAAAACGCCAAGCGACGTTTTGCCTTTCCTTTTTTTCTGTCGTTATTTAATAAGGTCTTTATAAACCTTTTTGTTTATATTAACGCATTTACTATCGTTTTTATATCGTTCGATAACCGCTTGGTTAGATTCCGATAACGCGTTAGACGTCATAGAACCGGTATTTGCGTCTATAAACTTATAAAGGAAACAATCGCTATCAACGTCTTCGTCGTTCCACGTTGCCATAAGCGTATCGTAAAGCGCTTTGCCGTCGTCTATTCCAAGAGACGCGAGATAATCGGTTAGCGTCGGGTAATTTTTGCCGTCAACGATTTCCGAGAAGAACATAACGTGATAACCGTAATCGGTTGCAACTATTATATAACTGTATTCACCCATACTGCCGTCAATAAGTTCTCTGCCCGCGTCGGCAAATTCCTGCATATACGTTTCCGAACCGCCGATAGGTGGCTTCGGCGAAATGAGATATCCTTTATAACTGTTAAGAGAACCGCTGTCCGTCGAGAACGCGAAGATAAGTTCTTCTATCTTCTTGTCGTAATCTTCTACTTCGTCATTTATCTGAACTTTTCTATAAATACTGCCCGTCGCATAGTCGGTGCAGTGGTCGCCTTCCTGTTTTGCACCGTATACATATTCTTCCATCATATCGATAAACTCATCGAGATTATACGATTTGGATTTTACTATATACTGTGCGTCTTCGTTATTTTCTTTATTCGCTTCTTTAATAAGCGTTACGTCGCCCTTAAATTCAAGGCTGTCTTCCGCTAAAGCGTAATCGCCCGTGAACTTCTTCGTTTCATAATCGAAGTCGTACCCCGAAAGTATCCACGTGTCGCGTAAATCTTTAATCGTTATTCCCTTAAAGATATTTCTTCTCGCTTCAACCTTTTCACCGTCCGTTCCCGTAAGTTCTTTAACCTGCGTTGACTGAATATCGTCTATCCCCAACAAAAGGTTATAAACGTATCCGTAGCCGTTGTATGGATTGTAAACGACAGGCTTGTCAGCCGTTTGAGAAGAAAGTGCGGACGAATAATCGCTTTCGCTTACTGAAAAAGACGCTACCTGTTCGTTATACATTGCGAGATATAAGTTTTCTAAATCTTCGTAAGATACTTTATTTCTCTGTTCGTCTTTAATTATATTCTGATATCTGGTAAGCAAAATGCTTTCTTCTTCACTCTTTAACGAATCTAAATAATAGATAGAAGATTTAATATCGTTTACGTTTTCGCCCCATAACGCGTTGTCTTCTAACAACTGAACGGTTTTAAGGTATGCTTTACGGTATTTCGCCACGTCCTTTTTGGTATCTAACCCTAAAACCCCACGAACGATATACTGTAATTTTTCAGTAGGAGTTAAGTCCGCTTTACTTGCGTTCGTCGGCGCGGTTCTTACCGTGTTTGAAAGCGTTTCAACGTATTGTTCTTCGTCCGTATCAACGACGTAGTTTTCAATAAGTGTATTGATGTTTTTAAGAGTATTGTATTTGGCTTCGTTCACGTCGGAAAGTTTGATGATTTTATCTCCTTCCTTTTCGTCGACGTTGGTTAAATATCTTTCAACGTCGAAAGCGCCCTTCGTCGTGTCGGTTACTTTATCGTTAAAAGGTGCAACGCCTTCGTTGAACTTTATAAGCGCGTTCTGAATAAGGATTCGGTTTTCTACAAGACTGTTTACGATAAGTTCGTAAACTTCTTCGTTAGAATAGCCCTGATAAGAGTAATAGTAGCCGTAATTCATATACGCCATAATAAGGTCTTTTTTATAAACTTTATCCGTCGGTGCGTCTTCGTTGAGTTTCACCGTCGCAACTACTTGGTTAGTGTCCCTTTCGTTGTTCTTGGTAAAAGTTTTACAACCGGAAGCAAAGGTAATGCACATAATAAGTACTAAAAGAAACGCTATTATGCTTACAGGTTTTTTCTTCATATATTTTATCTCCAAATATTGTTTATAATGCGATAGTATACTACTATACTTATTAAGTATATACTATATAACTAAAAATTGCAATCGTTTTTTTATTTTTTATTCAGAAATTAAGGCGAAATTATGCCTTTTTTAACTTTTAAGTTTTATTTTCCTATCGCCTGTTCCAAAAAATCTCTGACTTTAAACATCAGTATTTCGTTTCCGTCGTTATTTGATACGAACTCGAACTTCGGAACACCCGATACCGAAAGTCTTACTTTATCTTTATTTTTCATAAGCGCGTCGAGTAGCGATTTATTTTTAAGCCGTTCAATGGACGAAAAAATCATTTCCGCCTTTTTATCTTTAATAGTGATTTTTTCTACCCCGAACTTTTCCGCGTTGACCTTTATTTCGGCAAGAACTATTAAGTTAAACACTTCTTTCGGTATCTCGCCGAAGGTATCGGTAAGCGATTTTATTACTTCTTCCCGTTCTTTAACCGACGATATTTCGGCAATCTCTTTATAAACGCTCATCCTTGCCGAATTACTCGGAATATAAGTCTCGGGAATAAACGAACTTACCGCCACGTTGAATTCGAGTCCGGTCTTTTCTTCGCCTTCTATTTCTTCTTTTAACAGTTTAGAGTAAAGTTCGTAACCTATTCTGTCCATATGCCCGTGCTGTTCCGCGCCGAGAATATTCCCCGCCCCGCGTATTTGCAAGTCGCGCATTGCGATTTTTATTCCGCTACCCATTTCGGTAAACTCTATTATAGCGTTAAGCCTGTCGTACGCCGTCGAATTTAACACCGCGTTGCGTTTGTAGGTAAAATAGGCGTATGCAAGCCTGTCGCTTCTTCCCACTCTGCCCTTTAACTGATATAATGTCGATAGCCCTAATCTGTCCGCGTCGATTACTATTATCGTGTTGGCGTTAGGCAGGTCTATGCCGTTTTCTATTATCGTCGTCGAAATAAGTACCTGCGTTTCGCCCCTGAAAAACTCCATAACGTTGCGTTCTAACTGCCGTTCTTCCATCTGTCCGTGCGCGACCGTTATTTTAACGCCGTCCACTATGTTTTTAACTTTCTCGGCGAAAGTATAAATACTGTCGACCCTGTTATACATAACGAACACCTGTCCGCCACGGTTGATTTCTCTACTTATCGCGTCGCGGATAAGAGTGTCCGTTTCTTCCGTAACGTAAGTCTGAACGGGCAGTCTTTTTTTCGGCGGGGTATTGATAGTACTTATTTCACGGATACCCGATAGCGACATATTAAGCGTTCGCGGTATCGGGGTCGCCGATAAAGTAAGAGTATCTACGTCCTTTTTTAAGAGTTTTATTTTCTCTTTATGTTCAACGCCGAACCGCTGTTCTTCGTCGAGAACCAAAAGCCCCAAGTCCTTAAAAGTTATATCTTTCCCGAGTAGCCTGTGCGTTGCGATAACGAAATCTATCGTTCCGTCCGCTAATCCCTTTACTATTTCTTTCTGTTCGCGTTGCGTTCTGAACCTATTTAAGCATGCGATTTTAACGCCGAAATCACGAAACCGATCTTTCGCCATGTTAAAATG
This sequence comes from Clostridia bacterium, assembly GCA_017445995.1. GTDB lineage: Bacteria > Bacillota > Clostridia > Christensenellales > Borkfalkiaceae > UBA1259. The sequence continues at coordinate 4,593 of JAFSRT010000023.1, forward strand.
CTGTTCGGTTAAAATAGTAGTCGGGGCAAGCAATGCCGACTGTTTGCCGTTAAGGATTGCTAAAAATACGGCACGGAAAGCGACTTCGGTTTTTCCGAACCCCACGTCCCCGCAGATAAGCCTGTCCATAACTTTGCCGTTTACCATATCGGCAAGCGTTTCGTCGGTGGCGATTTTCTGGTCCGCCGTGTCGTCGTACGGGAAAGCCTTTTTAAAAACCGACATCAGTTCGTCGTCCATATTGAACTTATACCCAACGAGTGCTTCCCGTTCGCGGTACAGTTGCTTTAACGAAAAAGACATCTTTTTAATGCTTTCTTTAACGGTTTTCTTTATTCTGTCGAAATCTTTTCCGCCGATTTTATTGAGTTGCGGTTTTTTATTCGCGCCGATATATCTCGTCAGCGAATCCATTTGTTCGACGGGAACGTAAAGTATATCGCCCCCGTAATATTCAACGGCTATATAATCTTTCGTGCCTTCGGTGTTGGTTATCTTTTTATTGCCGAGAACCCTGCCTACGCCGTGAACTTCGTGAACGGCGTAATCGCCCGTTTCGGGCGCGGTGAAAAATATTTGTTTTTTGAACTTTATTTTCTTTTCAGACGGCGGTTTGGAAAAAAGGTTTCCGCTTCCTATTAAAAAAATCTTTTCTTCCGTTAAAACGAACCCGCCGACTACGTTATCGGATAGCACCGCTACGTTTTTCCCGTCTACTACTATTCCGTTTTTAGTTAAGTCGGTTATAAAAATCTGCGACTTTTTGTCGCTACCCGTACAAGCGATAACTTTATAGCCCGCGGTTTGCCGTCTTTTAATATCGGCAAACACTTCCTTATAATCAAGCCGATAATCGGCAACCCCGCTTATTTGCGGATTGAATATTTTTAACGGATTAAAAATTATCGGTGCGGACGTAATGGTCGATAAGGCGACTATCTTATATTTATTAAGCCTGTTATAAAGCCCGTCTCTATCTATCTCGTTAAACTTGGTAAAGGAAAAGATTTCGCCTTCCTTTATAAGCATTTCGTAGCGTTCCGTAAACTCTTTTTCGACGGCTTCCGTAACTTCGTTTATTCTTTTGCCTTCGTCTATTATAACGGTGGTATCGGGTGGCAAAAGTTGGTCGAAAAAGCAGGCGTCGGACGAAAAGTGCGAAGCAAACGCCAAAACCGAATAATCGCCGTTATCGATAGCGAGAGTAATATCGCCTTCCCTTTCGGCACGGCGTTCCCTTCGTTTCGCGTCCGTTTCCGCCGTTTCGCGCCGTATCGCGTTGCGCAGGGCGTTAAGTTCTTCGTCGGTATAAGTTATTTCGACGGCGCTTACAATCTTTACGCTATTTATAAACCCGCCGGATTTATGCGTTTCCGTTTCAAACGCCTTTATGCTTTCCACCGTGTCCCCGAAAAAGTCGATATGGTACGGGTCTTCGGCGTTTATCGGGAATATTTCAACTATATCGCCACGAACGACGAAAGTGCCTTTCGCTTCGACCGTTTCTACACGTTTATAACCGAAACCTATCAACGTTTTTATAAGCGATACCCGTTCGTATTCGCAATTTTTCTTTATTTCAAGCGTTTTGATATTCTTTGAAAACCGTTGCATTAAAGACTGCGCCGTGGCAATAACTATATCCGCCGACGCTATCTTTTCCGTTTCGGTAATACGGGTATACAGCATTTCCTTTGAAAAGGCTTTGTTTACAAGCAGTAATTCGTCAAGCGCGGGCAAAAACGCGATTTTTTTATTACAGAAAGATTTAATAGCGCGCCTATACGAGTGAACCGTCAGTTCGTCCTTACATACTACTAAAACCTTGCCGGAAATAAGAGACGAATAAAACCATTTGAAACTTTCGGGCACGCCGAAAATCGCCGAAGGTATACCTTGGCGAACTGCGTTTACGGATTGAACTATCGCACCGTCGTTATTCAGTTTAATATATTCATCAAGCATAGTGTTTAATCAGCAAACTTTTCCGTTATACTTTTGCATAAGTTTTTCTATATTTTCGCCCTTTGCAAAATCAACACCTATCTTCCCTGCCCTATCTATTACTTTATCGAAAATCTCTTTATCTTCCCCGCGGATACCCGAAAGTACCAAGTCTATAAGGGGAATATTGACCCTTTTTAAGTTCTTAAAACCTATTTTAACCCTATTAAAGTTTTCCGTGCCTAAATTAGCGACGATATTTTTAAGCCCGTTATGAGTTCCACCGCTACCCGTCGCCCTTATTCTTATTTCACCTTCCGCTATGTCGAAATCGTCGCAAAACACCAAAAGGTCGGTTGTGTCTGTTTTATAAAACGCAACGAGTTCGCGGATACTTTCACCGCTTAAATTCATATAGGTCTGGGGCTTAACGAGAACGATTTTTTCGCCGTTTATTTTCGTTTCGGCAATTTTCGCTCTGCATTTTTCTTTATTGAAGGAAAGATTTAACTCTTCCGCCACCTTATCGACCGCCATAAACCCTAAATTATGGAAGGTGTTTTTGTATTTATCGTCGGGGTTTCCAAGCCCCACTATTATCTTCATAATATACCTTTAATATAAAAGCCGTTTAATAACTAAACGGCTTTCGTGATATTTTTTAATTAGTCTTCGTAAATTGCCGAAAGTGAAGAATCGGCAAATACCGTGGTTATCGCTTTTGCAAAAAGTTTTGCAACCGAAATAACTTTGATTTTCGGATTGTTCCTTACGCTCTCCGGCATATTTATTGTGTCTAATATCGCTATCTGTTTAATAGGCGAAGCGTTTATTCTTTCCATAGCGGGACCCGATAAAACGCCGTGCGTACAGCACGCGTAAACTTCGAGTGCGCCGTTGTCCATAAGCGCCTGCGCGCCCTGACAGATAGTTCCGGCCGTGTCAATCATATCGTCCACCATAAGACAATGCTTACCTTTTACGTCGCCGATTATGTTCATAACTTCCATAACGTTGGCTTTCGGACGGCGCTTGTCCACGATTGCTATCGGTGCGTTTACTCTCGACGCGAAGTTCCTTGCCCTTGCAACGGAACCTACGTCCGGCGAAACGACTACCCACTCTTCGTCCATCATACTCTTATACGTTTTCGCAAGAAGCGGTGCACCGTACAAATGGTCCACAGGTATTTCGAAAAAGCCTTGGATTTGCGCGGCGTGTAAGTCCATCGTTAAAACCCTGTTCGCCCCGGCAGTCGTCAGAATATCTGCGACTAACTTTGCGGTGATAGGGTCTCTCGGGCGAGCCTTTCTGTCCTGCCGTGCATAGCCGAAGTAAGGCAAAACCGCGGTTATTCTTCCGGCGGAAGCGCGCTTACAAGCGTCTATTAAAATTAGTAATTCCATAAGGTTGTCGTTTACGGGTTCAGACGTTGACTGTATAATAAAAACGTCCTTCCCCCTGACGGTTCTCGGAAGCGTTATGCTTATTTCCCCGTCGGAAAACTTGCCGACTTCCGCGTCCGATAACGGTAATCCTAACTCGCCTGCAATCGCTTCGGCAAGCGGTTTGTTGGAATTTCCAGCCAAAATCTCAATCGAGTTGCCGTGTGTAATCATATTTTTTTCTCCTAATGTAACTTTATGTACATATAGTACTATTCTTATTGTATTACTTAAACCTTATTAAGTCAAGGCTTTTGTACTCTCTTACTCTTAAAATAATTTTTTAATAGTGCCGAACACTCTTCTTCCGATATCCCGCCCAGATATTCCGTGCTGTGGTTAAGCCCGTTTTCGCTTAACACGGGGTATAAACTCGCGGCGCAACCGCTTTTTTTCTCGTACGCGCCGAAATACACCCTTTTAATTCTCGCGTTTGCGATAGCCCCCGCACACATAGCGCACGGTTCAAGCGTAATATACATTTCGGCGTCGGAAAGTCGCCAACTGCCCGTCTTTTTGCACGCTTTTTCTATCGCGCAAATCTCGGCGTGTTTTGTCGCTATCTGCGTTTTATCGGTAATATTATGCGCTTTTGAAATCACCTTGCCGTCTATAACGATTACCGCGCCTATCGGCACTTCGTCTTCTTGGAAGCCTTTCAGGGCTTCTTTTATTGCAAGGTTCATAAACTTAATTTCCATAATTCTTCTGTAAAAACTTTTATAACACCTTTATTCTTTTTATAAATATCGCCTAAACTCTCTTGTCCTATCGGGTGAGATAATCCGTCGTTCCCGACTTCTATCGTAAGAGAAGGTATCTTTAATTTTTCTATGCACCAGTCCTTGTATCCGCCGACAGAACCTACCGTGCTTTTAATTTTATACCCCGTTTCTTTTGCAATCGCTTCGGCGATTTTTAAGTCCCGTTTTCTATCTCGTTCGGTCTGGAAAAACTCGTAATAAATCTCTTCGCCCTTCGCGTGATAACTTATCGTTCCGTGCGGTTTGATTTTATACGTAAAATCCCTTATGGCGACGGTTTCCCTTTCCGAAAAGGGGTATTGCCCTATATAATTTTCGTCGTCAGGTGTGGTCTTATTAAACGCGCCCGTTCCCCACTTCGCGTCGAAATTAACGTTAAGGTCCACCTTTCTGCCGTTTGCTTTATATAACGGGTTTTTATGAAGGGCTATCTGAACGCCGTCGGGGTTAAGACAGGGAATAAAATACACCGTTCCCCTGCTTTTTTCTTTTAAAAAATCTTTTATATGCTTTAAGGCAAGATAAGCGGTTATATATTCCCTTGCGTGGATAGAATACTGAACGATTATTCTCGGCGCGTCCGTCTTTTTTACGCAAAAGTAATATATGTTCCTATGAGAATACGTGCAACCGATAATCCCTTTTTCGTATTTATAATTTTTATAAAATCTATCTATTTTCGATAAGATATCCATATAGATAGATTATGTTTTATTTATGGTATTTCGTTCCGTTAATTATCGTAAACGCGCGGTAAATCTGTTCTATCGTTATAAGCCTGAAAAGAGTGTGCGGAAAAGTTAAGTCGGAAAACGATAAAAGCATATCCGCGCTTTTTTTGACTTTATCGGATAGCCCGTAAGAACCGCCGATTATAAAAGTTATCTTCGAAACGCCCTTACATTCTAAATCTTTTATCTTTTTAGCAAACTTTACGCTATCTGCCTTTTCGCCTTCTATCGCCATAGCGATAATATAACCGTTTAAGTGCGGGAGTATTTTTTCGCCTTCCTTTTCCTTTATCGTCGCGATTTCGCCGTCCGTCGGGTCTTTATAGTTTTCTTCGCCTATTTCGGTAACGGAAAAGTCGGCGTACCGCCCTATTCTTTTTGCATACTCGTCAATGCCGTCCTTAAAATACTTTTCTTTAACCTTGCCTACCGCAACGACGTTTATTTTTATCATATATTAACAGCCCCCAAGACGATATATAAAACGCAAATGGCAATCCCCGTTAGCCCGAACGGAATAAAGTAATAAGAAATAGACGCTGGATTTTCCTTTTTTGAAAAAGCCTTGTCGGTTTTTGCGTTATAAAATACGATAATATAAAATAGGCAAAGCACCGTTAGCCCGATAACGATATTAAATAGCGCGAAGAAGTTTATACTAACGCCTAAATAGAGAAACAACACTATCGCGAAATTATTTAGAAAATGCGCCGTAATACACGGAATAGCGTTTTCTGTTTTAAGATATAAAATTGCAAGGTTTACGCCGAAAATAAACTGATACAACAACTGCGACAGCGACCTATGGTACAACGAAAATATTAGCCCGTTGATAAGTATTAAGGCAATAAAGCGCATATCTTTTAAGTTTTTTATAAAAAAGTTTCTGAAAAAAAGTTCTTCATAAACCGCGGGGAAAAAACACAAACAAAAAAGCGCTAATAAAAACTGCCGGAAAGTCGTAATAATAACTTCGGGCGAAGAAACGCTTATGCCTATCCTGTAAAGAAGTTGTGAAAAAAGCGAGTTTATAAACCCGAACCCCAAAAACATACCGCAAGACAAAAAAACGGCAAGAAGTACCGCTATCCCGTTAAGCCGTTTTTTATTCTTAACCAAAATATAATCTTCCCCGTCCTTCTTGCCTGAAAAGATAAGGACGATGCAAATGGATAAAGGCGAACAAAGGGAAGATAGGCAAACGAAGACAAGCCCACCGCACCCTAAAAGCGTCAATACCCCCTGAACGATAAGCGACAGCGTGAAACTTAAAATTATCATAAATAAAAACGCCGACGATACTTTATATTGAGTTTTGTTCTGTTCGTTCAATACTATCATAATAAAACAAAAAGCACGTGTGCCGTGCTTTATATATTTTGTTTATTCCGCCGTTTTATTTTCTTCCGCTTTTACGATAAGTTCTTTTAATAAAGTTATATCGGCGTTGACGTTATCGTACTCTTTATCGGAAAAAGTATATCTTATGCTTTCTAATTCGTTTTTAAGAGATTGTAATTCGTCCGCCGACATTACGCTTCCTTTCGCCGAAATAAGCGAAGAATACGGGTTGCCGTCCACGTAATTCCTTTCGGTATAATCGCCTTCCTGCACGATTTCCGTTGAAAAAGTTAAAATGTACTGAAAACCCGTTTTTGCATTGTATCTTGCAATAACGTATTTACTTGCAACGTAATTTTTCGTTTTTACCTGATTTTTGCCCGCGTCCTTTTTCTTAAAAAAGTCCGCGTTTTCACTTTTTTCCGCTTCTTCTAATAAGAGTTTAGAATAGTTCTGCGTGTCCACGGGCGACTTGTCCGCGTCCAAAGCGTTCACTAAAACGTAAAGATCTTCAATGTCCTGCGTTTTTTCGTACTGCTTCTGATAAAAAGAAACAGTCATTTTATAATTATTGAACTTCGCACCGATATTGCCGACTAATTTAGGGCTTGTTAAAGTCAATACCCCGAACGCGATAAAAAGCGCGCAGATTATACCCAAAAGAGTTATTACAGCCGTTTTAATTACAAGTTTTTTCATCGTTTCACCTTACCGTATTATTTTAACAAATATTTTATAAAAAAGCAATATTTTATTTGACTTTTGTTCTTTTTATTTTTTTTTAGGAATAACTTTTATTATGAACGTTTTTTCTGAAAAACTTAAATACCTTTTATCTTTTCTTCTTGCCACCGTTTTTTTCTTTTCGTTCGGGTGCAAAAAAAAGGAAGATTATAATAACTACGTATATGAATACCGCTCGGCAATTTATTGCTGTTCCGAAAACGAAAACCTGTCGGCGGTTTACGGATACACCTATAACGAAACCACTCAAAATAGGGACTATATATTAACTTTTAAGTTAAACGAAGAAGATATTATAAATAAAACCTATTCTATATCGTTTTCATTTAACGACGTAGAGTACTGTAAAGATTTTACGCTTAACCCCGTTAAAAACAGGCTTACCCTATCGTTTTACGTAAAAGATTTTAATTTAGACGAGTTTACCGTTTCGGTAATCGTTGGTTCTGATATTAAAACTTATACTTTAACTAACGCCGTCCCGAAAGATATTAAATCGCTTGACGAAGTGTTAGACGCGCTTTTTGACGGTGAACAGTCCTTTATGTCGTCCTACTACGACGAGAACGGGGTTTTCACCGCTAAACTTATCTGTCGGATAATAATGCGGGACGATTACCCTTACTATTACGTGGGCGTTATTAAAGACGGCAGAATAAAGGCCTTTTTATTAGACGGTAAAACCCTTTCTTTTCTCGCAATTAAAGACGTTTATTAAAAAATAAAGCCACGGATACCGTGGCTTTTTTTCGTTTTATTATCTTTTTTATTATTTATTAAAGTTATCTTTAAGCGATACAATCTGCGAAAGCACCGTTTTACCTTTCACGTCAAGTAATTTATAATACCCCGTCCTTATAAGTTGGTAAGGTTTACCGAACTGACGGTTAAAAACGTACGGCTCGACTTTTCCGTTAAAAATCATAACGCTGTTTTCGTTCATTCTCTCGGAAAAATCCTGCCCCGCATACTCTTCGTCTTTTAAAAGGTATCCGTAATCTCTGATTTCGATATCACGGCAAGTGTCGGCGTTCACCCATTGTATTACGCCCTTAACCTTTATACCCGAAGTGTCGTTCCCGCTTTTAGATTCTTTAACGTAAGAACAAAGCACTTCTTTAACTTTTCCGTCTTCGCCTATTATAACGTCGTCGCATTTTACTATATACGCGCTTTTAAGCCTTACGTACCCGTCCTTTTTAAGCCTGTAATATTTAGGCGGTGGGTCGAGAGAAAAATCGTCTTCGTCGATAAACAGGTTTTTGGAAAAGGCAACTTTTCTCGTCCTTTTCTCTTCTTCGTTGGGGTTGATTTCAAAATCCACTTCTTCGCTTCCTTCATAGTTAGTGATAGTAAGTTTAAGCGGTTTCTTTATCCCCATTGCCCTTTCGGCGTTTAAGTTTAAGTTTTCCCTTATGCACGCTTCAAGGTATGATATCTGAACTTCGGAATTAGCCTTCGAAATACCTATCCTTGCGCAGAAATCTTTAAGCGCTTCGGCAGGCACGCCCCTGTTCCTTATTCCCGTAAGGGTCGGCATACGCGGATCGTCCCACCCGTCAACCTTACCTTCTTCAACGAGCTTTTTAAGGTATCTTTTACTCATTACGAGATTAGTAACGTTAAGCCTTGCAAACTCTATCTGACGCGGTTTCGGATTAAAGCCCAAAGTAATTCCCACCCAGTCGTAAAGCGGGCGGTGATCTTCAAACTCCAACGTGCAGAGAGAGTGAGAAACGCCTTGCAGATAATCGCAGATAGGGTGTGCAAAGTCGTACATAGGATATATGCACCACTTATCCCCCGTTCTGTAATGCGTTTCGCGAAGTATTCTGTAAATTACGGGGTCTCTCATATTGATATTCGGCGACGCCATATCGATTTTTGCACGGAGACACTTTTCACCGTCGGCATATTTCCCCGCACGCATTTCGCGGAAAAGTTTTAAGTTCTCTTCAACGCTCCTATTTCTGTTCGGGCTTTCCTTACCTGCTTCGGTAAGCGTTCCGCGGTTTAACGATATTTCTTCTGGCGACATATCGCACACGAAGGCGTTGCCTAATTCTATTTCCTTTTCGGCATAGTTATAAATCTGTTCGTAATAGTCGGACGCGTGGGTTATCCTGTCGTAAGAAAATCCAAGCCACGCTATATCTTTTTTTATCGCTTCTTCAAACTCTTCTTTTTCCTTCGACGGATTAGTGTCGTCTAAAAAAAGATTGCATTTGCCGTTATATTTTTCCTTAACGCCGAAATTAAGGCACAAAGATTTTGCGTGCCCTATATGTAAATATCCGTTAGGTTCGGGCGGAAAACGCGTCATTATAGCGCTTACCTTCCCCGACTCCAACTCTTCGTCGATTATTTGTTCGATAAAATTATTTGCTTCTGCCATTTTCGTTTCTCCCCTGTCGGATAAAAACAGTATAACACAAAAATCGAAAAAGCAAAAGCAAAAAGTCCGATTTTTTTATTAAACTTGTAAATCTCTTGACTAAAACGGCGTTATGGGTTAAAATAATAAAGATTTTTATAAAAGTAAGGACGAAAATTATGAACGAAGAAACAATGAAAGTTACAATGGATAAAATCGTCAATCTCTGCAAGGGAAGGGGCTATCTTTTCCCGGGTAGCGAAATATACGGCGGGCTTGCCAACTCGTGGGACTTCGGTCCGCTTGGCGTTGAATTTAAAAACAACGTCAAAAAGGCGTGGTGGAAAAGGTTCGTTCAGGAATCTAAATACAACGTCGGGCTTGACAGCGCTATTATTATGAACCCTGAAACGTGGGTGGCGTCCGGGCACGTCGGCGGTTTCTCAGACCCGCTTATGGACTGCAAACAATGCAAAACGCGCCATAGGGCGGATAAACTCATAGAAGACTACGCCGCACAAAACGGCACTAACGACAATCCTGCCGCTTGGTCGTTTGAAGAAATGGCACAGTTTATTAAGGACAAAAATATTGCTTGCCCTAACTGTGGCGGACACGATTTCACCGAAATAAAAAAGTTTAACCTTATGTTTAAGACCTTTATCGGCGTTACCGAAGACAGTAAGAGTACGGCCTACCTTCGTCCTGAAACGGCACAGGGTATTTTCGTAAACTTTTCTAACGTTCAAAGAGCGTCGAGAAAAAAAATACCGTTCGGCATCGGGCAGATAGGTAAGTCGTTCAGAAACGAAATCACTCCGGGAAACTTTATTTTCAGAATTCGCGAATTCGAACAGATGGAACTTGAATTTTTCTGTAAGCCGGGGACGGATTTAGAGTGGTTTTCTTACTGGAAAGATTATTGCTTAAAGTTCCTTTTGGATTTAGGCATGAAGAAAGATTTACTCCGCCTTCGCGACCACGACAAGGAAGAATTGTCTTTCTACTCGAAAGCGACGACGGACTTCGAGTTTTTATTCCCGTTCGGCTGGGGCGAACTCTGGGGTATAGCAGACAGAACCGATTACGACCTTTCGCAACACGCGAAGTTTTCCGGTAAAGACTTATCTTACTTCGACCAGGAAACCAACGAACACTATATTCCTTACGTCGTTGAACCGTCGCTCGGGGCGGACAGGGTTTCACTTGCCTTTTTATGCAACGCTTACGACGAAGAAGAAATATCGGAAGGCGACATAAGAACGGTATTAAGACTGCACCCTTATCTCGCGCCGTTTAAGTGCGCTATTCTTCCGCTTTCCAAAAAGTTATCGGAAAAAGCGACCGCGATTTACGAAGATTTATCGAAGTACTTTAACGTCGATTACGACGACGCGGGCTCTATCGGAAAACGCTATCGCCGTCAGGACGAAATAGGAACGCCTTTCTGCATTACTTACGATTTCGATTCGGAAACCGACAATTCGGTTACCGTCCGCGACAGGGACACGATGGAACAAATCCGCTTACCGATTGCCGACTTAAAGAAATATATTGAAGATAAAATCAGTTTTTAAGTAAAAATATTAAAGCCCTTTGCCGAACACGGCAAAGGGCTTTTTATTATACTTTTTAATTTATTTTATTCCGTTCTTAAAGCGACCACAGGGTCTTTTTTCGCTGCAATGCGGGAAGGAATAATACCCGAAATAATAGTTAAAACGAAACTTATAACTATAAGTATTATAGCGTCTACTATTCTTAAAGACGCAATTTTACCTATTCCTTCGATAAGTTTTCCGAGTAATAAGTTTATCGGGATTGACAACAGGTAAGTAACCGCAATACCGATAAGCCCCGCGAACAACCCGATTAGGAAAGTTTCGGCGTTAAAGATACGCGAAATATCTTTCTTTCTCGCACCCATTGCACGCAGTATTCCTATCTCTTTCGTCCTTTCGACGACGGAAACGTAAGTTATTATTCCTATCATAATACTCGATACGATAAGCGAAATAGAAGTGAACGCGATAAGCACGTATTTAACGGCGTTTACCATAGTTTGCAACATCGAAAACATCATACTCATCATATCGGAATAGGTAATCTGCAATTCTTCGTCGTCGGAATATTTATCGTTCCATGCGTCTATATAACTCTTAATCTTTTCCTTACTTTCAAAATCTTTTGCGTAAATCAATATGTCGGAAGGCGTATCTACGCCCGCTACCTGTCTTAAAGTAAGCGATTCGGTCGGTTCGGTCTTCGGCATATGCGTTTCGGTGTCTATTACGGGCATACCCGTTTCTTTATCTAAAACGTAATCGTAAACTATTATCTTCCCGTCCTGATTAACCGTCGATAACACCGCACTGTCTTTATTCTCTTTTAAGACTTCTTGCGTTAAGGTCGGCATATAGGCGATACCTTCGTCAAGTATTCCCTGAACGTCTTTTTTCGCCCTTATTACGCCGACTATTTCGAGTTTTTTCATATCTTCTTTTTTGGCAAAGTGATTTACGAAAGTCTTTCCGCCGATAACCTGATACATATCGTCGTTATCCGCTAAATACATTTCTTTACCGACTATATCTTCTAACGAAATATTGTCCTTTTCTTCGAAAGTAACGTCAACGCCCCCTTCCGTTCCCTTAAACTCTACGCCTAAATATCCTAAAAGCGCCAAAGAAATATCGCTTATTCCGTTATATTCGTCAACGACGAAAACCGTCTGATACTTATTTTCGTCGGTAAAGGTAGGAAGGTTTCCGTGCAGTACGTCGTACTGTTCTGCTATAAGGTTATAATCGGGCATTTCCTGTATCGTCGGAATATACTGACGGACAAAATTGGTGTTAAGCCCTATCGCCGATTCGAGTTTGTCGTTATACTGGCTTTCAATTTGTCTTACGAGTGTGTCAATAGAAGTAAACGCCGTCGCACCGCCGTACTTTATATCGGTAAAGAAATAATCGTTCATATCGAACCCGTATCCGTACGAAACGTTGTAATACAGGTCTTCGTTATTCTTTTTGTGCTGTTCGAGATAATACTTAAAGCCGTTTTCCGTAGTATCGTTTAATTTGTTGCTTTTAAGCATCCCCGTAAGTTTACTGAACGCCTTTTCAACTACTACGTTATCAAGGTCCGGATATTTTTCCACCGCGTCCTTTTCGTAAATATCGGTAAAGGTCGAAAGGTCTACGGAACTCTCGCTTATAGTCAGCGGATAACTCGAAAGCGTTTCCGTCTGCATACGCGCCATATAGGTATTAAAACCCGTCGATACTGCAAGAACGAGTGCGATACCGATTATTCCGATACTGCCCGCAATCGAAGTAAGCGTAGTCCTGCCTTTCTTCGTTCGAAGGTTAGAAAGCGAAAGCGCAAAAGCAGTGGTAAGTTTCATTGCCGACTTACCTTTATCGTTCTTTTTGACCTTAACAGACTTTTCGTCGTAAGGGTCGGTATCTCCCGTCTTTTCACCGTCTAAAAGATTGATTATTCGCGTCGAATATTTTTTAGCAAGGTCGGGGTTATGGGTAACCATTATTACGAGCCTGTCTTTTGCGACTTCTTTTAGTAAGTCCATAATCTGAATACTCGTTTCGGTGTCAAGCGCCCCCGTCGGTTCGTCCGCTAAAATTATTTCCGGATCGTTTACAAGCGCACGCGCTATCGCAACCCTTTGCATTTGCCCGCCCGACATCTGGTTAGGAAGTTTATGCGAAAGCCCCGACAGCCCTACTTGTTCTAATACCTTTTCCGCCCTTTGCTTTCTCTCTTCGCTACTGACACCCGATAACGTCATTGAAAGTTCAACGTTTTTAAGTACGGTTTGGTGCGGAATAAGGTTATAACTTTGGAAAATAAAGCCGATACTGTTGTTTCTATAAGTGTCCCAGTCCGCGTCTTTATAATCCTTGGTCGATTTGCCGTTTATAATAAGGTCGCCCGAAGTGTATCTGTCTAACCCGCCGATAATGTTAAGAAGCGTCGTTTTCCCGCACCCCGACGGACCCAATATCGAAACGAACTCGTTTTGCCGAAAAGAAAGGTCTATCCCCTTTAACGCCTGCACCTGATATTCGCCCGACCCGTAGGTCTTCGTTATCTTTTCAAGGCGAAGTGCAGAACCTTTTTTAGGGCTTCCCGTCTCTTCCCTTTCAAAAGCGGTATTATCTATCGCTTTTTTCTCTTTTCTTTTTAGAAACATTTTTAATACCTTTATACTTTCTCTTTCTCTCTATAAATAATTACATTATTTCGTTGATTGCACCGATAAACCCTGCAACGTCTTCTATATTAAGCCCTTCCGTGAGTCTTGCTTCTTCATATAACACCGTGCAGTATTTATCGAGTTTTTCTTTATCGCTGTTAAACAGTTCTTGTAACGTGTCGGCAATTTTATGCGAAGCGTTGATTTCTAAAATCTTTTCCGCCTTTATTTTGCCGTCGGCGTTAGGAAGGGTATTTAACACCTTTTCCATTTCGATAGATACGTCGCCCGTCGCGGTAAGGCAAACGGGATATGTTTTAAGTTTATTTGAAAGTTTTACGTCCTTTACTTTATCCTTTAACTTGTCTTTAATATACGAAAGAGTATCTTTCATACTTTCTTCCTTAAAAGACAAGTCTTTCTTTTCTTCGTCGCTGTCGATATTAAAGTCCGCGTCCGAAACGTTTTTGAATACTTTGCCGTCGTATTCGTTTAAGATTTTAGCAACGAACTCGTCCACGTTGTCTTTAAAGAAAAGTATTTCTATGCCCTTTTCCTTCGCCTTTTCTATCTGCGGAAGATTTTTAATGTTATCATAACTGTCCCCGCACGCATAGAAGATATTTTGCTGGTCGGCTTGCATTTCCTTTACGTACTCTTTTAACGTAACGTTCTTTTCTCTCTTCCCCGAATAGAAGGTTAAAAGGTCTTTTAACTTATCTTTATTCATACCGAAAGACGAATAAATGCCGTATTTAATCGAAAGCCCGAAAGTGTTAAAGAACTTATCGTAATTTTCCCTGTCTTCTTCGAGCATTTTATTTAGTTCTGATAAAATCTTCTTTTCAAGGCTGGTTGCTATCGCTTTTACCTGCCTGTTCTGTTGCAGTATTTCCCTTGAAATATTAAGCGACAAGTCGGAAGAATCGACTATTCCGCGGATAAATCCGAAATAGTCTGGAATAAGTTCTTCGCACTTTTCCATTATCATAACGCCGTTGCAATAGAGTTTTACGCCCTTTTTATAATCTTTCGAGTAATAATCGAAAGGCGCGTTCTTCGGAATAAACAAAAGCGTGTCGTAAGTAAGCGTTCCTTCGATTTTAGCGAAAATACTCTTTAACGGGTCTTCGTAATCGTGAAACTCGTTTTTATAAAATTCGTTTAACTCTTCGTCCTTTACGTCCGCTTTCTGCTTTTTCCAGAGTGGCACCATACTGTTTAAGGTTTCAAGTTCATAAACGTCTTCGTATTCCGGCTTATCGGTTTTCAGACCTTCTTTTAATTTGCTGTGCTTAACAAGCATTTTTATCGGGTATCTTACGTAGTCCGAATATTTTTTGATGAGCGAAGTTATCTTATAACTCTCTAAAAATTCGGAAAAACGGCAGTCGTCGGTATCCTTTTTTAAAGTTAAAACGATTTTCGTGCCGACGGTTTCTTTGTCCGTTTCCGTTACCGTGTAGCCTTCCGCCCCGCAACTTTCCCACTTATAAGCCTTGTCGCTTTTATAGGCTTTTGAATACACTTCTATTTTATCGGCAACCATAAACGCCGAGTAAAACCCAACGCCGAACTGCCCTATCAGTTCTTTTTCGCTATTTTCGTTTTCTTTCTTAAAGGCAAGCGTTCCGCTTTCCGCAACCGTGCCGAGATTTTTTTCTAATTCGGCTTCCGTCATACCGATACCGTTATCTTCAATTATTAACTGCCCGTTATCTTTATCAACTTTGATATTTATTTCAAAATTACTTCTTACGTCGTTTTCGGTAAGCGAAATAAACTTCAATTTATCAATCGCGTCCGAAGCGTTCGAAATAAGTTCTCTTAAAAATATTTCTTTGTTGGTATAAATCGAGTTTATCATTAAATCGAGTATCCTTTTTGATTCCGTCTTAAACTGTTTCATACTGTCTCCTTTTTTTTTGGCACTCTTTTTGTTTAAGTGCTAATTATATTATATACCTATTTCCGTTTTTGTCAATTAAAAATCCAGTCGTTTTAAAATATTCGGCGTTTTGGAAACCCCAAAACGCCGAATATTTTTTCAAAACTTTTTAATCGTCTATCTCAATGTTATGAGACGGCAATTCTTTTTTGTCCTGTTTTGCAATCGAAACGGTAAGCGTTCCGTTGTTGTATTTTGCCTTTATATCGTCTTCTCGTATTTCGTCGCCGATGTAAAAACTTCTCTGGCAAGATACGCTTCTTTCCCGTTTAATGTAGTTTTTCTTGTTTTCTTCCTTTTCCTGTCTCTCTGCCGAAATGGTTATATAGCCGTTTTTATACGTCATAGAAATATCTTTCTTTTCAAACCCCGGCATATCGACTGCAAGTTCATAGCCGTTTTCCGTTTCTTTGATATCAGTCTTCATATTGTCTCTCGTGCCGTAAACGGTCGGCGCGAAAAAGTCGCCGAAGACGTCGTCAAAAAAGTTAAACCCGAAATCGTTGTTTCCTCTGTTCGTTAAAAAGTTTTTCATAATCAATATCTCCTTTATATTTATTTTTAGCAATCTCGTTTATTAAGTGTTAGCACTCTCTTTCCTTGATTGCTAACTCATATTATACGCACGGTTTTTAATTTGTCAATAGTTTTTTAAAAAAAATTTAAACTTTTTTCAAAAATTTTTTAAAAAGAAAAAACCCGAAAGTTGCTTTCAGGTTTATTTATTCACTTATATTGCGATTTTTATGCTATTTAATACTGTTTATAATATGTTTTGCGTAAAGGGAAGCGATATTTATGCCCGTCACCTTTTCAGTTTCTTCAAAAAAGGCGTTAGAGTTTACTTCGCATATAACAGGCTTATTAAATTCGTCTATTAAAATATCGATACCGCAGTAGTCAAGTCCTAAAAGATTTGCAACCCTTTCAGACAGCGCCTTAAAATCTTTATTTAACTCGATTTTTTCACCGACTCCGCCAAGCGCGACGTTGGAACGGAAATCGTTTTTATTTTGCCGTTTAATAGCAGAAACTACCTTTCCGCCGATAACTATTACACGAATATCTACGCCTTTATATCGCCCTAAATATTCCTGCAATAAAAAGGGCTTGTTTTTAAGTTCTTCCAAAACGCTTTCTAACTCGCACCTATTATTTACCAGATGAACGGTAAGCCCTTTTGACCCGTAGCACTCTTTTATTATCATAGGATAAGAAAAGTTTTTTTCGATTCCTGAATAGTCTTCTTCCGTATATTTATCGTCCTTCATATAGGAAAGGGGCGCGAACATTGTTTTAGGAACGGGAACGCCGTGTTTACATAGCGTTATGTAGGTTTGCGCCTTATCGGAACAAACGTCGATAGATTTATAAGAGTTAAAAAGGCGTATTCCCCTATTTTCTATCATTTGCGCAAGGTATTTATCTTTATCGAGATATAAAACAAAATCGTAGTTGAAATCGCACGCTGTTTTATTGTCGGTGATTAACGCGTGCAGATACCCGTCGGACACAACGTCCGTATCAACGCCGAGAGATAAAAATGCCTTTTGCATTTTTTCCGCCTGTAAAACGCTTTCCTTCGGTCTTAAAAATCGGTTTATTATTATTCCGCCTTTAAGTTTTCTTTCCATATTACTTTTCCATTATAACGGTAAACGGCCCGTCGTTTATTTGACTTATTTTCATATCTTCCCCGAATACGCCGTATTTAACGGTTATTCCGCTTTTTTCTAAACCTTTTCCGACGTAAAGATACAATTCGTTTGCAAGGTTCGGCGCTTCCGCACTCAAAAAGTCGGGGCGGTTACCGTGCGAAGTGTTGGCAAAAAGTGTAAACTGCGAAACCAAAAGTATTTCCCCGCCGACGTCTATAACAGACTTATTTATTTTTCCGTTTTCGTCTTCAAAAATGCGTAGTGGCGGTATTTTTTTAATAAAATAGTCCGCCGTTTCCTTCGTATCGCCTTTTCCGACCCCGAGAAAGATAACGTAGCCTTTGCCTATTTCGGAAATCAACTTGCCGTCTACTTTTAAGTCGGCGTTAATTACTCTTTGAATAACCGCTTTCATATATATATACCTTATAATAAACAATATATCTTAAATAATATATCATATATTTTTACGTTTGACAAGCACAGACGAAACGCTTATAATAAAACGTGAAAAGAAAAAGACGGGAAAAAGGCATGGAAAAAAGTATAAACGCAAAAAAAATCGCGCTGACCGTTTCGGTGGTAACGATTATAGCGAACTTTACGCTGACGGTATTTAAGTTACTTGCGGGAATATTCGGAAACTCTTCCGCAATGATTTCCGACGCGATACACTCTGCGTCGGACGTAGCGAGTACCGTTATCGTGATTATAGGTATTAGTATCAGTTCACGTCCCGACGATAAAGACCACCAGTACGGCCACGAACGGCTGGAATGCGTATCTTCAATAGTTCTTGCGGTTTTACTGTTTATTACGGGTATAGGGGTCGGCTATAACGGAATATCGACGCTTATAAAGAATAATTACGGCGCGGAAAAAATGCCGAAACTTATTTCCCTTATCGCGTCCGTTATTTCTATCGCCGTTAAGGAAGGTATGTTTTGGTATACCTATTCTTACGGCAAGAAAATCAATTCGCTGTCCCTTAAAGCGGACGCGTGGCACCATAGGTCGGACGCAATATCGTCTGTCGGCGCGCTTTTGGGTATCGGCGGTGCGATAATCTTTAATACCCCTGTTTTCGATATTATAGCAAGCCTTTTAATATGCTTACTTATTATTAAAGTTGCCTTTTCAATCTTTAAGGAAGCGTGCGACAAAATGGTCGATAAATCCTGCCCGAAGGAAAAGGAAGAAGAAATTAAAAACGTTATTTTAGGCGTAGACGGGGTAATCACCGTCGATATGCTTAAAACCCGTATGTTCGGCAATAAGATATACGTCGACGTAGAGATAGGCGCGTATAAGAACTTGACGCTTTCCGCCGCGCATAAAATCGCCGAAGAAGCGCACGAGAAAATCGAACGTTCGGACGAGAATATAAAGCATTGTATGGTTCATGTCAACCCCGTGGACTTAAAAATATTAGAACAGCAAACCAAGGTTTATACCGATAAATCGCATATAACGGAATAAGAGAGAAAGATTATGGAATTATACGGAATAGAAAAACTGTCGCTCGTTGATTACGACGGGCATATCGCGTCCACGGTGTTTACGGGGGCTTGTAATTTTCGGTGCGGGTTTTGTCATAACAGCCCGCTTGTATTAGACGTTAAAAGCCTTAAAGTAATAAGCGAAGAAGAAGTTATTGATTACTTAAAAAAGAGAAAAGGCATTTTAGACGGGCTTTGTATAACGGGCGGAGAACCGACGTTAAATCGCGACTTGCCGTCCTTTTGCGAAAAGGTTAAAAATATAGGCTATAACGTTAAAATCGACACCAACGGAACAAACCCCGAAATGGTTAAATACCTTGCCGAAAATAAACTTGCCGACTATTTTGCGATGGACATTAAAAACGATAAGAGTAATTACGGCGAAATAATCGGTATCAAAAATTACGACACTAAAACCGTTGAAAAAACCGTAGAGTTCTTTTTAACTAACGATTACGAATACGAGTTCCGCACCACCCTTATCGCCGAATATCATAAAAAGGAAAATATCGAAGAGATAGGCAAATGGATAAAGGGCGCGAAAAGATACTCTATGCAAAAGTTCAAGGAAGTGGAAACGTGCATTTCGTTAGGTTTACACGCCGTTTCTGACGAACAGGCAAAAGGGTTTTTGGAAATAATTAAAAATTACGTAAAGGAAAGTAAACTTCGCGGTTACGATATATAACGATTAAAAGTATAAAATAAAAAGACAGGCAATAAAGTCTGTCTTTTTTTACTATTATTATTTTTCAATAATTAAAGTCATTATCGACGAATCGGGAAGCGTTTGGTTAAAGGTTTGTCCGTCGATAAACACCGCCGTTTCCTTTACCCAACCCGTGTTTAATATTACTACGACGATTTCGCCGTTCGGGTTTTCGTACGCTACGGTATAGAGTTCGTTATTTTCGTCGTTTACGCATAAAACACGCTTCCGTAATCTTTTCGCTATCAAAAGTAAAATCGCAGAAATAGTTAAACGGCGTTATGTTTGCTATCCTGTTCATCCTTTGCATGCGGACAATGTAATTCCTATGTTCTCTTTCCATATTATCTTTAACATAATTTAAGAATTTTAGTTGAATACTACTTCTGAAAAGAAAAAAGAGAACGGTTTTGCCCGTATAGGGGTTCAACTCGTTCTCTACTGGTGCGGATGAAGGGACTTGCTTCTCTCGAGCCTCCCGATAAACTGTCCACAGGACAGTTTAGTCCTTCGGACAAATTGCCTGCGGCAATTTTCTCCTAATTCAAGTCCCTTTTCTTACAAAACAAAAACTTTTCGTCCAAATGAACGAAAAGTTTTCGTGGTGCGGATGAAGGGACTTTCGCCTGTGCGACCTTCCCGCAAAATAGTCCACTGGACTATTTTCTTGCCAAATGGCAAGCACGCCGTAAACGGCTGGCTCCTAATTCAAGTCCCTTCTACGAATAACACAAAAAAACGACAGGAAAACTCCTGTCGCTTTATTGTGGTGCGGATGAAGGGACTTGAACCCCCACGGTCGCCCAATAGATCCTAAGTCTATCGCGTCTGCCAATTTCGCCACATCCGCTTTTTTTTATTATTTTATCACAGTTTTATTTTTTTTCAAAATATTTTTATATTATATTATGCGCTTTTATTAAAAATTGCCCCGTTTTTGCGGGGCAATTTTTTCTTTTTATTTTTAGTCCTGTACTTTTTCTACCGAATCGAAAAGTTCTTCTACTTCCTTACTCGGTTTCTCGGTTAAAAGCGAAACACAGATTGCACTTACTAATCCTAATATAAAGCCCGGAACGATTTCGTATAATTCGGTGTTTATTGCAACCGAAGTAAATCCGTAATACTCGAAGTTAAAGAAAATCATCCATAAAATCGAAACGGCAAAACCTACGATAATGCCCGTGCAAGCGCCTTTATAATTTAATCTCTTCCAGAAAAGCGCAAGAATAATTGCAGGGCCGAACGCCGAACCGAATATCGACCACGCGGCGGAAACCAAACCCATAATATCGGTTAAGTTAAAGAAATGTACGCAAAGTGCAATACCTAACGCGATAACCGAAATGGAAACGACCCCTACTCTTCCGACCCACATCATTTGTTTGTCGGTTGCGTTTTTATTTATCGTCGTTTTATAGATATCGCTTGCAAAAGCCGACGACGACGCTAAAAGTTGCGAATCTGCCGTACTCATTGACGCCGCAACGATAGCGGAAATAAGTATTCCGCCGATAAGACCCAACGCACCGAAAGAGAAAATCTTTCTTACGACGGTAACGAAAACCATTTCTTTATCGGCAGCATTTAAGCCGTTGCCTAAATATTCGTGTGCGATAAGCGCAACGACGGTTGCCATAGTTAAAATAATAAACGTCCACGTAGAACCTATTATCTGCGACTTTCTCATTTCCTTGTCGTTTTTGATTGCCATATATCTAACTAAAATGTGTGGCATACCGAAGTATCCGAGACCCCAGCCGAGACCCGTTAAGATATTTGCTATCGCCGACCAGTTAAAAGACCCGCTTGACAAAAGGCTGTAATAATTAGCGCCCGTTTCTACCGTGCCGACAGCCCCTTTTACGTTAAGAACGATATGCGTAATGATAGGCACTATCATAAGTGCGCCCAGCATAAGCATACCTTGGAAAAAGTCCGTCCAACTAACGGCTTTAAATCCGCCAAGCATTGTATAGAGAACGATAATGACCGTTGCGATTATCATAGCGACGGACTTATCTACCGACGGGATGATAAGGTTAAACAGTCTTCCGCACGCATAGATACTCGACGCGGAATAAAGAAGATACCCTACTACGAATACGACCGCGCACGCTATACGAAGCGTACTGCTTTTTGATAAGAACCTGTTGGATAAGAACTCGGGTACGGTTATCGAATCGTTTGCTTTTATAGCGAAACGACGAAGTTTCGGCGCAACGAAAATCCACGCTAAAACCGTGCCGATTGCAAGACCTACGGAAATCCAGATTTGCGATAACCCCGCGATAAAAATCGCACCCGGTAAGCCCATAAGCACCCAAGCACTCATATCGGAAGCGCCCGCAGACAACGCGGACACCCAGCCGTTCATATTCTTTCCGCCGAGAAAATAATCTTTTTCGTTTTTATCTTTACTTTTAATAAAGAAATATACGCCGATTCCGATTACGAATACGAAATATAAAGCGAAAGCGATTATCTCAAAAACATTGATACCATCCATAATTTTACCTTTTGTGATATTATTTTTTATTTATTTTATAATAATTATAAATAAATGTCAATTTATTAATTTGGTTATCGGTATTTTTCCGCATTTTTATTGCGTTTTATATTTTGACATCAGTTTAAGAAGCGTTTCCAACACTCCGTTTATTTTTTCGTTATAGAAAGACGCGTCGGATTTTTCTTCTTCTTTTAAAACGATTGCCAACTCTTCCACTTTTTTTCTGTCCGTCGGGGAAAGCGCATAACTACGCAATAAGTCTATCACGTTTTTAACGTGTGAAAAATTGACCGCACCCCTTTCGCGTTTTTCTTCCGCTTTCTTTATCGGCTTAACGGTTTTTACTTCGGTATCCCCGATACGTTCAGCGACACTCTGCACGCGTTTAATAAACGGGTTATCGAAAAAATAATCTTCGCGTTCGTCGTTATTCATTGCGCCGTCTTCACTTTCTTTTTTTACGTTATCTTCCCGCGCGATTTTTTCGTCTAACTCTTTAATTAAACTTTTTTCCGCCTTTGATACGACGATTTTTTTATCGCTGATTAAAAGAAGGAAACACCTTAAAAAAATTATTTCGCCAAGCGATATAATAAAATACGGCACGCCGACAGAAAGAAGAAAAAACGGACTTTGCATAAAAAACGCGCCTTCCATTGCGATAATGACGCCGAAAGACGAAACGACGAAAAATCTTTTTTTATTGCCGACTGCAAGTTTATAGATTAAGTTCACGATAAAAAGAAGAAAAACGAGTGCGAACGACGTGCAGATTAAAATCAGATTAAGACGACTTTTGATAACGCTTTTAATTAAATACTCTAATTCCATAGTAAACCGGTTTTTTATTTTACTATACACTAAATAAGCGCAAAAAAATCCGACTTTTATGTCGGATTTTCCCGTTTGTTTTGGATTTCAGACGTCAACCGTTTCGCCTGTCAATAAACTTATTATCGTTTTTCTTATAACTTTTTTGCCTAAAACCTTTTCCACCGCTTCGCCGTATATTTCAAGTTGCTTACAGTATCTCTTATATAGCGTTTTTTTATCAACGCCCGAATACTTATAGTCGATAATTATCGCGCTGTCTTCGTCGATTGCAAGAAGGTCGATAATTCCCTGAATAAGCACTTTTTCGTCGCTTCCGTCCTTTAATATTGACCGCGACGGCAAAAGATATAAAAAGTTCTTTTCTTTATAAAGCGTTTTATTGACAACGCTCTTTAAGTCGGCTTTAATAATCGCGCTTTGGATTTTATCTATATCTATAAGCGCTATTTCTTCCTTTTTCATAACGCCTGACTTTATCATTTCTTGCGCCTGAGAGTTACACTCTTCTAACCTTGTAAAGTCAAGGTATTCCATAAACTTATGCGCTATCGTGCCGACGTCGGTAGATGAAGTTTCGTCGTTAAAGACGGTTTCGGTATCGATTGTGAACACGCCCTTTTCGGCAACGCCCGTAACCGAAGATTTAAGCGGTAATAACGTATCGCCTATATACGGGTATCGGTAATCGACGGAGTTTTTTATTTTTTCCGCCAACTCTTTATCGCGACCTTTGACGTCCGGCACGAACACCACTTGGTTTAATTTATGTTTTTTATTATATAAAGATAGCGACGCTTCGTCTTCGTAAATAACATTTAAACTTTTCGGAACGTAGTCTAAGAAACTCTTTGCGCCGAAAAAGATTTCGCTCCGTTCGTCTTCTTCGCCTTCGAAAATCAGGTTAAGAGAACACTTTGCGCGTGTTAAAGCGACGTAGAAAAGCCGTAATTCTTCCTTTATGCGCGTTATATTGTTCTTTTCTTTAATAAGTCCGCGGATAACGTTTTCTTCCGTCGTCTTCTTTTCGTCGTCGAAACTTTTCGGAATAAACCCGTATTCCCTACTTAAAAGTATCTTATCGCTGTCTTCGAAGTCCTTAATTTCCTGTTCGAGACCGCACACGATAACGACAGGGTATTCAAGCCCCTTTGACGAGTGTATGGTGTTGACTAATACCGCGTCCCCTTCCGCGCCTTCGTTGTATATAAACAGTTCGGAACGGTTCTCTATCGTTTTTAAGAAGGTATGAAGGTTTATTTCTCTGCCGTTAAAGTTGGATGCGGAAATAAAAAACCTTATTCTGTTGACCTTTTCTTCGCCGTTTTCCGTCGACAGATAATAACTTTCGTAATCGTTTTCTTCGATAATTTTAGTAAGCACGCCGTAAGACGAAGTAAAGTCGCTTAAAAATCTGTATCTTTCAATCTTTTCTTCAAACGCTTTGAGTTTTTCTTTCAGCAGAGTTTCGGCGTTATTTAAATAATACCTGTACGCCAAAAAGAAGTTATCGCCCTTTTCTTTATCTTTACAGTTATCGTAAAAACGTTTTATTTCCAACAGGTCGGCGTTATCTATATTAAAAAGCGGACTTTTAAGCGCCGAAACAAGCGGTACGTCCTGCCGTGCGTTGTCGATATACTTTATAATACCGATAAGCATTTCTACTTCGGAAAAATCTAATACGGAAGTTTTAACGTTAGCGGATACCGGCACGCCCTTTCTTCTTAAACCCATAGCCACCCTGTTCGGATATTTGCCCTTTTTGTCGCGCAATAAAACGGCAATATCTTTATACGTTATGCGCCGATACTTGCCCGCGTCCGCGTCGTAATATTCCGTGCCGAGTTTACTCTCTATTATTTTCTTAATAAGCGACGAAACGTTGTCTTCTTCAAAAACGCCGTCCACTTCCTGTTTAATATCGTATACGCGCGCCTGTTCCGTCTTCTTTTCCTTGCGCTCGGTTTTTATCATATAGATATTAGCGTCGCCCTTAAATTCTTCGGCGTATCTTCCGCCGTACTTTAATTCCGCTTTTTTCTTGTAGTCAAACCCGTAAACGTCCCGCGTCATCGAAAAAGAGAACACTTCGTTAATAAACTTTATAACGTTTTCTGCCGAACGGTAGTTATAGTTTAAAGTTTTTGCATTGCCCATAGAGTTTTGCATAGCGTTAAACTTATTTTCGAATATTTCGGGACGGCAACCCCTGAAACCGTATATACTTTGCTTAACGTCGCCCACCATAAACAGGTTGTTATCGGAAATCTTATTAAAAAGCGATTCCTGTAATCCGTTTACGTCCTGATATTCGTCTATGCACACGTATTTATATTTGCTTTTAACTGCCGACAGTATCTCGTTTTCTTCTAAAACTTTAAGCGCAAACCGTTCAAGGTCGGTAAAGTCTAAAATATTTTCTTCTTTTTTGAGTTTAGCGTACTCTTTTGTAAACCTTTCCACTAACTCGGCAAACTTAAAAGCGGTCTCTTTTGCGCTTAAAATTTTCCGTTGCGCTAAATCTTGAAGCCCTACCTGTGTGCCGATTTTTACAAGGTATTTTTTAATCTCGTCTTTAACTACCTTTAATTTATTGACGGCAGAATTTATAATTTCCGTTTGTTCTTCTTTTGCAATCGATAAAATAGGGTACTTTATTTCAATTTCCGACAGCGAATATACGTCTTTTGCTTCTAAAATTTTTCCCGCTTCGTCTATCGTGTCCGCTATCTTTTTATAAGTTTTAGGGAAAGCGTCTTCTTTAACGTCCTTTAATATCAGGCGCATTTTATCAATACAAAACCCGATATTCTTTTTTACCGTTTTAAGGTATTCTTTTTCAATGTTTTTAACGCCGTCTTCCGTAAAAGCGGAAACCGTCTTTTCTAATAAATTGTTGGGGTCTTCTTCCGCTTCGGTATACGAATAAGCCGTTTTTACCATTTCCCTTAACGCGTTGTCGTTCCTTCCTTCCCTGTACTTATCGAGAAGGCGCAAAAAGGCTTCGTCCTTTTTATCGTAGTAGTCGTTAAACATGTTTTTTAAGGCAAGGTTTTTAAGCGTAATTTTATCTTCGTCGTTTGCTACCGTAAAGTCGTGGGAAATACCGACGACGTAAAAATACCTTTTTAATAACCTTAAACAAAAAGAGTCAATGGTGGAAATATCGGCAAGCGGGATTTCGTTCAACTGTTCAATAAGCCTTTCTTTATCGGCTTTAATAAGCCCGTCGCCGTTAATTACTTTAATAAGCTCCTTTTTTAACTTGTCTTTCATATCGCGCGCGGAAGCGTCGGTAAAAGTTACCGTTAGTATCTCGCCAACGTCTGCTTTCTTTTCTACGATAAGACGAATAAGGCGCTGTATCATAACGAAGGTCTTACCGCTACCTGCCGACGCGGAAACGATAATATTGCCTTCGTTATGGGCAATTATTTCTCTCTGTTCCCGTTTAATTTCCATTACCGTTTCCC
Organism: Clostridia bacterium; assembly: GCA_017445995.1. Lineage (GTDB taxonomy): Bacteria > Bacillota > Clostridia > Christensenellales > Borkfalkiaceae > UBA1259. Next base: position 30,791 of record JAFSRT010000023.1, read on the forward strand.
CTTATCGCGTCGTTTATGGTGTCGTCGGTTACTTTGCCTATTTCCCTTTCGGAAACGTTATCTCGGCACAGCGCGAGATAAGGACAATTATCGCATTGTCCTTTAATCGGCGACGGGGTTATAAACCCGCCGTCTAAATCCGACGCACCCTGTTCGCATATTTTATACGCGTACTCTATCATGGCGGACATTTTGTCCGCGCTTAAAAAGTTGTATTTTTTGCCTTTTACTATACTCGCGTTTATAAGTTGACTTTTTTGGTTTATATTAAAGTCTTCGTCAAGCGCGGTTATAACGTTATCGTCGTCGAGAGTTCTGCCCGCTATAAGTTTATCTTTTTCGCTTTCGCCCTTATACGCGTCTTCAACCTTTTGGTAATAAACCCCCGCAACGTCCTTTTTGCCTTCGAATACTTTGCCGTAAAGGAATAACTGTATCTTCGTGCCGTCGAAAAGGTCCTTAACCGAACCGCTTATACCGCCCGTTTTATAGTCTATTATCTTTACGTAGTCGCCGTATTCGTCAATCCTGTCGATTCTTCCTTTAATCCCTATTCTGCCGTCTAATATTTTTAGATTGCTATCCCCGTCTTCGCCGAACTTATATTCCGTATATTTCGGCTTAAACTTGGATTTTTTTAGCCCAAAATAGAACTTTTTACAGAAAAGTTTTGCGTCCGATACGGCTTTTTGTATCGTTTCACCTTCCCGCGCGTCGGCGATAAAGCGCGAATATTTTTCGTCTTTTAACACTTCAATTATAATCTCGGAAATAAGATTGTCGGCCTTTTCTTCGCCGTCTAAAACGTCGCCCTTTTCGATATATCCTTTATAAATAAACTGTTCGAATATTTTATGCACGACGTTGCCTATCGAAAAGAAGTCCACGTCGCTTTTTTCCGTTTCTTTTACGCCGAGAATATTATTGCAAAACGCGTAGTACGGGCATTTATAAAAGTTTTCGATTAACGTCGGCGAAACGTTCCCGCGAAGTAGCCCGTCCCCCGTTTTTTTATAAAGACTGAATTCCTGACGTGAAAAGGCGAGTATCTTATCTATTTCTTCGCCGTATAAAGAATAGAACGCGCCGAGTTCCGTTTCGTAAGCGGATTTCCCGACGACTAACCTGCCGACGTTTTTCGTAAACGTCCTTATGCCCTGACGCTTGGTAAGATATTTATTGTTAAACGAAAGGGTTTTTAGGTTGAATATATCTTTAATATCCGCTATCGCTTCGCTTTCCGTCTGCTTTTCCCCCGCGACGTTATACTCTGCAAACGATAAAACGAGACACTTATTAAACGCGGTCAGCGATAACGCGAAGTTTTCTTTCGCGCGTTTATTGATTACTCTTATTCTCGGTTCGATTATCATTTCTATATCGGAAAGTTGTTTTATTTCGCCGTCGCTTAAAAGGGCAACGTCTTCCGATACGGTCGGCACGGAACTGTTTAAGCCTACCGTAAACAGATATTCCGCTTTCCTTATCGCCGTCTCTTTATATCCGCCGATAAACACCGCGTCGTTATACTGCGGTATTATAGAAATCTCTAACGCGTTTATTCCGCTTACAAACACGTCCCGTTTTTCCTGATAGGTCAAAGAAACGTCTTTTAAAATAGTGAACTCTTCGTTTAGTAAATCCATAACGGAAGAATACACCTGCTTTTCCACCGCGCTTTCCCGTTCGCATTTAAAATCTTCGAGTTTTTGTGCGCTTTCTTTGAGTTTGTCTTCGACGTTTAATAAGGTAAATAAGTCGAAAACGTTATTCGTGCGGTATATTTCCATTATCCGTTTTCTCGCGTCTTCGAACTTATCTTTATCGCCGAAAGTGAACGGCGTTTCAAACTTTTTGTAGTTTATATTAAACCTTATTAAATATTCAACCAACTCGTCGGTAAACGCCTTGTCGCTAAATACCAACGGGTTTTTAATTATTTCAATAACGTTATCGCGCGAAAGGTTTTTGCGTTTTAAGTTATAAAATCCGACGATAAGTCTTACTATCGGATGCGTTGTAATCTTTGCCTTAACGTCATAAAAAAACGGTATTTCAAGTTCGTTAAAAACCGACTGTATCGTTTGCCGATATGAAATATCGTCGGGAACTGCCACCGTAAAGTCTTTATACCTTGCCCCTTTTTTTAATACCGTCTCTTTGATGGTTTCCGCCACTCTCTCTATTTCCGACCTTTGGTTTAACGCCGAAAAATAAAAGATTTTATCGGTATCCGCCTTTTTGGGTTTTTCACCGTTTATTAAGAAGAGATTATCTAATATTATTTTACTTTCTTCGTTATAGTCGCTTTTTTCTTCCTTTACGGAATATTTTATCTTTTCTTTATCGCAGATAAGTTTAAAAACGTCTACCGTTTCGCTTAAAAAGATTTCTTTATTGTTGCCCGAAGTTAAAATAGCGCAAACGCTTTTTGCATTTTTTAAAAGGCTTAACACAACGTCCCTTGCCTGCCGTGTCCAAGAAGTAAAACCGAGTAGAATTACGTTGCTGTTTTTTATCTCTTCGTCTTCTTCTATTATCTTCGGTAAGTACGAAAGGTAAGAACTTTGGTCTTCGTAAGAAGAAGATTTTAAAAATTCTTCGTACTTTTCGTACAAAACTTTAACGTCCGATAGTTTATTTTTAAGTAGCCCGTCCTTAACTTTAACCGCATTTTCAACGTCGGCCACGCTGACTTTGGAACTTTTAAAAAGCATAATAAGGTCCGACACGGACGGCGCAAGACTTACCCTGCTTTCGCTAAAACAGGACAGGTTAGTCTCGCTTAAAATCTTTTTGACCGCCATTGCAGAACCTTCTTTTGAAAGCATTTTTTCTTGGGTCTTTTTGGACTTTAAGTATTTCCCGAAAGAGTAAACTTTGGTGTTAAAACTGCCCCCCGAAATCTCGGCAACCGTGCGTTCCGCCATTAAAGATATCTTCTCTTCGCAGAATATTAAGTTGTTCTCTTTCCCTATTCCCGCAACTTTATTATTAAGGCGATTTTGTAAACACCTGAATATATCGAAATAGGAATCGGTGATTATAAGTTCCGTTTTGTCCATATTTTTATTTTAACATATTAAACGCCCCATTTAAAGTATTTTTTAACCTTTACTTTTTATTTTTTTTATGGTATTATATATGATAGTTTATAAAAGCGGGGCAAACAATGAAAAAAGTTTTTGTTTTGATTACTTCTTTAATATTGTCTTTAATATTTTTTATCTTTGCGGGTTGCGGGAAAGCCGGCCCTTTGGACGTTTTTACCAACGCATTTGATAAAAACAACACGGTAACGATAGGTTATAGCGAAAAGAATACTTATTCAGTTACCTATACGAATAATTATAAGTTTGAAAATTTCGACTATTCGGCGGACGATTCTCTAAATAATATCGGTATCGCTTTTGATAACGGCGTTTTTACTACCGAACTTAAAGTATTAAAGATTGCAGACTTCACCGAGAATAAAGACAGCGATATTTTGTCTTCAATGAGCGAAGACCAAAAATCTTCTCTTTACGTTTTTAAGTATGAAACGACTTTAAGTATCGACGCAATTTATTCGTTTGACGGAAATAGTGAAACGTGTAGCGACTACGTTTATTCGGTTTGCTATTTCTTACCGATAAATAATCAGTTAGCACCGCTTTATTCAAAAACGGAAAACAAAAGTGCGATTATTTCCGTTTCCGACTCGTTACATATAACGAAAAACCATTTTGTAAGTATCGTATCTTATAATAAAGATTCCTATACGATGGATAAATACGCTTACGATTATGACGATACCGAACTGACTTCGCCGTTATCGCACACGAATAACGACGGAAAAGTTTACGCGTACAATTACAATTCGTTAATAGATAACGCAAGTTTGCTTTTCGCGATAAGAAACTTAAATATCGAAAAAGAAAAAGAAACGACCGTTCCTGTGGTTTCGCCGTCTTACGAGAAAGCGGTAAATTTAAGTATCGCATATTCAAGCGACTTTACGGAAAAAGACACTATCGGCAACGAATACGCCGTTAAACTCATAACTTTTGTAAACGGCGAATCGAACGTTTCAGGCAAAAAGCAACTCACCTTTATCGATAAAGACAACGCAAAACTCATAAAAATGGTTACCCCGTTATCGGAATACAGTATACATTTTAAGAGTATCGGCGCACTTGTCTACACCCTTTCGGAATAAGAAAACGACATAGAAAACAGCACCGATACTTTCGGTGCTGTTTGTTTTTTTAGAGACTATTTTTTAGAACCGTGTAACAAATTTTTTAACGTTTTTTTCAAAGTTCTACGGTAATAAAAGAACATATGATTTACCCCGTTTACCGTTAAGAAACGTTTTTCCATAAAGAAAACGTACCCCGTAGCAATTTTTTTCAGTAAACGCGGTTTTTCAATCTTAAAATCCGCTTCAAGTCCATTATGTTTTATCTTCATTTTAATATCTTTATCAACGTTATTGACTATTATCTTTCCGTCTGAAAACGAGTAATCGCCGTTCGTGGAAATAATTTCTACGTCTTCTCGGCAAACGCCTTTATCGTCGACAACCGTAAGATTGCAGGTTTTATCATCTGCAACGTAATCGTATATATAATTAGCGTTATGCGATATTGCTAAAAACCTTATCGGTACTTCTTGCGTAATGTTCGAAAAGGCTTCTATTTCGGATAAATGCACTCTTTCGTTACTTTCGCTAAACGATATGGTTAATTCCTTTACGTCGGCATTGATTACGTAATTATTTATTTTACCGAAATATAGCGTATCGTTTAAGGTATTATCATTATATTTTATTCGTATTTTAGCGCTTGCATCAACGTCGAACGAACACTCGTAAAGGTTAAGCAAGGCAATATGCTTATAGTTTTCGAAAGATATCTTAATTTCTTTTTTCCCGTCGTCTTCACTAAACGTCAAGGCAAAGTTTTTATCAGGTTTTAAATTTATCTTAAAATCCGTATAATCAAATATTTTATAGTCAGTTAAATATTCTTTATTCCCCGAACTTACGCTTATAACGCCTTCTTTTAAAAGAAGGTTGTCGGTCCTTCTTTGCCAAAATAATTTATCGCTGTTTATAACATTTCTTGTAAATGGAAAATTGTGTTGCGACCTATGAATCATAAGTTTCTTAAAAGTACTGCAAAATTCAATGCTTTTAGAAAGACCTTTGGAATAAACGGGATAAATCAGCGCGTTATTTCTACTGTAAAAGTTATCGTTAGAATACTTGCCTTCGAGTATAGTCGGCTGTAACACTTTATTATGAAAATCGTCTTTGCCGTTATACACGCCGTCATAACAAAATCCTTTAAGTAATATCGGCGTTAAATTATATTTTTTAACGACGATTTTCATGGCTTCGTCTAAAAACATCGACAAAGACTTATGCACGCCGTGAATATCGCAATCGTTTGCGAAAACGATATCGGCTTTCGTTTGCAAAATCACGTCGGTAAAATCTTTAATAACGTTATTGCGCGTATACTTCGGCGTACCGAAAAACCTGTGTTTTTCTATTGCATACTTTTCTGTTTTACCGCAAAAAGAAACCTTTTCTTCGTCTCCTTCGGAAAAATAAATATTCGCGCCTTGCCACAAATCGCCGTATCCACCGAAAATAACGTTTTCTTCTTTTAATCCGTATTTTTTTGCGCACTTTAACGCTTCTTTTTGTCTGGTTGTACCTTTAACAAACGCATCTCCGTTAGTGAAAAAATACACGTAAACGTTATTAGTCTGTTCTTTTATTAAAAACTCAATCAGTCCCCCCATCAAATTTATTTCATCGTCTTCGTGCGGAACAAAAATCAAGATATTTTTATTTTGTACTTTTAATGCGTTTTCATTATCGGAATACCGTAAAACGTATTTCCCGAAAATAAAGTGTATTAAATTTAACACTAAAAAAATGCAAAAAATTACGATATCTACTTGCAACAAGATTATAATCGAATAAAAATAGCAGAACGTAAAAGACCCCGCTAAAACGAATACAAGCGTAAGCAAAAATAGAGACAACTTTTTAAAGTGAATAAACGCCAAAATAAAAAAACAAGTTATTAAACTTACGATAATTGAAAATAAGATATGCATATCAGCCGTTTTCTCCGCATAAAACAATTTATCTAACGATATTTTTAATCAAAAAATTATTTATTATTATATATCTTTTTTGTTCAAAAGTCAAATATAACTTAAATCGCCCTTGCTCTTTCTCGCCGTTTTTTATCTACACCCTTTCCGAATAAAAAAACGAATTAAATCTCATTATAAAACGAAAAACACCGACTTTCGGTCGGTGTTTTTCGTTATCTTTATTTATTACTTTCTTGGATTTTTGATGTTTGCCTGTGCTGCCGCTAAACGAGCAATAGGTACTCTGAACGGTGAGCAGGAAACGTAATCTAAACCGATATTGTGGCAGAACTCGATTGATGACGGATCGCCACCGTGTTCACCGCATATTCCGCAATGAATATCTTTTCTCGTTTCGTGACCCATCTTAACAGCCATATCCATAAGTTTGCCGACGCCCGTCGTATCGAGTCTTGCAAACGGGTCGGATTCGTAAATCTTCGCACTGTAATACGAAGGCAAGAACTTGCCTGCGTCGTCACGGGAGAAACCGAACGTCATTTGCGTTAAGTCGTTCGTTCCGAAGCAGAAGAATTCGGCTTCTTTTGCGATTTCGTCCGCCGTTAAAGCCGCTCTCGGTATTTCTATCATAGTACCTACTTCGTACTTTAAATCAACGCCCGCGTCCTTAATAACCTTATCCGCCGTTTCAACGACCGTCTTTTTGCAGAACGCAAGTTCTTTAACTTCGCCGACAAGCGGAATCATTATTTCAGGAACTACATTCCAGTCAGGGTGGCGTTTAGAAACGGCTATTGCCGCTTTAATAACCGCCTTCGTCTGCATAACCGCGATTTCAGGATAGGTAACTGCAAGTCTGCATCCGCGGTGACCCATCATCGGGTTAAATTCGTGCAACGATTCGCAAAGTATTTTAATATCGCTTACGCTTTTGCCTTTCTTTTCGGCAAGCGCTTCTATATCCGATTGTTCGGTAGGAACGAATTCGTGAAGCGGCGGGTCTAAGAAACGGATAGTAACCGGTTGACCTTTAAGCGCTTCCATAAGACCTTCGAAGTCCGCCTGTTGCATAGGTTCGATTGCGTTTAACGCCGTTTCTCTTTCTTCAACCGTTTCCGAACAAATCATTTCACGGAATTTATCTATTCTGCCCGGACCGAAGAACATGTGTTCAGTTCTGCATAAGCCGATACCCTGTGCGCCGAGAGTTGCGGCACGTTCCGCGTCGGCAGGGGTATCCGCGTTAGTTCTTACGCCGAGTGCTTTATACTTATCGGCAAGTTTCATTATTCTGCCGAAGTTTCCGCTGTTAGGGTCGGCAGGAACGGTCTTTATAGCAACGTCGTAGATATTACCCGTCGAACCGTCCAAAGACAAGTCGTCGCCTTCGTGGAAAACTTTTCCGCCGAGTTCAAAGTATTTTTCTTCTTCGTGCATTTTAATGTCGCCGCAACCGGAAACGCAGCACGTTCCCATACCGCGGGCAACGACCGCCGCGTGCGAAGTCTGTCCGCCACGAACGGTTAAAATACCTTGCGCGAATTTCATACCTTCGATATCTTCAGGCGAAGTTTCCAAACGAACGAGAATAACTTTCTTTCCCGCTTTGCCCGCCTTAACCGCGTCTTCAGGGGTGAAAACGATAGTTCCTGCGGCAGCACCCGGGGAAGCGGCGATACCTTTGCCTACCACGTTGTTCTTGTCCGCGTCTTTAAGTGCTTTCGCGTCGAACTGCGGGTGCAATAACATATCGAGTGTTTTCGCGTCGATTTGCATTAACGCTTCCTGTTCGGTAATCATCTTTTCGTCGATTAAATCGCACGCGATATTGATTGCCGCCTGCGCCGTTCTCTTTCCGTTACGGCATTGAAGCATATAGAGTTTTCCGTTTTCTACGGTAAATTCCATATCTTGCATATCTCTATAATGCGCTTCGAGTTTATCGCATATTTCAAGGAATTGTTTATAAGCGTCAGGGAACTGTTTTGCCATTTCGGAAATAGGCATCGGCGTTCTTACGCCTGCAACTACGTCTTCGCCCTGTGCGTTTACAAGGAATTCGCCCATAAGACCTTTCTTACCCGTCGCAGGGTCGCGCGTAAAGGCAACGCCCGTACCCGAATTGTTGTTTAAGTTGCCGAATACCATAGGCATAACGTTTACCGCAGTACCCCAAGAATACGGAATATCGTGGTCCATTCTGTAAACGTTTGCTCTCGGGTTGTCCCAAGAACGGAAAACCGCTTTTATCGCTTCCTTTAACTGAACCTTCGGGTCGTCAGGGAAGTCGCTTCCTAACGCTTCTTTATATTTAGCCTTAAACTGGTTCGCTAATTCTTTTAAGTCGGCAGCGGTCAGGTCAACGTCGAACTGAACGCCCTTCTTTTCCTTCATCGCGTCGATAAGAGATTCGAATTCTTTCTTCGAAACTTCCATAACGACGTCCGAGAACATCTGGATAAATCTTCTGTAAGAATCGTAAACGAATCTTTCGAACTTAGGGTCAGGATTACCCTTTATCATTGCGTCTATAACTTCTTCGTTTAAGCCAAGGTTCAAGATGGTATCCATCATACCGGGCATTGAAGCCCTTGCGCCCGAACGAACTGAAACCAAAAGCGGATTTTTTAAATCACCGAATTTCTTTCCGTTGATTTTTTCCATTTTGGCAACGTATTCCATAATTTCTGCCATAATGCTGTCGTTAATCTGTCTGCCGTCTTCATAGTACTGCGTACATGCTTCGGTAGAGATTGTAAAGCCTTGCGGAACAGGTAAACCGATATTCGTCATTTCAGACAGGTTTGCACCCTTACCGCCCAAAATTTCTCTCATTTTGGCATTTCCTTCCGTGAATAAGTAAACGTACTTCTTCATTAAATTCTTCCTCCGATTTTTATCATTTTATTATTTTAGATTTCTCTAACTTTTTTATTTTACACTATTTTAACTTTTTTATCAAGTTTTTAATACGCATATTCTATAATTAGATACAGAAATAATTATTTGCGCGTTTTTTCTTCTATTATCGCCTTAATCGTATAAAAATCGTCCTGCGTCGTAATCTTAATATTATCGTAAGGTCCTTCCGCCATAAACGGCTTGCCACCGTAATACTTCATAAGCGAACAAGAATCGACGAAACTAATTTTATTTTCTTTTAGCGCCCTATTATGCGCATTCATTATTTCGTCAAGGTAAAAACATTGCGGGGCTTTCGCTATCCTGACTTTTGCCCTGTCGGGAATATCGACCATGTTATTTTCATCGTCGACTACGATTACCGTTTCTTTCGCGCTATTAGAAGTTATCGACGACCCGTATTGTTTAACGTTTTTAATACTTTCCGACAATAATTCGGAAGTAATAAGCGGTCTTACCCCGTCGTGAATTAAAACTATCGACTTGTTGCCGTCTGCGATTTTTTCCGCTTCTTTTAGTCCGTTATAAATAGAAAGTTGACCGGTTTTACCGCCTTCGACGATACCCTTTACTTTCCTTATATTAAATTTAACAAGTAGCGATTTAAGATAGTCTATTTTATCTTTTATGCATGAAACGACTATAGCGTCTATTTCTGCGTTATTTTCAAAAGGTTCAAGCGTATAGATAATAATCGGTTTTCCGTCAACTTCTAAAAACTGCTTCGGGGTATCTGAAGTACTCATTCTGTTGCCCACTCCGCCGGCAAAAATTACACCTATATTTATCGTCTTTTTATCGTCCATATATAATCCTTAATTTTTCTTTTCAAGAAAATATTCCGCTATCGCTTTACAGTATCCTTCTTTTAGTTCCGAAGAATTATGGAATAGTTTTGCTGTTTCACGTCTTTTTAGCGCATAATTATCGACGCCGTTTGACACTTCTTCTATAAACGAAATAATGTCGTCTTCGTTATATAAGTGCGGACCCGGCATATAATTTACGGTATCTTCACCCCAGAGTAGTCCGTCAAGCGGATTGTCGGCGTATTCTTTTATATCGGGAATTAAATACCCGATAGGTCTGTTAAACAACAGATAATCTGTCCCAGAAGACGAATAATCCGTTATCATTGCGTCCGCATATTTCATAAGAGAAGTAGGTTCTAATCCCCACGCGAAAATATCTTTGTTTTTTAAGAACACGATATTACTGTATTCCCCGAAAACTGACAAATCCGTCTCGTCGAACATATGGTGTAGTTTAATAAGGTAATAAAGGTTTTCTTCTTTTAAGGTTTCGTTTAAACTATTAAAGTCTATATCTATCGGGAAGATATTTTCGTTTATTCCTCCTGTCATTGTCCTACGGAAAGTCGTCATATTAAGGATAATTTTAGAAGACGCGGGAATATTCAGTTTTTCTTTTAAGTTTACGTCTTCTCTAAAAAACAAGTCGTAAGTAGGCCTTTCCAAAATAACGTATTGACAATGATTGTTGCCTGTTATTTCCTGAAACTTTTCGGCAAAAAAAGATGAGTTTACTATGCAATGAGAAGATCTTGACACATAACTCTGAGCATACCACTTAACCATTTTATAACTAAACCCGTGTGGCATAAATACTTTTAATCTATCGCTATCTACTTCGGGAATACATTCTTGCGAAAAGAAATAGCCGGAAAAAGTATATAAATTAAAAAAAGTTTTTACCCGAGCAAAAGAAAACTTTTTTGAATAATAAAAAATTGTTTTCTTTCTTATATCTTTAGGAGTAATCTTTCTATTTTTATATGCGGTATAAAACCAGCAATCGTATTCTTTATAATTTTTTCTTACGTAATTAAAAAGCACGTAACCATTGTCATAAAATCCATTAGATTCAAACAATATTTTATTGTTCTTCTTCCTACGTGGCATTATTTTTTTTAACCACTTTTTTATCATTTTTTTTATCATTACGCTTATTCCTTCTTATCTTTATAAGGTTTAGTAAAACACTTTAATCGCTTTTTTGTTAAAAGAATAGTCTGTTTATATCTTCTTGCTTAAACTCTATATTTTTAATATTTTCACATAATTTTTGGACTTGCTGCGGATTATCTAAACACCATTTAACTTTTTCATAAATAGCGTCTACGCTTTTATCGACTATATAACCGTTTTTACCATACTCAACAACTTCGTGTAATCCGCCGACGTTTGTTACTATAACGGGTTTCCCTAAAATAAGTGCTTCCTGAACCGACAAACCCCATGATTCGCTTTTAGAAGGTTGAACGTATAAATCGCAATCTTTCATGTAAGGATAAGGATTTTCTTTAGCGCCCATCAAAATAAAATCGTTCTCTAAATTATTATCTATAATAAGTTGCTTAATATTTTCAAAAATATCTCCCGCGCCGCAAGCGTACCATCTGATATTATATCCCGCATCAATAAGTTTTTTGCACGCTAAAACAGCTAAATCTTGCCCTTTCTCTGCACTAATTCTACCTACAGTTAAAATCCGTTGTCCATTATAATGATCTTGAAAACTTTCACCATTATAACTTTTTTCCTTGATACTCTTTACATCCATATAATTATAAAAGACTTCAGTTTTATCTTTTAATTCAGGTCTTACGTCCACTAATTGTTTTGCGACAACCGATGAAACTGCAAAAATTTTATCAAATTCATATAAATGTCTGATAATATCACTATTAATAAAATGATTTTTTACTTCTCCATGTAGCCAAAATACTTTTTTTGATTCTTTAAATTTAGTTAAAACAAAAGGAATTTTTGTTAAAAAGAACGAATCATATAAAATAACATAATCAAACTTTTCTTTGATAGGCAAAAAAGCATTTGAAAAATATTTATAATTTCTTGCATTCTTATGAAAACATTTACCTAATGCTATTGCCAAACCACCTATAACATATCTCTTCACTACACATATCGGATGTGAAAAAAACGATGAAAATTGTACTCGCGGAATCGTTTTTAAATGCACTTCACTTGGTACTTGATTTTCAAATCCTCCCCCCCTGTCATATAGATACAAAGTTACGTCGATCTTATTAAAATCAATATGTTTCAACATCTCCAATAGTGCACGTTCTTGTCCGCCAATACTCATCCACGTCAACACAAATGCTATTTTCGTTTTACTTCCCATTGCGAAATTTCCTTTTTATCATTCTTAATAATCTACAACACGCTCCGTATCCACTAAAAACGTTTCTTTGTGCCAAATCAATAATCTCGTAATCTTCATTAACGTTATACGTATGTATACCGCTGAATATTTTTTTGCTGTTTTTTAGTGTTATAACAACGTCGTTTTCTTGCTGTTTGTTAGATGGAAGCACTTCAAAAAGTTTACGTTCTTTATACGTTGACGCGTCGATATTATCTATTTCATAAAAAATAACGCCGTCTCCATAACCTATGGAACTATCTTGTGCAGGACGAATAATGGTATTATCATCATAGATTAAATGACCCGCGGGACGCACCTTTACATTGTTATCGTAAATTTTATATCGTTTACAATTATTAATAATTAATAAATTCTTACCTCTTGTCGCTGCCATATCTTTATATGGATTTTCTATGTCAATAGTAAAATATACTTCCTCGTTAAAACTTATCGGTGTCGTATCTGCTCCTTTCATATTTGCTATAACTCTCTCTTTTTCCCATTTAAACGGAAATTCTACCGCTTTAAAAAGTGCAATTTCATTTGCACCGCAAGTCTCGGATATCATATAAATATTGCCTTCATTTTCAAATACACAAGGATAGGATAAATGACAAGGTAAATTTAAACAAACTTGGAATTTTCCACATTTTGCATTATCGATTTTTGCAACAGCAATTTTCCCTTTTGCTATTTTTCTATCATATAATTCAACAAAAATATAATTCTCATCGTTATACTTAAATAAAAAAGGATCGGCTTTTCAATATCTCAATTTGTTTTTAACTAGAATAAAATCATTGCCATTACCTTTACGTAATTAAATAAGATATAGCCGTTATCGAAAAGTCCCGCCGACTCGAATAATATTTTATTCTCATGCTTTTTTCGTGGCATCAGTTTCTTTAACAACTTTTTTATCATTACGTTTCGTCCTTCTTTCTTTAATAAGGTCTAATAAAAATATAAAGTTTTTGTTCTTTGTAAGTATACTTAATACACTATAAATAACAGCGCCGGATACAATCTGTAAAAGTAGCAATAACGCGTTATTTATATTTATGTAATTCATAAAGTAAACTATAACGCCCATTATTCCCGCAATAATAAAGTTCGGCAACAGGTCCCATACTTGTAATCTGTATCTGTAATTTAAAAGTTTTCTGTTCGGAAAACTGTTGACAAGTGCCGCGATAATAGACGTAGTTATTGCCGACAAGGCAAATACTTCAACGCTACCTGCAAATATAACGAACAATACTAAAACGACGGCGTAAGAACTCTTTTTTATTATTTCCATAACAAGCGTAACGTCGCTTCTTCCGATTGCATATATCGCTTGTAAATTGCCCGTGTTTATTATTCTTAACATTTCCGTTATACAGAATATTTTAATGAAAAAGGACGCAAACATCCATTTTTCGGTTAAAACCACCCGTACAAAACTATCGGAAACCGCTAAAAAGCCTATTAAAACAGGGAACACCGTATAGGAAGTAAGTCGCATAAAGTTCCGTAAGTATTTTAATACGGCGACTTTATCGTCCTGAACCTTACTCATTGCCGGCAGTAAAACGCCAGCGAAAGTATCTGACAAACTACCGCCGAAAAAAGTTGGAAAACTTTTTCCTTTCGTGTAATATGCTAAATCTTCCGTCGTATATCTTATGCCGACGATAAGCGGACTTGCTTCGTCGTAGGTAACGCTTATTATACTCGTAACGAAAACCTTCCAGCCGTACTTAAAAAGTACTTTGATTTTCGGCATTGAAATCTTAAAAATAATTTTAAATTTCGTCGTGATAAAAAGAATTACCGTATCGATAAAACTGTTTACCATCTGTTGCGCGACAAGCGCCCAAGCACCGAACCCTGTCTTTGCCATCCAAATACCAACTATCGCGGAAATTACCGTGCCGATTATGGTTGCAAAGAAAAACTTTTTAAACTGCATACGGTGTGAAACGTATGCGCAAACGACTGATTTAACGGCGTTTATAAAAAAAGTCAGCCCCATTACGCGTATTATAGGAACGAGAATACTGATATCGTATAATTTCGCGATAACGGGTGCTAAAAAGAACATTACGGCGTATAAAATAAGCGCCGTTAAAAAACTTATATGTAATACGCTTGAGTAATCAAGCCAGTCCGTCTCTTTTTTCTGAATCAGTGCGGAAGAAAAACCGCCCGAAATAAAAACGTTTGCAAAAGTAAAAAAAATCGTGACTATGCTGACTACCGCATAGTCCGACGGCATTAAAATTCTGGCTAAAACGATAGCGACTATTGTAGATACGCCCTGTGCGCATATCCTTTCCGCAAACTTCCAAGACACGCCCGATATCGTTTTGGATTTTAAATCACTACTCATTTCTCCCCCAGAGACTTATATAAAACCGTGATTGAAAGAAATCCTTATTGTTGTTTCATCTTATCAGTTCTTTTAATGAAATGATTTCCGTTTCTATTTTTTGTTTCAAAAAGTAATCGATAAGCCGTAGACAAAAAACGCCTTCACGCTCGGTTATCGGTTCGCCTTTTTTCGCTTTATTCATTGCTGAAAGCGTTAAAAAATTGATTTCCCTTGCGCCGTTATCGGCTTTACAGTCTTCGCAACGAAAAGCTCCTATATTATACTCAAAAAACGGCTTAATGTCAAGGGGTTTTCCGCATTTAGGACAATTCGCGGAAATATTAAGCCCATATCCTACGACGGATAAAGCGTTTATAAAAAACCGAGTTAAAACGCTTTCGGGATTTTCGTCGGAATAGGCGAGTTCTTTCAGCGCAGTTATAAGCAGAGTAAAAGCGTTTGCCGAAACGATGCTGTCCTTTGCGAACTTTTTAATAAACTCTAATACGCTTCCGCCCGCAAAATACCGTTTTATATCTTCCCTGATCGGATAAAAACTGTCGATAAGGCTTGCGTTAATCACCGACTTTTTATCGGCGGAACTTAACACGATAAATTCTGCAAAACAAAAAGGCTCGGACGCAAACTTTAACTTTGCTCCGGCCTTTTTAACGCCTTTGATTTTAGCCGAAATTATCCCTTTTTCCAGCGTGAATACAGAAAGAATTTTATCGTTCTCCCCGTAATTTACGCTATTTAAGACAACTCCCTGCAATTTTTCTTCCATAGTTATTTCTTCATCAAACTTTTATAAAGGTTATAATAAGATATTTTGCCTGTTTTTTCAAACATTTGCCACGCGCAGTCGGCGGGGCTAGTAAAATCGAACTTATCCTTCTTCATAATTCCCCCGTAAATCTCTATACATAAAGTATAAACAAACTCGGTTTTATTATACGGGGTTATAATATTTTTGTTGTTTTATCTGTCTTCGTCGTAACCGTACTCTTTCATAAGCGCGACGGAAGAACGCCAGTCTTCTTTGACTTTGATATAGGTAGTTAAGAAAACTTTTTTACCTAAAAACTTTTCCATATCTTCCCTTGCAAAAGACGAAACTTCTTTAATGGCGCTTCCGTTTTTGCCGATTAGAATTGCTTTATGGTTAGGTTTTTCGCACACGATATCAAGCGATATATCGTAAACTTTATTATCTTCTCTTAAAGAAAACTTATTGACGATAACCGCGACGCCGTGCGGTATTTCCTTGTTGAACTTTAAAAGTATTTTTTCACGCATTATTTCCGAAATCATAAACTTTTCGGAACGGTCGGAAATTATATCTTCGATAAACAGTTTTTCGCCGTCTTCAAGATACTTTAACACGGTTTTGACGAGTTCTTTCAGGTTTTTACCCCTTCTTGCCGAAACGGGAACTACGTCTATATCTATTCCCGATAACTGCGCGAGTTCGTCGATTAACATTTTTTCGGGCATTATATCTATTTTAGATAGTGCTAAAATAAACGGCAATTTATACTGCGAATACTTTTTAAGTAGAGAAATGTCCTTTTCGCTTAACCCTTCGTGCGCGTCCAGAACGAAAACTATCGCGTCCACGTCCTTAATACTGTCTTCTACCCGCTTTTGCATAAGCGAATTTAAAAGGTTGTCCGCCCTGTATAATCCCGGGGTATCGACGAAGGCAATCTGATAATCGTCCGTCGTTAAAACGCCTAATATTCTGTCCCTTGTAGTCTGCGGTTTAGGGGACACTATTGAAACTTTTTCGCCGACGAGAACGTTTATTAACGTACTCTTGCCGGCGTTTGCCCTGCCTATTACCGCAACGTATCCGCTTTTCATTGTTCCACCCCGAGAAGTTTAAGCGCCTTTTTCTCTTTATCGCGCATTTCCTTTTTATCTTCTTCTTTTAAGTGGTCGTACCCGAAAAGGTGCATTAACCCGTGAACTATAAGATAGGTTCTCTCGGTGATATAACTATGCCCTATTTCCTTTGCCTGTTCTTTAATTTTATCTTCGCAGACGACGATAGAACCTATAAATAAATATCTGCCGTCGAGTTCCGTCGGGTAATCTTTTTTCTTTAAGATTTCTCCTTTAACGCCGTCCAGCGACGGATAAGATAAAACGTCGGTTATACCGTCTACCTTTCTCGTTTCGTAATTAAGCCGACGTATTTCTTCGCCCGATACGAAAATAAGTTCGGCTTTTAAGTCGTCTTTCTGCTCAAGCGTTTTATAAACGGCGTTAGCAATATGCGTAAGTTTTATTTTTTTCGATAAACTTTCAATATACAGTCTGCCCACTTATTCTTCCTTCTTGTCTTCGTCTTCTTCTTTATTAAGTTCTTCGCTTATACCGTCGAGATTAACTTTCGGGTATTCTACGCGCTTATGGTAAACGCCCGTTAAGTTGTTTACTACCGTATGAATAATTATATTTAATTCCTTAATGGTAATTTCGCACTCGTCGAACTGACCTAATTCCATTCTTTCGCTGACTATTTTTCTTACCGTTTTCATAACGTTTTCTCTCGAACGGTTTTTAAGCGACCTTGTTGCCGCTTCGCACCCGTCCGCAATCATAATAATCGCCGCGATTTTGGTTTGCGGTTTAGGCCCTGAATAACTGTACTGCATAACGTCGACTTCACCGTCGGTAAGTTTTTTCGCTTTATCGTAAAAGAACAAAATAGGCATAGTGCCGTGGTGCTGTAAACATACGTCGGCAATTATTTTCGGCAATCTGTTTTTAATCGCCAACTGATACCCGTCTATCGTGTGCGACTTAATTATGTTGGTCGAAAGTTCCGGCGTAAGTTCGCTGTGCGGGTTGTCTTCCGCCTGATTTTCCTTAAAATATTCGGGACGGCGTATTTTACCGATATCGTGATAATATGCGCACGTTCTTGCAAGAAGCGAATCTTCGTCGATTGCGATAGCGCAGGCTTCGGCGATGTTGGATACCACGATAGAGTGATTAAACGTCCCCGGTGCTTCGTTTATCATTTTGTTAATAAGCCTTGCCTTATGGTCGGTAAGTTCCGCAAGTTTGAAACTCGAAACGCGCTGGAATATGCCTTCGAAAATCGGCAGTAATATAACGAACAGCGCGACGGTAAGCATACCCGAACACGCACCGCAAATAAACGCCTTCGTACTGTTAGCGAACTCTATTTCAAGCGAAGTAATGAAAATAAATAATATCGTAGGAAGACTTATCGCCCAAGCGCGGAGAATAAGTTTAAGCCTTGAATAAACGTTGTTCATAAGGTAAATGGCGATAATGCCGTTAGAGAAGCCGATAATAATCGCAATATATTCTTTGGTTTCAATTCCCGAACCGCCGAACTCGTCTAAAAGATAAATAACTATCGCAAAAAGTATGTTCATAAACATCGCCGTTCTTCTGTTGGTTAAAAACAGCGTTAAAATAGCGACAAGAGCAAGCGGACGAAGGTAAATATCAACGTATTTACCGACCAGGAAATTGATGATAAGCGCTACTTCCATAATAAGAAAAAGCATTTCGGAATTGACTGCGTTTCTTAAAAAGTTTTTGTTTTCGAAAGTAAAGTAAACCGCCATAACGGAAATACATATTGCAAGAAGCATAAAAAGTCTTAAAGGCTTTTTAATATCGCTTAAATACTGAAAAAACTCCGATATCGAATTATCTTTATAATTGACGTACGAAGCACCCATAACAAGCATCGCTATTATAATAAAGTTGATAAAATAAACCAGAACGTTTTTAACTACGTCCGAGGTTGTCCACTTTTCTATTTTCTGTGAAACTACTTTGTCCATTTTTTTCTCCGCTATTTATTCGGTAATTCTTCTTAAATAATAAAGTTTTACTACGTATTTATATTTTCCGTTTTCTCTTTTTAAAATAATCCGTTTATCGTCCGCGTCTTCGTAAAGCCCGTCGATTAAAGTGCCGACGTATTTTTTATCGACGAAATCATCGAAATAAAGTTCTATCTTTTTTTCTTCTTCGACGGTGATTACGGCAAGAACGTTGCAAGGCGTGATACTTTCCTTAATAGTCATATACCCGTCGACTAATAAGTCGCCCTTTTCTACTCTGTCGCCGACGACTACCGTCGCCGTACCGCGATAGACGGTTACCGATTTAACTACGCCCGAAAAAGGCGAGATTATTCTTTCCGCATTGCCGTTTTGTATCTGCTGACGGCGGGAATTGAGTGCGGACTCGATAACCAACCTGTTCCCTTGTTTTTTTAAGGAAATAAAGGAAAAACTATCCGTTTCGCTTAACAGTTCGTCTTCTAAAATAGGGATATCGATTTCAGAAAACCGCGAAAACTTTTTAACGCCTTTAATATATAGCGCCCTTTCTATTTCCTGATATTCCGTTCTGCCCGAACCCGTGTAGGAAAAATCAAGCAGTATATCGTCGAAAAAAATTGCGGATATAAATAGGATAATCGCGCCTATAATAACGCCCGTATTCCTTAATAAAAACGGAATAAAAAGCGACTTCCCGCTTTCGCCGACTTTAACTATATTATTATAGCACAATTTTTTGGTAATTGCAAAAAGTTTTTCTTCGTCCGCTCTCTTTACGGTAAGCGACAAAATCTTGCCGTCTTTTTTAACGTTATAAAGTTTTATCTTGCATTTATATAGCGCGTTAATAAGTCCGTCTAAATTGTATCCGCAAATCTTATAGGAACAAAAAACGTTTTTCAGTTTTTTTGCAGTTTTTCTATTTTTCCACAAATCACAGCGTCTCCAAAACAGTATTTTTTAATAAAAAGGTCTTTTCCGAAAACGCTTATACTGCCCTTTTTCAAAAAAAACTCCACTTCGTCGGAAGTATACTTTTTCAGCCCCTTTACGTTTTCAAGGTAAACGGCGCTTTCGCTTATGACGACCGCTTTATAGCCTTCGGAAGGCACTTGGTCGAACCCCATAGATTGCAGAATATTATCGATAAAACCCATTTAAATCACCGATAATATTTTATGAGAAAAAATAGAAGATAATACCCATTATCGTAGTAATAATGGGTATCGCTTATTAACCTTTATAATAGTTTATCAGGCAACCTTTAAGAATAATCTGCTTTTCCGCGTCGGTAAGCGCGTCCATTTTAAGCGTTATATCTTTTTTGCCTATTATCGTTGCTTTGAACTCTTTTTGTCCGCTTTTAATTATTTCTTTAACGTTCGGAATATAGACGAAATCGCCCACCTTAAAATCTTCCCCGTCCGTCAAAAGCGGTAGCATACCCCAGTTTATAAGGTTGCTTCTGTACCTTTTCGTAGCGTATTCCTTCGCGATATTTGCAACGCCCCCTAAAACTCTCTGACAGGAAGCCGCCTGTTCTCTTGCCGACCCGTCCCCCGGTTTTACCGAAACGACAACGCTTCCGTAAGAAGTATTGCCTTCGTTAAGCCCCAAATCTTTCGGGAAACCGTCAGACTTAACTTCCTTTGCCCGTGAAACGTAAGAAGGGTCTTTTCTCGACAGCGCGAACTCGGCAAGTTTAAGCGGGTTAGACCTGTAAGACGACGTTTCGCCCGACGGAATAAGTTCGTCCGTCGTGGTAACGGGATCGGTAAGCACGGATACGACTTTAAGAAGAAGGTTATCTTTTAACTCTTCCATCTTCGGCCAGTCGGCTATGTTCGGCCCGTACTGTAATTCCGATTTATTATCGCCCTTTTTAACCGCGTTAAATACCCTTGCTTTATATATCTTGTTGTCGAAACGGTATTTTTTGATTTTGCTTTTATATATTTCGTCCATAGCGGAAGTGATTGCACCGCCGTTCTTTGCGGTGGCAGCGATACTTCTCGCGTCCATTAAGCAAACGGCTGAAAGTTGCCCGTTTGCGGGTTTACTTCCTTCCCTGCTTTCAAAATTACGCGTGGTGTGTCTTATAGAAAGCCCGTTGTTTTTAGGCACGTCCCCCGCACCGAAACACGGCCCGCAGAAAGCGGTTTTTATTACCGCGCCGTTATCTATGAGTTTACCGATATAGCCGTTGTCTAACAGCCCTTTATAAACGGGCTGACTCGAAGGGTAAACGTCAAGCGTAAAATCGCTGTTTAGAATAGGCGAGTCGCCTAATATGTCGGACGCTTCGGCAACGTTTTCGTACATACCGCCCGCGCAACCGGCGATAACGCCCTGTTCGACGTACACTTTGCCGTCTTTTATCTTATCCGTTAATTTAAAGTTTCCTTTGCCTTCCGGCAGAAGTTTCGCGCCCGCTTCTTCGCATTGTTTTAACAGTTCGTAAGGGCGGGACAAAAAGTCTTTAATCGTATACGCGTTGGAAGGGTGGAAAGGTAACGCTATCATAGGTTCTATTTTAGATAAGTCTATTATTATTCCCCTGTCGTAATACGCGCCGTCTTCCGCCTGTAATTTTTTATATGCGCCTGCCCTTTCGTGAAGTTTATAGTATTCTTCCGTCTTTTCGTCCGTTTCCCAAACGGAAGAAAGACAGGTCGTTTCGGTGGTCATAACGTCTATACCGTTACGGAAATCCATAGAAAGGGTCTTTATACCGCCACCTATGAACTCTAACACCTTGTTTTTAACAAAACCGTTTTTAAATGTTTCTTTTACGAGTGCTATCGCAACGTCGTGCGGGCCTACGCCCTTTCTCAATCTGCCTTTAAGATATACCGCTACGATTTCCGGCATATCGACGTCGTAAGTTTTATTTAATAATTGTTTAACGAGTTCGGGTCCGCCCTCGCCGATTGCCATCGTTCCTAACGCGCCGTATCTCGTGTGTGAGTCCGACCCTAAAATCATTGCACCCGAAAACGCGCGCATTTCACGCATATATTGATGAATAACCGCAAGGTGTGGCGGCACGAACGCCCCGCCGTATTTTCGGCAAGCCGAAAGCCCGAACACGTGGTCGTCTTCATTTATCGTTCCGCCTACCGCACATAGAGAGTTATGGCAGTTAGTTAAAGTATAGGGAATAGGAAACTCCGTTAATCCCGACGCTTTCGCCGTCTGAATAATGCCGACGTAGGTTATATCGTGCGAAGTGATTTCGTCGAACTTGATTTTGAGTTTATTTTCTTCCGTCGACGTATCGTGTGCTTTTAAGATTTTATATGAAATGGTTTTTTCACGCGCTTTAATATCGGGCGTTTTTGCCTTTACTAATTTGCCGTTAAGATAGTAAACGCCGTTTTTTATAAGTTTTATCATTATTGCTCCTAAATAAATATTATTTTCTATCATATTATATATTAACGCGCATATTTTTGCAAGTAAAAGAAAAAAATATAAACGAATAAAAAAAATTATTTGCTTTTTTATTCTTTCTATAATACAATAAATATATGAAAAGATTTAAGTTTAACTACCCCGTCTTCGTGCTTATAATTCTTATCGCAATATGCGTGCTCACCGTTATCGGCGCGGTTTTTTGCGTTATCAACGCTATAAACTACCAAAAGGCGAATATAATCGGAAAAGTGATTACCTACTCTTTTTTATTTATCTTTAACCTTTTAATTTTAGGTCTTTCGCTTTCTTTAATAGGTTTTTGTTATTATTCGGTAGAAAAAGAAGCGATAATTTTACGGTTCGGTATAGTAAAAGTTAAAACGGAACTGAATAAAATAGACGGGTTCACGCTATTTACGAAGTCGGAAAAACTCGTTACTTACTTAAAAGACGGCGCATATTTCGTCGTCGTTATAAATAAGAGTGAGTACGACGATTTTATCGGCGCGGTTAAAAGTTTTAACCCGAATATCTATTATTTAAACCAAACGGAAGAAAAAGAAAACTAATTTTTATTTTTCGTCCTAAAAAAGTTGACAACGCTTTTAATTGAGAGTAAACTTACTCTTGTAAATATATCCGGTAGGTAAGGCTACCACAGGGATATGGATTGCTACCGCGAAATGGTGGAGACACTATTAGAAGGTTAAAAGATTTTGTCGAAAACAAGGCATAATTTAATGCAATTTCACCGCCCTGTGAAGCTAAAGCCCGTATGGTTGCGAGTGTTTTTCGTATTTCTACCCACCGGTTTAGGTGGTTTTTTTATTTTGTTTTTAAGGAGGTTTCTATGAGTGAAGAATTAGAAAAAACGTTTGAATCTTTAACGTTCTTTTTCGAGAACAGAAAATTCGCGGATTTAAGACAGAAATTATTGGAAATGGAACCTGCCGATATCGCTTCCTTTATGGAAGATAACTTATCCGAAACCGAACAGATAGTTTTTTTCAGACTGTTGCCGAAAGAACTTGCGGCGGACGTTTTTATCGAAATCGATTCCGACACACAGGAAGCGCTTATCCGCGCTTTTACCGATAAGGAACTTAAAGCCGTCATTGAAGATATGTTCCTTGACGACACCGTCGACATAATCGAAGAAATGCCCGCGACCGTCGTTAAGCGGATAATGAAGAACTCCGACCCTGAAAACAGAAAGCAGATAAACAGTTTATTAGAATATCCCGACGATTCCGCCGGCAGTCTTATGACGCCCGAGTTCGTTTACTTTTATCCCGACTACACGGTTGAGGACGCGTTCGATAAGATAAGGCAAACGGGCGTTAATAAAGAAAGTATTTATACCTGCTACGTTATAAATAAAAGAAAGGTTTTAATTGGCGTCGTATCCGTTCGCGATATGCTTTTATCGGAAAAAACCGATTTAATAGAAAACATAATGGACACCAACGTAATAACCGTTGAAACGCTGGAAGATAAAGAACAGGTGGCGATGAAGTTTTCAAAATACGACTTACTTGCTATGCCTGTCGTAGATAAAGAAGGATGCCTTGTCGGTATCGTTACCGTCGACGACGCAGTTGACGTATTACAAAGCGAAGCGACCGAAGATATCCAGAAGATGGCGGCTATCTTGCCGACCGAAAAGGAATACTTAAAACAATCGGTTTTCGATATCTGGAAACTGCGTATTCCTTGGCTACTGCTTCTCATGGTTTCGGCAACGTTCACGGGGCTTATATTAAACCATTTCGAACTCACGCTGTCTCGTGCCAGCACCCTTCTTATCGCGTGTATTCCTATGCTTATGGACACGGGCGGGAACGCGGGCGGGCAAGCGTCGGTTACCGTTATTCGTTCGCTTGCACTCGGCGAAATGGACTTTAAAGATATTTTTAAGGTTATCTGGAAGGAACTTCGCGTTTCGATTTTGCTTGCACTATCAATCTCCGCGGTATGCTTTTTGAAACTTAACCTAATAGATAATCTTATATTCGGCGAAAACTATACGATAATGCTGTGCGTTGCGATTTCACTTTCAATGTTCGCGACGATAGTGATTGCAAAGTTAGTCGGCTGTATGCTTCCGCTTTTCGCAAAGAAAGTTCACCTTGACCCGACGGTAGTTGCAAGCCCGTTTATAACGACTATCGTGGACGCGCTTTCGCTTTTAATTTATTGCGGAATAGTCGCGATTATTTTATAAAAAAATATTAAAAAAATAAAACAAGTCCCGTTTTTTTTGGACTTGTTTTTTTGTTGTAATTTTATTATTTAAATATCGCCGATTAAAATAAGCCGACTATTTTCCCGTCGTCCGTTACGTCGATTTTTTCAGCGGACGGAACTTTCGGTAGCCCCGGCATAGTCATAATATCGCCCGTTAAAACGACGATAAAGCCTGCGCCTGCCGATACCTTAACCGTTTTTACGGTAACGTCGAAATCTTCCGGCGCGCCGAGTTTCGTCGGGTCGTCGGAAAAACTGTACTGCGTTTTAGCAATGCAGACAGGGTAATTATTAAACCCTAACTTCTCTAACGCTAAAATCTGTTTTTTTGCGTTCGGTAAAATATTTACGCCATTTCCGCGGTAAATCTTTTTAACGATAGCGTCTATCTTTTCTTCTATCGTCAGACCCAAATCATAACTATAAGTAAAGTCGCCCTTTTCTTCTTCGCAAAGTCTAACGACTTCTTTTGCAAGGGCTTCGCCACCCTTTCCGCCTTCTGCCCAAACCGTCGACAAAACGGTATTAACGCCGAGTTCTCTGCATTTTTTGATAATGAAATCTATTTCCTTATCGGTATCCGTCGGGAAACGGTTTACCGCAACCACGCAAGGCAGTTTATAAACGTTTTTAATATTAGATACGTGCCTTAAAAGGTTCGGAACGCCTTTTTCTAACGCCGATAAATCTTCGGTTTTTAATTCGGTTTTATTAAGTCCGCCGTGCATTTTAAGTGCCCTTACCGTCGCGACGATAACCACGGCACTCGGGATTAAACCCGCCATACGGCATTTTATATCCAAAAACTTTTCCGCGCCCAAATCCGCGCCGAAACCTGCTTCGGTTACCGTGTAATCGCCCATTTTAAGCGCCGTCTTCGTAGCGATAACGGAATTGCATCCGTGCGCAATATTAGCGAAAGGTCCGCCGTGTACGAAAGCGGGCGTTCCTTCTAACGTCTGAACGAGATTAGGCTTTATCGCGTCTTTTAATAGCGCCGTCATCGCGCCGTGCGCCTTTAAGTCCCCCGCGGTTATCGGCTTGTCGTCGTAAGAATAGCCGATTATAATTTTCGATAATCTTTCTTTTAAGTCTTTTATAGAATTCGAAAGGCAGAGTATCGCCATAATTTCCGATGCGACGGTAATATCAAACCCGTCTTCTCTCGGCGTACCGTTTACCTTTCCGCCCAACCCGTCCACGATAAAACGCAGTTGACGGTCGTTCATATCGACGCATCTTTTCCACGTTATTTTGCGCGGGTCGATATTGAGTTCGTTGCCCTGTTGAATATGGTTGTCTATCATTGCGGCAAGCAAGTTATTAGCACAGCCTATCGCGTGGAAATCGCCCGTAAAATGAAGGTTAATGTCTTCCATAGGAACAACTTGCGCATATCCGCCGCCCGCTGCACCGCCCTTTATCCCGAACACGGGCCCTAAAGAAGGTTCGCGAAGGGCAACGGTAACTTTTTTGCCTATTCTTTTTAACCCGTCCGCAAGACCTATCGTAGTCGTCGTTTTGCCTTCGCCGGCAGGCGTCGGTGTAATTGCGGTAACTAATATCAGTTTTCCGTTCGGTTTATCTTCGTCTAAAATAGAAAGGTCGATTTTTGCCTTATAATTTCCGTATCTTTCTAAATATTTTTCGTCGACGGAAGCACTTTTTGCTATCTCGCCGATATCTTGCATTTTGCAACTCTGTGCAATTTCAATGTCGCTTTTCATTAACTTGTCCTGTCCTTTCGTTTGTTCATAAAAAATGCACTTTAAGTTTTATAAAGTGCATTTCCCGTTTTATTTTTTCATATTTTTAAGTTCTTTTATGCTGTCGAACTTTTCAATATTCTTCTTAACCGAAAACTGCTTTTCTTCCGCTAATAAAGTTATAAGTTCGATTGCGTTCTTTCTCGCCCTTTCGCTTTTAACCTTAACGGTAAACGGAACTTCTTCGTAAGACTTTTTATTCTTTAAGTCTTTCTGGTGATATTTGTTTACGTTATATTTATCAACGTCTAACGCTAAATGCAGTTTCATAGTTCTGCCGTGATAGGTAAGTTTTGCAACCAACTCTCTCCCGAAACGGAAGGAAGTGCATTTTGAAGATACCCTTGCGTGCAGTTTTTTGTATTCTAAAAACTTATTGTATATCTCGTCGTAACTTAATTTAACCGCTTTTTCGGCTTTTAACAGGTTCTTATAAAAAGGAACTTTTTTTATCGTCTTTCTTTTAACGGCAACGTCTTCGAGTCCGCCTACCGTAAGCCCGTTTTCGCCGCCGTTATTAAACCCGTATAAAAAGAACGGCCTTTTACTTACTCTCGGAATAACGATTATTTTGTCTTGGCTTTCCGTTTTGTCTTCGTCGGCGGTTTCGGTTTCGCCTTCGCCGTTTAACACCCTTTCGTTTTCCGTTTCGGTTTGTTTTAAGTCGGGCGCGCTTTCTTCCGCCTTAATATCGGTTTCTTCCGCGACCGATACGGCGCGTTCGCTTTCCGATTGCTTTTTACCGTTTTTCTTTGTCTCTAAAATACAAAGACAAACGTTAATAAGTACCGCGACTACTATCGCCGCAATAATCCATGGATTCATATTTTACCCCTTTTTTTATTTAGTTCGAAATATATACTCTCGCCGTCTGGCGTATAGGTTCGTTTGTTACGTCTACGCCGAGTTTTCTGTAAATCGCTTCGTCGACGTGCGATAGAACGACTGTCGAGTGAAGTTGCGCACCGCGGATTTTACCGAGTTGTTCTAACGCGTGTTTTGCCATCGGGTTAGTTACCGCGCTTACCGCTAAACACAATAATATTTCGTCGGTATGCAATCTCGGATTCACGCTTCCCATGTGTTCTAATTTTAATTTCTGTATCGGTTCTATTACCGTAGATGAAATTAAGTCGATAGAATCGTCCACGTCGCCGAGAACTTTAAGTGCGTTTACAAGCACCGACGCGCAAGCCCCTAAAAGCGACCCCGTCTTGCCCGTTATAATTCTGCCGTCAGGTAATTGCATTGCGCAACTCGGAGTATTCGTCTGCGCTTCTTTGTCAAGCGCGTATTTAACGACAGCCCTGTCGGCGATAGTAATATGCATTTTTTGCATCAATATTTCTATCTTTGCAACCGTTTCTTTATTGACCCTGCCTACTCTCTGGTCGTTTATCGCGTGGTAATATCTTCTTATAATTTCCTGTCTCGACGCTTCTTTTACTACTTCGTCGTCAACGATACATTTCCCCGCCATATTAACGCCCATATCCGTCGGCGAACGGTAAGGCGATTTTTCCATAATTTTAGTAAGCATAGCCGATAATACAGGGAATATCTCTACGTCCCTATTGTAGTTTACCGTCGTTTCGCCGTACGCTTCCAAATGGAACGGGTCTATCATATTAACGTCGTTAAGGTCGGCAGTCGCCGCTTCGTACGCTACGTTTACAGGGTGATTTAACGGCAAGTTCCAAATAGGGAAAGTTTCGTATTTGGCATATCCTGCCCTGACGCCGTTTTTATATTCGTGGTAAAGTTGCGAAAGACACGTCGCCATCTTTCCGCTCCCAGGACCCGGTGCGGTTACTACGACAAGCGGACGGGTCGTTATTATGTAATCGTTCTTGCCGTACCCTTCTTCGCTTACTATTTTTTCCACTTCGGTAGGATAACCGTCAATCGAATAGTGATGATAAACTTTAACCCCAAGCATTTCAAGACGCTTTTGAAAAGAAATTGCGGCAGGCTGGTCGGAAAATCTCGTTAAAACGACGCTACCGACGTAAAAGCCCTTACTTCTGAAAATATCGATAAGCCTTATAACGTCCACGTCGTAAGTTATTCCTAAATCGCTTCTGTATTTATTCTTTACTATATCTTGCGAGTTAATCGCGATAAGTATTTCCGCTTTATCTTTAAGTTGCGACAACATCCTGATTTTAGAATCGGGCGCAAACCCCGGAAGCACGCGGGACGCGTGGTAATCGTCGAACAGTTTTCCGCCGAATTCAAGATATAATTTATTGCCGAACATCTTTACTCTTTCGAGTATTTTTGCCGATTGCATTTCAAGATATTTTTCGTTATCGAAACCAATTTTATTCATAAGTAGTTTTTCGGTTTACTCTTCGGTAAGCCCCGCCTCCCGTATCTTTTTCAAAAAAACTTTAAGGTCTTGTTCTAAAATCTCTTTATCAACGTCGTACTCTTTTAAAAACTTCTTCGTCAGGTCTTCTTCCGATATGCCCTTTTCAAGTAATTGCCACAAAAAAGCGCCCGTCGCATTAAGATTTATAACGCCGTTAAAATCTTTAACCCTATTCCCTACGGCTACAACGACGTAAGAATCGGCAACCTTCCTTAATATAAAACCACTTTTAATCTTCATTTTTGCCTCCACTTAAAGTTTTATATGCAATTTTGGCGGAATCTATCGAAAGATTGCAACCTAATTTATATAGCGCGACGTTATATAAAAGTTTTTCAATAAGGTCGAATAATTTATCTATCTGTTCTTCTTTATTCGGTCTTAACGTCTGATTTAATATTACGTTAAGCATATCGGATACGTTCGCCTTTTCAACGAACGGCTTTTCTGCCCTTAAAAGGGCGCATATTGCTTTTATCTTTACTTTACAGTTGGTGTCCAAGTGATGTTTGCCGTTCCAAGGCGTGCCGTAAACGTAAAACTCGCCGTCAACGTATCTTATTATCGGCTTATCGTCGTTTATAAAGGAAAGTTTGTCGCCCAGAAGTTCCTTCCAGTATCTCGCATGGGTAGATTTCCCCGTCCCCGACGGTGCTGCAAATAAATACGCTTCGTTATCGACTGCCACCGCGCTACTATGGAAGATTATGCCCTGTTTATTATCGAGAAGATATTCGCATATAACCCTGAAAACCGCAAGACTTTCCAAATAAAAATCAGGGAAAGTCGGCGCTAATTCTTTTTCTTTTTTAATCATCTCGTCAGTAATTGAAAAAGAATATTCGGCACTTTCTTCGCCCTTATAAAGATAATTTTTACATAAAGCGTGCGTGTAGTTATACTTGGTATTTATATCGAAAATCACGTCCGCAATTTTATATAACGCCATATTTTTCTCCCCTTAAAAACACGCCCCGACCCATTATAAATAAATCATAGATTATTTTAACAAAATAATATTTTTTTGTCAATATATAATTTGATTTAAAAGGGCAATTTATGTATAATAATATTTAATATGAAACATTTAACGAAATTATTGATAATTATTTTAATAATGATTTTATCTTTCGGTTTCGGGTGCAATAAAACCACTTACGACAAAACCTATTTTAACACTAACGTCTATATCGAAACACGAGATAAAAAAATAAGCGACGAAAACGAAAAACAAATAGACTTAATTTTAAATAACATAGAAAGCCAACTGTCTCTTAATAAAGACGGTTCTTTTTGCGATACTTTCAATAAGGCGAAAATAGGCGAAAAAGTAAACCTTTCTGTTTTTGCAAAAGACTTACTTAATTTAAGCCTTTTATATAACGGCGCGACGAACGGAAAGTTTAACCCCGCGGTTTTACCCCTACTTAACTCGTGGCAATTATCGAGTACCGCTTTTTTGCCGACAAAAATCTTCGTCGATATTCCAAGCGATACGGAATTAGAAAAGGGCGTTTATCTTGCAAGCCTTTTTCCGTCGCTTACTATCGAAGGCGATAGCGTAATTAAACCGGAAGACGGGTTTTTACTCGATTTCGGCGGTATCGCAAAGGGTTTTGCGGTAGACAAAATATCGGCGGTAATTAAGAGTGAAGGCGTTAAGGAAGGTTATATCAGTATAGGCGGAAGCAGTATTTATATCTTTTCTACCGAAGAAGATTTATCGATAACCCACCCGAGAAAAAGTAAAGATACGCCGTATATTTTAACCGTCAGTTCGTCCGTTATAAAAGATAAATGCCTATCGACAAGCGGGGATTATTTCAGGTTCTACCCGGACGAGAACGGCAAGTATTATTCGCACGTTATAGACTGCGAGACGGGATATCCCGTCGATACGGGAATAATCAGCCTTACCGTAATAGGCAGAACGGCGACCGAGTGCGACGCGCTGTCGACAGCCCTTATGTCCTTTTCTAAATCTGCGTTTATCGATTACGTAAAAGCAAACCTTACCGATTGTAGCGTTTTCGCGGTATTTTGTAAAGACGGCGAAAAACAGATTTTAACAAACGAAAAGCAAGGTAATTTTACCTTGCTTGACAGTAGTTATTCCGTTTATTCTATTTAATTTATTCGTATTCCCCTAAACTCATCAAGGTATCGAAAAGTTCCTTTTCGGTATCTTTTTTTACGCTTTTAACGTCTTTTATTATTTTCCCGTCCGAAATTACGGCAATCCTGTCCGCAAGGGACAACGCTTCCCCGATGTCGTGGGTTACGAATATAACCGTTTTACCGCTTTCTTTTTGATACTCTTTAATCTTTCTAATTAGATAACTTTTAAGCGAAATATCAAGGGACGAAAAAGGTTCGTCTAAAAGCATAACGTCCCCGTTAAAAAGCATTGCCCGAATAATCGCGACGCGCCTTGCCATACCGCCCGATAAACTTTTCGGGTAAAAGTTATAAACCGAGTTTAAGCCCATTTTCATAAGTTCCGAAATAATTTCTTCGTCGCTTATATCGGGAACAACGAGTTTAATATTTTCTAAAACGGTTAAGGACGGAATAAGAACGGCGTTTTGGAAAACGAAAGATACCTTTTTTGGTTTATTCTTTATTTCGCCCGTATAATCGGTTATTCCCGCAATCATATTAAGTAGCGTCGTTTTCCCGCTACCGCTTTCGCCTAAAATCGCCGTGATTTTATTGCTTTCTATATTAAAGTTAAAATCGGAATAAACGGACTTATCTTTATACGATTTGTTTATATTTTTAAGTTCTATCATTGCCATTTACCCGCCTTTTTCGAAACGAACGCAAAAAGATATTCGATAATAAGCCCGATAATTACGACTACCGCGACGATACTTAACATTTTTGCCGTTTCAAAATATACTTTCCCCTGATTTAAAAGTAACCCCACCGAGTTTGCCGTGCTTGCTATTACTTCAGCCGCCACCATAAGTTTTAAGTTAAGCGAAAGGTTAGACCCCACCGTGTTGAGAAACTCGGGCATAATTTCGGGAAGCGCGACCTTTTTTATAAAATCGCCTTTCCCGACGTTAAAGGTTTTGCACATAATAATCTGGTCTTTCCCGATGACCGAAAAAGAATTTTTTATATCGGTATATAACGTCGGCAAAACGACCAACGTCGTAACTATCATAGGCGCAATATAAGAGTTTGTCCAAAGAAGCACTAATAAAACGATGGCAATAGTCGGCAACGCGCGTATAATAGCGATAATCGGCGCGATTATTTTTAGTGCGTTTTCCCTTTCCGATAAAAGTGCGAGAGTAAATGCGATTATAAGTGAAACGGTAAAGGCAATCAACGCCCTTAAAAGGGTTAAAAATAACGCTTTATAGAATATTTTACTTGTAAAATTGCCGATAAAGGCAGAAAAGGTCTCTTTTAGTGTCGGCAGAATAAACTTATTATCGATAATAATCGCCAAAACACCCCATAATAACAGAATAGTTATTACGGGGATAATCGTAAGTATTATATCGGTTATTCGTTTATTTTTTCTCGTTTTCATTTTTTACATAAAAAAGTCGTCTGAAATTGCGACCGCGCTGTTAGACTGCACGGCTATAATATTGTTTATATAGTCTTTAACGTAATCACGGGAAAGGCTACTGTCTTTCCAGTAGATATGGCAACCGTCTATTACGCTTGCCGTTATGTTCTGCGCCGTAAGAGAAGGCGTTAAACCTTCTTTTAACTTTCCGTTCACGCCGTTTACCGCACTTTCGACGTTTTCCTTTGCCCAAGTAACGTTGCCGTTAAAAGTTGCTTTCATTTTTTCTATAACGCCCGCGTAATTGTCGTTTTCTATAAAACTCTTTTTCGCCATTAAAACGGCTTGCGGGTATTCGTTGTTTTCATCGTATTCCTTTCCTAAATCAAGCCTAAACGTATAGTCGGGCGCGATAGAAGGAAGTTTCGATACGGCAGGTTCGGGAAGTAATCCCACCGTTATTCTGTTCTGTTTCATCATAGGCATAAGGTCGGACGCGTTGTTAAAATATTTTATCGCCACCTTTCCGCTTATTGCCGTTTCACTCGTTTCATAACTTATTCCGTTTTTATTGAGAATATATTTAAGCGTTAGGTCGGGAACAAGCCCTTCGCCGATTACACCTATTACTTTGCCGACTAAATCGCTTAACGACGTTTCTTCCTTACTCGCTATATAAAGGTTACCGTGCGTTATAACGGAAACCATTTTATACGGGTCGTTTTTATTCGCTTTATACGTTTTACTTGCAAGGTTTACGGGAACTACGATAAGTTCAGCGTTTCCCTGTGCCATAGTAACCCCTATATCGGAAGACGAAACCACGCTATACAAAAACGGCGTATCGGTATCGAACGTTTCGTTATCGGCGATATATTTTGATATTGCAAGTGCGGGCGCGCCGTCCGGTGCAACGACGCGGACTTCCGATAATTTCCGACTTACAGTCGTGTTCGTTCCCGTGGACGTTTGCCCTTCGTTTACCGCATTTTTTTCGCACGCAAAAAGAAAAAGACTAAAAACCGAAACTAAAACGGCAAGTATAATACAGATAAGTTTTTTCATGTTCTACTCCTTTAATTATACCTTAAAACCATAAAAAGAAAACTCCCTCTGAAATAGTCAAAGGGAGATACACGATTAAACAAAAGGGGAAACCCTTTTGTAAAGTCCTTATTCACCCCTTTGCTCTCAGGATTAACCTTTAAGTTCAGGTATTTTACGCTTTAATTATAATATTATCTTTAACGTTTGTCAACAAAAGTCGTTATCTTTTTTTCTCTGCGCGGTATTTTCGCCTTGTCGCTTCCCCGCCCCGAATATGTCGCACGGAAAGGTTATATTCTAAAACCTTTTTGACTTCACGGTAAAGCCTTTTATCAACGCTTTTTAGGTAAATACTTACGTCTTTATGAACGGTACTTTTCCCCAAATGAAAAACCTGCGCCGTCTTTCTTATCGTCGCGTTATTGTCTAATATATATAACGCTTCTTCAATAATTCTGTCATTGATATATTTTTGCATAATTTCACCTATTTAAGATAGTTTATATTATGCTAAAATACACCAAAATATTACTTATTCTTCGACGTGTTCAATGCCTTGGCTGATTATTGACCTGACGTGTTCGTCCGAAAGAGAATAAAAAACAGATTTCCCGTCGCGACGGCTTTTAATAAGTTTACTCTGCTTTAAGATTTTAAGTTGATGCGAAACGGCGGAAACCGTCATTTTTAGGTATTCCGAAAGGTCGCAAACGCAGACTTCGGCTTCCAAAAGAACTGTTAGTATTCTTATTCTCGTCGAATCGCCGAACACCTTAAAAAGTTCCGCAACGTCGTATAACTTTTCTTCGTCGGGTATCTTTCTGTCTATTTCTTCAAGCAGATTTTTATGTATCTTTTTTTCACCGCAAACTAACTGTTCTTTCATTTTCTTCTCCTTTAACCTTTAACGCCCTTATCGCGTTTAAAACCGCAATCACCATAACGCCTACGTCGGCAAACACCGCCATCCACATATTGACTACCCCGAACGCGCCCGCTATCATAAACGCGATTTTAATAAAAAGTGCGAATATCACGTTTTCGTATACTATTCGCATACACCTTTTGGCGTGCGATATTGCCGTGCCGATTTTAACGGGGTTATCGTCCATAATAACGACGTCTGCGACTTCGATAGCGGACGACGACCCGACCGCCCCCATAGCGACGCCCACGTCTGCGCGGGTGATACTCGGCGCGTCGTTTATTCCGTCGCCAACGAACATTACTTCGCCTTTTTCTTTATCGTTTATAACGTCTTCTTCGATTTTAAGTTTATCGCTTGGCAACAGTTCGGAATAGACTTCGCAAATACCGAGTTTATCGGCGACCGATTTTGCTATTTTATCGCCGTCGCCCGTAAGCATTTTTACCTTTATTCCCAACCTTTTTAAGTTATCTATCGCAACTTTTCCGTCGGCTTTAATTTTATCGCCTATTAAAATATGCCCTAAATACTCGCCGTTTTTAGCGACGTGTAATACCGTGCCGACGCTTCCGCATTTAATATACGTAACGCCGTTATCTTTCATCAGTTTATCGTTGCCGACTAATATTTTATTTCCGTCTATCTCGGCGTAAACGCCCTTTCCGCCGTACTCTTTCACGGCTTTTACGATGTTTTTATCAACTTCTTTTCCGTAAGCCCTTTTAACGCTTTCCGCTATCGGGTGGGTGGAAAAACTTTCGGCAAGCGAAGCGTATTTTAATATCTCTTCTTCTTCGATTTTGTTATGGTGAACGCCGATTACCGTGAACTTACCTTCGGTCAGAGTTCCCGTCTTATCTAAAAGAACGTATCGGGTTTTTGAAAGCCGTTCAAGATAGTCCGAACCCTTTATTAAAACGCCCTTCCTGCTTGCTCCGCCGAGTCCGCAGAAAAAAGAAAGCGGAACGCTGATAACGAGTGCGCACGGGCAGGAAATTACGAGAAAGGATAGCGCCCTGTATAGCCAGATATTCCATTTCGGGTCAACGCCCGTTATTATTCTTCCCGTCGGAACACCGACGGCTATAATTAACGCTAAAAGTACCACTGTCGGCGTATAATAAAACGCGAACTTTTTAATAAAGTTTTCGGTTTTTGCCTTTTTTGAAGACGCGTTTTCGATAAGTTCGGTAATTTTATTAGCGGTTGAATTCAAAAACTCCTTTTCCGCCCTGATTTTAATTACCCCGTTAACGTTTATTGCTCCGCTTAAAACTTCGTCGCCTACATCTTTTTCTATAGGAACACTTTCGCCCGTTAAAAGGGACAGGTCGAAAGAAGACGAACCTTCTATTATAACGCCGTCCACAGGCACTTTTTCGCCCACCTTAACGATTAAAATATCGCCCGCTTTAACTTCACTCGGCAAAACTTCCCTTTCCCCTGTATCGGTAATAATTGTCGCTTTATCGGGGCGGATATCCAAAAGTTTTTTTATTTCCGTTCTACTCTTTTTAATCGCGATACTCTGAAATAATTCCCCTATCTGATAAAAAAGCATAACGGCAACGCTTTCTACGTATTCGCCGATTATAAACGCGCCGATAGTCGCGACGCTCATCAAGCAGTTTTCGTCGAACGGTCTGCCGTTTTTTATGCCGTAAAAAGTATTTAGTAATATATCGTACCCGATAATAAGATAGGGAATAATAAACGAGAGTTCGCGAAGTAGCCCCGTCGTCGGAATACAGTATAGTATAGAAAACAGCACCGCGGAAATTATTATTCTTATTAAGTTTCTTTTCTGTTTTTTATTCATCAAAGTTCTATTATAAAATCTCTTTCAATCTTTTTGCAGGCCTTAACTACTTCTTTCATAACCGCCTTTTCGTCCGCCCCGTCGTTAAACTCTACCGTCAATTTTTGTGCCATAAAGTTAATTGAAACTTCTTTAACCCCGTTAACTTTACTTGCCGATTTTTCCATTTCGTTGGCGCAGTTTGCACAGTCCACTTCGACGTTATAACTCTTTTTCATTGTATTTACCTTCTTTATTATTCTACGCTTCGGCACGGAAAAGTGCGCACCGAAAATCAATAACATTTGAACAGTTGTTCAACTGTTTACAATATAATTATATCACGTTATATAAAATTGTCAACGAAAAAACACCCGATTTTTCCTTTCGGGTGTTTTTAATATTTTTTACTTTATTTTTACGTTATTTGATTCTCGTAAAAAGCAGGTCTTCGCCTTTATTTACTATATAGTTATAAAGTATTGCGGTCGCGATAAGAAAAACTAACGATATAATAATTAAATAGAGAGAGTTAATAAGTTCAAGGGAAGTCGCGATGCCGAAAAACGCCGTCGCAACGAAAGTTTTATAGCCTGAAAATGCGGTAATCCCCGAAAGAACGAAGGAAACGATTACGCAAAGAAATACCGCCATGCCTTGTTTTATCGCCTGCGTTTTATTAGTCCAGTTAAGTTTCGGGAACAGGATATTGAATAATAGACCCAAAACGCCCGAGAAAAGAGATATTGCTATCGCCGTTAAAATAAGCAAAAGCGACATATAAAACGGCAGAGATAAAAACAGCGAAAAGAGTAGCGCGAATAATACCGCCGCCGTACAATAACAGATATTGTGAACGGTAAGTTTTACTTTAAATACCGTTTTCCCCGAAACTGGCGAAGTGGTAAGAACCCACAGCGAGTTGCCTTCTATCGAAATACTCGGCGCGGTAACGGGCGCGGTCATAAACATAAAAATGAACATAGCCGGCATAAACGCGACGAGTTGCCATTTACTTATTCCTATTTCCGTTAAGCCGACGGTTAAATCTTCGCCCACAACGAAAAGCATTATTCCACCGATTATAAGGAATAAAATGGGGAAGAAAATGGTGTTCATAAAGTAAATCGAGTTTCCGAAAAGGCACTTAAACTCTTTCTTTATTAAAGATGAAAAACAAGACTGTTCTTCGCCATGATATTTCGTTTTCTTTTTGGAAGAAATCTGCACTTTCATAAAACTGTTTATCGGGTGATAGAAAATGCAGGTTAAAAAAACTATCGCTAAAAACATAGCGACGCATATAACGTTAAACAACAGCATATACAAAACGTTAGTAAGCCCCTTTTCGAAAATCGGGCTTAAAAAGAACAGTTTTGAAATGGAAACGAAAATGTTTCCGCCCACTATCGCGACTACGAAATACGCCCCGAACACAACCGTAAACGCGATTATCTGCACGAGAGTTTTTCTTCTTAATCTTGCCGAAATCATATTGATTACGGTTCCGATTAAAATCCCGAACGCGATAGAAAACATAGGCGCGAATAAACTCATTATTAGTAGGTCGATAATAAATAACGCCGAAATAGGTGAGATTTTAGAGTAAGCGATAAGGCTTGCCACCATAAACACGACGTTTATCGCGATATCGAGAAGATAAGTCGCAAGTATTTTAGAAATAACTATGTACGGGGTCTTAATAGGCATAGACGCTAACTGGTCGTAATCTTTAGTCCCGAACAGCATTGCACCCACCGAGTAAAAAGACAGGAAAAAGGAAATAAACACGATAAAGCCCGTAAGAACGGGGAAAGGGTTTACTATTCCCGACATAGCGGTCATATCGATAATCATCAGCGCGTACACGTACGCCATAGCGCAACAGAAAAGCGTTATAACGGCACTCAGCGTCGCCCCGCCGTAGACAGAAGATTTGTTTTTAGAGTGCAATCTTTGATTGATGCCTAAAAGGGAAAGTCCGTTGGCTTTTAATAAGGCTAAAAATCCTTTCATTTCTGCAACTCCAAGAAAATACTTTCAAGCGATTCGTCGCCGACGATATCTTTCATTGCGCCTTCGGTAACGATTTTCCCGCCTTTAATGATACCTACCCTGTCGCAAAGTTTTTCCGCCACTTCTAAAATATGCGTGGAAAAGAAAATCGAAGAACCTTCGTTGCACATATCTCTCATAATCTCTTTAAGACTATGCGAGGCAACGGGATCTAACCCCACGAACGGTTCGTCTAAAATAAGAAGTTTCGGCGAGTGCATAAGCGCCGATATTAAAACGAGTTTTTGTTTCATACCGTGAGAGTAAGACGAAATAAGGTCGGAAAGTTTATCCGCTATTTCAAACTTGTCTGCGTATTCTTTGACCTTTTTATCTCTTTCTTCTAACGGTACGGCGTATATATCCCCGATAAAGTTAAGATACTGTATCCCCGTTAAATAATCGTAAATATCGGGGTTGTCCGGAACGTAAGCCATATCTTTTTTACACTCGATAGGCTTATCTTTAAGCGAATTGCCGTTTATTATTATTTCACCGCTATCGAACCTGTGCGCGCCGACTATCGCTTTAATCACCGTCGATTTCCCCGCGCCGTTATGCCCTATAAAACCGTATATCTCGCCGTCCTTTACGGTAAGCGAAAGGTCTGAAACGGCAACGAAGTCGCCGTATTTTTTTGTTAAGTTCTTTATCTCTAACATATCTTTCTCCTTTATTTCGTTAATTATAACATACTAAAATGAAAAAAGCAAACCGAAATAAAAAAGCGAAGTAAATATTTATCTCCGCTTTTTTACGTTTTATATTTAGTTATATAATGAAACGTTTTATATTTTTTCAACAACGAGTTTTTCGAAAATCTCTTCAAACTTATCTTTATAAAAAAGGTTAGTTCCCCTTGTCGTAATAGCCGCCGTCCCCGATGCAACGCTGACTCTTAACAATTCTTTCAGGTCTTCGTTCCCTTTTTCGAGTTCCACGCACACGGAAGAAAGCATACAGTCCCCCGCCCCGACGGTCGAGTTGATAGCGACGGTTGCCGACTTGCAGAAATAGTTTTCTGTTCCGTTAGTAATAATCGCCCCGTCCGCACCGAGCGAGACTAACACCACTTTTACGCCCCTTTCAATAAACAGGTTCGCCGAAGCGATAATATCGCCTTTCGTCCGTAAAGTGCGCCCCGTAAACCCTTCTAACTCGCGCAGATTAGGTTTTATCATAAAAACTTCGCCCTTTAAGGCTTCGTCTATATTCTGATGTTCCGCGTCGACTATTTTTTTAACCGATTTAGGAATTACCGACAAGACTTCGTGATAAAAAGACGCGTCAACGCCCTGCGGTAGACTGCCACTCATAACGGTAACGCTACTTCTTGGCGCAAGTTTTTTAACGAGATTTATAAGTTCTATCTGTTTATTGCGCGAAACGGACTGACCTTTATCGTTGATTTCGGTCAGCATGGACTTGTTGTCGATTATTTTATAGTTGGTTCTTGCGCTACCTTCGTTGTTTATAAACTTAAAAGCGACGCCTTCTCTTTTAAGCGTCTGTTCAAACATACTTCTGCTTTCCTGAAACATAAAGCCCGTTGCCATAGCGTTGCCTTGTAGCCTTGCTATCCCCATTGCGACGTTAAGCGCCTTCCCGGAGTAGGTTTCTATTTTGTTTCGTATTCTATTTAACATCCCCACGTTTAAATTGTCTAATTCTATCGTGCAATCTATACTCGGGTTAGGACAAACCGTTAATATCATCTTTTCTCTCTTAAAATTATTTTCTCTTTACTTGTATTATAAATTATAAACCGACTTTTTTCAAGTGGGTAATAAAATTTTTTCCTTTTATTTACAGTTCGTCGCCGTAAAAGTCGTCCGTTTCCGTCGTTTTTCCCACGGTTTCGGCGGAAAAACAGTCGCTTTCGATATTAAAACACGGATTTTTCGGCGGTTTTTGTTCTTCGCAACGCTTTTTCTTTCTTAAATCGACAAGTATTACGTCGTTTCCGATTTTAAGTATTTTATAAGACGGAATATATATTTTACTGCGGTTGAAAAGTTTAGTTATACAGTTGAGTTTTTTCCCGGGAACGGTTATTCCCACCATTTCGCCCGACGGAAAAGTAAGAGTAATATTCGTTAAAAACCCCAGACTTTTCCCGTCCGAAACGCTTATCACTTCCCGTTTTTTCAGTTCACTAAAAGATAAGTCCATACAATATTGTATGAACTTATCTCTTTTTTTATTAAACTTTATTAAACCCTTATTCCCGTTTTGATATTTTGTAACGCCGACTTTTCTATTCGGCTTACCTGCGCTTGCGAAATACCTATTTGTTCGCTTATTTCAGTTTGCGTCTTCCCGACGTAATACCGATAAATTATCACGTCCCGTTCTTTTTTTTCCAACCTGTTTATTGAAGAAGTTATCGCGCAGTTTTCCGTCCACAGTTCGTCGGTGTTCTTTTCGTCGCTTATCTGGTCGAATAGATAGAGTTCATCGCCGTTCTTATTATAAACGGGTTCGAAAAGCGACACGGTGTCCTTTATCGCGTCCAGACAATAAGCGACTTCCGATACCGGCATATTCATTTCTTTTGCAACGTTTTCGATACTCACGTCTTTATCTTCCCTTTCTAATTCCGTTCTCGTCTGAAGCGCGTGGTAAGCGGTGTCCCGTATTGAGCGTGCGACACGAAGGCTGTTGTTCCCTTTAACGTAGCGTTTTATTTCCCCGATTATCATAGGCACGGCGTAGGTAGAGAACTTTACCCCGTACTTTAAGTCGAAATTATCTATCGCCTTAATAAGCCCGATTACGCCCGCCTGAAACAAGTCGTCCTGATTAGTCTTTTTCGCCCAAAACCGCTTTACTACAGACAACACGAGTCGCATATTTGAAACGATAAACTTTTCCCGTGCCTCGCCGTCCTTTTGCGCGATTTTTTCTAATAATAAAACCGATTCTTCTTCGCCGATTTTAGGTAGCGTCGAAGTATCTATTCCGCAAATTATTACCCTGTTTTGCATACTACCCCCTTATTATACGTATAAGTAGTATTAACAAAATAAAAATTATTATTCAAAAAAATAAGTGCCTTTCGGCACTATGTTTTTTAAGTACGTTTCTCTTTAAGATTTATTCTTTATTTATTCGGATTTTTTCTTTGTTTTTAAGTTCATAAGAACAATCGCGGAAATAATAATTAGTATTCCCAAAATCTTAAACGCGCTGAAAGTATCGCCCAAAAACACCATACCGATTATAGCGCCGACGACGGGTTCAACCGCCACCACGATAGACGCAGTTGAAGATTCCGCGTCTTTAAGCCCTAACGTATAGAACAAGTAAGGTAAAACGGTGCAGAAAAGCGTTATGCCTAATATCCATAATATAAGTATCGGGTTTTCTGTAATTATTCTCACAGTATCGCCGATATTTACAAAACAGCACGCGCCTATCCCCGCAAAAATAAAGGTATACGCCGTAACCGTGTAGGTATTATAATTATTTAACGCGTATTTTCCGAAAATAGAATAAAGCGCGTAAAAAAGCCCGGATAAAAGCCCGAAGATGAGAACAATTAAAGATATTTTGTAGCCACCGCCGAACAGCCCGCAAGAGAGCGCGCAACCTATAACGGTAAAAAATACCGCGATTATTTTAACGGGGGTAATTTTTTCCTTAAAGAGTATAGCCGACATAATCATAACGAATACGGGCGAAGTATAAAGAAGAACGACGGCGACGGACACTTCGCCTTGTATTATCGTGTTAAAATAAAAATAGTTAAAAAATACTACGCTTATTATTCCCGTGCCGATAAACATCCATATATGCTTTATCTTAATCTTAAAAAGAGACGGGCTTTTGATACAGGTTATAACCGAGAATACGACGGCGGAAATGATTAACCTTACCGCACCTATCTGCATGGCGTCTAACCCGTATTTATTCATATTGCGAATAAATATTCCCGTAATGCCCCAGAGCGACCCCGCAAGAACGATGAAAATTAGCGATAATTTTTTCATAAGTTTACCTGATTATGTATAATATATTCTTCTATTTCCGTTAGTAGCGTAAAAATATTGTCGTCGTCATATTCGATTTCAGACGAAAAGGCGCGCGCAATATCTATAAGCGCTTCCACGTTTAAATTATTTTCGTTTATAAATATCGAATAGATAGTAAGCGCACCGAAAACGCAAAACCCTATTCTCGAAAGCGCGTCCAACCTGTCCTGCGCCCGTAATAGATGTTTCAGTATAAAATACGATAAAAGATTCTCGACAAAATGCGCGTACTCTTTTTTTACCGAAATATTTTTTATATCGATTTTGTCTATTCTTTTTTGCCACGCGCTATCTAAAATATTTAACGAATTTAACACCTTTTTATAGTCCGCACCGTAAAACTTTATTTTATCGAATCTATAATACGTTAAAAGATTATCTATTCTCTCGTTAATATCTTTTTTATCGTCCTGAACGATACGTAGCGCGTCTTTACGCATTTTTTTAAGCGACCCTATAAAAGTCTTGTCGTCTGGTTCTTCCGTATTATCTGTTAAGGCGATTTTATCGTGGAAAGTCAGAAGTCTTCTCGCGCCTTCTTCACAGGCAAGCGATACGCCCGTTTCTATTCTGTCTGGCAAAAAAGTCTTAAAACGCGGATGAACTTTACAGGTTTTTGAAAGATAATTTTCGCCAAGATTTATTATTATCTCGCACAGATTTTCGTCGTTTAGAAAAGCACACCGTTTTTCACCGTTTACCGTTTTCATAACAAAACGGCGGTCGGAAAAATCCACGCCGTTTCTTAACGCTTTTGAAAACTCGTTATCGTTATCGTTCACGTAAACTTGATATTTTTTAAGCGTTTTCCCGTCGATATCTATCTGCCACTTTGTACAGCAGTTATGCTTGCAGTTTTTATCGACGCACTTAAAATCTTTGCAGTAGTTAAAGGTAATATTTCGTTTCATAAGCGTATTATAAATACTTTTCTTCAATCTTTTTAATTATCAATAAAAGTTCTTGTCTGACCTTATCTAATCCGCCGTTATTTTCTATTATATAACACTCCGACAAGTCGGCACTACCGTAATCTATCTGCGAACTTATTCTTTTTTTAACTTCGTCTGCCGATAGAGAAGAACGTTCCATAACGCTATTTATTCTATCTTGTTCCGCCCGTAAAACCACAATTACGCCGTCGAAATGCTTTTGATAATCTCTCTCGAAAAGTATAGGCACTTCAACGAAATTAATGCCCCTTTTATTTGCCGAATTAAGCGCCTTTTTTAAGACGATAGGGTGAATAATATCTTCTAATTCACGCCTTTTTTTCGGGTCGGAAAAAACTTGTGTCGCTAACTTTTTTTTATCTATTGTAAGCCGTTTATTTCCCGATACGACGCCGTTAAACTTATTTTTAATCATACCTTTAACGTCGTGTGTAGCGTAAAGTTTTTTAGTTATTTCGTCGCAGGAAAGAACTTTATAGCCCATTTCCCCAAGATAATTTAAAACGAGACTTTTTCCGCTACCTATTCCGCCCGTAACGGCTATTTTAACGATTCGTTTCATACTATTTTGCGTCAAACCAAGTTTTTCCGCAACCGACTTCGACGGTCAGTTGAACGGAAAGGCTTACCGCGCCCTCCATTTCTTCTTTAAGTATTTTTATAACCTTATCTTTTTCGTCAATTTTCGCGTCTATAATAAGTTCGTCGTGAACTTGTAAAATGAGTTCCGAATTAAGGTTTTCTTTTTTTAGCCTATTAAAGACGTTTATCATCGCTATTTTTATAATATCTGCCGAACTGCCTTGAAGCGGCATATTCATAGCCACCCTTTCCCCGAAAGACTGCAAGTTTCTGTTCGCAGATTTAAGTTCCCTAATATACCTTCTTCTGCCCAAAAGAGTTTTAGCATATCCGTTGGTTTTTGCAAACGCCACGTTCTCGTCCATATACCGTCTTACTTCGGGGTAAGTCTTAAAATACGAATCGATATAGTCCTTCGCGACTTTTGCACTCGTGCCGATATTTTTTGCAAGACCGTATTCGCTTATACCGTAAATAATCCCGAAATTGACCGCCTTTGCATTACGTCTATCGGCACTCGTTACTTTATCGATATCTTTCCCGAATACTTTTGACGCCGTTTGCGAGTGAACGTCAACGCCCCCGTTAAACGCGTCTATAAGCGGTTTACAGTGGGAAAAGGCTGCTAAAAGCCTTAACTCGATTTGAGAATAGTCGGCGGAAATAAGCACTCTGTCGTCGTTTTTCGGCACGAAGAACTTTCTTAATTCCCTGCCTTCGTCTTCTCTTACGGGGATATTTTGTAAATTAGGTTCAGAAGACGAAAGTCTGCCCGTTGCGGTAACCGTTTGGTTAAAGGTAGTGTGAATAAGCCCCGTTTCTTTATCGATAAGCGGTTTAAGCCCTTCAATATAGGTTGAGTACAATTTTTGTATCTGCCTGTATCTTAAAATCTTTTTAACGACTTCGTGCGTGTCGGAAAACTCTTCTAATACGTCCGCAGAAGTAGAATAACCGCTTTTGGTTTTTTTGCCTTTTCCTATTTTAAGTTTATTAAACAGCACGTCGCCGAGTTGTTTCGGCGAGTTGACGTTAAGGTCTTTTTCCCCCACGTCGTTTCGTATTTCTTCTTCAAGTCCCTTTAATATCGACTGATACTTTGCACCCAACTCGTAAAGCGACTTCGCGTCCACCTTAAAACCCGAGTTTTCCATATTAAACAGCACGTCGACAAGCGGAAGTTCAACGTCGTTATAAAGTTTTTCGCTTTCAACGTCAAACTTTTCTTTCAGAGTATTATATATGGTAAATAACGAGTACGCAGGTAAGTCCGCGGAAAATCCGTATTCTTCGATAATCGTTTCAAGCGTCTGATCCGCAGACGAAAAGTCTAAAAGGTATTTCATTATCGAAACGTCTTGCGTTTTTTTTGATAAAGTTTCGCCCACCGTATTGCGTATAAAATGCATCAGCCGTTTTTTATCGTACACGATAACGGTTCTATCGGAGTTTATTATCGGCATAAGGAAAACGATAACGTCTTTTAAGTTAATGCCGTCGTCTATTAAGTTTTCTTTAATTAAAAAAGAATATTCCGTGCCGTCCGAAAACAAGTCTATATTGCGCTTATCGACGGTAAGGCTTATTTCGTTTCCAAAAGTTTCGCTAAACCCTTCAAGGTCTGATACGATACGCTTTTTTACGTCTTCCCTTTCCGTCCGTTGCGGTTTTTCCGTTGCGGGGTCATCTGTAAATAATTCTTTTTTCTGTATTAACGACTTAAACTCTAATTTTATAAA
Organism: Clostridia bacterium; assembly: GCA_017445995.1. Lineage (GTDB taxonomy): Bacteria > Bacillota > Clostridia > Christensenellales > Borkfalkiaceae > UBA1259. The sequence continues at coordinate 75,686 of JAFSRT010000023.1, forward strand.
CTCTTTTAATACGTCGTCCGAAAAGTGCGCCGTATATTTCATTTTCGATAAATCGCAATCGATATCGCAATTCGTGTTAATGGTCGCAAGCGTCTTTGAAAGGTACGCCGATTCCTTGCCGTTTTCTACTTTTTCTTTTAGTTTTCCCGTAAGGTCTTCAATATGGCAATAAAGATTATCTACCGACCCGTATTTCACGATAAGGTCTTTTGCCGTTTTTTCGCCGACACCGATAATTCCGGGAATATTGTCGGACGCGTCGCCCATAAGCGCCTTTAAGTCGATAATCTGTATCGGGTCGATACCCGTTTTTTCTTTAAAATTATTTTTATCGTAAACGTCTATATCGGAAATACCGCGCCTTGTAAAAAACACCGTCGTTTCGCCGTCCACTAATTGAAAAGAGTCCTTATCGCCGGTTATGATATGGGTTAAAACCTTGGTGCTTTTGGCTATCGTGCCGATAACGTCGTCCGCTTCAATACCTGCCTGTTCAACGGTTTTAACGTTCATTAAATTAAGCAGTTTTTTAAGTAAAGGGATTTGCGGGCGCAATTCTTCGGGCATAGGTTTTCTCGTCCCCTTGTATTCGGAAAAGAGTCCGTGTCTGAAAGTCGGCGCGTGTACGTCGAACGCAACGGCGACGTAATCGGGTTTAATATCTTCGGTAAGTTTAAAGAACATATTTAAAAAGCCGTAAACGGCGTTAGTATATTCGCCGTTTTTGGTAACCAACAAAGGCATAGCGTAAAAAGCCCTGTTAATCAAACTGTTCCCGTCGATTAAAACTAATTTTTCCATAAAAATCCTTTATATTAGTTGCAATAGTTTAAAAATTATGTTATTATCAATAAGCAAGTAAAAAGTTTCCGATAAATTAAGTATATCCTAATTTTAGCAAAAAAACCGAATATTTGCAAGTATTATGATAATAAAAGCCGAAGTGGTGAAATTGGCAGACGCGCTGGACTCAAAATCCAGTGGTAGCGATACCGTGCGGGTTCAAGTCCCGCCTTCGGCACCACGAAAAAACCACCCGAACCCGTAAGGTATCGGTTGGTTTTTTTGTTGTACGTTAAGTTAGGCGGGGCTTGAATATGGAGAAAATTGCCAAAGGCAATTTGTCTGAAGGACTAAACTGTTCTGCGAACAGTTTATCGGGTAGGTCGCACAGGCGGACGATTTGACGGGCAATTATTAGGGACAAAGTCCTGCGTAGCGATAGCGGAACAGCAAGTCCCGCCTTCGGCAATAAAAAAACAGGCAAAATGCCTGTTTTTTTCGATTTAATTTCAATAGTCTTTTAGTTATTTGCAGAGTTGTTTTCTTGCATTTCTGCAACGATTTGCAAAACCCTTAAAATCATTTCGAGAAGTGCTATTATAATGTTGTTTACGTATTCGATATTATATAATCTGAATAAGTCTTGCATCATAGCGATTTCTTCGTCGGTTGCAAGCCCGTTTTCCTTTAACATATCGATTGCTTTTGCCTGCGCTTTCTTTTCGGTCTGCAATACTTTGATTGAAAGAACGAAAGAAACAGCGTAAATCAGCAAGCCTACGATAGCCGTTATAAGCGTGGTGATACCGAGAGTGTTAAAGGTTATTATATCGATAATAACGCCGATAACGATAAGCGGAATAAAAGCAAACGGCCCGAAATAGATAAGCGGGGTAAGCATAACTCTCGTTTTCATATCCTTGTCGTTTTCTTTGTCGAGAACGGCAAGCCCCGTTTTCTGACTTGCCATAGCAAGCGACGAAATACTTTCCTTTTTAGCGGTAAGCCTTCTTAACCTTATTTTGTTGAAATAGTGGCTGTAACTGTTGCCGAAAATAATAGAACCGAAGGTAGAAACCTTAATGTGGTTAAGCCCGTTTTGGTCGAGAAGTTTTCTCGCTGCGTCGTTACCCGAAATGCCCGCGCTGTTCTTTCTGCGGTTATACTTGATATACGAAACCGCAAGGTAGATAGAAACGCCGGCAGCAAAAATGCCAACGATAACTATTAACGCTACGACGACAGCCATTGCGATATACAATGCTTCGCCGTTTTTTAACCCGTTTAATACTTGTTCAAAATCCATAAACTTACCTTCCTAATTTAATATTATATTTATATTATACTATAAATAATTGTTATAATCAACTAAACCGCCTAAAAACAAAAAAGTAAAATGTGATAATATATCTTGTCATACCGAAACCGCCTGCGGTTGAGTGTATCTTAAATAAAAGATTTCTTCGTATGCTGTCGCATACTCGAAATGACAAAATGAAAGCATACTCGAAATGACAAAAAAGCGTCATACCGAAACACTTGAAAAGTGTTGAGCGTATCTTAAATATAAGATTTCTTCGTATGCTATCGCATACTCGAAATGACAAAATGAAAGCATACTCGAAATGATAAAACAGTGTCATACCGAAACGGCAACGCCGTTGAGCGTATCTTATAAAAACACGTTATTACAAAATACTATCATATAAATCGATACGTTCTTTATTTATTGTATCAATCAATTTCTCTTTGTTTTTATGTGATAATTTTTTTACGTATTTTTCCCTGTTTAACGCTGTTTCAATATCGCTATATTCTTCGACGTATAATAATTTATTTATATTGTATTTTTCAGTAAATCCTTTAACGAACTTGTTTTTATGTTCATATACTCTTCTTGCGATATCGTTCGTTACGCCCGTATAAAATACTTTATTATTCCAGTTTGACATTATATATACGTAATATTTCATATCTTTACCTTGTTTATTATATCATAATACTTATCGTATAGCAAGATAAAGTTTTTTGCAATTAGTTATTGCAAAAAAAGATATGCTCACTTGCTTACGCAAGTTCGATATGACAATAAGGTGTCATACCGAAAGCGTTTCTCCACCCCCGCCTTTTTAAATATATTCGTCATTTTTACCGCTTAGCACCGATTTGGTGCTAAGCGGTGGCTTGTCTATAAGACTGAAACGTTCAGCATAAATACCATGGCGGACAAAAAACCCGAAGGTTGCCCTTCGGGTTTTGTTGTTTTTTTATAACTAATCAAAATTAGTTATCGTTGTGCTCTTTTGCAACTAAAGTTTAGCTTACGAGAAAGTAATGTTACTTATTATTAAATCTCCAACAAATCCAGTACCGTCAGCATACGCCATAAACTGGAAGTTATTTGAAGAACTTAATGCATCTTTGAACGTTATAGTCACCGTTTTTGTCTCACCTTTACCTATGGTAAGTGATACATAGAGATTATCACTAGACTGGGTTGCACCAGTTACAGAAGATATTGTAGATCTTGTATGGTCGGCCTGGTTGCTCCAAGAAGTTTTTGAACAAATACGCAATTTAATCGTATTGTTGCTATCTTCCGTACAAGCATTTCTAACAGTAAACGATACCGTCTTATTTTCACTTGTATTGTTAACCAGTATAGCCAACGCATCCCCTGTTCCGCCACCATAATTTCTAGTTGAAGTAGCGGTTATCGTATCGGAACTGTAACTATCACTTGAAGAACTGCCGCCAACTTTAAGCTGACCTTCCCAACTCTGGAACTTCGTTATCGTTTCTCCGCTTACCTTATCGCCTAAGGTTACGCTGTTAATCGTTACGGCCTTAGCAGGCATCGTTAAGGTGTTTCCACTTACGTCCGTTGCACTGCCACCCGCAGGTGTGTAGTTGAACGCAGTTACTACTTTCGTTTTATCTGTCGGCGTTAAGGTTACCGTGTCGCCTTCTGCCGCATTTTCTTTATCAACAGTAATTGTATTAACGTTATTCGTTACCGTGTAGTAAACAGGTTCAGCAAATTCAATCTTGAAGTTACCTACAAATCCACTATCAATCATTGAAGCGAAGGTAATGTAGAATTCAGTATTCTTAGAAATCGAATTAGCAAGTGTGATAGATACGGAAGCATTGCTGCCCATACTTATCGAATTGAATTTAGCTCGAACCCTACTATTGTCCGTATCAACTGAACCCCCTGTTACACTTGTGATGCCTTTTAAGTTATTTAAGTAATTGTCATCAAAATCTTCATTTGAATTACTGATGCTTCCTCTTACTGCTGCATATAAAGTCAACGTATTATTGCTATTGCCCGTTGCTTGGTTATAAATCTTGAAGGTAATCGTAGATACGTCAGCAGTAGTACATTTAACTTTTGCATAGCCAAAGTGTTGCCTTTGTCCGCCGTAATGTACTTTAGAGTCATAGATTGCTTCGGTCGAAGTATTACTTACAAAGCCCATATTGCCATTGATCTTACCGGCAGAAACTACCGTCAACGTCGTTGAAACTACTGCATCCTTATAAGTTGCCATAACTTCTACGTCTTCATATCCTATCTCGAACGTCGTTGTCTCACTCGTTGCATCTGTGAAGGTGACATTTCCTTCCCAACCTGCGAATTCATATCCTTCACGTTCAGCGGCCGTTATCGAAATCGAAGTTCCGTGTGCACCGCTTGTAGGAGATGCAGTACCGTTAGTTACGGTGACGTTATAAATTCTATCAGTATAATTTGCAGTAATCGTTACATCGGCAGCAGGCATTGTAAAGCACGCTGTCGAAGACGACGCACTCGTGTCGTTCGTGTAAGTTACACTTGGCGAAATCGTCCAACCGCTGAACTCTTTGCCTTGTGCCGCTTCACCTGCGGTAATCGTAATCGTTTGACCGTAAGTCGCCGTTCCGCTGTAAGTACCGTTGTTTACCGTAATCGTATAAACTATATCAGTATAATTTGCAGTAATCGTTACATCGGCAGCAGGCATTGTAAAGTACGCTGTCGAAGACGACGCACTCGTGTCGTCAGTGTAAGTTACACTTGGCGAAATCGTCCAACCGCTGAACTCTTTGCCCGTTGCGGCTGCGCCTGCGGTAATCGTGATCTTCGTGCCGGCTGCTGCGAGAGACGTACTTGCCGTACCACCCGTTACCGTAATCGTATAACTTATATCATAAGTAACCGCAGTAATCGTTATGTTGCCTGTCAACGTGAACGTGTTACCACTGTTGCCGTTATAGGATGCAACCGAACTGTTTGCACGGTCAGTATTGAGAACAACCGTCGAACCGTAAGTTGCTTCCGTTACTTCAACTCCGCCGACTTCAGCCCAAACGTCCGTAATCGAATTGTCGATTGTGATAGTGTAAGTTGCTAACTTATAAGAAGCAGAAATCGTTACGTCGCTTGCAGTCATTGTAAACGTTGTAGTGCTTGTTTCACCGTCAAGCGTTACGTCGCTGGTCCATTCGTCGAATTCATATCCTGTTGCAGGAGTGTTTGCAACGATTGTTATCTCTTCACCCGGTTTAGCCGTTGTAATTTCTTCTTCGTTTGCATTATATGCTTTTGCATTAGTAAGATTAATATCGTAATCGTTAGAAACGACTGCCGCCGTAATAATTACACCGCTGTTTGGCATTTCAAACGAATCAGTATAAATTGTTGTCAAAGTTCTATTAGCCCTATAAGTAACGCTTACAATATAATAATCGCTGTCAGCAACCGAAATATTTACTTCATCGCCGTATTGTGCGGAAGACGCAACCGTAACTTTATCGCTTACCTTATTAGTTATTGAGTAAGTAACCTTACTGAACGTTGCGCTAACCGTTACGTCGCTACTTGGCATTGTGAATACGTTTGACTGAACGGTAACTTCGTTTTCGCTTTCGTCAATAACCGATAACGACGCTAACTGATAGCCGGTCGACGGCGTAACCGTTAAGTAAACTTTGTCGCCCGTCGCTGCGTTTGCAACGTTAGCAGTAACCGAACCGTTATCTGCCGAATCAATATTTACGGCATTACCCGAAGGCGCTGCGCTACCCGAACCGAAATAAATATTAGAAATAGTTACAGTATTGTTTGGATCATACGTTGTGTTTGAATACTGTGGACAAACTTTCAAACATATATTAGTGCCTGAAAACGCACTTGACAAGGTAATGGTTACATTAAGATGCTCACCTTTAGCAATTGAATTAATAATTGCACCTTTATTTGTAGCATTATTTCTTCCCGCACCTATTGTACCATTTGTCGTTGAAGATAACTCAACTTCGTCATTATACATATTAGATGCACCTACCGCTATACTTACTTTTGCATTTAACGTGTTATTGCTGTCTGTCGTTGCATTGTTTGTTATCGTAAAAGATACTTTTGTCTGGTTATTACCACCGTTTAACTGAACAACGAAACCGTTATCTTGTTGATTTGCCCAGTTATTATTTGTTGTGCCCGACACAGAATAATTATCTTGCGCAATATCAACGGAAAAATTATTGTGATATTCGCCCGTGATTGCTACGTACGATACGCTGTCTTCAACGGTTACCGATACCGTTTCCGAATCGGAATAGTTTCCGCCGTTAGAATTTGCGTAAGTAACGGTTATCGTTGCCGTACCGTTCCCAACCGCAGTTATCCTGCCGCTATTAGAAACCGTTGCAACGTCCGTATTGCTTGAAGAATACGTTAAAAGTACGTCTTTTGCGGAAACACGTTCTTCGTTTAATATCAAAGACGATTTAATATCGTAAGTGTTGCCTACGCTTAACGTAACTGCCGAAGTATTTAATTCTAATTCGTACTCTAAATACGTGCCTGCTGCAACGTTTGATTCTGCCGTCGCTTGGTTTATGCCATTTTTACTGTAAAAAGCAAGTTGCAATACGTTATACAAGTTGGTTTTCTGTGCCGACGTATAATTTTTCGTTGTGTCGGTAAGCGCCGCACTTGCAACGTAAGAATAACTTCTCTTATTGTTATCGCCGAAACGTGCATAAGTAAACGTATCGTCCGATTCGTCAGACGGCGTTCCGTTGTTATTTACGATACAGAACAAACCGAAGAACGTTCTCGACATATTGTTGTACTGAACACCGCCGAGAGTGAGACATAATTCGTGCGAACCGTCCTCATTGTCTTTATACGGCGTTATATGGAAGTTGTGTTGAACCGTGTTCGAACTAACTTCTGCATAAGCCGTTTTAAAGTTGGTGTAGTAATCGTAACTGTCAGAATACGTCGTCGTTATTCCAAGATATTCCATCCAGTCGAGCGGTGCGATAAACGCGCCGAAAGACAAGTTGTCGTTTGCCTCAACATTTTCAACAAGATTGTCGGCAACGATTGCCCCGAATCTCAATCCTTGCGAACCGTCCATTCTGACAGCGGCGCCTGCCATTTCAAAAGTGTTATCGGCTACGGTAGCGTGTGCTTTTTTACCGTTTAACGAATAAACGCCGAAAAACATTGAAATAACGAAGGCTACACATAGGCTTGCTATAAGCCATAAGTTCTTTTTCCCTGTTTTCATATTTCCCTCCTTATCATATCATACATTAACCCAAACTAATTCCCGGTGGGGCGTCATTATACCCATCGTTAACAGTCGAGTTACTGTCCCCAGAACTCATTATTACGTCGCCTAAAGTTTGCGATATAATAATTTCCGGTGCGGAATACTCATTGTCATATCCCTTTACTAAGTTCTTCATAATATCCTCCTTCAATTCAAAAATATTATTTTTTATTTTTCGTTATAAAACCCGCGGACAAAACCCTGCAATTCTTTATATTTTGCGAATTTTGCCTGATAAGTTTTAACTTCTTTTTCCTGCGGCGTGAAAACTTTTTCTTCTTTTATTATTTTTTTACACGCTTCTTCTATACTATTATACTCCAAACATCCGCACATTGCAAGTATTATTGCTCCTAAAGCGCCTCCGTCCGCCGTATTTATTGTTGAAACGGTTATTCCAAGGATATTTGCAAGCGTTTGCAACCATACGTCCGACCTTGTTCCGCCGCCGATTACACGCGCTTTCTTTACGGTTATCCCCGCGTTATTTATTACGTCTAAACAGTCTTTAAGCGAAAAACTGATGCCTTCTATAACGCTTTTCGTCATATTCGCCCTTGTCTGCATAAGCGTTAAGCCCATAAACGTGCCCTTTACGTACGGGTCGTTGATAGGGCTTCTTTCACCCGAAAGGTAAGGTAAAAACAGCAAGTCGTCCGTCGGTAAGTCCTTTATTTCGTCCATTAAAACGCGGATGTCTTTTTCTTTTATCGTTTCCGACCACCATTTAAGAGAACCTGCCGCCGATAACGTTACGCCCATAGTGTGGTATTTGCCGTTGGCGTGGCAGAACGAGTGAAGACTTCCTTTCTTTTCGTCGAAAAACTTTTCGCACGCAACGAAAACTACTCCGCTTGTTCCGAGAGATATGGACGCAGTATTGTTCTCTACCGTGCCTGTGCCTATCGCCCCTACCGCTTGATCGCCACCGCCGATAACGACTTTCATATCGGGACTGAAACCGAACTCTTTCGCTATTTCGGGCTTTATTTTGCCGACCGCTTGGTAACTTTCGTATACTTTCGGAAGTTGGCTCTCGTTTATGCCGAGAATATCAAGCATAAAGGCAGACCATTTCCTGTTTTTTACGTCGAAATAAAGCGTTCCGCTCGCGTCCGACACGTCCGTTGCAAACACGCCCGAAAGCATATACGAAATATAATCTTTCGGAAGCATTATTTTATCTACCCTTTTGAAGTTTTCCGGCTCGTTTTCTTTAAGCCACAAAACTTTCGGTGCGGTAAAACCCGTCACCGCACGGTTGCCCGTGTGTTCTATAAGCGCCTTTTCGCCGATAACTTTATTTAAATAGTCGGTTTCTTTAACCGTCCTTTGGTCGTTCCATAAAAGCGCGGGGCGAATTACTTTATCGTTTTTATCAAGGCACACCATACCGTGCATCTGCCCCGAAAAACTTATGCCCTTAACCTTGCTTAAATCCGCCTTTTCCGAAAGCGCGACGAACACCTTCTTTATGGCGTTAAACCAGTCTTCGGGGTTTTGTTCACTCCAACCTTCCTTCGGTATAAGCAACGGATATTCTTCCGTTGCGGAACAAAGTATTTTGCCGTCTTTATCCGCAAGCGCACATTTAACGGAACTCGTGCCTAAATCTACACCTATATACATTTTTCTGTCCTTTGTTTATTCGTTTCCTTCGGTATCTCCGCCGACAGGGGTCGGGTCGTCAGGTTCAACAGGCGCAGGCTTAAACGTGTCTACTTCAACGACGCTTATGTTAAACCTTCCGTCGTAAGGTACGGTTTTGCCCGACATTTTTTCCGTGCCGTAGTTCTCGTCGTAATCGTCAGGGTACTGCGCGGAATAGGGTTGATTCATTTCTCTGCTGAATCCCAAAGATTCGATAAGGATAACGAGTCTTAATCCGTATCCGCTGCTCGACGTGTCTATCCAGCCTTTTTTGAACATACTCGTAAGGTCGGTGTCTATATCGTAAATTATCGTATATTTAATGCCGTCGGCAGTAAGTTCGGCGTAAATGCTGTTCGCACCGCCCTTTTTGGACTGAACGTAATCTTCCTTAAAGAAATCGTCGTACGTCGTGTCGCCGTTATTGTTATATTCGTTAACGTGCCCGTCGTTTATCCAGTCGATAAGGTCTTGGTCGTTATATTTCATATAGGTATTCACGCCGTCGTCGAACATACCCGTAGGGCTGCCGCGAAGCCTGAACCTGATATACGCTACGGACGGTTTGCCCGAAGATTGCATTTTATCTACGAAAGTGAACTTTAACTGCGTGTCGGTTTCCTTTACGTCCGTCAACTGAACGGATACGTAGCCCCACTCGGCAACGCCCTGCGCCGCAGAAGCGATATCTACGAGATAGTCAGGATTTTTAGACCAACCGATGTTATAGTTAGTCCACGTAGTTTCGTTATACCACGTGTCTTTGCCGACCGCTTTAAGCGCCGTTTCGTTTACCGATGAACTTGAACCGGAAGGTTCTAATATATTATCTTTCTTTACGTCGTCAGGTAATTCTTTCGAGAACCACGCGTCGTAAATGGTGAACGAACCGCTATACGTTACCGTTCCGCTCGCCGTCGCCACGTTCTGGCTGCCCGGTTCAGGGAACAACAAAATACTGTCGATAAGGTCGAGATAACACAACTTTTTATTCGGTATCTTTATCGAAATTATAGTTTCTTTATTGTCCACTTCGAACACTTCTTCGCCGATAACTTGGTCGTACTTCGACTCGGAAACGTTGAACTTTATCTGCGCTTCGAGTGCAACGGGTTTCGTCTGCACCTCTCCGCCGCTTTTTATTTTCGTTTGCCCCGAAAGTTTGAAGTTAAGATAACTGAAATCGCTGAAATATCCCGCTAAACTACATTCCGCTTGGTTGTATTCCGTCTTTTTATTGAAGGCTACTTCTATCGACCCGTCGTCCGCCGTGGTCGCCGTAACGCCCTTATCTTCGTCGGCGTCCCAGTTTTTAATGTGGTATTCCGAAGGGCTCTTCTTTCCGTCGTAAATATTAAAGTAATCTAATTCTTTTAATTCTTTATCGATTTCTACTTTATACTTAAAGTCTTTAATAGCCTGCATTGCAAGTTTCGGTTCGCCAGCGAAGTCGTAAAGCAAAGGATAGTCTTTACGGTTGTTCTTATCAAGCCAAGTATGGTCGTCGCCGATGCCCCACGTGGTAACGCTTTCGATGTCTTTGCTATACTTACGGCAGATTTCATAAATCTTCGCGTAAACTTCCGCCTGCAACTTAAACAGGTTTTCGCCCGAATACGGGTCCATTTCGTCTTCACCGCCACTATAACCGCCGTCGTAGATAGACAAGTCAAGTTCCGTGATGCTGACTTTTAAGTGCGTTCCGTCGCTCTTTTCAAGAGACGTAAGGTCTTCAATCATTTCTTCGAACGCAACGGGGTCGAAGTTTCTGATGTCGTAATGCGCCTGTTCGCCTACGCCGTCGATAGGAACGTCGTTATCCAACATATCCTGAAGCATTTTCATTGCTTTCTTTCTTTTAACAGGGTTGATTAAACCGTAATCGTTATAGTAGAGTTTAACGTTTTTGTCCGTTTCTCTTGCCGTTTCAAACGCTTTAACTATATATTCCGGACATTTGGTTTCCTTACCCGTCGGGTCGAAAATATCGTAGATAGGCGATTTCTGACCGTCTCCGCTCTTTCCTGACCTATAAATAATATCTTCCTTCGAACTGTCGGAAATCGCTTCGTTCACTACGTCCCAGCAATAAACGGTGTCGCCGAACTTATTAGCAAAGTGAGAAACGGTTTCCGTTACGTGAGATTCGATTGCTTCAAGAACGGCGCTTTTAGAAGTTTTCGCGCTTAAATAGGTAGGAACGCTTTCGTGCCAGAAAAGTGCGTGCCCACGGACTTTCGCACCGAGTTTTTTCGCCTTTTCGCAGAGAATATCGCCCTTTTCAAAGGTAAACTCGCCCGCGTTAGGTTCGGTGTATTTCCATTTCATTTCGTTTTCTGCCGTGAAACTGTTGAATTCTTTTAATATTTTATCTTCGTAGCCGAGTTTATCGTCCGCCTCTTCGTTGATAGCGACCATCGCGCCCGTTTTGAAATACTTTCTATAAATACTCGAAAGTTTTCTGTTGGTACAAGACCCGAACGAACAAGCCGACGCCACTATCGACGCAAGCATAACGCCGACCATTGCCATACAAACTACTATTCTTTTCGTAATCTTAGACGTATTTCTTTCGTGTTTTACGTTTTTGTCCATAAATTACTCCTTTATTTTTCAAGAATACGCCGTATTCTTTAAGTTTTTTTTATTTTTCGTCTTTACCTATATAGATAAAGTTTCTGAAAATCGCCTTTTTGCTGTGAAGCGCAAAGTCGCCTACGTACATACCGACGAACGCACCCGTAAAGCCCATAGGGTAAGCGCTTTCGTCAGAGAGATACGACGTGTCGATATCTTCGGCAAAGATTACTTCTTTACCGTTATACTTATAGCCCATTTTTGCCTTTTCATAGTCGGCGTCAACGGTGAAAATCACCTTGTTTCCGTCTATATAATCTATTCTTTCGTCAAAAACAATATTACCCTGCATATAGCGTTGTAAAGTAATGCAATTTTTCTTCTTATCTTCGTCGTAACTCATTGCGATAAGGTATAAATTGTCTTCGTTGTATCTGTAAATCAGACCCGCCAAATGCGCGAACGTTTCAGGGTTAAATTCGAGTTCTACTTCGCTATGGAATACGAAATCTTTCTGCCTTACGACAAAAATACTCTGGTCGTTCCTGCATCTCGGACTCGTTCCGCCCGTCATTTCGATTTCGGTCGGGGAAACTACTTTATATTTTCCGTCCATCGGCGTTCTTACCGATTGAAATACGTTCGTTAAAGTATATTTATTGAACTCGATAAGTTCCTTTTCTTTTTCTCTAACGACGTCGTAAGGAATAGTAAACGTATCGCTCGGGTTATTAGTTCCGTTCGATAAAAACGGCCAACCGTCCTTCCATTCCATATTCTGGATTGCGGTTTCTCTTCCTAAAACGCAGTTGCCTTTACAGAGTTTTCTTCCGCAAAGGTGCGCGTAGTACCAGTTGCCGTCTTTATCGCAAATCATACTGCCGTGTCCTGCTTTCTGCAAGTATTTATCCGTTTCGTAAGACGTGATAAAATGCTTAAACGGGTGCAATTCGTAAGGCCCGTAAATATTTTTACTTCTTGCAACGGTCTGCGCGTGTTCTACGCTCGTTCCGCCTTCTGCGGTAAACAGATAATAGTATCCGCTGTGTTTATAGATGTGCGGTGCTTCGACAAGCCCCCTATCCGTACCCTTAAAGATAACTTGCGGTTTCGATACAAGCGCTTTTCTTTTTGCGTCGAACTCCCAAAGCAAAATGCCCGAGAAGTTTTCCGAACCGCGTTTTCTGTAATCCCAACGAACGCTCATATAGTATTTTTTGCCGTCGTCGTCGTGGAAAAGGGACGCGTCGAACCCGTCGCTATTAAGATAGGTCGGCTTACTCCATTTTCCTTCGATTTTATCGGCGGTTATAACGTAGTTTTCAACGTCCTTATACGGGTCGTCGTACCAGCTCGATATTCTGCTGTATACGAGATAGAATTTCTTTCCGTCGTAAGATAGGCACGGCGCCCAAACGCCGCCACCTTGCGGAACGCCCCTTAAATCTTCCTTATCGATAGTGATAGGTCTTGCAACGACTTTCCAGTTTACTAAATCCTTTGACGCAGAAATCTGAACGCCCGGATAATATTCGAAAGTTGAAGTTGCGATATAGTAAGTATCGTCTACCCTTAAAAAGCAAGGGTCGGGATTAAAGCCCGTTAAAATAGGATTTTTTATTGTAGTACTCATATTAAGTAATCTCCGTAATTATTCTTTAACGCCACCTATCGCAACGCCACCGACTATGTATTTGGAAAATGCCAGATACACAATAAGTAATGGCAATGTAATCAATAATAAAGACGTGTAAATAAGTGCTAAATCCTGGAATTTAGGATTTGCTTTTAATATCTGAACCAACAACGGGAAGGTGTATTTATTCGTATCGTCTATTATCATTAACGGACCCATATAGTTGTTCCACGAATAAACGAAAGAGAAAATCGCCATCGTCGCCATTGCCGGTATCGACAAAGGAATAACTATTCTGTTAAAGGTCATAAACTCTTGCGAACCGTCTATTCTTGCCGCTTCGATAATTTCTTTACTGTATGTCGTTTCAAGATACTGTTTTAAGAAAAATACCGTAGTAGGTGCTGCAACCGACGGGATAATTAAACCCGCATAGGTGTTGGTTAAACCTAAGATAACCGCTATCAAACGATACCAACCTATCATACCGAGTTGGGTAGGCACTATCATTGCAACGAGAACTACCGTATATAAGAACTTTTTGCCTTTAAATTCGTAAGCGACGAAACCGAACGCGGTAAGCATCGAGAAGTATACGCAAAGCACCGTGCTGGCACCCGCAAGCCATAACGAATTGAAGAAAGACCTTATGATAGGGAAATCTTCGATTGCGAAAACGCCTTTTAAGTTGTTTATGAATTCCGCCCCCGGAACGAACGCGTTCATACCGACTGTGGTTTGTATCTGCGTGGTCGATTTAGACGCGTTTATAAACATAACGTATAGCGGTAATAAACACATAATCGCCGTTAAAATACAGAGAACCGTTAAGATAACGTTCCAGATAGGGAAACTCTTTCTTATTTTTTTAACGTCGTCCGGCATAGGGGCGTTCTGTGCCGATATCCGTTCGTTGTTAACTGCCATAATATCTTCCATAACTATACCCCCTTCGCCGTTTTAAGTTTTTTCTTTTTCTCTTTGTCGGGTTTATCGATACCGAACGCTTCCTTACCGAAGAACTTAAAGGTAATGAAACTGAGTATCGCCGATATGATAAACAGATAGCCCGACGCAGCGCCCGCACGCCCGTAGTGATATTCACCGTTAGACGGGAACGCCAAGTTATATATGTAGCAAGCAACGGTAAACGTCGTAAGACTGCCGTTGTGCGCCGTAGGTTTTCCGTCGTACATAAGGAACGGTATTTCAAACATCTGAAGACCGCCGACAAGCGACGTAACCAACGTGTATAACGTAATAGGTTTTAAAAGCGGAATAGTTATCGAGAAGAACATTTTTACTCTTCCCGCACCGTCTATGGTAGCCGCTTCGTAATAAGTAGGGTTAATACCGAGCATACCCGCAACCAGGGTTATCATAGTGTAGCCGAAATAACGCCAGAACTGAATAAACGCAATGTAAACTCTCGCGTTGATAGGGTTAGCAGTACCGAAAGACCACGCGTCGTTTATTAGCCCAACGCTTTTCATTGTGTCCCATAAAATACCCGATTTTTCGCCCATTTGCTTAAATAAAAGCGCAACGGACGTAGCCGTTATAATGTTAGGCAAATAGTAGATAACCTTAAATGCACCCGTACCTTTAATCTTAAACATTGCGGAAGAAAAGATTGCCGCAAAAAGGTACGCCGCAACGAGTTGCGGAACAAAGTTTATCGACCAGATAAGTATGGTGTTGACAAGACTTGACCAGAACGCCGCGTGATGGAAAATAAACGCGTAGTTTTCAAAAGCAATAAACTGCGAAGTTCCCGCAAAGTCGGTCGCATAAGATAAGTCGGTTAAACTTATTGCCAACGAGTAGATTATCGGGTAGAGTTGAAAGATTATAAAAGCGAGAAAGAACGGTGCAATAAATATGTAGCCGTACTTACTGTAACTAACGCTTTTAAGCCTTATATCTTCCCCTTTCTTATTTAAGTATTTACTGTTGTCTTCACCGCTAAAAGCAGCATTTGCGACTGAAGATTCTTCAGCCGCAAAACCACTTTCATTTGAAATGAAGGATTCATTTTGTAAGTTAGTTTTTTCCATTATTTCTCCGAATTATGCTATAGGATTTTCCCCAACAGTTAAGTTCGTGTTAGTCGCAACGTAGTTCATAAAGCCCTGAACCGCACTCTTCTTTGCCAAAGCGGAATCGGTGGTGTCAAGGTTTATAAGTTGCGCGTAATATAAGCACCACGTTTTGAATTCTTCGCAAAGTTTCGCGTCGTGTTTCGTTAAGTTATCGCTTCTTAAAGAAGCCGCTACTTTATTGAATACTATGTAAGGATTCTGCCCGTCCGCCAAAACCTTGTGAGTTTTCGTGGAATCTGCGGCAAACTGTTGCATAAGCGTTTTGTTATTCATAAAGTCGCCCGTTTTATTTGCCCACGCGGTCAAGAATTCCGTGTTCGTGGTAAAGTAAGAAATGAGTTGTTTCGCTTCGTCAACCTTGGTGTCTTTATGGTTGATGATACCAAGCCACGTTCCGCCGTCGGTATAGTTCTGCGGACCTTCGCAGATAGCCCATTTGCCTTCGCTGTCGCCGCAGTATTTTTCAAAGTCGTAACTTAAAGAGTAAGAAGGCATTAAGAAAGAGAATACCTGACCGTTACTCATATCGTTAAACCAACCGGTCGCCCTTTCTTGGTTTCTGTTGATATACGGGTCGTAAGATTCAACGTTGCCCCACTCGGTAGAAGTTCCCATTTCTAATTTCTTTACGATATCCATAAGGTTATTTTCGCCGTCGTATAAAGAACTGTCGATTGCAAGCGTCGTTCCGTCACTGTCTATCCAGCTTTTTTCTCTGTTAGAATAGAAGACTTTTGCAGGAGCGGTGTTGTCGGAGAAAATCCTGATGCCTTTGCCGTGTTCTTCAAGCGCCTTACCCGTAAGCCCCGTGTATTTGGTAACTATCGCGTCGTCAACTGCTTTTAATTGTGCCGCAACGTTCAAAACCCCGTACCACGTGCTGACCATAGCATGCATTTCTTCGGGACTGTTTACGCCGAGAATTTCTTTTGCCATATCTGCCCTGTAATACATAACGCCCGGGGTTGCCTGCCATGCGTAAGCAATGACCTTTCCGTCTTTATTCTTCGCAGCGTCTAACGTACAGGTGTACATTTGTTCAGTCCCGTTCATATCGGATAAGTCCATAAAATATCCGCTTAAAGCGTATTCTCTTATATACTTCTGTTCGATAGCAACGACGTCAGGAAGACCCTTCTTTGCTTTTAAGGTCATATTGAGTTTGGTCGCCAAGTCGTTTACTTCGAAAACCTTAACGTCAACCTTCGCGTTCGGATAAGCCTTCTTGTAATAGTCGTTAACCATCGTTTTAAGTTCGTCGGTAAAAGTCCAAACGACGAGATCGTTCGACTTTTTGCCGCAACCTACGAGTGAGATCATTGAGCAAACGGCAAGGATTGCACAAATAATCAAAGATAAAATCTTTTTCATAATTACACCTCATTTTTTAATTTGCAACAATAAGCAAATTGCACAACAATTTGCAAACGATTGCATAGTTTTTAATAATTTTATCATACGAAAGCCCGTCTGTCAATACCTATTTAAAAATTTTTTGCTTTTTTTATTGGTTTTTATATATATAATATATAAGTCAATCAAAATAAGGCGGGGTTGTGCAAAATGCACAACCCCGCTTGAAGATTTTTCAGGTTTTTCTATTTTATCGTTCTTATACTTTCGCCGTTATAAATATCCGCGCCGATAAGCGTTAAGTGTTGCGGTTCTTCCCCGTTGATAAGCGAAATCATAATTTTCGCGCAGGTCTTACCAAGTTCCGCGACGTTCTGAATAACGGTAGCCATTTTAGGATAGATATGTTTAACGTATTCCAGCCCGTCGAACCCCGCTATCGAGATATCTTCGGGTATTCTTATTCCGCGTTCGTGCAGAACGTCGTAAGCCTTAATCGCGCAGAAATCGTCCGGCATAAAAATACAGGTCGGCACTACTTCTTTGGTTAAAATTCCGTCTATTACGTCGCTTACGTACGACATATCATAGTAATGCCCCGCGACGAGCATATCGGGATTAAAGTCCATACCCGCGCTTTCTATCGCTTCCTTAAACCCCGCTATTCTCTCTCGCGTAACGTAGATATCTTCGCCGTGAACGTAAACTATTTTTTTATGACCCTTTTGTATCGCAAGCGAAGTCAGTTTTTTCATAACTTCTCTGTTATTACTCGAAACGTAATAACTGTTGTCCGATTCGTCGTTCTTAAACCCGTCCACCACCACGGTCGGAATATCGCTGGATTGCAGTTTTTTCATTTCCTTATTAGAAAAATCGCCCGATAGCATAAACACGCCGTTTAAGTTTCTGCTCTTACAGTAGGCGACTAAATCTTCACCGCTGTCGACAAGGTGTTTTGAAAGCACCGTTACGTCGAACTTATTCTTGCCTATTTCGTTGATAAAATTATTGAGTATGCCCGAAAACAGGTTATGCGAAAACCCCAACTCTTCGCCCGCAAACGTGATTACGCCGAAGTTATAGAACTTATTATTTTTAAGGCTTTTTGCAGTCAGATTAGGAATATACCCTAATTTTTCCACAACGCTTTTGATTTTCGTTTTAGAGTGCTTTGGGATAAGGTCGCTATCGGCAAGCGCACGGCTTACCGTCGAAACGGAAAATCCGCTTTCCCTTGCAACGTCTTTTATAGTTACCATTTTTAACCTACCTGTAATTTATATTACAACGATATTATTGTAATACATATTAAAAAAATTGTCAATATTCGTTGATATTATTTCCCCTTAAAACCCGCTTTTTTATTAAAAAATCCCCCCGTTTTATCGGGGGGGTTAAGTTTTTGTTTTCTTATTTTACTTTTATCGATTTAATTATGCAAGAAGAAGAAATCGCGTCCTTATCTTTATTATATACGGGAACTTTAATATAGCACTTATTATAAGTCGACAACTGATTGTCTTCCGCTTCGAAAATGCTGCCAGAAAAATCTTCGTCTTCTTCTATCTTTTTATCGAAATCGGCTTTTAACATACAGTTATAGGTAAGCCCGTTATTGAGTTCGCCGTCGACAGCGTATTCACCCGTATAGAAAACCGCGTATTCTTCGTACTTTTCGCTATCCGAAGTCTTAACGGTGTTCTTGATAAGTTCCCACGTCGCGATATTGTCGGAATCGTTTTCCAAATCGAACTGTGCAAATATGCAGAAATAATCGTCGTAACCCGCAACCGCCGTATCGTCCGTCGGCATATACCAAGTAGCCCTGCCCGAAGAACGGGAATCGTCGCTTACTTTATAGTTGCCGTTATAAAACCCTCTCCAAAGCCCTATCGCGCCTTCGCTGTTTTTTAGGTCTGAACCCTTAACGCCCGCAGAAGTAAACTCACCTTTAATAGAAGGTTTTAAAAGATTGTTTGCGTCGACGTTCTGAACGAGAGTTTTATTAGTAAACTTAAAGTCGCCTATCATAATCTGGTCGCTATAACTTTCGTTGATATAGAAAGTCGCGCCGTCGTAATAGTTTTCTTTTGCGTAAGACGTAATAGCGTCCACAGTGTTCGGCGCAAGATGACGGTAAAGTTTAACGGTTAAGGTTTTGTCTTCGATTTTTTCCGAAGTCGTACTGTAAACGCCGACCGTTATTTCCATAGTCTTGATATCTTCGCACGCGGTAAACGAAAAGGCGCAAAGAACAAGCATTATAAGAACGAACAAATTCGCAAATGTTTTTGTTAAGCGTTTCATATCTTTCTCCACTTATGATTTCTATTTATTATTTTACTAATAAAAACGCCCGTTGTCAATTATCTTTAACGTTTTTATTTTATAAATATCTTTTCGCCACGCAAAAATTAGCGTAAAAACGAAAAAACAGGCGATAATTCTCGCCTGTTTTTTGTGTTTTTAAGTTAAAATTATTCAGCAACGACGGTAGCGCCTGCTTCTTTGAATCTTGCGATAATCTTATCTGCTTCTTCTTTAGTAGCATTTTCTTTGATAACGCCCAAAGATTCAACGAGTGCTTTCGCTTCGCCGAGACCAAGACTGGTGAATTCCCTAACTGCCTTGATAACTTCAATCTTCTTGTCGCCGATTTCTTTAATCGAAACTTTGAATTCCGTTTTTTCTTCAGCGGCAGGAGCAGCGCCAGTGGCAGGACCTGCGGAAACTGCAACCGCAGCGGCAGCGCTTACACCGAATTCTTCTTCTAATGCTTTTACTAAATCGTTGAGTTCAACGATAGTCATACCCTTAACTTCTTCTAATATTTTTTGAATATCAGCCATTTTTTTATCCTCCAATAATAATTCTTTAATTTGATTTTAATTTTTTAATTCGTTTGTTTACGCTTGCTGTTTATCTGCAATAGCCTTGATAACGCGTGCAAAACTCGATACAGGCCCTTGTAATACCGTAAGCAACATAGCGATAAGCGTTTCTTTCGACGGAATACTTGCAAGTGCTTTAACTCCGTTTGCGTCTACCTTACTTCCGTCGATATACGCACTCTTAATCGAAACTTTGTCTTCATACTTCTTTCCCGATTCAACGATAACTTTTGCCGCAGACGTTTCGTCCTGACCGAAAGCAACCGTCGAAGGTCCGTTTAAGTCGCTGTCAAAATCCGTGATGCCTAAATCGTTGAACGCACGGCGAATAAGGGTATTTTTCAATACTTTATATTCAACGTTGTTCTTACGGAACTCGCGGCGCATTTCCGTGTCTTCCGCAACGGTTAAACCGCAGGATTTAACTAATACTACCGATTTTGACGCTTTAATTTTCTCTTTGATTTCTTCTACTATCTGTTTCTTTGCTTCAAAATTTGCCGACATATTTAACCTCCTTATAAGAAATAGAAACGCCCTTACAGCCGAAACGGACATAAGGGCATTTTAATGCTTTTATATTCGCCTCGGTCGGTTCACGTAAAACGTGATTAACACCTACTGTCTTGGGCTATTTAATTTTTACTTTGTGATTATATCACTATAACCGACGTTCTGTCAACTAAAATTTAGCGTTAATTTTTACGCCGGGGCCCATCGTGCTTGCAACGGCAACGCTCTTTAAGTACTGACCTTTAGCGGCAGCCGGTTTCGCTTTAACGATTGCTTCCATAAGCGCTTCGTAGTTTTCAACGATTTTTTCTTTGCCGAAACTCTTTTTACCGATCGGGCAGTGAATAATGGCGTTCTTATCGAGCCTGTATTCTACTTTACCTGCTTTGGTGTCTTTGATCGCTTTAACGACGTCCATCGTAACCGTTCCCGATTTAGGGTTAGGCATTAAGCCTTTAGGACCTAATACTTTACCGATACGTCCAACTAAACCCACCATGTCAGGGGTAGTAATAATTACGTCGTAATCAAACCAGTTTTCGGTCTGTATTTTCTGTATCATATCTTCCGCACCGACGAAGTCCGCACCCGCGTTCTTCGCTTCGTCAGCCTTTTCGCCTTTCGCTAAAACCAAAACTTTAACGGATTTGCCCGTTCCGTTAGGTAATACGATAACGCCACGAACCTGCTGGTCAGCCTGTTTCGGGTCAACCCCTAAACGAACGTGAAGTTCAATCGTTTCGTCAAACTTTGCTTTTGCAGAGTCGAGAACGAGACCTACTGCGTCCGCAACGTCGTATAATTTTGCGGATTCTATTGTTTTAACGCTGTCTATATATTTTTTTCCGTGTTTCATTTAATTTACCTCCTGTGGTACGTTCGGGCGATTGCCCTCCCACTTATATAACTAATCTTCGACTTCAACACCCATACTTCTTGCAGTACCCGCAATCATACTCATAGCGGCTTCAAGAGTGTTCGCATTAAGGTCAGGCATCTTTAACTTTGCAATTTCTTCTACCTGTGCCTTGGTAAGTTTTGCAACTTTGTTCTTGTTAGGAACGGCACTTGCGGTTTGTAATCCGCACGCCTTTTTAATAAGAACCGGTGCAGGCGGAGTCTTAAGAATAAAAGTAAAAGAACGATCTTGATAAATAGTCATAACTACAGGGATAATAAGACCTTCTTGGTTTGCAGTTTTAGCGTTGAATTCCTTAGTAAATCCCGGAATATTGATTCCGTGAGGTCCTAAAGTAGAACCAACCGGTGGGCCCGGAGTTGCCTTGCCCGCAGGCAGTTGAAGTTTTACGATTGCCGTAACTTTTTTAGCCATAATTTTTTCCTCCATTAACGTGGTAATAACGTCGCACCAGTGTAAAAATTTAATACGACTCCCACTTATATACAAAGCGAATTATCTTCGCGTCGTACCTTTTTATATATTATTGTTTAATTGTTGTCTATTTTTACAGATACTTTTTTAAGTTGTATCAGGTCGACTTCAACGTCCGTCGAACGACCGAACATTTCAACGTTGACCATCGCTTTTTTCGCCGCGGCGTTAAGCGATAATACTTTTCCGACAAAACTCTCTAACGGTCCGTTTACTATCTGAACGCTGTCGCCTACTACAAAATCTATTGCGATATCTTCTTCGTCCCCCGTCGGAAGCCCTATCTTTCTTACTTCTTCGTCGGTAAGCGGAAGCGGTCTTCCCTGCGGGCCGACAAACCCCGTTACGCCACGGGTGTTGGTAACCAAGTACCAGATGTCGTTAGAATAAATCATTTTCAGGAAAACGTAGCAAGGAAATTTCTTTCTTTCGACAATTTTCTTTTTGCCGTTCGCTTTTTCTTCCAACGTTTCTTCCATCGGAATTTCTATCGCAAAAATATTGTTTTGCAGATTGTTGTTTTCGATAAGTTTTTCAAGCCCGTCCTTAACCATTGCTTCGTAGCCGGAGTAAGTATGAATAACGTACCATTTTGCCTGTTCTGTTGCCATCATACTCTCCTTACTTTACAATCAGTTTCAAAAGTTGTAAAAGACCGAAGTCAAACGCCGTGATAACGACCAAAAAGGCTAAAACTACGACGATAACGACGCCCGTTTGTTTAACGACCTTGGTAAAAGTAGGCCAAGAAACCTTTTTAAGTTCTGAAAAAATATCTTTTATCTTTGAACCCAAACGTTTGAAAAACCCGGGCTTTTTGTCTTTTTTAGCAGGCTTTTTCGACGTTCTTTGAACGTTTCTTAAACTTTCACCGTTCTTATTCAAAGTTTCACCATTAAAAGTTTTATCCATTATTCTTCCCCTATTAGGATAATTTACCGAAAAATTCGGCACGAAAATTATTTCGCTTCTTTATGAAGCGTGTGCTTTTTGCAGAACTTGCAGTATTTTTGCATTTCTATTCTTTCTGCGTCGTTTTTCTTATTCTTAAACGTGTCGTAATTTCTCTGTTTGCATTCTGTACAAGCCAACGTTATTTTGGCTCTTGCGCCTTTAGCAGCCATAATCGCTCCTTTTTTTACATCAAAAAATTAACACTCCGTATCCGAAGTGCTAAATTATTTTATCATTATTTATATTATATGTCAAGATTTTTTTGCCGTTTTTACACTTTTTTTTGCTTATTTTTATCTTTTTTCGGCGCTTTCCCCTATATTGCATAACGAACGGCAATAAGCCACAATATATTGTCCTAATCTATCACGTTTTCAAGCGTTTTATAGATGTCGTTTTCCATTATTATTCTTTCGATATCTTCCTGCGACAGAACTTTTATTTTTTTGCCGTCTGAAAAGACGACTATCTCGTTTATCGCGTTCTTTTGCAAAACGTTTATAACTTTTTTAACGGTCGCCGTATTTTCAAGGGCGGTTTTAACGTACGGCAAACCCCGTTCGTAATCTTCTTTTTTCAGGTTTCGCGCAATCTTTACGTACCTGTTTTGTCTTTTTCCGTCAAAAAGCCCGAACAGAATAAACAGGGCGAAAAATAAAATCGTTAGGTTTACGCTTTTAAAACAGGAAAAGATAAACAGCGAAAAGAGAAGCAGCACGAATATAACGGAAATAACGACGCATATTCTTTTCGCCGTTTTTTCGTTTTTAGAGTATGACACGATTGAAAACAGCGCCCTGCCCCCGTCCAGCGGAAGAACGGGCAGAAGATTGACTACGGCAAGCGACAGATTTGCTTCGGCAACGACGTCGGTGTAGGCGTAAGCCGTTGGAAAAATCCACCACGTCGCCACGAAAAACACCGCGATTACGATATTCGTTATAGGGCCTGCTAAACTTACCTTAAACTCGTCGAGTAAAGAAAGCCCGTCGACGTTCCCCTTTACCACCGCGCCGAACGGCATAAGCACTATTTCGTTTAGTTTATAGCCGAGACCGTTGGCGACGATAGAGTGCCCTATTTCGTGCATAACCGCGCTTAACGTGTAGATAACGAAAAGAAATATTTTATTAGTCAGCGCGAAATAGAAACCGAGAGGAAAAAAAAGGGGATGAACGGAAAGTTTTAAACTTCCCAAAAAATCTCTCCGTTTTCTACGGTGTAGTTAGTTATCGTCGCGCCGTCCTTTCCGATAAAGACCATCGTCGCAAGGTTTTCGCCCGAAGTGTAGCCTACGGGAAGGTTGTTAAACACGGTTTCGCCCGTCGTTAAGTATGCTAAATCAAGACCGCTTATCACCGTTTTGAAGTTTTTGTTATGTTCGACGGTAAGCGTGATTTTGCCGTCTTCCGCTATATCTCTCGATACGATTTTGCCTTCGACGGGTGAATAAACGCTACCTGCCCCCGAAAAGGTTATAACCCCGTCGTTCACCGCGATAATAGACCTTTCGTTTTCGTTAAAAACCACTTTAAAATCGTTGTAGTTTCTTTCGTCGACACTTGCGGTTTCTACCTTTCCGTTACCGTTTATTAAATTGTTTATCGCGCTGTTAGGAAGTAAAATATTCGTTATTAAAATCGTCGCGAAAAGTAACCCTATTAAAACGAACTCGAAGGCGATAACCCCGAACTTTTTCTTTTTTCTGACGGTAATAGTTTCCGTAAGATTTTCTGTTTCGGAAATAGTTTCTTCTTTACCGATAAGCGCTTCGTTTTCGACTATTTTATCCTGAATTACCGAATTAACGTTGTCGCCCGTTAGGGTTGTTTCGCCGTTTACTTTATCGATTACTTCTTTTTTTATCTTGTTTTCTTTTTTAAATAAAAAGCGTTTCTTTTTCGGAACGGCGTAAGAAATACTCGCCGAACTTTCGGGTATTTCAATCATTTTTGCATATTGCAGTTTATCGTTCATTTTTTTATCTCCTTTTATCGACCTATAAAAAATATATGACGGCTTGTCTTTATTTATTCTAACGATAAAAAAAATCGCAAGAGAATATCC
Source organism: Clostridia bacterium (assembly GCA_017445995.1). Lineage (GTDB taxonomy): Bacteria > Bacillota > Clostridia > Christensenellales > Borkfalkiaceae > UBA1259. Next base: position 100,219 of record JAFSRT010000023.1, read on the forward strand.
CTTGCGATAATTATTTTACTTTATTTTTTTATTTTGCCTTTTAATTTATCCCCAAAAACTCTTTCATAAGCATTTCGCCGGACTTTATAACCACGCCCGTTTTTTCCGCTTCCTTTTCGGTGTACCTATCGGCTTTTACGCCGTTATACGGTTTTTCGCTGTCGTATATTAAAAACGGCACGGGGTCGGAACAATGCGTTTTTATCTTTATCGGGGTCGGGTGGTCTGGACAGATTAACATTTTAAATGGTTCGCCCGTTTCTTTTAATCCCTTTAACACGGCTTTAACTACTTTCTCGGAAATCTCTTCTATCGAAAATATCTTATTTTTAACGTCGCCGTGGTGTCCGCACTCGTCGGGCGCTTCCATATGAATATACACGAAATCGTACCCGTCTTTAAGTGCCGAAAGGCAGGCGGACGCTTTACCCGAAAAATTCGTGTCGTAATTCCCCGTCGCACCCGCAACTTCGATAACTTTCATATCCGTTAAAATAGCGATACCTTTAAGCAAATCGACGGCGGAAATCATAGCGCCTTTTAGTCCCGTTTTTTCCTTGAAACCGATAAGCGACGGTTTTGTTCCTTCGCCCCAAAACCACAAAGACGTTGCGGGATTTTTGCCTTCTTTTATTCTTTTAATATTTATCGGGTGGTTTTTCAGAAGTTCGGCACTTTTCTCCATAATCGCCAAATACTCTTTCCCTACCCGACTTGTCGGAAGATAATCTTTTATCTTTTTGCCCGTAATGTCGTGCGGCGGAGTTAAGTCGTTGCACAGTTCCCCGTTATCGGTAACGAGACAATGCCTATACGAAATGCCCGCGTAGAGTTTCCTTTTTTCGTCGTTAATATTTTCCGCAAGATACGAAATAAGTTCCTTCGCTTCTTCCGTCGATATTTCGTCCGCACTGTAATCTATCATCGTTTTATCAATAAAATTATCTTCGTCTGATAAAGTAACGAGATTAGCCCTTACCGTTACGTCGGTATCTTTAAGCGCTATTCCGATAGACGCCGCTTCTAACGGCGAACGCCCCGTATAGCACGACTTCGGGTCGTACCCTAATACGGAAAGGTTAGCAACGTCGCTACCCGGTTTTAATCCGTCGGGAATAGTTTTACATAAACCGACTTCTGAATATTTGCATAAATTGTCTATATCGTCTTTTTTCGCAACTTCAAGCGGGGTTTGACCGTTAAGGCTGTCGACAGGGTAATCCGCCATACCGTCGCCTAATATAACTACGTATTTCATAACGCGCTCCAATCAATCGGCAATACGCCGTGTTTTATAAGATATTTGTTTGCACCGATAAAGTGTCCGCAACCGAAAAATCCGTTGTACGCAGAAAGCGGGGAAGGGTGCGCGCTTTCCAAAATCAAGTGTTTATTCTCGTCAATAAACGCTTTTTTTGCGCGTGCGTTAGCACCCCATAAAATAAACACTACGTTGTTTCTCTTTTCCGAAATCTTTTTTATTATGCCGTCGGTAAACTCTTCCCATCCCTTTCCTTTATGCGAATTTGCTTGATGTTCACGAACGGTCAGAACCGAGTTTAGCAATAAAACGCCTTGTTTTGCCCAACCCGTAAGGTCGCCGTATTCGGGAAGTTCCGCGTCCGTTTCGTCCTTTATTTCTTTAAAAATATTGACAAGGGAAGGCGGTTTTTCCACACCTTTCGGCACGGAAAACGAAAGTCCCATCGCTTGCCCTTTTTCGTGGTAGGGGTCCTGCCCTATTATAACGACTTTTATCGCCGAAAACGGGGTCAGTTTCATTGAATTGAAAATATCGTACATAGACGGGTAAACGGTGTATTTTGAGTATTCGGTTTTTAAGAAATTACGGAGATTACAATAACTTTCCGATTTGAATAAATCGTCAAGAAGATTATCCCACTCTTCGCTTATCTTTATCATCATTTTTAATATATCATATTGTTAAACATAAATCAATCATTTTATTTTGACATATCGAATATAATTATTTATAATAAGATTTATGAGTATAACAGAAATTATTTTAATCGGCGTTGCACTCGCAACGGACGCGTTCGCGGTAACCGTTTCAAACTGCACCACGTATAAATCGGGGCTTACTAAAAAACACGAGTTATCAATGCCGATAACTTTTGCCTTCTTTCAGTTTTTAATGCCCGTCGTCGGGTTTTATCTCGGTAGTATTGTAAGCGTATACTTAAAATCCTTTTCCAAATATATTACCGCGACGATATTTTTTATTCTCGCTATAAAGATAATAATAGAAATCGTAGTAGAAAAAAAAGACGGCGATATTTCAAAACCGAATAAAAGCGGGTTTTCTTTTTCACTTCTTCTTATTCAGGGAATAGCGACGAGTATCGACGCGCTTATTATCGGCGTCGCTTTCGCAGGCACGCTTTCCATTTCGGTATTTATCGCGGGACTTATTATCGGAACGGTTACTTTTATTATCGTATCGGGCGCGCTTATTATCGGCAAGAAACTCGGCGAGATACTCGGAAAATACGCGGTTATTATCGGGGCGGTAATTTTATTTATACTTGCCGTTAAAAATCTTATCGAAGGGATTATCGGGTAAAATAATTAAAGATAAAAAATGAACGTAAAAATAAGGCGTGAGATGATCTCACGCCTTGATTTTTTGTTTTTGATGTTAATTAAACTTCTTCTTCAAAATAGTCGCCGTCTTCAGGTTCTTCATCGCCGAAAGAAGGGATTTCGAACTTTAAATAATCGCCCGTGTTCTTCGGTGCACTGATTTCGCTGTTGTTTGCAACTATTTCAAGTTTAGCCTTAAATTTGCCCTTGAAACTCATATCTTCGTAAGCAGGAAGTTTGAAATCGAAATCGGTTTCCGCTTCAATTTTTGCACATTTTAATCTGCATACGTCGTCGAAAATCAAATATGCCGTTGCGTTAACGTTGAACTTGTCGCCGTCTTTGATGCCCAAAGCGGTTTTAACAAGTTTAAGCGTTTCTTCGGTGGTTTCGATTTTGAACTTATAGCCGTTAGAACCGTCGAAATAAATCTTGATGCCGTATCCTTTAGCCATTGCGATAACGGAAGTAGCAACTTCTGCCGGTGCAGCTTTAACCATTGCAAGTGCACCTGCGATACCGTCGGTGATTTTAGCGCTTACGCCTTCGGTCTGAACCGCTTCTTTAATCTGCGGAATAGTTACCGCGATTTTTGCCTTTGATGACAACGCCTTGTCGAAACTTGCTTCGCCGTCAACGTAAACCGTGCCGTCTTTATCGAGAATAATACTTGCTTTTTCTTTTGCGGTTTTGTTCATTACGGATTTAAGTAAAGATAAACCGATAGTAGCGATAGCGTTTCTTTCGTTGCCTTCGTTTGCAGCCGTTAATTTAGCAGGAACTTCGCCCTTTAACGTTGCTTCCGAATTAGTTTCGAAAGATGCGGTAACAAACGAATCTTCCTTCTTTTCGTCAGAGAAGTTTGCCCTTACTTTTAAGTCGTTTTCGGTTTTGAGTTTTAAGGACATAGTATCGATAGCGATTTCGCCTTCGATATCTAATCCGCCGTCCATACCGAAAGTAACAACTTTGTCCGCTTTTTGAACTATTGCCGTGTTAGCGTTAACCTTTTCAATAAAGCCTTTCAGGTCATCCGCCGTCATTTCCTTGCTGTAATCGCCTTTATAATCGGCGCTGTTATCACAAGCCGTGAAAACGAGGCAGGAGAAAACCATTGTTAATGACAACATTATTGCCAAAAGTTTTTTCATAGAATAATCCTCCTTTATTTTATTATTTTATTCTATTACAGTAATAATAAACCTTAAACGCTGTATTGTCAATACTTTTTTATTAAAATCTTCCCTTTTTTATGCATTTGCGGTTAAAAAGTAAAAAAAGTCGCGCGTTTTTCCGCGCGACTTTGATTGTTTTTTTACCTTAAAGTCTTTTCGCTATCGCCTTTAAGAATTCTTCGGACGAAAGTTTTTTAGGGGTTATACCTTCCTTTTTAAACAAACTCACAAGGTCGCCCGTCATTTCGCCGTTTTCAATAGTTTCAACGGTCGCCTTTTCAAGCCTGTCGGCAAACCCCATAAGTTCGTCGTTTCCGTCTAACTCTCCGCGTTTTTTAAGCGCGCCCGTCCATGCGAAAATGGTCGCTACGGGGTTAGTGGACGTTTCTTCGCCCTTCCTGTATTTATAGTAATGTCTTGTAACCGTGCCGTGCGCCGCTTCGTATTCGAATACGCCCGTCGGGGAAACCAACACGCTCGTCATCATAGCGAGACTGCCGAACGCCGTTGCAAGCATATCGCTCATCACGTCGCCGTCGTAGTTCTTGCACGCCCAGATTATTCCGCCTTCCGAACGGACTATCCTTGCAACCACGTCATCGATAAGGGTGTACATATACTCTATTCCGAGTTTTTCGAACTTGTCTTTATATTCTTCTTCGTAAATACGCGCGAAAATCTTTTTGAAGTTGCCGTCGTAAATCTTGCTTATGGTATCTTTCGTCGCAAACCAGAGTGGCATTTTTTTATCGAGTGCGTAATTAAAACAGGAACGCGCGAAACTTTCGATACTCTTATCGGTGTTATGCATAGCCATAACAACGCCGTTATCTTTAAAGTCGAAAACTTCTATACTCTTTCTTTCGCCGTTTCTGTCGGTAAACGACAATTCGGCTTTGCCTTTCGCCGTTTCGCCGTCGACCGCTTTATATACGTCCCCGTATGCGTGCCTTGCAATAACTATCGGCTTTTTCCACGTAGGAATATACGGGGTTATCCCGTCGATAAGTATCGGCGCGCGGAACACCGTGCCGTCGAGAATAGCCCTTATCGTTCCGTTAGGGCTTTTCCACATCTTTTTAAGGTTGTATTCTTCTACTCTCTGTTGGTTCGGCGTTATCGTGGCGCACTTTACCGCAACGCCGTATTTAAGGGTGGCGTTTGCGCTATCGACGGTTATTTTATCGTCCGTTTCGTCCCTTTTAACAAGTCCCAAGTCGTAATATTCCGTTTTTAAGTCTACGTAGGGCAATATTAAAATCTCTTTTATCCATTGCCACAGTATTCTCGTCATTTCGTCGCCGTCCATCTCTACGATAGGCGTCGTCATCTTAATTTTCGACATAAGTAATTCTCCGTTAGTTTTCTAACGTTTATTTTAACATATCCCCGCCGATTTTACAAGCGTTTAGAAGCCTTTGTACCCACGCCTTCGAGTATTGAAGACTTATAAACCTTTAAAAGAGTGCTTTTCCCGTTGTTTTCCCGTTCGGTTTTTTCTATCACGTCTTCTAAAATAGCGGTAAACTCGGTAAATGTCGGACAGAAAAGATAATATGATAGCGAACCCGGAACGCTGTTTATTTCGTTTAAGATAATTTCGCCGTTATAAATCATATAGTCTATTCTTACTATTCCGTTCGCGCCCGTTTCTTTATAAACTTTTGCGGTAATTTTCCGTATTTTATTCGCCGTTTTTTCGTCTGTCTTTGCGGGGAACTCTCTGTCGCCTTTACAGTATTTATCGGAAAAAGAGAGAACGCCATCCTTACTTTTAGGTTTTTCAAGTTGGGAAACGACGATATCGCCCGCAGAGTTCTGATACGCGGCGCAGTTTATTTCGGTAAACCCGCTTAAATACTTTTCCGCAATGATTTTATCGGAATACTTTTTGGCGAGTAAAACCGCTTCTTCGAGTTCGCGCCTATTGTCTGCCTTTTTAATCCCGATACTCGACCCGAGATTTGCGGGTTTAATTATAACGGGGTAAGAAAACTTCTTTTCTATTTCGTCTAAATTATCGCGAAATACGATACACGGCGTTACCTTAACGCCTATTCCCTTTAAGAACTTTTTTTGCAGTTCTTTATCCATAGACAGGGCGGAAGAAAATATATCGGGACTACATAACGGAATATCGTAGGCTTTCGCTATCCCCGATAAAGTTCCGTCTTCCCCGTTTTCGCCGTGCATACAGTTTATAGCGCACGATAAAGCGATAAAGGGTTTTAGTTTATTCTTTTTAAAACGGTATAGCGTTCTGTCCCGTTTAAGAAAGATTACGCCCGTCAGTTTTTTTCTGTCGATATTTTTATAAAAATCGATATTAAAAAGGGCTTCGCCCGTATACCACCTGCCGTCCGTATCGATAAACACAGGTACGGGATTATACTTTTTACTGTTTTTTAAAGTCCTTGAAACTATTATTCCCGTAAGCACCGAAACGTCGTGTTCAACCGATATTCCGCCGAAGAAAATTGCAACGTTTTTCATTAAAAAAAACACCTCCGCATAATTTTTTTTGCTTTGGTGTTTTATCTTTTTTTCAGTCGTTAATAAGTGTCAGTTATAATTATCGGGCAGGTCGTTTTCAAATAAAATAACGTCGCCGTCCTTTATTATTTCGTTCAGTTCGCGGTTTCCCCTGTTCGGGTTCTTTTCGAATATTATGTCGTCTTTGTTCATACCGCCTTCAATAAGCCCGTTGACTATCATTTCGGCGTTATGCTTGCCGACTACTATAACTTTATCGGCGTGGGACGCAAGTATTTTGCCTACCTTAAAGTTCATTACGTTTTCCATTGTTCCGAGTTCTACAAGCCCCGGCGTCAATACGATTTTTCTGCCCGAAAACATATCGAGAACTTCCATTGCCGAATTAAACCCGTCTATATTCGAGTTGTAACTGTCGTCTATTATAATTACGTTTTTGTTGTTCGGTAAGAGTTCTAACCTGTGCCCCACCGTTTTAATACGGTTTATACCGTTTGCTATTTCTTTAACGTCTAATCCGAGTTTATAAGCGACCGCACTTGCAAGACAGACGTTTCCTATACTGTGCTTGCCGAGTAAAATCGTCGAACAGGCAATCGGCTTTTCTTTGCCTATATGTAATAAAAACGTAGTTCCCTGCGCGGTGGTTTTAACGTCCGTCGCAAACGAAAAGGCGTTTTCGTCGCTTATTCCCGCGAAGTATTTTTCACCGTTAAATCTGCCGTATAATTCCCTACTGCCTTCGTTATCTGCCGAGAAAAACGCAACGCCTTTATCGGAAAGGCTTTCAACTAATTCGTATTTCGTGTCCTTTATCGTTTCTAAATCGCCGAAAGATTCAAGATGCTGACCGTTAATACCCGTAATAACCGCGATATTAGGTTTTACAATTTCTGCAAGTTCTTTTATGTCGCCCTTACTTCTCGCGCCCATTTCGGCTATAAATATATCGTGCGTACTATCGAGATTTTTCGTGGTAAGCGCGATGCCGAGTGGCGTATTATATGAATACGGCGTAGATAAAACGCGGTATTTTTGCGAAAGAATAGTCGAAAGTATTTCTTTTACCGTCGTCTTTCCGAAACTGCCCGTTATACCTATTTTTATTACGTTGCTGTCTTTAAGTTTATTCTTCGCGCCGTCAACGTATTTTTTATTGATGCGGTTTTCAAAAGGACGCATTATAATCGACGCAAAATAGAGAACGTGCGGTAAAACGAGTGGCATAAAGCAAATAAGCGCATACCTTAAAAGCCCCACGACGTTACTTCCTATAAAATAGGTAATAGTGTCGCAGAAAATTACGAATATAAACGACGAGACGATTAACAGCGCCGAATAGCATACCGAAAGTCTTATTATCCGTTTCGTCTTTTTAAGCGAAACTTTGGCGTTTACCCTACGTTCGGTATGAATATAAAGCCCCGTGAACAAAAAGTACGAAATAAAGCCGAGATAAGACCCGACCGTGTACCCCGTCGCTTCGCCGAAAATCGCCGTTGAAACGGCGGAAAGGCAAGTCGACAGCACGCAGAAGAACAAAAAGCCCAGCATACTTAACAGCATCAGCCGTGATACGTACGGGTTTTCTTTGTTTTTTAACCATTTATAATATTTTTTTCCGTTATAGTTAGAGAGTTGCAGAACGAGAAAGAACTTTAACGACGCAAAATACAATAAGACGGCGTTGCCGATACAAAAAACAATATAGACCATTATGCTTTCCGTGGAAAACAATTCTGCTAATGAAGAAATACCTACTGGAAACATTTTATTAAGAGAGTAAAAACTCTCTTACCTCCGTATTAAAAATATGGGGCTTATCGATAAAGGCGAAATGCCCCGCGCCCGCTATAAATAAAAGCCTGCTATCCGCAATTTTTTCGTGCAGTATTTTCGCCATATAAGGCGGTGTCTGTTCGTCGTTTTTCCCGAACACTATAAAGGTTTTATTCTTTATTAAAGTCAGTCTGTCGTTTAAGTGTTCGTTGACGATTTTAATAAAACTTTCCTTCATGGTTTTATCAAGCGCACGGTAGTCGCCCGAATAAAAACCTTGCAGTTTTTCCTTATCGACAAACTGTTTCAAAACGTTAAAAGCAATCTTACGGAAAGTTTTTTTAATAGTCCTTTTCGGTTTAAGCCCCGCACAGCCCGTCAGCACCATTTTATTGAAAATATCACTATCATAACTTGCGAGTTTTATCGCGATACGCCCCCCGAAAGAGTGGGCGATAACGTCGCAATTATAAATGCCGTTTTCTTTAATATATTCCGAAACTTCACGACAATAGTCGTCAAGCGAATAGGGGTATTCCATACCCGTGTTGTCGCCGAAACCTTTAAGGTCGGGCGCATACACTTTGTAATAATTTTTAAAATATTCCGTCTGATAAACAAACGAACGTTTATCGGACAGATAGCCGTGCAGAAATAAAAGGTTTTTTTTCGTTTGTAAATTACCTTTTACCGTTATTATAATTATTCACCTAAAGACATTATAACCGCGTTTTCGCCGTCAGAATAATATCTTTCCCTTATTTTTATAGATTTAAAGCCGAACTTTTTATAAAGCGATATGGCGGGAATATTCCCTTCCCTTACTTCTAAAAATATTTTGTTTACGCCTTTATCTTTTAAGTAGTCGATAGAAAAGGAAAGTAAAGAAGACGCAACGCCCTTTTTTCTGTATTCCTTTAATACGAAAACGCTTTCTATATCACCCTGTTCGAACTGGTAAGAAAAACTTACCGTGCCGATAAGCGAAAGATTATCATAAATACCGAATACAAAAAAGTTAGGGTTATTAAAAGAAGATATTAAAACCTTTCTTTTAAACCCGTCTTTATACTCTTTCTCTAAATCGAGTATTTTATCGACGTGGGTTAAATCAAGCCTTTTAATCATTTATCTGCCTTCTTCCGCCTGACTTTTTCTTATATAAAGCGGAACGAGTGCGTTTATATCTTCCGTTATATCGCCTTGTTTTTCTTCAACGGCATTATATAGCCCTTGTTCTATATCGGTAATTATAGCGTCAAACCCGTCTATCTTTTCAAAAGATATTAGCGAGTATTCCGATTGTAATTTACTTAACTCGTCGCCGTTAATAAAGGACGGCGGATAGGAAACCTTTTTATCGGTGTATCCGCAAACGTAATAGCCGTTATGCTTTGCGTCGATTACCGCAAGGTATTTCCCTTTGTCTTTATTATATGCAACGGTATCGAAAGAAGTTATCGGCAACACCTTTTTCTTGTACGCGAAAGCGAGTGCCTTAACCGTCGATACGCCTATTCTTATTCCCGTAAAAGACCCCGCCCCGATAACGCAGGCAAAAAAATCCATTTCGTCTAACGAACAACCCGCCTTAATAACCGTTTCTTCGATAACGGGCATAACCTTTACAGAGTGAAAAGTTCCGCAGTCCGCGTTAAAAAAGGAAAACTTTTTGCCTTTATATTTTATTATTACGGTAAGATTTTTACCGCTTGTGTCTACTGCAAGATAATTTTTCATAACGTAATTTTTCTCGTTTTTTCGTCGACCTTTTCAATTTTAACTTTTTTTACGCCGTCGGGCAGAATATCCGCTACGTTTTCAGCCCACTCGATAACGCAAATATTGTCTTTCCCGAAATAATCGTTAAGACCTAATAAAACGGCGTCTTCCCCCGAAGACAACCGATAGCAATCGTAATGGTATAAAAAATCGCCGTAAACGTTAAGGTAAGAATAAGTAGGGCTTGTTATTCCGTCTAATTTAAAATAACTTGCCAACCCCTTAACGAACACGGTTTTACCCGCCCCCATTTCGCCGGACAAAATAACGACGTCGCTTTTTTTTAAGGTTTTTGCAAACTCTTTTGCAATTTTTTCCGTATCTGACGCCGAATAAGAAAGTTTTTCCATAATTTTATTATAACACTTTATTCCTTCTCTTGCAATTTTATTTTTTTAAAAAGATAAGAAAGTTTTTTATAGAAAAAAATACTAAACAGGCTACAACTTACGCTTTTTACCGCGTTTAAGATAACGATATACCAAAACCACGTTTTAAACATTGCGCCCGCGCCGAAAAACGGCAATAAAATAAACCTGTTTGCCAAAACCCCGACTACAATCTGCAAACCGCACGCGACGATAAGCGAAAAAATAACGACTTTAAGCCCTTTTTTAAATCTATAAAGTATTGTCGGGAACAGAATAAATGAAAGCCCCACTATAAAGTTCGCGAGTTCGCCAACCCCGCCCGAACTGCCTATCGGAATATGCAACAGTTCTTTTATTAAGAGAATAATAACACCGCCTATCGGCCCGTACATAAACCCGCCGAGAAGAACGAAGACGTTAGAAAAGTCTAATTTATACGGCGTACCGACAAAAAGCGGTATTTCGAATATAGGCAGATAAAGTATAAAAGATATTGCGGAAAAGACCGCCATACCCGCGATATTTTTAGTTTTAAATAACATTTTTTCCATAAAAAAACCCCAAAAATCTTGGGGCTTTAAAACGATATAATTATAAGATTTTAACCGCTTTATAATTCTTTTATCATCCGGACTATACCGTCGGTTACGGAATTGCACCGTATCGGCGATGAAAAATCATCGTTAGCAGACTTTAACTGCCGGTAGGGAATTTAACCCTGCCCCAAAGAACACGTTTATTCTATTACAATTTTGCCGTTTTGTAAAGTGTTTTTAACTATTTATAAAACCTTTTAAGCAATTCTTCGCCTATCTTGTCGGCATAAGGCGTTAAAATAACGTCGGCGTTTAACTTCAAAAGTTCGGTCACTACGTCGGCTTTATCGACGTTGCCCATTACCTTTACGGTTTTTTTACCGCGGTATTTATTGATTACCGCCATTTTGTCGTTAAGTTCTTGTTCGCCGACCTGCCCGAAAATAAAGGTAATATAGGAAAGTTTGGATTTCTCTATCACCCTTAAAAGGTATTTTATCTGCATATCGTCTAATTCCATAACGGAAAAGGCGATACCGCCGTCCTTTTTGCATATTCTTCCGAGTTTCGCGATAAGTTTTTTAAATTCTTTAGAGTGTTTCGCGGTAAGCATAATAGGCGACATCATAACGCACACGCCGTCCGCGTGAGAGTTCATTACTTCAATAGCCGCCGATATTTTTGTCTTATTAGACCCTTCCCCTAACGGGAAATCTATAAACGCGTTTACTTCGTTATGAAAGACGTTGAGTTTTTTGCATATTTTATAACAGGTAGATATATAAATAGGCGAAATAAGCGTTTCTTTTATAGACACTTTTTCCTGTAAGGCTAAAATGCGTTCGATTTCGTCGTCCCCGACGTTGGGTTTTACGACGACTTTGCCTATCCTTTTCATTATCTTTCTTATTTCAAAAAGGCAACACTCTTTTTTCGCGTCTTCGTAAGAAATGTTCTGAAGCGACGCAAGTTCCATAAGTTCGGGGAAGTCGGTTTTTATTTCTTCTTCCTTTTTACCTTCTTTAAAAAACCAGTCCACGTGCCCCGTTTCGTCGAAAACCAACGCCGTTTCGGGCGTTTCGTTTTTTTCGCCGTCTTTGTCGCTATCGATAACCTGTAAGTCGTGTTCGGCTTTTTTCTTTCTTTTAGGCTTTTTTTCTTCTTCGATGACAGGAAGATTAAACTCTTCTAATTCTTCTTCCGAAATCTCTTCTATATTTTGTGTATCGGTTTTTTTAATATCTTTCATAAACCCACCTTGTTTTTTACAAAAATACATAATAAAATACAATAAATTATGCTTTTTTTTATAAATAGTATTTTATATTTTATCTATGAACAATTTTCTTTCCGCCCTTTTGGGGCTTTCGTTTATCGTCTGTTTTTTTCTCATTTCCTTTTTCTCGGTCGTAATAGTCAAAATCGTTATTCTCTACTTTAAGCCGAGTAAACCCGAAGTTAAACCCGTTAAAAAAACCCCGCCTAAAAAAGTCAAGCCCGCGTTAAAAAGTATAGAAATAAACACCGACGATATAGATAAAATCTATTTCAAAAAGTCTTCTTAATACCTTTTGATATTCTCTTCGTTGCCCCAGAGTTTTTCAAGATAGTATAAAACTCTCGTTTCGTCGTTAAATATATGCACTACGACGTCGCCGTAATCGAGAACCGCCCAGCGCCCTTCTTTAACGCCTTCGCTTCTCGTCGGAGAAACGCCGAGTTTTTCCATATCTTCTTCAACGTGTTCAATCAGCGAACGCGTGTGCGTCATCGACCTACCGCTTGCGATTACGAAGTAATCTGCAACGGAAGATTTGCCCTTAACGTCGATAGACAGCACGTCCTCGCCCTTATGGTTTTTTAACGTTTCGCATATTTTTTCGGTAAAAGTTTTTGCATCCATTTTATTTAGTCCTTTTTATTGTTTATATAATAATCGTAAGCGTTAAGCGTTTCGATATATATTATTCTTTTTTTACTTAAAAGATGTTGCATCTCTTCTTTTAAGCACTCTATAAAAGATAGGTTAAAATCCTTTTTAAAAAGTGCGCGCAACCTTTCAACCCCTTCGTAATCCCTGTTCTTTTCCACCATATCGGCAACGAATATAAGTTTTCCTAAAAGGGACATATTCGCCTTCCCCGAAGTGTGATATTTTATTGCGTCTATAATCTCGTCGTCGTCGATTTTAAGTATATTTTTCGCCACGTAAGCCCCCAAAAACGCGTGAACTACCGGCGCAACCATACCTTCTTCTATCTGAAATCCTTCAACCGTTTTATAGTCAACGTATTTCGCAACGTCATGTAAAAGCGCCGACAGGCGGACTTTTTCGGGGTTAAGTTTTAATTCGCTTGCCTTTGACAGCGCGCTTACCATAACTTCCGCCGTATGATAAAGCCGTTTTTCGGGTAATTGCGATTTTACGTATTCGGTATATTTATCGCCCTTATATAGCCCGTTGTCTTTAATATATTTCGCTATCTTTTCGTCCGCCAACCCGTCAAGCGGAAGCGAAAGGGAAGCATACACCCTTATTCTCGTCGACGAAAAATCTTTTCCCCTATATTTTAACAGAATAAAATCTTTATTAAACGCCTTTTTAAAATACTCTCTTTCTTTTTCGTAGTCGGCGTTAATACCGTCCCTGTCGACGACCGTAAGGGTGGCGCAACTTAAAATGCGTTCCGGATTTCGCCACGAACCAAACGATAAAAGACTGTCCCCGCCGATAATAAAATAGAGTTCGTCGTTAGGGTATAGGCTTTTAAAATATTCGAGAGTAATATACGAATAACTCGTGCCTTCCTTTTTTATTTCGAAATCGGAAACGCAGGCCTTATTAACGCCGTCGAAGGCGATAGACAGCATATTAAGTCTATCGGTGCAACTTTCAGAAATAACTTCTTTATGGGGCGGTAAGAAAGTAGGGACGACGATAAGTTTATCAAGCCCCAACTCTTTTATTGCGTTTTTACAGATATTTACGTGTTCTTCGTGAACGGGATTAAAAGTTCCCCCAAAAATACCGATTTTCATTATTACTATTATTGCACATTTTTCAATTAAAATCAATATTTTGGTATTAAATAAAAAACATAAGTCAATATTATTTGCGGGGGTTATTTATGAAAAACGGAATATTGAAAAAATCTTCGGACACGGCGTTCGTTTTCGTCGCTTGTTTTTTGTTGTCTTTCTTTATATTTAACTATTTTACTAAACGCCCGTATTCTTACGTCTTGGCGTTAAGCCTTTCGCTTGCCGTATCGGTTCTTGCGTTTAAGATTATTTCAAGCGCATATATAAGCAATAAGAACGCGTCGGGAAACAGCCGTCTTGTTAAAAACACGCTTAACCATTTATGTTTAAGCAAAGAAAAGGACGTTAAAGATTTATTTTATTCCGCGTTTATAAAAAAGGGCTACGTTGCCGAAATAAAAAGGCGGTATATTCTTCTTCCGAAGGAAAAACTGCAACTGTTTTTCGTTTTCTCGTTCGACGGGCTTACCAAAAAAGACGTGGTGGCGGTTTACAATATGCTGTCGCAATCTAACCGCGCCGTAATTTACACAAACGAAATATCCGAAGAAGTTAAAGATTTCGTAATACGCTTTAATAAAAAAATCAACGTCTTTTACGGGAAGGAAGTATTTGACTTTCTAAAAGACTGCGAAGTTCTGCCCGATATCGACTTCGTTTTAGAAGAAATCACCGCGCCCAAAATAACCGCTAAAACCTTTATCGAAAAGAAAAAAGCCAAAAACTATTTCGTCTTCGGCATTATCTTTTTATTGTTATCCTTTTTCGTTCCGCTTAAACTCTACTATATTATAGCGGGCGGAATTATGATATCTTTGTCGTTATTTGCAAGATTATTCGGATATATCCCGGAAAAAAAGGACGCGTATATCTAAAACTCTATATGGTTTACTTTTTCCGACAGGCTTCTTCTGTAAAACACGAGTTTACGCCCCGTGTGGCAGACGAATTCCGCGCCTAACTTTTCTGCGATAATAAACCCCGTCTCTTTTACGTCAAGTCCCGAATTTAATAAAACGGTAACCTTAATTAGTTCCCTTTTTTCTATCGCCTTATCAAGGCTGTCTATTAAACTATCGTTCACGCCGAGTTTTCCCACCTGAGTTACGCTGTCTATATTCGACGCTAACGAACGAAGATTGCTTCTTTCTTTGCTTGTCAACATTTTTATCCCCCTTTTAGTCGATAGACTCAAACTCTTCTCCGCCGATTATTACGGTGGATTTCTCGTTTGCGCCCATCTTACGTAGTTGCGATATAACGCCCCTGTCTTTAAGCACCTTTTGAAGGTAGGCAAGCGAGTTCATATCGGTCATTACTACGTTTCTCTTTAACACGTCTACCAGCGTGCCTATTACTACGAAGGTGTCGCCTTCTTTTAATATCTCGAAGTCGAGCCGTTCAGGTTTAACGTAATTAAACTCTTCGTATTTAAGCGGTTCAACAGGCGGAAGTTTCGATAACACTTTCATAATCTCTTGTTTAAGAAGGTCTACCCCGTCCCCGCTTATAGCACTCATTTTAACTATCTTATATTTTTTTCCGACCTTATCGCGAAAGACTTTAAGATTTTCTTCCGCGCCGAAGACGTCGCATTTATTAGCGACGATTATCTGCTTTAACTTTATAAGTTTCGCGCCGTATTTTTTAAGTTCTTCGTTGATTTTTAAGAAATCGTCGTAAGGGTCTCTCCCTTCAATGCCAGACATATCGACTACATGAACTAACATTCTCGTTCTTTCTATGTGCCTTAAAAACTCCGTGCCAAGCCCTGCGCCTTCACTTGCGCCTTCAATTAACCCCGGAATATCTGCTATCGTGAACTGACTGTCGAAAACGTCGCAAACGCCAAGGTTTGGCGATAGCGTCGTAAAATGATAGTTCGCTATCTTCGGCCTTGCTTTCGTGATTTTACTTAAAAGGGTACTTTTCCCGACGTTCGGAAAACCTACTAACCCCACGTCCGCTATCGTTTTAAGTTCTAATATAACCTGTTTCGTTTCCGTCTTTTCGCCCGTTTGAGAAAAGTGCGGGGCGTGTCTTCTCGCGCTTTTAAATCTCGCGTTTCCCTTACCGCCTTCCCCGCCGATTAAAACCACCCGCTTTTGCCCGTCGGTGAACATGTCGGCAATGATATTGCCCGTCTGCCTGTCCCTTATAACCGTTCCTAACGGAACTTTTAACACAAGGTCTTCCCCTTGTCTTCCGAAACACTCTTTCGGTTGACCGTTAGCACCGCTTTCGGCAACGTATTTGGTTTTATAATAGTAGTCGGAAAGGCTTGTGATTTTGGAATCGGCAATAAATATTATATCTCCGCCCTTTCCGCCGTCGCCACCGTCAGGGCCACCGCCTACCTTTCCTTTAAAATGCAGAAAGGAAGTGATACCGCTTCCGCCGTCCCCTGCTTTTATAGTTATTATCGCTCTGTCAACAAACATATATTTTCACCTTTTTTTAATCTTCTTTTCGCAAAGCGCGGTTATAGGACAATTATCGCAATCGGGCTTTTGCGCCTTGCAAAAACTTCTGCCGAGATAGATTAGGTAGTGATGCGCTTTTGCCCAACTCTTTTTATCGATAATTTCCATAAGCCCCGTTTCCGTTTTTAATACGTTGTCCGCCGAAACGAGACCTATTCTGTTGCTTACCCTGAAAACGTGCGTATCGACGGCTATCGCGTCCCCGTGAAAAGCAACCGCATAAACGACGTTCGCCGTCTTTCTGCCAACCCCCGCAAGCGACCGTAAGTCTTCCAAATTGTCGGGAACTTGTCCGTTAAACTTTTCGATTATATCATTACTTGCGCTTAATATGTGTTCGGCTTTCGTCTTATAAAGCCCGCAGGAAAAGATGTATTTTTGCAGTTCTGCCTGACTTAACGACACCATCTTTTCGGGCGTATTATACTTTTTAAATAATTCCGCGGTAACTTTATTCACCCTTTCGTCCGTGCATTGCGCGGAAAGAATAACCGCGATAAGCAGTTCGTAAGGGGTGTTAAATCGTAATGCGGGCTTGTCCGCAAAGTTTCGGGATAAAACCGAAACTATTTCCGCCACTTTTTTCTTTTCCATAGTAATACAGAAATATATTAACACAACCCGTCTTTTTTTACAAGCCGTTAAGCACATTAAAATCAAATCATTTTTATTATTTTGCCGTTTGCAGTCTCTTTAATTAAGAAAAATCCCACGAAACTCTTTAAGACTTTGCCGTAAACGATTTTCTTGCACAGTTTTAAGTTTTCCTTTTGTATCATTACCGAAAGACCGCACCCGATATTCGCTTCTTTCGGGGTTAGCACAACTTTCGACGGCACGCCCCATTTTTTTAGGTTATCGGACAGCATAAAAGTATCTATTCTCGACCTGAACGAAATAATTATATATTCCATATCTTTCTCCTTTGCATAATCTATAAAAGATTTCTATACAATATAATATTCTTTTTAATTTATTTTTGATACATAAAGGAGTTGTCTATGATTTATTTCGACAATGCGGCAACGGGCGGATTTAAGCCTTATCAGGTATTAGAAACCACGGAAACGGTAATGAAATATTTGTGCGCAAACCCCGTCCGAAGCGGACACAGGCTTGCCCTTACGGGCGCGGAGATTATTTTTAACTGCCGAAAAAACTTTTCGGAATACTTAAACGCGCCGTTAGAGAAAATTATCTTTACCAAAAACTGCACCGAAGCGCTTAATATCGCGATTTTGGGAACTGCCCTGTCGGGCGGACACGTTATTACCACCGTTTACGAACATAATTCCGTTTTGCGTCCCCTTTCCTATCTTCGGGAAAAGGGAATAATTACTTTCGACGTCGTTGCGCCGTCAGACACACACTCGCTTACCGAAAACGTTTTAAGCGCGGTAAAAAGCAATACGTATATGATAATACATACCCTTGCTTCAAACGTTACGGGCGAAACCTTCGACGTTAAAAAGTTGGGCGAATTCTGTAAAGTAAATAATATTTTATTATTATGCGACGGGGCGCAAGCGGGCGG
The DNA here is from genome assembly GCA_017445995.1 of Clostridia bacterium. GTDB lineage: Bacteria > Bacillota > Clostridia > Christensenellales > Borkfalkiaceae > UBA1259. The sequence continues at coordinate 118,018 of JAFSRT010000023.1, forward strand.
ACATATAAAAACCGATATGCGCGAGAACAATATCTCTATGCTTGCCCTTGCGGGACATAAAGGGTTATGCGGTATTATGGGGTCCGGCGTTTTAGCAATCGCCGAAAACGTTTCCCCGTCCCCCGTAATGTTCGGCGGAACGGGGACGGAATCGTTTAACCTTGCCCAACCGACGCTTTATCCCGAACGGCTTGAAAGCGGAACGCCTAATCTGCCTGCAATCGCGTCCTTAAACGAAGGGCTGTCTTACGTTTCTAAAAATCAGCGAACCATTAAAGACGTTTTATTTTCCCATACAAAATACCTTATTGAAAAACTTTCCGATATAAATAAAATAACCGTTTACTCTAAACCGAACCCCGTCGGAATAGTTTCCTTTTCGGTAGACGGAAAAGACAGCAACGAAATAGCCGAAAGATTAGATAAAGAATACGATATCGCCGTCCGTTCGGGGCTTCATTGCGCCCCGCTTTGCCATAAATATCTGGGGACGGAAAAAGAAGGGCTAATACGGGTCAGTTTTTCTGTGTTTAATTCGACGCGTGAAATAAACTTTTTATGTAATGCGCTTAATAAAATAATCGGTTAGATTTTTTTAATATCTTCGGCGACCTTATAAAGTATTTTTCTTTTTTTATCGTCTAACACGGGCGACAACATAGCGACGAACTTATCTACGTCCGCGTCGGAAAGAGTGCCGTTTTCCTTGCCACGTTTTGCTTCTTTATAAATAGCGGATAACAATTCGTTCTGGTTTTTGCCGTCGAACTTCTGCGCGATACTGCCGATAAGGTTAAACAGCCCGCCGTTGGTTTGCGAACTATTGTTGCCGTTATTTTCTTTTCCCGACTTATTTTTCTGACTTTTTACGTAATCGTTAAAATTATCCATAATATTCTCCTTTTTTTCTTTTACTTTCAATTTTATAGTATGAAAAACATATATTATATTGTTAGCAGGTTAAATATGGAAATATTACGGTTTTTGTTAAGTTTTTTCGAAAACGAATATCAGAACGGAAAATATAAACCGATTATCGAATTACTTAAAAACAACGATTTCGATTTAAGTTCGGTGATAAAAAACTTTAATCCTTCCGATTTCGCGCCGATTATTTCGACCTTTTTTAACGAAGGCGAAAAAAAATCGTCGGAAGTTTTTTCTTCCGACGATAACGGCTTACTGCCCGTTTCTTCTTTTGCCGACAGCGACGTAATCTATGCGCTGAATAAGTTTTTCGCTAATAATTAAGTATATCTAACGCCCTTTCTATTCCTTTGTCGGTATTAACGGCGTTTTCCCCGCTTGCCGTTATGCCTTGCCCGTGAATACAGGTCTTTTTATCGGGTTGATAAATATACGCCGTGGTAAGTTTTATTGCCGTCTGTGTAAGCGCATTTACCATCGTCGTCTGCATAATGCCTTTCCCGAAAGTCCTTGCAACGCCGTCTTCACTCTCTATTATTAAACAGTCTTCGTTAAACGCGCTTTTATAATATAGCATCGCGCCGATTAAACACTCGGACGCCGACGCCGTGTTCCTATTTGCAAGCACGGTGATTTTTTCTATATCGTTATTAAAATTATTCCCCGTCGCCTGATACGCAGTATAATTTCCGTTCTTGTCCTTTGAGTAGGCGATAACGGGATTTTTTTCGTCCGAAGAAATAAGGTAAGAAGATATTTCGCGCAATACGTCCATATCCCCGCCACCGTTGTCGCGAAGGTCTAAAATAAGTTTGGTTTTCCCCGCTTCTTTCATATAGTTCATTGCCGTTTTTATCTGGCTACCCGCACCGCCCTGAAACTGGTGCAGACTTATATACGCCGTGTCTTCATTTAATATAGACGTACCGCCGTCTTTTACGGTAAAGGAAAGGGGATTAGTGCCTTCCGATATAAACTCGCCCGTCTTATCCTTATCTCGGTAAACAACGTAAGAAGTTATAAATACCGATTTAATTATAGTCGCGCTTTTTTCTTCGCCGTTCCGCCTGAAATATATCGTTATACTCTCGTTCTCGTTTACCTTCCCGAAAAAGTCGAAAAGTTGGCTTTTCTTATCAAACGAATAACTCTCGCCTTGATATTCGCACGCAATTATTTCGTCCCCTTTTTTAAGCCCGCTTTTATAAGCAGGTGAATTAGGGGTAACGTAGTAAACGGACAGCGCGTCGCTGTTTCGTAACAGCGAAATACCGAACCCGAAATAGTTGCCCCTGTCCGTTCTTATAACGTCGGCAAACTCTTCACTCGTGTAGTATTCGGAATATTCGTCGAGAAGATAAGTCGCTATCGCTTTTGCATAGTCTTCGTCGGTAAACTTTTTAACCTTGCCGTCTTCTTCCGAATAGTAGTATTTATCTATCATACTGATAACCCAAGAGGTTTCGCTTTTATTCCCCTTTATAATAAGGTTAGTTAAAAACCCGCAACAAAAAGAAAGAACTATTATAATGCAAAGAAAAACGGCAGAAGTAGTTTTTCCCTTTCTTCCGCCTTTTATTTCGTTGTTATTTACCGTTTCGTTTTTTAATTCTTTACTCATATTTTATTTTACAAGTTTAACTATCGCCGTAATAAGCCTGAAAGTAACCGCGTCCGAAAACTTTCGTATATTAAGCCCCGTAGCCCTTTCTATTTTATCGAGACGGTACATTAAAGTATTTCTGTGCATAAACAGTTTTCTCGACGTTTCGGAAACGTTAAGGCTATTTTCCAAAAACTCTTCGGCGGTGTTTATCATATCTTCGTCGGAAAAAATCTCTTTCGACGTTTCGTCGAGTAACACCGACAGATATTCGCTTAATTTATATTTCGGCAGGTCTTCAAGCATCTTTATCACCATATACTCCTTAAACGAGTGTATGTTGCCTTTCGACGCGACCGACTTACTCATACGGTAGGCTGTAATCGCCTGATTATAAGAAGTGTTTACGTCGTAAATGGATTTGACCGTTCCGCCTATCGATATTTTTGTTTTAACCCCCGTCTCTTCTATTATCGACTGATAAAGGTAGTATGCGTATTCGTTCGAAGAACAATACTCGTCGTTTTCGGCGTTCACGAACTTAACGACGGCGCAACTCTTTTCGTCCGACTTAACGACGAAATCGAGACTGTCGTTATTGTAGTTTTCAAGTAGCGGAATAATATCGTCCGTCTTGCCGTTCTCGGTTACTATCGAAAGAACGAAACACGGCCGTTCGGGAATATTGAACTTTCCGATATTTATTCTTAACTGAATATAGTTAAGTTCGCCGTATAAAACCGCCTTATAAAACTCGGTACGGGAAAGTTCCATTTCCTTAAAGAAATAGTTTTCGATAAGTTCGCTTATTAAAAGCGCATAGTTCTGTTCGGTTTTGCCCGTTCCCGTTATTCTTCCGAAGTACTTTTTATTTTTATAGTTTATCGGGAAAAGCGTTCTTCCGTTCACGGTGTCTGCAATAATCTTGTCGATATTTTTATTGACCGTTTCGCTTGCACCGACGTTGCCCGCAATCCCCACGCCTTCGGAATTAAACAGAGCCATTTCAAGCCCCGTTTTCTCTTTTATTCCTTTAATAAAACTCTTAATATCCTGTTCCATTTATGATACCTTTATACACATTATATACTATCTTGCGGTTTTTTTCAACAAGAATATTATATTCCGCTTAAAAACGCCACGTACCCCATTATAACGGCGCAAACGTAAAGAATAACCGTTATAACGACGTTCTCTTTTATTTTCCTTCTGTTTTTAAATAATACGACAAGCCCCACGCCCGCGTTGGACGCAAGCCCCGCGACAAGCCCCGAAAAGGAAAGTACCCCTTCGCAAAAACTCTGCGCGATAATCGTCGACGACGCGCACGTCGGCAACAGCCCCAAAAGGGATGCGACAAGCGGTTGATACGGTTCGCTACTTATAACGAACGACGCTATCCTTTCTTCGCCGATTAAGAATATTATTAGCGACAGCGCGACGTTAAAAATAAGAATAAACGAAAAGGTCTTCGTCGCGTGGGAAAGCGTGTGGATTACGTATTTATCCATAAACCCCACGTGCCTTTCACCGCAACTTACGCAGTTATCTTTAACGGGGCAGATATGTTTATTGCCGAAAGTATGCAAAAGTTTATTTAATATAATGCCTATTAAGGACGCGAAAACTATTTTATATACGATTAAAAGTACAAGATATTTTAAGTTCACTTGCGGGTTAGACAGAAGTACCACGATGCCTTCGTCGCTTGCAGACAAGAAAACGGCAATAAGAGTGCCGACCCCTATCAGCCCGTTATCGTAAAGTTTTGCGCACATTACCGAAAAACCGCACTCGGGAACTACGCCTGAAAAGGACGCGACGACGGGCGCGAACTGACCTTTAAGCGCTTTTTCTATTTTTTCCCCGTTTTTGGAATCTTCGATAAGTTCCATAAAAACGTATATTAAAAATATAAACGGCAATAAAATAAGGCTGTCTTTTATTGCGTCGAACAAAACGTCAACCATATATTTATTTTAACATAAAAACAAAAAAACCAAGTGATTTTTCACTTGGTTTTTTATTATTTTTTAATTTTTTTTACAAAATCCGCTAATATTTTACAAAAAAGCATATTAGTTTTCTTTTGCGTGAACCCTATAAGAACCTTCTTCGATAAATCTTGCTTGGATTTCTTCGATTTCTTTCTTGTTGTCTTCCGAACGCGCTAAAATAGTGAGTTCGCTTTCCTTATCGAAAAGGTGGCAATGCGAAACGTCCAAACCGACTTTGATTCTGTCGCCACGCTTTGTCGTCGAACGAGAACCTACTTTTGCGGTTACGTTTGAAATATCGTTGACGATACTGTCTTCTTCCGTCGCTTCAGATTCGTCTTTTCTCGTTTTGCAATAGAGTAAAGTTTCCGCACCCAACGCTTCAACAACGTCGACGTCAACGGTAATCGTCGGATTTTTGGTTTCTTCAATCCATCTTTCGTCGTCGTGAATATCTTCAGGTCTTATACCGAAGATAATTTCTTTATCTTGATTTACATACTGGTCGAGATTAACGATAAGTTTAACTTTGTCGGCAGGAAGTTTAACTTTTTCCATACCGAAGTTTACGAATACGTCTTTCTTATTCCCCGTAAGTTTACCCGTAAAGAAGTTCATTTGCGGAGTTCCGATAAAGCCTGCAACGAATTGATTTACAGGATAATCGTAAAGATTTATCGGGGTGTCAACCTGTTGCATAAGCCCGTCTTTCATAACTACGATTCTCGTACCCATCGTCATTGCTTCTACTTGGTCGTGAGTAACGTAAATAAACGTCGTTTCCAAACGGTTGTGAAGTTTTGTGATTTCGGTACGCATCTGCGAACGGAGTTTTGCGTCCAAGTTAGATAACGGTTCGTCGAGTAAGAATACCTTCGGTTCACGAACGATTGCCCTACCTAACGCAACACGCTGTCTCTGACCGCCTGATAACGCTTTCGGTTTTCTCGAAAGGTACATTTCGATACCTAATATTCTCGCCGCCTCCTTAACTCTCTTGTCGATTTCAGGTTTCGGCATTTTACGAAGTTTAAGACCGAACGCCATATTGTCGTAAACGGTCATGTGCGGATACAACGCGTAGTTCTGGAAAACCATCGCGATATCCCTGTCTTTCGGTGCTCTGTTATTAACGATTTGTCCGTCGATTAAAAGTTCGCCGGAAGATATTTCTTCAAGACCCGCTATCATACGAAGAGTCGTCGATTTCCCGCAACCTGAAGGTCCTACGAAAACTATGAACTCTTTGTCTTCGATATCAAGGTTAAAGTCCGTTACTGCCGTAACGCCCGATGGATATACCTTATAAATGTTCTTTAAATTAACGCTTGCCATTGTTTCTCCTTATCTCGCCCTAACGATAGGGCACAATTTTTATTATCTTTATTTTAAACTATTTTGTCAATTTTTTCAATGGGCACTTTTTATAAATTAGGCAAAACAATCTATTCAATTTGCACAATAAAAAACGAAAGTTGCACTTTTTAGCGTTTTTTGCTATAAAATCAGTCTAATTCGTCGAGAGTAAGTTCAAAAGCGGGCGCAAACTCTTTTAAGTAGTAGTCCACTTCCTTACTTGAAAGATTTTTCAGTTCTTTTTCTATCGATACCTTTGCCTTCTTAAACTCGGCGTTTCCCGACCTTACTTCTTCCACGCATTTAAGGTAAGCGGAAAGTTTATCCGCGCACTTAACGAGTTTTTTCTCTATACAGTCTTCGGGCAGAATATATTTTCTGTATTCGTCCTTAAAGTCTTCGGGCAACATATTGATTATTTTTTCCGACGCGCCCTTTTCGAGTTCTTTATACGCCGTCTTTATTTCGGGGTTAAAATACTTAATAGGCGTTGGTAAATCGCCCGTTATTACTTCGCCTACTTCGTGGTACTGCGCTAATAAAACGGTTTTAAGCACGTCCGCGTCGCCTTTAAATATTTTATTGTTAATAAGCGCCAACGCGTGGGCGATAACCGCCACCTGTTCGGTGTGTTCCATAACGTTCTCTTCGCGAAGAGAGTGCATAAGCGACCACCTTTTTATATATTTCATACGGTTAAGATACGCAAAAAACTTGTACATAATTTTCCACCTTTTTATTTTTCTGTGAGTTTTTTTATTTTACCACATATTTTCGCTTGACGCAATAGTTTTTTTAGTTATAATATATATATAGAAAAATTAAATATATTCGCTATGGGTGCTGTTTGGCTGAGATTATACCATTGAATCCGCAAGATAATTCTTGAAGGAAAATGTGAACCGAATCGTATATAAGCGCCTACTTTTGGCGCTTTTTTTGTGGCGAATAGAAGGAAGGAACTATGAAAGAACTTATAACTTTTTTAGGGAAAGACGGGTTAAAATCCGCCTACACTCTACTATCCGACTTTGCGCTTTACGCCTTTATCGCGCTTGCCGTTGTTTTAGCAATCGCCTACTTTATCGTAAAATACAGGTTTGCCGAAAAACTTGCGGGGTTTAAGACTCTTGCTCTCGGAATATCCGTAGGCTTTGCCGTTACCTTATCGCTACTTATCGGGTTTTTAATGATTGCAAGGCTTTACGTGAAGGAAGAATTAGACGCTAACTACTATCTCGTACTCGGCTTTTTCGTTCTGCTTTTTGCTTACGCCGTTTGCTGTGCGATTTTATCGTTTACGTCGAAAAAGTATTTTAAAATCGTCGCTATCTCGGGGCTTATTCTTTGCTTTATATATATAGTAATATTATTGTTTTTATTGCCGACGGTCGGCGAAGAATATTCACCGCTTAACGCGACGTCTATGTACCTTTTCTCTTTCTTACTTATAACTTGCGAAATAGTTTTAATAGTTATTTTCGATAAAAACAACGAGTTCGTTTTCACGACGAAAAGTATCGCGTTTGCGGGCGTATCGATAGCGATAGCGTTCGCCCTTTCATACGTTAAACTGTTTTCGCTTCCGCAAGGCGGGTCGATAACTCTCGCGTCTATGTTCCCGATTTTACTGTACGCGTACGTCTTCGGCGCAAAAAAGGGCGTTTTAGTCGGCGTTATCTACGGTATTTTGCAGTTTATTCAGAGTCCGCAGATATATCAACCTATGCAAGTCGTTCTCGATTATCCTTTGGCTTTCGGTAGCCTTGGTCTTGCAGGTATCGTCGGCGGGGTTAAGAAAATCGATTCCGACGTTATAAAGTTTATAATAGGCGCGGTAATCGGTTGCATTTTAAGATACGTTTGCCATTTTTTAAGCGGGTATTACGTATTCTCGTCTTGGGCAATGGAAGGCTACACGGCGCTTACTTGGAGTTTGGTTTATAACCTTTTCGTTATCGTAGAACTTGCAATCGTGATTTTTGTCAGCGCGTTTTTACTGTCTTCTAAATCTTTCGTAAAAGAAATACAAAAGTTTAACAATAAATAATTTTTGCGCAAGATAAAAGCGCCGTTTTCGATACCGAAAACGGCGCTTTTTTAATTTATTATTTTATTCTTTTATAATCTTTTCAGCGACGGTTGCACATAGCGCGCAAATATCGGCGCACGGGCGCTTTTTATAATATTTTGCAGTTCTCTTTTCCGCGTTCGGCGACGTATCCGAAGTTATTCCCGATAAAAGTTCACCGCAGATAATAGACCCTAATTCCTTTTTAACTTCTTCTATGGCTTTCTGAACGAGTGCGTAAGCCTTAACTTTATCCCCGTCCGATTTACAAAAACTTATAACGGCGTTCATACCCGACACCGCACCGCAGATAAGCCGTTGTCTTGCAAACCCACCGCCGAACCCGACGAAGAGTTTTGATAAATCTTCTTCCTTTAATCCTATTTCTTCGCTGAACGCCAAAACCACCGCTTGGGAACAGTTTTTGCCCGATAAAAACAGTCGTTTTGCTTTTTCGCCTTTCGTCATAACTCACCTTTTATTTTAATTTCTATATTATTATAACATAAAAAAAACAAAATTGCATTAAAAATGCTAAATTGCCTTTAAAATTCAAAAAGCAATAACAGGTATTAAGTGGATACTTAAAACACTACGGAAGTTAATTTAAAATTCAAAAAGCAATAAACACGGTTTATTGCTTCCTGAATAATATATGATAAGGGGGAAAATGATAAGCATTTTTTCCTTAAACAACAACACAAATACTATATTTTGTGTTTACGGTAATATTTTAGCACACATTGTCCGTTTTTGTAAAACAAAATCGTTAGTGATTTTTAAAATATTTTAAAATTTTTTTAAAAATAAAAAAGTGCATTACTGCACTTTTTATTTTTTCTTTTAACTCTTTATTCACCCTTAAACGGCAATAAATCAACGAGTCTCGCACGTTTAATTGCAGAAGCCAAAACCCTTTGGTGTTTTGCGCAAACGCCAGTCATACGGCGTGGTAAAATCTTTCCGCCTTCTGTAATATATTTCTTCAAAGTATTAACGTCTTTATAGTCGATAGCGTCTACTTTTGCCTGACAAAAAGCGCATACTTTTTTACGTGGAATTCTTTTAACGAATTTTTTGCCTTCTTTAGCAGGAACCGCCTGCGTGGCAACGTTGGTATTTTCTTCCATCTTTTTTCTCCTTAATATTTTTGATAATGATTAAAACGGCAACTGATTATCGTCAATCGCTTCGAGTTGCGGACGTTCGCGCCTTGACGTAACGGTTTCTTCCCCGTCAGCGTCGCCCTGCGCGTTCTTCGGCGTTAAAAACTCTACTTCGTTTGCAACGATATCGGTTACGTTCCTTTTGATTCCGTCTTTATCTTCGTAAGAACGGGTTTGAAGAGAACCTACGACCGCGACTTTATTGCCCTTTTTTAAATACTTACCGCAGTTTTCAGCCCTTCCGCGCCAAACCGTAATGTTAAAAAAGTCGGTTTCACGGTTGCCTTCGCTGTTTGCATAATCTCTGCTTACGGCGATTGAAAACCTGCAAACGGCAACACCGCTTGGGGTTTCCGAAAGTTCAGGGTCGCGTGTTAAATTTCCTATCAGGATAACTTTGTTCATTTTTTCTCTCCTACCTTATCTTTTTGTAATAAGACGACGAATCATTCCGTCTGTGATGCTTGCAATACGTTTCATTTCAACAACTAACGTTTTTTCCGCTTCAAAAGTCATTAAAACATAATAGCCTTCGGATTTGTAGTTAATCGGGTATTGTAATTTTTTCATACCCCAACGGTCAGTCTGTTCAACAGTGCCCCCGTTTGACGTAACCAAATCTTCAAACTTTTTGATAATGGCTTCTTTTGCTTCGTCTGCAAGATCCTTATCAAGAATATAAAGCATTTCGTACTTTGTCATTTTTTTTACCTCCCGGACTTATTCGGCTTGAAAATCTCTTTCAAGCAAGGTTTTTATATGCTTTTTAGCATATTTTTAATAATAATATCAAATAAAAACTCTTTTGTCAATTATTTATTTAAAGTTTTAAGATATCTATACAATTCTCTATATATATAAAAGGGGGCAACCGCCCCCTTTTTAATTTGATTTTTAATTAACCGCCGATAATAAAGTCGGATAAAGTCAATGTTCCACCCATATACGGGGTAACTCTTAATGCACTTATACTCGTCATAGCCGAACTTAACGTTATCGTTATTTCAACGCTTTCGCCCGCACTTATCGTTTGCTGTGCAATATCGTGTCCGCTACCGTTTCCTTTCGTAGCACCCGTTACACTTTGAATAGATATACCGTTAGAGTGCCTATTGTTCGTTTCAGTCGCTACCCAAACGTAAACGGTTGCCGAACTCGTGCCGTTATTTGTTACGGTAAAGGTAATTTTATTTTGTCCGTCCATATTAGAAAGTTTTATTTCAGCAGAGTGATACAAGTCGTTAGATTGACTAGTTCCCGTAACGGTTACCGACGAAGTATTGTTAGTATAAGTTATTTCATCATATTTGCTAACGTTAGTAACCGAAGCCGTGGCACTTAAAATCTTTGCTTTTAAGGTTACCGTTACGTTTGAACTCGGCATTGTAAACTTATTGTCAGTTACCGTGATTGTATTACCGCTTGCGTCTTTAACGGTCCAACCGTCGAACGTGTAGTTATCGGACAGAGAATAGTCTAACGTTACCGTAGTTCCCTTTTCCGCTGTTGCAGGTGCGGATATCGTTGCACCCGTCGGGTTGGTTTTCGTTATCGTAAAGATATTTTGTTCGAATACCGCCGTTATCGTTAAATCGCGCCCGTTAATAGTTACCGTGCCGTCGTTATAGTCCGCACCGTTTACAACGTATTTAACGAATATGTAATTAGCATTCGGATTGTTCGATAAGGTAATTACCGCGCCGTTATCTAACGGTGAAGTTGCCGAAACTGCGTTTCCGCCTACCGTTGCCGAAATCGTTCCGTGAGACGCTTGGTTTACTATTACGTAGAACTTGGTTTGCGTATACGTTGCGGAAACCGTTACGTCGGTACTCGGCATCGTAAAGGTATTGCCCGAAATTGCCGTGCCGTTTACCTTAAATTCGTTGAGAGCATAACCTTCCTTAATATTGTTAACGTTAAGAGTGACTTCAACGCCTTGTGCAGCCGCCGTTACTTTTGCACCTTCGACCGTTGCGGTAATCGTTCCCGCGTTAGTCTGCGTTATCGTAATAACGTTTTTAACTTTATTTACCGTTGCAGAAACGGTAACGTCTTCGTCAGGCATCGTAAAGGTGTTGCCTTCGATTGCCGTGCCGTTAAGCGTGAAATTGCCAAAATTATATGCTTCGGAATTAGAAAGGACGTAAGACAACGTTACAACGTCGCCTTCCTGTGCAGAAGTTACGGCTTTTCCGTCAACCTTTGCAGTTATCGTTGCACCCGTCGGATTTTCAATATTTATATCGTTGCCGTATTTTATTACTTCGTTTGAAAGTTTAGGAACGATAACTATCGAACCCCTACCAGTCGTGTTGCCGATAAATAAAGTAATACTGCTTAACGAAGGCATAGATTTGCCAGTGTCTCCGTTGATGTTGGTTTTTACTTCATATTCGCTTGCGCCTGCAGGTATTTCAAAATCGAAATAAATCGCGCTATCGTCGTTGTCAGGATTTGCCGGGTCAGGTGCTTTATACTTTAACGTAACCACACCGCCCGTCGTATTCGTTACCTTAAACGAAATACTCTTGTCAACGGTTTGATTATATCCCGAAATCGAAGCCCATTGAATACCGAGATAACCGCTATATTGTCCCGAACCGATTGTATTTGCCTGTTTAACCGTTACCGTTGTGCCAGAAGCAGTATATACGTCGGTATTTCCGTATAACGTCGTCATATTGCCGAGAACGGATTTGGTGTGCGCGTCTCTCGGGTCGGTCGGAGTAGGCGTCGTGTTTCCACCGCCGTTGCTACCCGAACTGCTACCTAACGTTAAACCTATTTCGATAGTGCCGTTTCCCGCAGTATTGCCGAAATAGATTTCCATTTCGTTCAATTTCGTCGCGCTGTCTTTGTTCGAATATCCTAAAACGTGCGTTTCTAAACTCTGCGTTGCGCCCGCACTTACCGATAAGTCCGAAGAATACGCCGCGCCCGCATCGGATATCGAATTTATTCTTGCAGTAACCGTGCCGTTCGTCGAATTTTTAATCGTAAGCGTCATTTGTTCTTCTTTATCGGCAGGCGTATAATTGATACTATCGAATTTAATACCCTTATAATCACCTACGTTCGTTGATTTTTTGAAAGTGATTTTATTTCCCGAAATAGTAAAGAAACTTCCGTCCGTCCAGTCCTTCATCGTTCCGAATTGAGAAGCGATAGAAAGCGAAGTCGACGTTCCGCCGTTGTTTCCACCGTTGTTTCCACCGTTTCCACCGTTATTATTGTTGTTGTTCTTTACGATTACGGTAATCGTCGTCGTTTTCTTTGCGATTTCTTCTTCACCGTCTTCGGTTAAGATTGCATAGTAAACGGTATAATCACCTGCCGTTTCCGGCGTGAAACTGCCCGACGCTTTTTTCTTTATTAAAGCTTCGCCGTCCGGCGACTTAACGGTAATAACCGCTTCGTATTCGTTCCCGTTTTCATCTTCAACGGTAAGTTTTTTAAGCCTTATTTCTTCCCCCACGTAATACGTATCGTCATAAGAAGGGGCTTTCCATTTTACGAGTTCTATTTCTGCGTCCGATTCACCGCAAGCGAATAAAAAAAGCGCAAGACATAAAACCATAGATAAAACGGCTATAATTTTCTTTTTCATAACTACCACCCTTTTTATTTTTGCAACCGCCACTTATTGCTAATATATTATAGTTTATTGCAAACGATTGCATCTAGTTTAATTATTCTAACACAAAAATATTGTGTTTGCAATAGGTATTTAAAATTTTTTCTTTGTTGTCATATAAAAAAATACTTGTAATTTTGCTTACGAGAAAGGAAAACGGCATTTATTTGACAATAAACGCCGTTCTGACTTTTAACTTATATCATTTTCGAGAACTCTTTTTTAAGGCGGACTATAATCTTTTTTTCAAGCCGAGAAATATAACTTTGCGAAATGCCCAGCATATCGGCGACTTCCTTTTGCGTTTTTTCTTCGCCCGAATTAAGCCCGAATCGCAGTTCCATAATTTCCCGTTCTCTGTCGCCTAACTTTTGTAGCGCCTTTTTTAAAAGGTCTGTTTCCACGCCGTTTTCTATCTTTTTATACACTATATCGTTATCCGTGCCCATAACGTCTGATAACAGCAGTTCGTTGCCGTCCACGTCGGTATTTAAGGGTTCGTCGAAAGATATTTCCGTTTTGATTTTTACCGTTTTTCTTAAATGCATAAGTATTTCGTTTTCGATACAGCGGGACGCGTAGGTGGCGAGTTTAATGTTTTTATCGAGATTATAAGAATTGACCGCCTTAATAAGCCCTATCGTGCCGACGGAAACGAGGTCGTCAAGGTCGACGCCCGTATTTTCAAACTTCTTCGCAATATACACGACGAGTCGTAAGTTATGTTCTATTAAGTCGTTTTTAACTTCTTCGCCTTCTTCCAACTTCTCTAAAATTGCCTGTTCTTCTTCCTTACTATACGGTTCGGGAAGGGCTTCCCCGCTACCGATTAGTTCGACGATGCCGTCTTCTAACGAAAACTTTTTAAGATATTTTTTCAATAGATTTATAAGTTTCATTGTTTGTCCCCCTAAAATAAGAATTAAGTATAACGTCGTAATCGCTGAACTTTCTTCTGACAACGCCGAGTATCACATTACAAAATATATTCGGCTGTTCGTTAAAATATATCTTTATACTGTCGATGGGAAAGGAAAAAATCCTGCCTTCCCCGAATATCGTGCCGACGGTTAAATATTTATAGTTTAAGTCGGAAAAGTTAAAAACGGTTTTTGCAAACGCGCTACTCGTTATCACGATAAGATTACCGCCGTCCGTCGCGGTGTTTCCGCTGTCGTAAAAGCCTTTACACTTAACCGTCTTTTCGCCGAGAGTTATTTCGCAGTCGAAAACCTCCTTTTTAGTTAGTTCCGTCCGCTTTATGCTGTGAACGATATAAAAAGTCGCCCTAAAAATCACGTAGCAAGGCAAAAATACTATTGAAACAGAAAGTTCGGTGCTGTTTTCTATATTAAAAAACTGATAGATAAAGTACACCGCACCGCCTAATAAAAACGTCGTGAAATAAAAAAAGACCGTTGCGCGGTAAAAGGATTTTTTCGTTCTGTATCGACAAGAAAGAAAAATCAGAAGCGTGCCTATCGGCAGTTTAAAAAGAAAACTTAAAGTCGCGTTTTTAATAAGCGGATACAAAAGCGAAACGGTTGCGCCGAGAAGGGAAACGGCGATAATGCGTTTTTTTACCGCCCTTGCCCCCGAAAAATATACCGCGGTACTTAAAATCATATAATCGATAAATAGGTTGTCTAAAAAAACGTATTCGATATAGACTGTCATACTGTTTTTTTATGATAGCAAGTTTTAACTGCCGTTTTTTATCTAAATAAAAAGAATTACCCGTTTTTTTGGCACAAAAAAACGGGACGGTTAAATCCCTGCCCCGCTTTATATTATATTCTCTATTTCATAAACGCCATTATTATATCGTTCTGAACGTATAAGTACTCGTCCTTGATTTTTAAGTTATCTCCGTCGTAATCTAAAAATCTGCCCTTTTTGTTTAGAACGTCGGAATATTTTTTGTCGAAATCTTCGCCGAAAAGTTCACGGTATTTTTTCGTGCTTATTCCCTTTGCCGTTCTTAAACCAAGCATAACGTATTCAAAACAAGCGTCTTCCCCTTCTATAATATCGCTTGCAACTTCGGGCGTTTTATTATAGATTATCGCGTTGTTATATTCGTCTATCGAAAAGGTGTTCGTGAACCGTCTGCCGTCGATAAACGAAGACGCGGAAACGCCAACCCCTATGTATTCGCCCCGTTGCCAGTAGTTTAAATTGTGTTTGGATTCAAAGCCCGTTTTGGCAAAATTGCTGACTTCGTATCTATAAAACCCTTTTTCTTTTAAGTACGCCCGTACTTCGTCGTAAATATCTGCCACTTCGTCTTCCGACAAGAGTTCGCCGTTAAGATAGTCGGTGTAAATAGGCGTGCCTACTTCTGGCGTTAAGGCGTAAACGGAAAGGTGCGAAACGCCGCCCGCTATAGCAAGGTCCACCGTTTTTTTGACTTGTTCCGCCGTTTGATCGTGTAGCCCGATAAGAATATCCGCACTTATATTTTCCCCTTTTAAGAGATTGCAAGTAAGCAAAAAGTCCTTTGCGGTGTGTATTCTATTCAGTTTTTTAAGTTGCTCGTCATACCCCGATTGAAGCCCTATCGAAAACCTGTTTATGCCGACCGATTTATAGTCCTTTATCTTTTGTTCGTCAACAGTCCCCGGGTTTATTTCTATCGTTATTTCGGGATTTTCGGACAGCGTAAAAAACTTTCTTATCTGCCTTATTACGCCAAGAATAAACTTACTTTCAACAAAAGACGGTGTACCCCCGCCTATATACACGGTGTCGAACACTTTTCCCTGTAAACTTCTGCCCCTTCCTTCTATCTCTCGGTATAGGCAAGCAAAATAACTTTCAACCTTACTAATCTCTCTCGGATAGGACGCAAAATCACAATAAGTGCATTTGCTTTTGCAAAACGGCACGTGAACGTATATTCCCGCCATAAAACCCCCGTAATAATCTTTTATGCTATAATTTTACGCTCGACGGGAAAGAATGTCAATAAAAAAGTATACCTTTTAATTTGTAAAAACTTTTTATGACAAAAGAACTATAGCGTCAATTCGTTTTTTTGTGTGCGTTTTTTTATAATTCTTATGATATAGCATATTGCGCTAACGACTATTACTGTGCTTATCGCAACAACCAATGGGAATAGATACTCTGAAAATGAATTCGTTACAATTTTCCGTACCATGAAAATCATTGCAGGGTGTAGAATATAGACAAGCATTGTCCAAGTTCCCGTGTTTTCTATAAATTTTAATTTAGAAAAAAGGTTTGGTTTTTTTTGAGTAAAAATAATTATAAAAGATACGCAAAAGATATTACTGAAATGTATATTTGAACTAACATTATTATTTGCATAGCAAATTTGGGCAATCCCACTTAAAATAAAAAACAATATAATTAAAACAATATCTATTTTAATATTAATTTTTTCAAACATTTCTTTATTCTTCTTTAAAAATACCCCCAAACAAATACATGGCAGCGCATCAAAATACCAGTTCAAATATAAAATTACCGATGACAAAGCGTAACCGTAAAAACTTAATTCCGTTTTGAACATAATAATTCGTACTATAGGGTGCATAAAGGCTAAACATATAAAAAATATAATTATAAAGTTATTTTTCAAAAACATTTTTGCAAATATATATAGAAACACATATGCATACAACATCGCATATAAAAACCATGAGGTCATACCTAACAAAGGGTGGTTAAACAGCAAAAACTCAATTATTTTATATATTGAAATAATGCTATTAAAATATTCTTTTAAATTATTTCTATTGTGAAAAATTAATATTGACAAATAAATAAAAATATCTAATATTATTAGCAATAAAATTCTTTTTATTCTTTTGTTCAGTTTACGTCGTAAATTCTCTACCGTTATACCTTCATTATACAAATAATATCCTGATATCGCAAAAAAAAGCGGTACCCCAAATTTTGCTAAACCTGTAATAAATTCTCCTATGTGCCCCGGGAAAGGTGCGTGTATAAAGATTATCATTATGCACGCTAATATTTCAAAAAAATTTAAACTTATATTTCTGCTTTTAATTGTCTGTCCCATTTGTTTCTCCTTTTTCTTAAAGTTATTATTTTTATACACCATATTCTAATTATTTAGAATATAGTGGTATTATAATAAATATTTTTAGAATTGTAAAGATTTTTTGAATTATATTTAACAAAATTAGAATAAGGGAAAAAAGAAAAAGTCGGGGGTATTTTATGATAAAAATAAGTGAATACCGTAAAATGAACGGCATAAGCCAAAAAAGTCTTGCGGAAAAATTAGGGGTGTCCGCAGGGAATTTATGCGAGTGGGAAAAAGGGCGGATAGAACCGAGTATAAGCGCACTTATAAAGATATCGGAACTGCTTGAAATAAGCGTGGACGAACTTATCGGGAAAGACGATAATTTGACGGTTAAAAAAGAAGATAATTCTAAACGGTTTTTATACTACTTTAATTTACTCGACAAAGAAAATCAAAATCATATCCTTGAAATTATGAAGACGATGACAAAAAATTAAGCCTTGCGAAACTACGCAAGGCTTTAATTTTTATAATTTTTACTGAATTTATTCTATTTATTTTAATTATTGTTATCGGTTTTAAGAATTGAAATGAAGGCTTCCGACGGGATTTCAACAGTCCCTATAGAACGCATCTTCTTTTTCCCTTCTTTTTGTTTTTCCAAAAGTTTTTTCTTTCGCGTTACGTCTCCGCCGTAGCATTTCGCCAAAACGTCTTTACGAAAGGCTTTTACCGTTTCTCTCGCGATAATCTTTCCGCCGACGGTTGCCTGAATAGGTATTTCGAACATTTGCCTTGGGATAACGTCTTTTAATTTTTCCGCTATCTGTCTGCCCCGTTCGTACGCTTTATCTTTATGGACGATAATAGAGAGCGCGTCGCACACTTCACCGTTTAACAGCATATCGAGTTTAACGAGTGAACTTCTCTCGTACCCCGCGAGTTCGTAATCAAACGACGCGTAGCCTTTCGTTCTCGATTTAAGCGAATCGAAAAAGTCGTAAACGATTTCGTTAAGCGGAAGAATATATTTCATTTCAACGCGGGTCTTATCGAGATAGACCATATCTTTATACACACCGCGTTTATACTGGCAAAGTTCCATAATCGGGCCGACGTATTCGGGCGGGGTAAAGATACTTGCCTTAATAACGGGTTCTTCCATATACTCTATTTCCGTCGTTTGCGGAAGACGGGACGGGTTGGTAACGGTCAGCACCGTGCCGTCCGTTTTATGAACGAGATAGGAAACCGACGGGGCGGTCGTAATAATATCTAAATCGAACTCGCGTTCTATTCTTTCCTGAATAACGTCCATATGCAGTAGCCCCAAAAATCCGCACCTGAAACCGAAACCCAACGCCGTCGAGTTATCGGGTTCGATAGAGAGCGACGCGTCGTTTAGTTTAAGTTTAAGCAGTGCGTCTTTTAAGTCGTTGAACTTACTGCCGTCAAGCGGGAACACGCCTGAAAAGACCATAGGTAGCGCTTTTTTATAGCCCGAAAGCGGTTCTTTTGCGGGGTTATTAACGTCGGTTATGGTGTCGCCGACTTCAACTTCTTCGATACTTTTAATACTTGCGACGATATACCCTACTTCGCCTGCCGAAAGACTGTCCGTTTCCGTCATCTTCGGTGAAAAAACGCCGACTTCAGTAACGTCGAACTGCCTGTCCGACATAAAGGTTTTTATCTTCGTACCCTTTTTTACCGTGCCGTCTTTTATTCTTACGAAACAGATAACGCCCTTAAAGTTATCGTAATAACTGTCGAAAATAAGCGCTTTAAGGGGTGCGTTCCCGTCGCCAGACGGGGCGGGTATCTTTTTTACTATCTGTTCCAAAACGTCTTCGACGTTAAGCCCCGTTTTTGCAGATATTCTCGGTGCGTCGCTTGCGTCTATACCTAAAATGTCTTCAAGTTCCATAGCCGCTTCTTCGGGGTTTGCCGACGCAAGGTCCATTTTATTGATAACGGGCATAATTTCAAGGTCGTTATCGATAGCGAGATAAGCGTTTGCAAGCGTCTGCGCCTGAACGCCCTGCGTTGCGTCCACGATAAGAATCGCGCCTTCGCACGCTTTAAGCGAACGGGAAACTTCGTAAGTAAAGTCGACGTGCCCCGGCGTGTCGATAAGGTTAAAGGTGTACTCTATCCCGTCCTTTGCCTTATAGAACATTCTGACAGGCGTGAGTTTTATGGTAATACCCCTTTCGCGTTCCAAATCCATAGAATCCAAAAGTTGTTCTTCCATATCCCTTTCGGAAACCTGACCCGTTTTTTCCATAAGCCTGTCGGCAAGCGTCGATTTACCGTGGTCGATATGCGCCACTATACAAAAATTTCTGATATTTTTTTTGTCAACCGCCATACTTTTTACCTTTTTTGTGCTATACTTAAATAAATTACTAATACATTATACATAATTTTTCGCCGTTTGTAAATAAAACGAATACGGGGTGTCTAAATGAGAATAGAAAAAGATTGTTGGCTTATATCCCGCCCTATCGCACACAGGGGGCTTTGGGGCAACGGAATAATCGAAAACAGCCTGTCCGCTTATCATAACGCAATAATTAAAGGCTATCCTATTGAAATCGACGTTTATATGTCAATAGACGGCGAATTATATTCTTTTCACGACCTTAACCTTTCCCGTATGACGGGAAAAAACGCCGATATTACTTCGCTTTCTTCCCAAGAAATAGACAAGTTAAGGCTTTCGTCCGACGAAAAAATACCGCGCTTAAAAGAAGTTTTATCCGTAGTCGGCGGTAAAGTGCCATTGCTTATCGAGTTAAAAAATCAATTAAACGGCGACGTTTTAGTTAAAAATACACTAAAATTATTGAAAGAGTATCGTGGCGAATACGCGATACAGAGTTTTAACCCGTTGTATCTTAAAACCGTTAAAAAGGAAATGCCGAACGCGCTTATCGGGATACTTTCAACCTGCGACAAAAAAGAGTTAAAAAAAGAAAAGTTTTTAACAAGGCTAATCGTAAAAAATATGGCGTTGAACTTTTTAATTAAGCCCGATTTTATAAGTTATTATTATAAAGGTCTACCGCTAAAAAAGAGAAAGACAAAAAATAAAAAAGTTATCGCGTGGACGATTACGGACGAGAAAACGGCAAACGCCGTCGCCCCGTATTCAGATAATATTATTTTTGAAAACTTTTTACCGAAGTAAACGAAAAGTATTAGTAAAGGGTTTAAACGAAAAACGGTTTGCATTTTGCAAACCGTTTTTATTTTTTCCGATTAAAAGTTATTTCTTACCTTTTCTCTGCCTTATTTCCTTAACGGTTTTTTCATAACCGTTGTTTTTAGGAATATAGTATTTTTTGCCATTTAATTCGTTCGGTAAATACTGCTGTTCTATATATCCGCCGTAATCGTGCGGATATTTATAGTCCTTTGAAAGTTTTTTATCTTCTTCCGAACCGTAAACGGCGTTCTTTAAGTGCGATGGAACGGTATCGTCCCTTATTTCAACCGCATCTCTCCCCGCCCCGCTCATAGCGAGATATACCGAGTTGGATTTTTCCGCTTCGCAAACGTATATTATCGCTTCGGAAAGCGGTAACAATCCTTCTGGCATACCTATCTTTTCGTAAGCGACAAGTGCGCTGGTAGCAACGACCAACGCGTTAGGGTCTGCCATGCCGACGTCTTCCGATGAGTGCGCGATAACACGCCTTGCTATAAGTAGCGGATCGCAACCGCCCTTTATTAAACGTTGCATATAGTATAGCGCCGCGTCCGAATCGCTTCCGCGAAGGCTTTTGCAGAACGCCGACAGCATATCGTAATACATCTGTTCGTCGTAAGCGAGCGATTTTTGTTGAATACTCTCTTCCGCGTCGGAAAGTTTAACGTGAATAACGCCGTCCTTATCGGGCGCGGTAGTTAAAACCGCAAGTTCTAATGCGTTATATGCAACACGAAGGTCGCCCCCGGCAAGTTTAGAAATATGATTTAACGCGTCATCGTCAATTTTTACGGAAAGGTTTTTAAGCCCCCGTTCGTCGTTAAGCGCTTTTATTAGCGATTTTTTAATATCTTCTTCTTTAAGCCTTTTAAGTTCAAACACCCGACATCTCGAAACGATAGCGGGCGTCATAGACGCGAAAGGGTTTTCCGTAGTCGAACCGATAAAGATGACGTCCCCCGCTTCGATATACGGCAATAAACTATCGCTTTGCGTTTTATTGAACCTATGGCACTCGTCGAGTAAAAGATACGTTTTTTTGCCGTAAAGTTTCTTTGCGGTTTTCGCTTCGTCGACTACCTTTTTAACGTCGCTAACCCCTGCGGAAACGGCGTTTAATTTATAAAAATTGCCGTCCGTTCCGTTTGCGATAACGTTAGCAAGAGTAGTTTTCCCCGTCCCCGGCGGACCCCAGAAAATGCAACTGCCAAGCCTATCGAGTTTTATCGCGCGACGAAGAAGACTGTTTTCGCTGACTATATGTTCCTGCCCCACGAATTCCGAAAGCGACCTTGCGCGCATCCTTTCGGCGAGCGGGATGGTTTTGTTTTTATCTTCGCTATAATCGAATAAATCCATAAAGATATTTTAACATATTGCATAATTTTTTTCAAGAGATATTATATTTATAACAATGATAATTATAAAAAAACGGATATCTTCCCTTTTTAACTACCTTATATTTTTCTTTTTTATTGCCCTTGCCGTAATTTTTGCAACGGGAAAATTAACTACCGCCTTTAAAAGCGGGCTTACCCTTTGGTTTTTATGTGTTCTTCCTGCCCTTTTCCCATACTTTTTTATAACGGCGATACTCTCTTCACTTTCCGTTACGCATAAACTCGCAAACAAATGCGATAAAATATCTAAACCGCTTTTCAACGTGGGCGGACAGGTGTTTTATGCCTATCTTATGAGTATAATATCCGGCTACCCTGTGGGCGCGAAACTCGTTTCTTCCCTAAAAGAAAACGGGATTATAGAAAACGCCGAAAGCGAACGGGGTATCGCGCTTTGTTCCACGTCGTCGCCCGTCTTTATAATCGGTAGCGTGGGCGGTATTATGCTTAAAGACGCGCAAAAAGGCTTATATATCTTTTTAGCGCATATTTTATCGAGTATAATCTGCGGTATTATATTTTCGTTCTATAAAAGGGGCGAAAAGCCGAAAAGAAACAACTTCGTTTCCGATTATAAAACAGATAACCTTTTATACGAAAGCGTGTATTCAGCCGTTATCACCGTGCTTATCGTCGGCGGTATTATTTCCGTCTTTTTTTGCATAACCGAAATAATGAACTCACTTAAGATACTGTCTATTCCCGTCATTATTATGCAAAAGATAGTAAAAGACGGCGATATTGCAAACGGGTTTATCTTCGGGCTGTTTGAAACGACGAAAGGGCTGAATATTATCGCCCGTTCGAAAAGCAGTCTTGCTATTCCCTTTTGCGCTTTTCTTTGCAGTTTCGGGGGACTTTCAGTTATTATTCAGTCGCTTGCCTTTTTCAAAAAGGCAAAAATAAAAACCGCCCCGTTTCTTCTTTCCAAAATAACGCAAGCGGTATTGTCTTTTATTATAGCGTTTATTCTCTGCCGTCTGTAATAAGTTTAATAAGTTCGTTTTTTATTTCTGCCGGAACTAACCCGTCTGTATCTTCCCCGTTTTTTATTTTTTCTTTTATTCCCGAAGAAGATACGGTCTTATACTTTTCGTCCGCCTTTTTATACACGGTTTTTACGAAAGGGTATAGTTCGCCGTTCTTTTCTTCATACTTTTTTTCGAATTCCAAATCTTTTTCGTCCCTTATTCCGCGGACGTAAGAAGTTATTTCGTTATCTAATAAAAACTTTTTATAGTTTGCTTTCTTATCGGAATAACAAATTACTTCCACTCTCGGCTGGGTCTTATAAACGTTTTTTATAAACTCTTTTCTAACGTCTAACGGAAACGTCGTTTTTTTGTTCGGATTTTCGCCTATTACCACGAACACTTTATTATACTCTTTAAGACACGCGTCGATTATTTGCTTATGCCCGTTGGTTATCGGGTCAAACGTCCCCGCAAACACGCAGTTTTCTTTCGGTCTGAAAAACGTAAGGTGCGCCCTGCCGTATCTTCTTATGTCTACTACCGTCGCGCCGTCTATTTCGTCCGTAAACGGCTTTTCGCTTTCTAAAACGACTATGCCGTCCTTTTTAACAATTCTTAGCGCCCAACTAACGGCGGAAAGGTTTACGCCGAGATTATATGGCGGGTCGATATAGATAATATCGAACTTTTCCGTTTGCCTTTCAACGCACGCCATATAGTCGGCGTTAGAAACGGTTATATAATCTTTTATATTGAGTTTTTCAAGGTTTTTTAAAATAAGCCTTATACTTTCTTTCGAACAGTCGTTGCAAACGACTTTCTTCGCGCCCCTGCTGTACGCTTCGATACCCATAGCGCCCGTTCCCGAAAACAGGTCGAGAAAATTCGCGCCGACAATCTTATCTCTTACGATGTTAAAGAAACTTTCGCGCGCCATATCGGACGTGGGGCGTATACCTAATTTATTAAAATCCGAAAGCGTTCTGCCCCTTAAAGTTCCACCTACTATTCTCACTTTTTGTCCCCGTGAATAAATCTTTGTTGTTCTTCAATCTTTTCGTGCTGTAACCTGATTTTTTTCGCACCGAGATAATAAGGAATCGCAGTAAGGGTCATCATAAACGGCACGGTGTAAAGCGTAAGTAAATAATGCCACCAAGAAAATACCGCGTCGCCGATAAACATCCTTATAATAACCGAAACGGGTTCGTAAAAGGAAAGGTAAACTATCCCCGCGATTCTGCCGAGAGTTAAGGTTTGTCCGCCCGTCGCGATAACGACGATGACGTGAACGACTATTAAAACAATAAGTAGCCCCGCGCCGGAAAGCCCGAACGTAAAGCCCTTATAAAGCGAATATTCCGAAGCCTTGTCCACTTTTAAGTCTTCGCCCGTTGCAATTATCTGCCTTCTTATGGAATCGTTTTTATACGTTATCTGCATACTTTCCGTTCCTTCGTGGTAGAAGACCGCGACTATCATCATAGAAAAAAGCGCAAGGTTTACAATCGATAAAACGAGTTGTAAAGGCTTACTCTGGGTTATGGTAACGATAGCGACGGCAGTAATCGCCGTCATTATCAGGAATACGTATATTATCGCCGATTTTTTTAAGTAGTAGTACATATTATCACCTTATATATTCTTTTCTTAATCTCATAGTAATTTTGGTAAGTATTTCATAACTTATGGTATCGTAATTTTTAGCCAACGCGTCCGCGTCGGGAAGACGCACCGCGTTTTTTCTTGTGCCGTTTAACCTATACGCCACCGCGTCCATACACGCGTTGTTTATCTTGCCTTTCGTTTCTTTTCTGAAAAGCCCGTCGGCATATCCCCACCTTAAAATGCAATATTCTTCGTCCTTTAACGCGGGATAATCGCCGTATAAAACGTTTTCGTTTTTCTTTACGCGCCTTGTTCTAATAACGTGCGTGTAAACTTTTAAAACAGGTTTAACGGAAATTGCGTTACACTTAAACGGTTTATACCCGTAAAGCAAGATACCTACGCGCACCATATCCAACTGAATACCGCGCAAGAGCCCACCGCTTGCCGAGACGTGGCAAACCGTATCTTTATTATAGCAAATCGCCACCTTTTTTGCAAGCAAAAACTTTTTTAACTGCGTTTTCGTCGCCCTTTCGTCCTGCGGATTATAAAAATGCGAAAATATGCCTTCGATGGCTATATATTTCTTGTCCTTAACAAACTCGAACGCGGACTTTAATTCGTCTAAATCGTCCATGCCGAACCTGTTCATACCCGTGTTGATTGCGATATGAACTTTAACCGCCGTCCTATATCTTTTCGCCACCCGTTCTACGTCTTTTAGCGTAGAAAGACTGTCAATGCACGCGGTAAGGTTATGCCGTACTATACTATCGATATCATACTTTACAATCGGGGTCAAAACGAGAATATCTTTTTTTATTCCGCATTGTCTTAACTTAACCCCTTCTTCGGGTAGCGCGACCGCGAAACAGTCGACTATATCGTAAATAGCGTTTGAAACTTCTTCCGCTCCGTGCCCGTAAGCGTCCGCCTTACAAACCGCGCAGAACTTTACGCACGGGTTAAGTCTGTTTTTTATCGCTATCGCGTTTTCTCTTAAAGTAGCGAGATTTATAACGCCTTTATTTAACATATTTTATAATATGTAATTAGTTTTTTAGGCGTTCTTAAACTTTAAACCCGTTAATAAGTTCTTTATCTTCTTTACTTACCCTGAAACTGTCTTTAATCTTACTTATTCCTTTATTTATAATAAAAGCGTTCGTGTCGTTATGCCGTAAGTAATCAAGCGTTTTTTCTCGGTATTTAATAAAGCAAAAAGACAGTAGCCACGCCCCGCACATATTGACGTAATACTCTTTTTCGTCTTTTAGCCCGTCCAAAAGTTTAAATGCGCTTTTTAAATACTTTTCGTCTTTATATAGTTCGAAATAAATATCTACGCCCACTCGTCTTATAAACGTTTCGGGGCTTTTTAGGTATTTTTCCGATAATGCGAAAAGTTTTTCTCTATCTTGCTTATTAAATTTCAGCGTGTCGCAACTCGCCCAGTTATCTATCGTTATAACGAAATCGTCAAGCCGTTTTTCGTATTCGGTAAAATCTTTAACGCCGTTAATTAAGTAAGCGCAAACGATACTGTCGAAATGCGTTTTTATCGTAACGCCGTCCAAAAACGAAAGATAATTGCCTTTCTTTATCAGTTTCGCCCACTCTTTTGCCTTAAAAGAAGTTTTCCCGTAACAAAAAAGACGGGTGTTTACGATTTTTTGTTCAAACGCCCTGTCCTTTTCACTGCCTATCAGCGCTTTTTGACTTTCGTAATATTCTTCAATATCGGATTTTGTCCATTTATCTTTAATTAACTGCATAATTTACCTTATTATCTTTATACCGTTATAATATCATAATATTTCTAATTAGTCAAAAAATAACGACTTTTAATACTTATAACGGCGATTTTTTCCGCCATAAAAACTTTTTAAGATAAAAATATTATTATTCCGTTTTTTAGTTTGACAAAAGATAAATATTGATATAAAATAAATTAGCAATAAAAAATACCGTTTTATTATTTTTACGCACCATTAGCTCAACTGGATAGAGCGTTGGTCTACGGAGCGAAAGGTTCGTTTGACCGTTATTAACACAATAACTGAATATGCGCCATTAGCTCAATTGGATAGAGCGTCGGTCTACGGAACCGAAGGTTAGGGGTTCGAGTCCCTTATGGCGCGCCAGAAATCGTCAGATTTTTCCTGACGATTTTTGTTTTTAGCGAAAAAATGATTTTCGTTAGAACAGACAGTTCTAATGAGTTTTCATTAGAACAAAATATAAAAATTCCGCGTTTTGGTGCGCTTCTCAAAATACCCTTAAAAATGCCCAAAAAGGCGAAATTCTAACGAAAATTCTAATAAGACCGTCAAAATCACCAACAAAACACACGCCTTTTCTAACCAAAAATGCACGTATTTTTACACGTATTTATGCACAATACGAATTTATTTATAGTTCTTTATATTTAGTAAAGAGAAAAATAAAGTTGCCGTTATCGGCAAAAACCGCACTTTTATCACGTTTGTCTTGCTTTGTTTTTTGCCGATAATTTTTGTGTAAAAATAGGCGGAGCAATTTTTGCTCCGCCGTAATTCATCTTTCCCCGTAAACGGTTTTACTGTTTTTGTTTGTAGGCAAGATAGTCTTCTAAACTATCGAATCCGAGTTCTTTCATTTCTTTAAGCGCGTATGTCAGCGTGTCGATAGAAGTATCGTCCTTACGCTTTTCAAGGCTTTTAACGCCGCCGTAAGCGGCTGTAATCGTGTTTGCCGCCTTGACCTTTGCCGAGAAGTCCAGATGGGAATATACGTTCGCCGTCGTCCCGAAATCGGCATGACCTAACCAATCCTGTATTTCCTTCATCGGAACGCCCGCCGCCAGCATATTGCTTGCGCAACTATGCCTTAGATCGTGCAGACGGATATGGCGAAAACCGTTCTCCTTCAATAAGTCCTGAAACTTTTTCGACATATGGTCGGGATAGACGATTTTGCCGTTTTCCAT
>JAFSRT010000024.1 GCA_017445995.1 Clostridia bacterium
ACGGCTTACGCGGCAAGCGAAAAAGTAGCCGAATTCCACTTTTGGGCGGTAAATGCAGGTAGCGGTACTAAGACTGATAACGGAATTACTTTCTCATATAGTGGTGTTACTGCGCACGAACATGAAACTTCCAAAGTATCTATCGCCTCGGGAGGAACGCTTAGAATTACGGTTGCCGAGGATCAGCTTACCGCAAACAGCATAGGGAAAGCAGCGTTCAGTATCAGGGTTGATTCCGGTATCGCAATAAGCTATAACTTAAAGCGTGGTTCTACGACGCTATCAAGCGGTTCCGGAAAGACGTCTTATGACGTTGGCGAAACTTCTATCGCCGGCAGTGGGGATCTCGTTCTCGAATTTACAAACAATTCGGGATCTGCAGCCACGGGCGTTCACTTTGAAAACCCGAACTTCGCGCTTTACGAGATTACGAAACGTACGGTAAGCATTACGGCGGGAACGGGCGTTAAATCCGTTTATATGTCCACTTCGTCCACGGCGACAAGCGGAGACTCAAGCGGGACGCAATATGCCGACGGAACGAAGGTTTACGGATTTGCGACGATTGCGGATGGATATAATCCTCAATCCGGTTGGACTTTAGTAAGCGGTAAGACTTATTGCGTAGGTTCAAAAACGATTTCCAGTTCGCAAAAAAGTTTCGGCACGGTTTCCGCACAATTAGCGACTTATACTATTTCTTACACCTTAAACGGCGGAACGTTGCCTTCGGGATACCCTGCGAGTTATAATATAACGACGAACACCTTTTCGCTTTCTAACCCGACGAGAAAGGGATATACTTTCTCGGGTTGGACGGGTTCTAACGGAAGCACGAAGCAAACGAGTGTAAGTATAGCAAAAGGTTCTACCGGCAATAAAAGTTATACCGCAAACTGGACGGCGAACAGTTATACCGTAACGTTAAGTAAAAACAACGGAACGGGCGGCAGCGATTCGGTATCCGCGACCTACGGTTCGGCAATGCCGAGTGCAACTATGCCGACGAGAACGGGCTATACGTTTACGGGATATTTCGATTCGAACAACGTGAAGTATTACAACGCAAACGGAACGAGTGCAAAAAACTGGGATACAGCAAGCACGGCGACTTTAACCGCAAAGTGGCAGATAAATCAATACCCCGTTTCTTGCCCCGAAAACACCGCCCATGCGTCTTACTTCGTTTCGTCAAACGCTAACGCAACGAGCGGTTCTACGAGCGGAAATTTCGATTATAACAGCACCGTTTATTTTTACGTTGTAGCCGACGAAGGTTATTATAAGCCGAAAGGTAGCAGTTGGGAAAAAACGGGTACGGTAGGCGATAGAATCGTTTACCGTGCAAACTCTTGGACCGTAAGTACGGGCACTTACGAGTTTTCGGCGGTAGAACCGGACATTGGTGATACAATTAGCGCAAGCGCAACCGGTTATAACGCGCCTTTCGATAAGGCCAGCCACTCGATAACCGTTAACGTTACGACCCCTGAAAGCGATTACGTTATCAAATATAAGGTCGGTAACGGCGATTATTCTGCTACGAAACCGCAATATACTAACGTTTGCAACGTTACCGTTGAATATAAAATAACGGCGGACGGATATTATCCGTTTTTCGGCGGCGCAACCATAAAAATCACGCAGCAGGAAAACGTTTCCTATACGACCGCGCCCGATAAAATCGAAAACTTGATTTATAACGGTTCTGCACAAGCCTTGCTTACCGCGGGTACGTCGAATTACGGCACCGTTCAATATAAACTCGGCGATGCGGGCGAGTGGACGAATACCGTTCCGCAGGTTCAGAACGTAGGCGATTACGTAGTTTATTACCGTGTTCCGGAAGACGCGAATCAGGTGGGTATTTCCGAAAGTTCGTTCACCGTTTCTATTGCGGAAGTCAACAAAGACGAATTAAACGATATTATCGCTACCGTTGACGCATATTACGGTACTATAATAGACGGTTATTCTTCGATAGCGGAAACGTTAAACGGGCACAGACAACAGATATATAACGATTATTACGCTGACCCTAACGTAACGGAAACGCAGGTTGCCGAAGCGGTTATCGCGCTTAACGTTTATCTTGACGACGCAAAGAAGTCCGTTACCGAAGCGAAAATCGACGCAATCGGCACGGTAAGTTATACCGCCGACATTAAAGCGAAGATTGACGACGCTAAAAACTATTTCGACAACGAATTGAACGAAGCGCAAAAAGAACTCGTAAATTCCGACAAGAAAACGGCTTTACAGAACGCAATATCTCTTTATAACGACGTTGACGCTGTGGTAAACGTTATAAACTCTATCGGAGAACCGCAAGATACCGAAGCGTTCAGACAAGCGGTTATCGACGCGAGAGAAGAGTATAACGCTCTCGGTGTTGACAGGAAAGCGATTTTCCCTGCGGACGTTCTTAAAACGTTGACCGATTACGAAGTGGCGATTGACGTTATGAACCTTATCAACGCAATCGGCGACGTAGAATACACGGCGGACAGCAAAGGGAAGATTGACGCGGCAAACGACGCTTACGCTGATTTGGAAGACGACCAAAAACTTTTAGTTGTAAATTACGATAAACTTTTGCAGGCAAACACCGATTACGACAAAGTCGACGAAGCGATTGGCAAAATAAACGCAATCGGCGACGTTGAGTATACCGCCGACATTAAGGCGAAGATTGACGACGCGAGAGAAACTTACGACGCACTTTCCGCTTACCAGAAATCTATCTTCCCGGAAGACGTACTTAAAAAGTTAATCGACGACGAAAAAGCGTACGAATCTATGGATAAGATTCGTGCGATAGGAACGATTGAAAACACTCCGACCAGCAAAGGGAAAATCGTAGAAGCGAGAAAAACTTACGACGCGCTTAAAGAAGACCAGAAGGCTCTCGTTTTATCCGATTTCGTTAAAGAACTCGAAGACGCGGAAGCGGCGTTTTACGCGATAGAACAAGTCAACGCAATCGGCGATATCAGATATAACGAAGACTCGAAGGATTTGATTGCAAAAGCAAGGGCTACTTACAACGCGCTTTCCGCCGACCAGAAAAAACTTGTTCCTTCGTTCGTGTTCGACGCGCTTGAAACGGCTGAAACCACTTACGAAACGATTGAAAAGAACGCTAAAACTCTTTCTACCGTTATGAATATCGTGTTAGGCGTATTACTCGTAGGGGGTATAATAATTCTTATTCTTCTGCTTCGTAAAAGAAAGGACGAAGATAACGACGGCAAAAAGAAAGTATTGAGTGTTTCGGCACTTCCGTTGTTTCTTGCTGCAAATCACTACTTTGACGGTGCTTTCATTGTTCTATATATTTTAGTGGTGCTTACTCTTACCGTTTGGTGCGTAAACTTATATCTCTTTATTCAAAAACGTAAAAATCAAGTGGCGGAAGTTATCGAAGACGAAACGCCGTTAGAAGAAGATAACGACGAACCTGATATTTCTAACGAAGACGATACCGAAGAAATTGAAGGCGAAACTATCGCCGTCACCGAAGATAACGGAACGAAGTTCTATATAAGGCGTATTAAGTCCTTTACGGCTAAACTTATTCAGTCCGACGATGACGTTAAAGCGTTCTACGGCGAACTTAAAAACGAAGTGCTTTCTTACGAAAAGACGTTAAGTAGAGTTTCGTGGCATTACGATTCGGTATATTACGGACGCAAACCTGTTCTTAAATTCGGTATAAGGGGCAAAACGTTATGCGTTTATTTTGCACTTGACGTTAAAGATTTTAAGGCAACAAAATATAAAGTTGAACTTTGTGAATCTAAAAAGTTCGCACTTGTGTCTTGTATGTATCGCATTAAAAACGAACATAGATGTACTCTCGCAAAAGACTTGATTGCAACGGTTTGTGCAAATCTCGGTTTAGTTAAGGGTGAACAACATAATATTGAATACTCGTTCCCTTATGAATATACAGAAGCGTTGATAGAAAAAGGACTTATTAAAGAACTTAAAACCAAAGTTGAAACAACCGAAACTGTCGTAGAACATCATCACGCGGTCACCGTAAGTGAGGCTGATGCCGAAATGTCCGACGAAGTTGCCGAAACCTATATCAAAGACGACGTTGACGGAAAAGTCCATAAAGGCAAAAAGGCAATAATCAATATTGACCTTCTGTCCGCCAACTTTAACGACGGCGACACCGTTGATATCGAGGCTCTTTGGGAAAAGAAACTTGTCGCTAAAAACGTGGGACAAGTTAAAGTTCTCGCAAAAGGAACGCTCGATAAGGTCTTAAACGTCGATTTGCAAGACTATTCTTTGCAGGCTGTTAAAATGATCGTCCTTGTCGGCGGAACTGTCCATAGGGCAAAATAAGGCTTTAAATTAGTCTTGATTATTCATTATATAAACTTCCTAAAAAACAAGGTGTCGTATTCATACGGCACCTTGTTTTTTACAATTTGTTTTCACTTATTAGTATTATCGTTTGTTGTCTTTTTGATTTTTACCGTTTAACAAAAATCACAAATAAAAATCCAGTCAAACCATTATAGGTTCAACTGGATCGTGTGTGGCAGAGGGGATAGGATTCGTCTCTCTCGAACCTCCCGCAAAACAGTCCACAGGACTGTTTTCTTGCCTTCGGCAAGCACGCCGTAAACGGCTGGCTCCTAATTCGAATCCTATCTTATCTAATCGAAAACAAAAAACCGCTGAAACAAACGTCTCAGCGGATTTTTTGGCAGAGGGGATAGGATTCGAACCTACGAGAGATTTCTCTCTACTCGCTTTCCAAGCGGGCACATTAGACCACTCTGACACCCCTCCTTAAAGGGTCTTTATCATTGTAATATATTTTTTAGTTTTTTGCAACAAATTTATATTACAAAAAATCATATTTATTTTTTAAATTCGATATACTTTTTTGTTTTAAAGTTGTAATATATTATTATATAAAATATTTACCTTATATTGTACGGGGGTTGTTATGGAAAGACATAACGATTATTTCGGATTCAACAGAAAGCAAAGTATACTGTTTGCCGTTATCTTCTTAACTTGCTGGATTTTCGGGCTGATTATAAGATTTAAAGAAAAAAAATATCTCGCTTGTCTCGTGCGCTTAATTTTCGGGTTCAATATCTTGTGGTTAATAGATATTCTCACCATCATAAAATACAACTCCATTTTAAGGCTTTTAAATAGGTAAATCGACTGTAAAATTATACAAAAAACCGCCTTTTTCTGCATTATTTGCAAGAAAGGCGTTTTTTATTAAAAACACAATATATTGTGGTTGGCTAAAAAAATATTAACAAAATATTCCAAAAAACCATTGACAACGGTAATTTAATATGATATATTAAATAGGCTTATTACAATTAAGGAGAAAGAAAATGTTTCAGGTAAAGAAAAGAGACGGAAGTTTAGTAGAATTCGACATGTCGAAGATATCGACGGCATTAAGTAAAGCGTTCAACGCAAAGCAGGTAAATTACACGGCTGACATACTCAATATGTTGGCGCTTCGCGTTACCGCGGATTTTTCGAAGAAGATTAAAGACGGGGTAGTTACCGTTGAAGATATACAGGATAGCGCCGAAGTAGTACTTATTCAGGCGGGGTACGTCGATATTGCAAAAAGTTATATTCTCTATCGTAAACAGAGAGAAAAAGTTCGTAATATCAACGAAACGCTTGTAGACTACAAAAAGATCGTAGACGACTATCTTAAAGTTTCCGACTGGCGTGTTAAAGAAAACTCCACCGTTACATATTCGGTTGGCGGTCTTATTCTTTCTAACTCGGGTGCGGTTACCGCAAACTACTGGTTATC
This sequence comes from Clostridia bacterium, assembly GCA_017445995.1. Taxonomy (GTDB): domain Bacteria; phylum Bacillota; class Clostridia; order Christensenellales; family Borkfalkiaceae; genus UBA1259. The sequence goes on from JAFSRT010000024.1 coordinate 5,822, forward strand.
TGAAATATACGACGATGAAATCGGCGAAGCGCACAGAAACGCCGATATTCATATTCACGACTTATCGATGCTTACGGGTTATTGCGCGGGCTGGTCTTTAAAACAACTCATTAAAGAAGGTCTCGGCGGTGTTCCGGGCAAAATCACTTCGTCTCCTGCGGGGCATCTTTCCACGCTTTGCAACCAAATGGTAAACTTCCTTGGCATAATGCAGAACGAGTGGGCGGGCGCACAGGCATTTTCTTCTTTCGACACTTATTTAGCGCCTTTCGTTAAGGTTGATAACCTTTCCTATAAGGCGGTTAAACAATGTATTCAGTCCTTTATTTACGGTGTAAACACGCCGTCCCGTTGGGGCACGCAAGCGCCGTTTACCAACATTACTCTCGACTGGGTAGTTCCTAACGACCTTGCGGAAATGAACGCAATCGTCGGCGGAAAGGAAATGGACTTTAAGTATAAAGACTGTGCCGAAGAAATGGCGATGGTAAATAAAGCGTTTATCGAGATAATGATTGAAGGCGACGCGAACGGCAGGGGATTCCAGTATCCTATCCCTACCTATTCGATAACGAGTAATTTCGACTGGTCGGAAACGGAAAACAATAAGTTATTGTTTGAAATGACTGCAAAATACGGCACGCCGTACTTCTCCAACTATATCAATTCAGATATGGAACCGAGCGACGTTCGTTCTATGTGTTGCAGATTGCGTCTCGACCTTCGTGAACTCCGCAAAAAATCCGGCGGGTTCTTCGGTTCGGGCGAATCGACGGGTTCTGTCGGCGTTGTTACTATCAATATGCCGAGAATAGCGTATTTATCTAAAACGAAGGAAGAGTTCTTCGAAAGACTTACCCGTCTTATGGATATTTCGGCACGTTCTCTTAAAGTTAAGAGAGACACGATAAGCAAATTGTTAGAAGTGGGCTTATACCCTTACACGAAGAGATATTTGGGAACTTTTGCAAACCACTTCTCGACGATAGGTTTAGTAGGTATGAACGAAGCGTGCTTGAACGCTAAATGGGTAGGACAAAACCTGACTAATAATGACGCGCAGGAATTTACGAAAGAAGTTCTTAACTTTATGAGAAACAAGTTGTCCGACTATCAGGAAATGTACGGCGACCTTTATAACTTGGAAGCGACGCCTGCCGAATCTACATCTTTCCGTTTGGCAAAACACGACAAGAAGAGATACCCTGACATAATAACGGCGTCCGATAACGACAAAACGCCTTACTATACCAACAGTTCGCACTTGCCTGTCGGGTTTACCGAAGATATTTTCTCGGCACTCGATATTCAGGACGATTTACAGACTTTATACACTTCGGGAACGGTTTTCCACGCTTTCTTGGGTCAGAAACTTCCTGACTGGAAGGCTGCCGCTAATCTCGTAAGAAAAATTGCGGAAAACTATAAACTTCCTTACTATACGATGTCGCCGACCTATTCGGTATGTTCGGATCACGGCTATATCGCGGGCGAAGTTTATAAATGCCCTGTTTGCGGAAAGACGACGGAAGTTTACAGCCGTATCACAGGCTACTATCGTCCTGTTCAGAACTGGAACGACGGTAAAAGGGCTGAGTTTGCAGACAGAAAGGTTTACGATATAGACAATTCGAATTTCCACGGTAAGGGTTGCGCATGCGGTACTGAAACCAAAAAACAGACCGCTACGCCTGAACTTGAAGGGCTTACGCTGTTTACGAGAAACGGTTGCCCTAACTGTAAGACGAGTAAAATGATGCTCGATAAAGCGGGTATCAAATACACGACGGTCAACGCGGAAGAAGAAAAAGAACTTACAATGAAATTCGGTATCAAAAAAGCGCCGACCCTACTCGTTCCTAACGGCAGTTCGTTCGACGTTTACGATAACGCAAGCGAAATCAGAAAATATATTGAGAGTATAAACTAATGTACGATATAATAGTAGTAGGTGCGGGCGCTTCGGGTATGACCGCGGCGCTGTACGCATTGAGAAACGGAAAGACCGTTTTGGTTTTGGAAGGCGAAAGTTTAGGCGGTCAGATAGCGACAAGCCCGAGACTTGAAAATTATCCTTCGATAAAGGAAATAAGCGGTGAACAGTTTGCCGACAACTTGTTTGAACAAATTACGGCGCTTGGCGCGGAACTTGAAATCGATAAGGTTACCGAAATAATCAAAAACGGCGAAGGGGACTTTACCGTTAAAACGGAATATAACGAATTTAAAGGTAAAAGCGTTATTATCGCGACGGGCGTTAAACATAAACACCTTCGCACCAAAGACGATAGGGACGATTTAGTCGGCAAAGGCGTTTATTATTGCGCTATTTGCGACGGGGCGTTCTATAAAGATAAGGAAGTCGCTTTAGTTGGGGACGCTAACACCGCGCTTCAATACGCGCTTTTATTATCGAGTTATTGCAAAAAAGTTTATATGTACACCCTTTTCGATAAGTTTTTCGGCGACGAAAGATTGCAAAGGGCGGTAAGGGCAAAAGACAATATCGAAATTCGCCCGAACACGAGTGTTCTTAACTACGTCGGCGAAAAGGAACTCGAAGCGATTGAGTATAAAGACGCGGACGGCGAGATAAAACGACATAAAATCCCTGCCGTGTTCATAGCGATAGGGCAAGTGCCCGATAATAAGGCGTTTACTAACGTCGTTGACCTTGATAAGGACGGATATATTATTGCGGACGAAACTTGCAGAACGAAAACCAAAGGCGTTTTCGTTGCGGGCGATTGCAGAACGAAACCCGTTCGTCAGGTAGCGACCGCGGTTGCAGACGGGGCGGTAGCGTCGACGCAAGCGTCAATCTATCTTGAAAGTCTCAATTAAAATAAAAACAAATCGAATAATAACGAAAACGGCACACAAGTGTGTGCCGTTTTTTATATCGTTTAATTTTTTCGTTTTATTTTTATTTTCCAAAAGGCGAAGGCGGTGAGATAGCCTATCGCTAACAGGACGACGGCAAAGAGAAGGGCAACTATTACGCCGTTTTGGGCGAAAGCGTACCAGTCGTATTTAATATCGACTTTGCCGTTTTCAAAATGCGATATTGCAACTATCTGATAAAATATACTGTATATGAATAAATGAATAACCCCGAATAATGTTTGAATTTTTTTAACGAAATAAAACGGTTCAAAAAAGATAAAGGAAATGATGTTTAATATCGGCACGATAAGATGAAAAAAGAAATTTGCGTTATAGTAAACGGAAATATAACCGTCAGGCGTGATAAAGCCTAAAAACAGAGCAACGACTAAAAAGGTAATAAGTAAGTCAATCGTTGCAATATATTTAAGAACGAAAACGAAAAACGGCACTTTGATATCCTTGTCTTTATTTTTAATATAAAAAATGACATAAAGTAAAGCGACGATACCCGCCAAAATATTTGACTGCACAGTGAAGTATTTTAAGATATTACCACTGTCTGATGAAACGGGGATTACGGTTATTTTTCCAAATGCCATAATAGAGCCGAATAACACAAAAACAAAGATTAAAACGTTAAAAATAATTGAAAGTTTTTTCTTCTTATTCATTTTTATACTTCCTTTTTTTGCATTATATCATAAAAAAGAACATTATAAAAGGATTTTTTGGCAAAAATAAAAAAGGACGACAGTTATTTATTGTTGATTTATTATTTTTCTTATTGTATAATTATAATACAACTAAAAAAGGACGGGTGGATATGGAAAACGAATACGTTATAGAAACACGGGCGCTTACTAAAAAGTTCCCTGGGAAGTTGGCGGTCGACCACGTGGATATGCACATTAAAAAGGGCGATATTTACGGGTTTATCGGAAAAAACGGCGCGGGGAAAACTACCGCAATGAAACTTATTTTGGGGCTACTTAATCCGACTTACGGCGAAATAGACTTGTTCGGCACAACCGATTACGTTCACGCAAGGAAAAAGATAGGTTCGCTTATCGAAGCCCCTGGGCTTTATAAAAACTTTTCCGCTTACGAGAATATGAAACGGTTTTCTATTATCTTCGGCGGAACGGACGCGGAAATTAAAGAAATATTAGCGTTAGTGGGCTTATCTGACGTCGGCGGAAGAAAAGTCGCTAATTATTCGCTCGGTATGAAACAAAGGCTCGGTATCGCCGTTGCGCTTTTAGGCAATCCCGAAATACTTATTTTAGACGAACCTATGAACGGGCTTGACCCCGCGGGGATTAAAGAAATAAGGGACACAATCCTAAATCTCAATAAGGAAAAGGGCGTAACCTTCTTAATTTCTTCGCATATATTAGACGAACTTGCAAAAATCGCGACGACCTACGGCATAATAAATAACGGCAGGTTGGTTGACGAAATCGACGCGGAAACGCTTATGAAAAGATGTGAAAATAAACTCGTTATTAAGGTTTCGGACACGAATAAAGCGTTAGAAATCTTAAATAAGGAAGGTTTCCTTGAAAACTATAAGCAAGAAGGGGATACCGTTACTTTATTCGACCATCTCGATATGTCGTCCGTTATCAACGAAAAGTTAGTAAATGGCGGAATAGGGGTTTACGAATTAGCAAAATCGAGTTCTGATTTTGAAGATTATTTTATTGAAAGGATAGGTAGATAATTATGGGAAAACTTCTTAAATTCGAATTCAGAAAGATTTTGACTTCCAAATATTTTTACATTATAACCGCCGTTTCCGTTGTCTACGCAATTTTACAATGCTGGGCGTTAGGCGAAACGCAAAAAATTGCACAAGAAATTTTTGGCGGTTCTGGTGATGTAAATACTTATAAAATTGTAAAAGTCACGCTTGCGGGGATTTACGACACCCTGATTGCAATCTTTTTAGCCATTTTCGCAACGAGTGAAGTGTCTAACGGCACGGATAAAAATATTTTCGGCAAAGGCTATTCACGGGAAACGGTTTATTTATCGAAATATATCGTTTCGCTTGTCTCGGCGTTCGCTATGGCGATTATTACCTTACTCGCCGCCTTTATTTACGGCGCGTTCTCGTTCGGTATCACGAAGGATATAGGCGAAAGCGTTATTACCGTGATTTTAGGTCAGGCGTGCGGTATTCTCGCTATGCACGCGCTTTATTTCGTGCTTTCTTACACGATAGGTAAAATCGGGCCCGCTATCGCTTTGAATATCGTTCTGCCACTCGTTGTTACTCTCGTTTTAATGCTTATTGATACGCTTGCTAAAATGGAAACGTCTAAATACTGGATAAGTTCGCTGTTCACGTCGTTTACGGGCTATGCCGAAAGCGGCGACGCACTCGTGAATATTTTGGTGTTGCTTGCTTACGCGGTGGTATTCGCCGTCGCAGGGCTCTTTATCAGCCAAATAAAGGAAAGTAAATAGTTTTAATAAAAAAACTTTGATTAAAAGATAAAATTCTGAAACTAATAAAAAAACAAACCTAAATAGTTTTAGGTTTGTTTTTTTAATAATCAATCGAGTTTAGTTCCGCATTGAGAACAGAATTCCGATTTGTAATCGTTTACGTGTTTGCAATTAGGACATTCTTTTTTAAGTTTTGTTCCGCATTTAGGACAGAATATCGTTTCCTGTCGTAACGTTTCACCGCAATTAGGACAAGTATTGCCTATTGTTTCGTTGATTAAATCAGTAGTATAACCCGTAATCACAATTTTAAATCCAAGAGAAGCGATTGCAAAACCTATTACCGCAACTATGCTACAAGGAATAAACAGTAAAAAAGGAATCATAATTCTCGCAGTAGGTCCGTTCGGACCAAAAGCATCAAAACCTGCCGTGGCGGCAAAAGCAAAACATACGAACACGCCTAAAAGACCACAGATTCCTATTGACAATCCTATTGACAATAATTTTTTTCTTAATTTTTTTGCCTTCTCACAATTTGCAACGTTATTCACGTCTGCATTTAACGATTTAATCGTTTCATATAAATTTTTAAACATTTTAACTTTTCCTTTAACGTTGATAGTTTATCATATAATTTTTTTATAGTCAATAATTATATTTCATTAAGTTTTAATCTTCTATGAGTAAATCGGGGGGGGTTATATCGTGAAACTATAATTTTCCCCGTTTATCGGGCAGTAAAAAGATATATGATAGGAAGTTAAGTCAAAATCATTATAATCTTTTGCGTTTTCGTTATAAAGTGCGTCGCCTTTTAACGGGTGTCCGATATACGATAGGTGAACGCGTATCTGGTGCGTTCTGCCCGTTTTAAGGCTGACTGAAAGTTGCGAATCGCCGTCCCTTTCGCCGACAACCTTATAAACGGTTATGGCACTCTGTCCGCTTTTATCGACTATACGCTTAACACCGTTTATACTTTCTCTTTTTATATTCGCGTTTATTTCGCCTTGTTTTTTTTCAAAAATACCCGTTGCCGTACAGCGGTATTTTTTAGTTATTTTTTCTTTTGAAAGGGCGTAATGAGTATAGCCGTTTTTTGCAAAGACGACTAAACCCGCCGTCTCTTTATCTAATCTGTTTAAGATATGAATACCTGCGCATATCTTATTTTTTTGATAATAATATGCGACCCTGCCCGCAAGACTATCGGAATAGTGCCGTTTTGAAGGGATTGTTGTTAGCCCTTTTTCTTTATTTACTACCAGAAAAAACTCGTCTTCAAAAACGATTTTTATATCTTTTTCGACGGGAATAAGGGAAGACGGTTGGTCTTCTAATACTATTCGTAAGTTGTCGCCCTTGTTTAACAGATAGTCGGTTGTATATTTTTTACCGTTAATAAAAATATTCTTTTTTTCTAACAGTAGGGCAGATATTAAATTGTTAGAAAACCCTTTTTTTACTAATACCGATTTAATATCGGTAGGGGTATCAATTTCATAAGTCAGAATCATAATACAATATTATATAAAATATTTCCGTTTGTCAATATAAAAAACCACCCTGAAAAGGGTGGCTGAAATATTAAATATTATCTTACTTAACTTCGAGTATATCCAAAACTTCTTTAATTTGTTCCGCCGCGTAGATAAGGTCTTCCTTTTTATGCGTTGCCGTATAACTCGTACGAAGTAGCGCAAAACCTTTCGGGGTTGCCGGGCTTATAACGGGGTTTACGTAAACACCGCGTTCCAAAAGCATTTTGCACGCCATAAACGCCTTTTCGTCTTCATAAACGTAGATAGGAATAATAGGGGTTGTGCTTTCTATAATCTTAATGCCCTTTGAAACTAAAAGGTCTCTCATAAAATTACTTATGTCTTCTAACTGTTTAACTCTTTCAGGGTGTTCAGATAAAATTTTAAGAGACGCCCTTGCGGTAGCCACGCTTGCCGGCGTGATACTCGCGCTGAATATAAACGGGCGGGAATTGTGCCTTACGTAATTGCAAACGACTTTCGACGCAGCCATATAACCGCCGAGAGATGCAAGCGATTTCGAGAAAGTTCCCATATAGATATCGACTTCGTCTTCAAGTCCGAAATGTTCTGCCGTACCCCTGCCGTGCGCACCTAAAACGCCAAGCCCGTGCGCGTCGTCTACCATAACTCTTGCGCCGTATTTTTTAGCGATAGATACGATTTCAGGAAGTTTTGCAATCTCGCCACTCATAGAGAACACGCCGTCGGTTACTATTAAAACCCCGCTTTTAGATAAATCTAACGATTTAAGTTTTTCTTCCAAATCTTTCATATCCGAGTGGTTGTATCTTATCATTTTAGCGTAAGACAACTTGCACCCGTCGTAAATACTCGCGTGATTTTCCTTGTCGCATAATATATAATCGCCAAGCCCGCAAATCGCGCTTATAATACCGAGATTAGACTGGAAACCCGTTGAAAAAGTTACTACTTCTTCTTTATGTAAAAACTCCGCAAGTTCCTTTTCTAAAAGCACGTGCGTGTCTAACGTTCCGTTTAAAAATCTACTGCCCGAACAACCCGTGCCGTAATTTTTAATAGCGTCGATTCCCGCTTTCTTTACGCTGTCTTCGGTGGTTAATCCAAGATAGTTGTTAGAACCAAGCATAATAGTTCTTCTGCCTTCCATTAAAACTACGGTGTCCTGCGAAGAAGTGAGAGTATGGAAATAAGGGTATAAATCGGCTTTTTTTAAGTCGTCAACTTTGGTGTAGTTTTTGCACTTGTTAAAAATGTCCATAAAAAGAATAATCCTTATTTATATATTTATAGTATACTGATTATAACACATTTGATAGCGATATTTCAAGCAAGTTTTACAATCAAAAAATATTTTTTGTAATCTTCCTATATTTTTCGGTTTTTATTTAATATCTTTTATCGCTTTTCTTTTTTCTATATGATTCTTTTCAATGGCAATAAATTGTGGCCAGATAACTTCTAAAATAAGTTCCACGCCCAAAAGAATAAGGTGCGAGTTTAAGTGGTGGTGCGTTGGATTAGCGATTAGCATAATGCTATAAACGATAACGACTACCGACTCGATAAAGTTAATGGACGAAGTTATCTTGCAGTCGAGATGGTTAAGCACTTTCTCGTTAATTTCTTCACTTTCGCGCATTATCGCCCAAACCGACCAAAGAATAGATATGGCGACGATTTCCGATTCCGAACCACGAACGATAAACACGAGTACTATGCCGAGTAAAAGGGTTATAAGACTACTTATGATTTCACCGCGTTCTTCTTTTACTTCTTTTCTGATAATAATAAGCGCAGTTTCTTCAATGCCGTAAAACGCCATAACTCCGCCGATTAAAAGGGGTAGTGCCGAAAACTTTTCTTCAATGAAAAAGTCGTGAAAAATTAAAACGAGAATACCCGCTAAAATAAACACGAAAAACTTTATAATTTTATAAATTTTCATATTTATTTCTTTCCTTTAATTTTCGCCGTTCGTTATCGGCGCAACTCTCTCACTTATTTTATCGCGGATACCGTTCTTTTCCATATTGTAAGCCTGTTTTATACAATGGAAAACGGAAAGCGCCTTACTCGACCCGTGCCCTTTTACAATCGTCTTTGCAGTTCCTAATAAAACCGCACCGCCGTAATTATTATAGTCCATATAGTCTTTAAGTTTATAAAGGTCTTTTTTGATAACGAGCGCGCCGAGTTTGGTTTTTAAGTTCTTTTTAAAAACGCCCTTTAACTGCGTCAACAGGCTTATGCACGCGCCTTCCGTCGCCTTAAGAAGCACGTTCCCCGAAAACCCGTCGCAGACTATTAAATCATAGTCGCCCGATAATAAATCGCGCGCTTCCATATTGCCGACGAAATTGAGTTCGGGGTTGTTTTTAAGTAGGGGGAAAACTTCCTTACGAAGTAAATCGCCTTTTTCTTCTTCCGTGCCGACGTTAAGAAGGGCGATTTTAGGATTTTCCTTATTATAAGCGGTTTGTAAAAAGAGATTGCCCATCATTGCGAATTGTTCTAAATTCGTCGCGTCGCAATCGACGTTCGCACCGCTGTCGCAAATAGATACGATACCGCCCGTCATTGTCGGAAGAATAGGGCAAAACGCAGGGCGTTTTATACCGCGGATTCTACCGATTTTTAAAACCGCGCCCGCAAGAATAGCGCCCGTTGAACCCGTGCTTACGAGTGCGTTATAGTCTTCGCCGTTTTTTAAAAGTTCAAAACTTTTATAAAGCGAACTTTCCTTTTTTTCACGTATCGCGACGGTCGGCTTATCGTTGCAACCGATAACGTCCTTCCCGTCTAAAACCGCTAATCTTTCTTTATCGTATTCTTTTCCGTTTAAATACGCTGTGATTTCTTCTTCGTTGCCGACTAACGTAATATGCGCGTCGCCGATAGCGTTAAGCGCTGATAGTGCGCCGTCTATATCCGCGTAAGGGCTGTTGTCTCCACCTAAAGTATCAACTATTATTTTAATCATAATTAACTCCTACGTTCATTTTAACATTTATTAAAAACATAGTCAATGAAATATTTTATTTATAATTAAAAATATAAAAAAGTTGACGTTATATCCCCTTTTATCGTTTGCAAATAGGGGGTGAAATACGATATAATATTTTTATGAACGAAAAGAATAAACAAAACTTAATAGGGCAGGTGCTGTTGTTCAGCGCGACGATTATTTGGGGAACTTCCTTCGTCGTTCTTGCCGACACGATAGCGGAAGTGCCGAAGTTTTACGTAATCGGGTTAAGGTTTTTATCGTCCGCCCTTATTTTTTTCGTTATTTTTCACAAAAGAATACTGAAAATGAATAAGCGAACGCTAATCGGCGGGCTTTTTGCCGGCATTTCGCTTGCCCTTGCCTACACCACGCAGACGATAGGGTTGGAACACACTACGCCGGGGAAAAACGCTTTTTTAACTTCGCTTTATTGCGTTTTAGCGCCCTTTTTAGTGTGGATTATGCTTAAAGAAAAACCTAAATCGTATAACATAATCGCGTTATGCACTTGTATAATCGGCGTGGGGTTTATCTCGTTTTCGGGCGGGGAAGCAATATTGACTTTTACCTTTTTAGGCGAAGGTATGACGCTTTTTTCCGCGGTATTTTTCGCCTTTCAGTTGGTTTATCTTGAAAAATACAGCGATTGCGACACCGCGTCTATGGTGTTTGTTCAACTTTTAACGACGGCGGTTTTCGTTTGCCTTTTATCGCTGACTACCGAACTGCCGAAAGGAATAGACGTTTATAGGCTTAACTTAAATCAGGGGCTTAAAATACTGTACCTTACCGTGTTTGCGACAATATACGCACAGATTGCGCTAATTAAGGGGCAGAAAAAAACCAACCCGAGCGAAGCGGCGATTATTTTATCGTTAGAAGCGGTTTTCGGCGCGCTGTTTTCAATACTGTTTGGAAAAGAAAAGGTTACCGTGCCGTTGATTGTCGGGTTTACGATTATCTTTTTAAGCGTACTCATGTCCGAACTTAAAATAGACTTGATAGGGCTAATCGGCAAAAAGAAAAAGACGGAATAAATAAAAACGGGTTTTATATTGAAAAACCCGATATAATATGTTATCATATATATTACGGTATAACTATGGTGCAAACTATATTTTTACCGAAAAATAAAATCTTCAAGGTGTAATTATGTTTTTTAAGAAAAGGAAATCTAACGGCAAAGAAACGGACGGCATTATAATAACCGAAAACGCAAGCGGTGCTAAAATCGAAGGCTACAACAGGTTAAGGGATAATATTTTATTCTTAAACGCCGACGGCAACAATAAAGTTATTCAGGTAGAATCGTCCGTCGCCCACGAAGGGAAAACCACGGTTGCGACTAACCTTGCCGTAAGTTTGGGGCTTACCGATAAAAAGGTAGTAGTCGTTGACTTGGATTTCCACAGACCTAACGTTCACCGCTTTTTGGGTACTTCTCTCGAAACCGGTTTGGCGGAATACGTTTTAGGACAGGCGGAAATAAAGGACGTTATTAAAAAAACCGAATATAAACACGTCGACATTATTTCCCGCGGTGCGAAAATCTACAATTCGTCGGTAGTGTTTATTTCCGATAAGTTTAAAACGCTTATAAAAAAATTAAGGGAAGACTACGACTACGTTATTTTAGACTGCGCACCTATATTGCAGGTTTCCGACTATATAAACATTTCACAGGTTTCAGACGGCGTTCTCTTTTTGGTCGCTTACGGTATGACTACGAGAAATCAGGTTAGCGACGCGATAAAAGAGTTGAATAAAAACAACACTAAAATATTAGGTACGGTATTTACAATGTACGACAGAAAAAAGAGTATTTACGGCGAGAACGCCTATTACGGAAAGGGTTATTACAGTTATTACAGAAGTACTCTTGATGACGATGCCAAAAAAGACAAATAGGAAACCTATAAGGTTTAACGTATGATAGATATTCACTCACATATTATTCCGAATATCGACGACGGCAGTAGGAGTATTGAAGACTCTCTTGCCATGCTTAAAACGAGTGCGATTTCAGGGGTCAGCGATATTATATGTACCCCGCATTACAGGGAAGGCTATAAAAAAACGCCCGCTGAAATAGAAAGCGCTTTTAAATTGTTAAAAGACAGCGCCAAGTCGCAGGGTATTCCCGTAAATCTCTATTTAGGCGAAGAAATATTCGTAACTAAAAACATTAAAACTGAATTAAAAGAAAAACAGGTTTTAACGCTTAACGGCACCAAGTTCGTTTTATTAGAGTTCGACTATAATATTAACTCTGAAATATCGGAAATAGTGTACGAACTGTCGAGAATAGGGTATATTCCGATAGTTGCGCACGTAAACAGATATAATTATCTCTCGATAGACGACGTTATAGATATAAAGCGTAGCCACGGCCTATTGCAGGTCAATGCGGACGACGTTTTAAGGAACTTGGGGCGGTTCGGCAAAAACGCGAAAAAACTTTTTAATAAAGGGCTTGTCGATTTCGTGGCAAGCGATATCCACGCGAACAGGGAAAATAAAATGTCGGAAGCGGGGCAGATAGTTAAAAAGAAGTTCGGGGAAGACGCCTATCAGGTGGTTTTTCACGACGTAGCAATGCAGATTATAAAAGGTTAGGCAGGGGTCTAACCTTTTATCGGGAAAAAGAATTATTATGGAAAAAAAGATTATCGCAATCGGCGGTGGCGAAATAAAAAACAAAACGACTTTAAAAATCGACGAGTACGTTTCAAACCTTGCAAAAAAGCACGCGGGTGAAAAACGGGCGAACGCCCTTTTTATCGGCACGGCTTCGCACGATTCTATGCCGTACTTTAACAGTTTCAGAAAGACTTATACTTCGGTTTTCGACATTAAAGCCGAAGTTGCGCTTATAGTGTACGGCGAAATGGATATAGAGAGAATAAAAAATAAAATCGATAACGCCGATATGATTTATATCGGTGGCGGAGATACCGTGTTTATGCTCGATAAATGGAAAGAAACGGGGCTACTTGACCTTATCGTTTCGGCGTATAATAACGGCAAAATCATTTGCGGGCTTTCGGCGGGGGCTATCTGTTGGTTTAAGACAATGTTTACCGATTACGAAATAATGCGTGGAAAAAGCGCCGAATACACCTTAAAAGAAGGGCTTGGAATAGTCGATAACACCGCTTGTCCGCACTTTGACGAACGGGAAAAAGATTTTACAAAAGTGCAAAAGCAAAACGGTATAAAAAGTGCTGTATGTATCGAAAATAACTGCGCGGTAGAGTTTACCGACGGGGTTATAACAAACGTTATAAGCGCGGGTGGAAAGGCGTTTTTGCAAACGCTTAACGAAGGCGAAGTAGTAAGGAAGGAAATAACCGTTTAATATGAACAAGGTTAATTACGATAAAGAACTACAATCGTTAATCGACGAAAATATTAAAAGGGGAATAAAACCGAAACTTTTATTGCACAGTTGTTGCGCACCCTGTTCTTCGGCGTGTATAGAACGGCTGAAAGAAGGGTTTTATATATGCATTTTCTACTATAACCCGAACATCGACAGTGAAGAAGAGTATATTAAAAGACGGGACGAACAGAAAAGGCTGTCGTCTTTGATGGGCGTCGACTTCGTTTCCTGCGATTACGACTGCCGAGAGTTCTATTCTGCGGTGAAAGGCTACGAAAACTGCCAAGAAGGCGGGGAAAGATGTTTTATCTGCTATCGGTTAAGGCTTAATAAGACCGCCGAGTACGCAAAAGAACACGGATATCCCTTTTTTGCGACGACTTTAACTTTATCGCCCCTTAAAAACAGCGATAAATTAAACGAGATAGGGAAAGAGACGGCAAAAGAGTTTAATTTAACCTACCTGTCTTCCGATTTCAAAAAGAGAAACGGATACCTTCGTTCGATTGAACTTTCAAAAGAATACGACCTTTATCGGCAAAATTATTGCGGATGCGTGTTTTCAAAAAGCAAGGAAAAATCTGAATAAAAGGGCAAAAAGTAAGAAAAATCGCAAAAAAATATAAAAAATTTTTAAAAAGGTATTGAAAAGCCGATATTTCTATGATATTATTATTTGCGGAAGTAAAAGCGACTTGCGTTATTCTTCCTGAATGATATATATGGGGGATATATAATCGTTTAAAATGAAAATAAACCTTTGCGGGTTTATTTTTTTTTGCCTTTTTTTAAAAAATTGTTAAAAAAGCCGATAAAAAAAGTAAAAATTGTTGACAAAAGGAAAATATTGTAATATATTATACGTGGTAATTAAATTACGGATAGAGGCGCAATCTTTATGATAAGCACTTCGGGGTGGATTTGCCGAGTGTGGGAAAGGAAAGATTGCCGAAGAGATGCGTTCTTCCACGGGGCGGATTGTCTGGGTGCAAAAAGAATATTTTTGCAACTGTCATACCGGTTTCGGTATGTTGTGCTACCAAACTTTGTCGAGATTACGGCGTTTAGTAGCGTCGTGATTTTTTATTTTAAAAATACTCAATGAAAAAAGGAGAAGGTATGTTAAACGAAAAAAAGTTTTTCAACAAAAAGACCATCACGGTCATCGTTGCTTCGTTTATCGCACTCGCACTCGTTATTTTAGTAACGGCTACGGGCTGGGCGCATAATTCTATTGCGTGTCGCGATTGCATAGGCGAAGAGTGCGAAGTTTGTGGTGGCACAGGCTTCGTGCAAGGCTCGTTCTGGGCTTTGCTTCCGCCGATTATCGCCATTTGCTTGGCACTTATAACGAAAGAAGTTTTCTCTTCGTTATTCGTCGGCATTTTATCGGGTGCTATCTTGGCTGCCGATTTTGCACCGCTTAAAACTATGGACCATATCGTAAACACGGGTTTAATAGACGCGGTATCGGGGACGGCGGGAATATTTATCTTCCTTGTCGAATTAGGGCTTTTAGTTTGTCTCGTTAATAAAGCGGGCGGTTCAAAAGCGTTCGGCGAGTGGGCGTCTAAACACGTTAAATCGAAAGTCGGCGCGCAACTCTGCACCTTCGTTTTAGGTATCCTTATTTTTATCGACGACTACTTTAACTGCTTAACGGTCGGTTCTGTTATGCGTTCGGTTACCGATAAGGAAAAGGTAAGCAGATCTAAACTCGCGTATTTAATCGACGCGACGGCTGCGCCTATCTGTATGATAGCGCCTGTTTCTTCGTGGGCTGCCGCAGTTTCGCAGTACGCGTCGGACGGAAACGGATTTAAGTTGTTTATTATGGCTATTCCGTTCAACTTCTATTCGCTGTTAACTCTCGTGTTCGTTCTCGGTATTATTCTTATGAAAATAGATTTCGGTCCTATGAAAAAACACGAAGAAAACGCGGAAAAAGGCGACTTATTCAGCGGTAAAATGGTTAAAACCGAACAGGAAATACCTGCGTCTAACGGTAAAGTATTAGACCTTATCTTCCCTGTAGTTTTGCTTATTATTTGTAGCGTATTTGCGGTTATGTACGTCGGCGGAATATTCGACGGTGCGTCTTTCCTTGATTCTTTTGCGGATACCGACGCAACGATAGCGCTTCCTTGGGGCGGACTTATCGCACTCATTATCACTATGATTTTCTTGGCGGTTAGAAAGACCGTTTCCTTTAAAGATTCTTTGGATTTAATCCCGAAAGGCTTTGCCGCTATGGTTCCCGCTATCCTTATTCTTACCTTCGCAACGGCGTTAAAGAATATGACGGGCGAACTCGGTGCTAAATATTACGTTGCAGACTTAATGTACAGCGTTCCTGAAACGTTAAAGAGATTATTGCCTGCAATCATATTCCTTGTTGCTTGCGTTCTTTCTTTTGCGACGGGAACTTCGTGGGGTACTTTCGGTATCTTAATCCCGATAGTAACCGCTATGTATCCTGAAAGCACCGACCCGTTGTTCGTAATCGGTATTTCGGCTTGTCTTGCCGGCGCTGTTTGCGGCGACCATTGTTCACCGATTTCGGATACGACGATTATGTCGTCCGCGGGGGCTGAATGCGAACACATTAACCACGTTTCAACGCAGATACCTTACGCACTCTACGTTGCGGTTATTTCCTTCGTATGTTTCGTTTTAGCGGGCTTTATCACAAACGCTATTATTATGCTTCCGCTTTCGATTGCTATTATGATAGGTTCGTTGTTTGTTACCAAGTTCATAATAAATAAAAAATCGAACGGCGCAAAGAAAATCGAAGAAGTTAAAGAATAATTAACTTAAAAATTAAAGCACCCGAAAGGCTTTTCGGGTGCTTTTAGTTTTAAAAAATATTTTCAACAGACAGTGAAAAGGTTTTCGGTATTTCTTTTGATAGGCTTATTAACACGTCGACTTTTGAAAGCGCTTCCGTCCACTCTTTATCGCGGACTAAAACCGCCGTTTCAAATAGCCATAAATCTATTTCCTTTATCTCGTTATGCGGAATAAAGGCGTGTAAACTTTTTTTCTTATTGAGCCATTGTTCTTTAACGGCATAAACGTCTTTTTCCGTCGCCGTTTCGTCGTCTATTTTTTCGTAAAGAATACTAAACGAATAATTAAGTTCGTCAAACTGTTTTTTTATAAATCGGTTTTCAACTATTGCGCCCGCAATCAGTATTATTATTGCCGATATAACAGATACCACCGTTTTCAAAACTCCACCCCTTCTTTTAACTCAAAAAAAAGTATCTTATACTTTTCCTTGTATTTCTGAAAATAAACTCTGCCGTTCCCGTCAACAGTCATTATTTCCGTTTTAGAAAGCGAACAGTCGTTTTTTTCTAAAAACTCTTTTAACATTTCTTCCGTTATTTGAAGTTTATCGGCGTTAGACTTATCTATTCTGCCTTCGTTGATTAGCAGTAGGGGAATAGACGTTTTTTCCGCTTTATAGTCTGTTCTTTCAAGTGCAGACAGTTTTCCGTTCGCTTCGAAAATGGCGTAGTCCACCGCGTCCAACGAAAAGTAGCCTTGCGAACGCATACTCTCTATTAAATCATCCACCCCTAAATTGTTCTTTTTAAGTTCCGCTATACAAACGCCGTCCTTATCGATAACGATACTCGGCTTTCCCGAAAGTATCTTCTTAAAAAAATTACCCCGCCTTTCAAGTAAGAAAAAAAGCTGGTGCATTATAAACAGCGCGAGAATAGAGACTATTCCGTAAACGAGCGGAATAGAAACGTCCGACATAGGCACGCAGGCAAGGTCGGCTATAATCAGGGTTACTATAAACTCGAAAGGTTGCATTTCGCCTATCTGCCTTTTGCCTAAAAACCGTATTACCACAGTCAGAGTAAGGTAAATAATAAGTGTTCTTATAAAAATAACCGCCATAGAAGTTATTATTATATAAAACGGCGATATTTATTCCTTTTTGTTGACTATATTTTAAAATAATGTTATTATTTACGTATAGAGTAGCAAAGATGCGTAAAGTGTTGCAAAATGGGATGTCGTTTGCAAACGAAAAGAATTTTTCTTGCGGTATCTTTGCGCGTCCGCTATTATACCGACGGGGCTACCCGTCTATTATATCGGTCTCTCTATAAGGGAGATTTTTTTATGTCAAATCTATTAGTTTCATCTTTTGATTTTTCCGCTATTTTCGGCAATATCATTGAAAAATGGTATTTATATTTACCGCTTCTTTTAATTATCGGGCTTTTTATCGCACTGTTTTTCGTTAAGGATAAAGAACGAAATTATTTATCTAACACGCAAAAACTCGTTTATACTGCAATGCTAACGGCACTGTGTACTATCTTTAACTGTTTTATTACCTTTTATCCGCAAAACTATATCGCTATTTCGTTTAACAGTACGATTTGTTTTGTGGCAGGGTTGTTGCTCGGTTATAAAAGGGGATTTTGCGTCGGCTTTTTGGGAGATCTAATCGGTGCTATCATCTTTCCGCAAGGCGTTTATAATCCGCTTATCGGTCTTGCAAGCGGGCTTTTCGGGTTTATTCCGGGGCTACTTTTTGATAAGTTCAGAATAAATAAGTATTTGCTCACGGTTATTTCATCAATCATAACTCTTATACTTTGTACTTGTTTTCTTAATACTTTCGGGCTATGGCTTATTTACGGGCTTGGCAAAAAAACCTTCTTTGCCTATCTGTTCGTCAGGTTGCCGTGGCAAACTTTTGTTGCAGTTGGAAATGCCGTTTTATGTTTATTGCTCGTTGCGTTTTTGCCAAAAGTTTTACCGAAAAATAAGTTTAATCTATTTAACGAATAAGACTATTTTTAATAATAAAAAAAGCGGTTAATAAACCGCCTTTTTTCTTTTTAAAACGAACCGCTTTTTCATTACGCTAATATCGATAACGTCGAACGCGCAGTATAGTAGAACGAGAGTTAAAACGGACACGACGGCGACTATAAACAGAGTTATCACGCTTCCGCAAAATGATAAAACGATATTTTTTATAAGGTAGGATAATAATACCGTAGGTAAAAGAAGTAGCGACGAGTATGTTAAAAACGAGAATATTCTCGGCTTATAAAAACATTGCGTATTCAGAAGTTTAATATTTAATACGGAAGATAGTAAGTACACGAACGCAAAGCCTGTAATAAGCGAGTATATGCCGATATATTTCGGCAAGAACCACACGGAAGCGAGCATAAACACGCTACTTATTACGTAATATAACAGCGTTTTCTTTTCCTGCCCCATAGAGTTAAGAATACTTGTAGTTATTCCCGAAAGCCCGATAAAAAACAGCATAAGTGAAGAAGCGGAAAGGTATTTCCCGCAGTCGGCGTTGTCGAAGATTACAATGCCTAACTCTTCCCCGCACACGAAGAAAAGCGGAATAAACAGACAGGAAATAAAGATAGTGAACTTAACCGATTTTTCCACGTTGTTCCGAAGAATAACGTGGTTTTTCTTATAAAAGGTTTCCGCTATTTCGGGTATTAACACAAGCGTAAAAGAGTTAGTTATAGTCGACGGAATAAAAAGTAGCGGTAGCGCCTGCCCGACGGCAGACCCGAACTCACTCATTGCCATTTCACTGCTTAATCCCGACGCAACGAGCCGTAAAGGGAGAATAATCGACACTAACGAAATAGAAAGCGTGTTAGCCGTTCGCATTGCGGTAATGGGTATTGCCGACGATAAAAGCGGTTTATAAAGTTTTATGGGATTACAGAGTTTATTTTTCCTTACGAAAAATACTATCGTGGCAAGGGTAAAGGAAAAGGTAAGCGAAATAAAAACGGCAATTCCCGCCGATATCGCCCCGCCCGTTACCGTAGTGCTTAACGATATTAAAACTATGCCGACTACAATCATACACAGTTCTTCTAAAAGTTCGATAAGCGAGTAAGGAAGAAAATCTTTATTGCCCCAGAACACACCGCGCAGAACGGAATAAAGCGAAGTAAAGATAATTGACGGCAAGAGTATTAAAAAAATGGTCATACACCTGTTGTCGGCAAACAGGAAAGATAAATATGGGTGGAAAATAAAAAACACAAGACAGACGGGAACGGTTATAAAAAGCGCCGAAGTAAGCCCCGCCGTTATAACACCGCCGACCTTTTTCGGTGCGTTTTCCGAACGGTATTTCATCATAAGCCGTGAAACGGTTATCGGTATTCCCGAAACGCACGCCGACAGAATAAGCGAAAAAAGGGACAGGGCGACTTGGTATAGTCCTATTCCTTCCGTGCCGATAGTTCTCGATAAAAATATTCTGTATAAAAACCCCAACGCCTTTTCGCATACGGAAAAGACGGTTACTATAAAAACAGTTTTATAAAACCCTTTCAAAATATAGTAAATCCCCTTGATATTTTCTTTATAAGTCTATTCGTAAGAAAAGATAAATATAATAGTTTTATGAAAAAGTTTTTTTATCGTGTGGTAGACGGGGATACCGCGCTATCTGTTTGTAAAAGATTTTCCGTTTCTTTTTCTTCGCTGAAAAAGAACAATAACTTAACCGAAGAAATAAAGGCGGGCGATATTCTGTATATAGAAGAAGAAAACGTTTATCAGGTGCTACCTAACGAAGATTTTAACGACGTTGCTAAAAAGTTCGGGATAGAAAAAGAAGAAATAATAAATAAAAACGGTATCGACAGCGTTTTTTACGGCTTAAACCTTTTAATATAATAGTTATAATTGCCGAAAACCTATTGACAAGGTAGGTAATTATGTATTATAATTTATACATTAAATAAAAAGGGGAAGAAAATGATTTCGACACGGGGAAGATACGCGTTAAGGGTTATGGTGGATTTAGCGAAAAACAGCCAGAACGAATTTATTACCCTTAAAGATATTGCGAAGCGGCAGGATATTTCCAAAAAGTATTTAGAACAGATTATTCCTATTTTCAATAGGGAAAATATGCTGATTGCTTCCCGCGGGTACGGTGGCGGTTATAAACTTTCAAAATCCCCGAAAGAATATACCGTCGGCGAAATATTAAGGCTTACCGAAAGTAGCCTTGCACCCGTTGCTTGCTTGGAAACGAAATCTAATCAATGCCCGCGCGCAGGCAGTTGCCCTACGCTGTTCGTGTGGAAAGGGCTGCAAAAGGTGGAAGAAGAATATTTGAACGGCATTACCCTGCAAGATATTCTCGATAGGGAAATCGACCTTTCGGGTAACGACTATAACATCTGACACGGCAAAACTTTTTAAGAGATATTTTTATCTCTTAAATTTTTTACAAATAAACATATAAAACCTATTGACAAGGTAGGTTATTTATGATATAATCATTATATAAAAAATAAAGGAGATAAAATTATGGCAAAAATATATACTTCAGCCGACCAACTTATCGGCAACACGCCATTACTTGAATTGACGCATTTAGAGAAGAAATACGGCTTAAAAGCAAAGTTAGTCGCAAAACTCGAATATTTTAACCCCGCGGGGTCTGTTAAGGACAGGATAGCGAAAGCGATGATAGACGACGCGGAGAAAAAGGGCATATTAAAAGAAGGTTCGGTTATTATAGAGCCGACTTCTGGGAATACGGGTATAGGGCTTGCGTCGGTAGCGGCGGCAAGGGGCTATCGCCTTATTCTTACGATGCCCGAAACTATGTCGGTTGAAAGACGGCAACTTATTAAGGCTTACGGTGCGGAAATAGTTTTAACGGAAGGCGCAAAGGGTATGAAAGGCGCGATAGAAAAGGCGGAAGAACTAAAAAAAGAGATACCGAACAGTTTTATCGCAGGGCAGTTTGTCAACCCTGCTAACCCAAAGGCGCATAGAGAAACCACGGGTCCTGAAATATGGAACGATACCGACGGAAAGGTAGATTATTTCGTTGCGGGCGTCGGCACGGGCGGAACGATAACGGGTGTAGGCGAATACTTAAAGGGCAAAAACCCGAACGTAAAAGTCGTTGCCGTTGAACCGCTTTCGTCGGCGGTATTATCGACGGGGGTTGCAGGTCCGCATAAGATACAGGGTATCGGCGCAGGGTTTGTTCCCGAAGTTCTTAACACAAATATTTACGACGAAATAATAGCGGTCGCCAACGAAGACGCGTTTAAGGCGGGTAAAGAATTCGGCAAAAGCGAAGGGGTTTTGGTCGGCATTTCTTCGGGCGCGGCGCTGTTTGCCGCAATCACGCTTGCTAAAAGAGAAGAAAACAATGGAAAACTTATCGTCGTTCTTCTTCCCGATACGGGCGACAGATATTTATCGACGGCATTATTCAGCGATTAAAAAAAACAAAACAAAAAAGAAAAAAAAAGGATAGGCAATTTTGCCTATCCTTTATGTTTTTTATAGGTTAAATCTTAAAGACATTCGTCTGCTTTTCCCGCGCAACCTAAAACGTCTTTTAACTTATGTTTAACCATTTCCTTAATGTTTGCCCTTGCAGGTTTTAAGTATTCTCTCGGGTCGAACTTGTCAGGGTGTTCGTTAAAGAACTGCCTTACCGTACCCGTCATTGCAAGACGAAGGTCGGAGTCGATATTGATTTTGCAAACGGAAAGTTTTGCCGCTTGGCGGAGTTGTTCTTCCGGAACACCGATAGCGTCCGGCATTTTACCGCCGTTGTCGTTTACCATCTTAACGTATTCCTGCGGAACGGAAGACGAACCGTGCAATACGATAGGGAAACCAGGGAGTTTTTTGCTTACTTCTTCTAATATATCGAAACGGAGTGCAGGCGGAACTAAAATGCCCTTTTCGTTTCTCGTGCATTGTTCAGGCTTAAACTTATAAGCGCCGTGCGAAGTTCCGATAGCGATAGCAAGCGAATCAACGCCCGTCTTTTCAACGAATTCGATAACCTGTTCAGGCTTGGTGTAAGATTCGTTGCCCGCTTCTACCTTAACGTCGTCTTCGATACCTGCAAGCGTTCCGAGTTCGCCTTCAACAGTAACGTAAGGAACGTGTGCGTGCGCATATTCAACGACTTTTTTGGTGAGTGCGATATTTTCTTCAAACGGAAGATGCGAACCGTCTATCATAACGGAAGTAAATCCGCCGTCGATACAAGCCTTGCAAGTTTCAAAATCAGGGCCGTGGTCCAAGTGTAAAACGATAGGGATATTCGGGCATTCGATAACCGCCGCTTCAACCAACTTAACGAGATAAGTGTGGTTAGCGTAAGCCCTTGCACCCTTGCTTACCTGAAGAATAACAGGCGCGTTTTCTTCTTTGCAGGCTTCCGTGATGCCCTGAACGATTTCCATATTGTTTACGTTAAAAGCACCGATTGCATAGCCGTTTTTATAGGCTTGTTCAAACATTTTTTTAGAATTAACTAATGGCATAAAAAATTTCCTCCAAAACTTAATACAGTTTTATTTGTTTTTCTAACCATAATTATATATCTTTTTTAATATTAAAGCAAACGATTTTAACAAAAAACCGAAATCCCCGTTAAAAATACCGCACTAATACGAATTAGCACGGTAAAAATAATAGTTAAATTGATTGCAATAATGTTTATTGCGATAAAAAATAAAAAACTTTTTTAGTCTTCTAAACCTAAAATATAATCGGTCGTTTCATTAAAAAACTGCGACAATATTATAATTGCACTTGCCGTCGGTTCGGTCTTATTAAGTTCCCACTTTGCGATTGCCGATTGACTTATACCTGTTTTTATAGCAAGTTGCATTTGGCTTAAATTGTTTGCAAGTCTTAACTCTTTTAACCTTTGACTGAAAATCATATTTTTATTATATATGTTTTAAGTCTAAAAATACTTGACAAGTCTTATAAGACTTGATACAATAAAAAAAAGGAGGGTAAAAGTTATGGGTATTTTTAAGAATTTTAAAGACAGGCTTAAAGCTGTTGATAATTTAACAAAAGATATTAACAACGGAGACGTTGTCGTTGACCGTAAAAACTTAGAAATTAAAAAGAACGACGACAAAAAAGATGTTAAACAATCTGAAAAGAAATAATTTTTATATTGTTTATTTCACACTTTTAAATTAACGACAAGAAAAAGAAACGCAATTTTGCGTTTCTTTTTTTATTAAGATACACTCGATTTTTTTTCAAAATCTCGGTACGATAAGAAAGATACACTCAACGGCGTTGCCGTTTCGGCAAAACATAGTATTTATTTGATATAATAAAAAGGTGGCTTGCGTATCGTTGACAAGGGGGCTAAAAGAGTGATAAACTGAAAATAGTTATAAGACGGCAATATTTTGTATATATTAAAAAGGATATAAGCCGTTAAAAAAGGAATTATTATGATTGACGAAAGAATTAAAAAATTAGCGAAAAACCTTGTGAACTATTCTTGCGACCTTAAAAAGGGCGAAAAGATTTTAATCGAAGCGAAAGGAATAGACTATATGCTTGTAAACGAGATAGTAAAAGAAGTTTACGCCGTTGGGGGCATACCTTTCGTTGAAATATTCGACAACAGAGTAACGAGACAGTTACTTTTGGGGCAGACGGAAGAACAGGCGAAACTGCGCGCCAAGTACGACGGGGCGAGAATGGCGGAAATGGACGCGTATATAGGTATCCGCGGGGGAAACAACAGCCTTGAAAACTCCGACGTTCCGTCCGATAAAATGCAGATAGAAAGCGAGTTCTATTCGCACCCCGTTCACCACGAATTGCGCGTTAAAAAGACGAAGTGGGTTATACTTCGCTATCCTAACGAAGGTATGGCAAGTCAGGCGGGTATGAGTACGGACGCGTTCGAAGAGTTCTATTTTAACGTATGCAATCTCGACTATTCCAAAATGGACAGGGCGATGGACGCGCTGAAAAAAAGGCTTGACAAAGCCGACAAGGTGCATATTATCGCAAAAGATACGGATATAACCTTTTCGATAAAGGGAATAGGCAGTAAAAAGTGTTCGGGCGAAAGGAATATCCCCGACGGCGAGATATACACCTGCCCCGTAAAGAACTCGGTAAACGGCGTTATTACTTACAACACGCCGAGTATAGAACAGGGCGTTAAGTTCGAGAACGTGTCGCTGACCTTTAAGGACGGCAAAATTATAAAGGCGACGGGCAATTATCCCGAGCAGTTAAACGCCATTTTCGATACGGACGAAGGCGCGAGATACGTGGGCGAGTTTTCCTTCGGCGTAAACCCGTATATTACGAAGCCTATGGGCGATATACTCTTCGACGAAAAGATTTCGGGGTCTATCCATTTTACCCCCGGTTGTTGCTACGACGATTGCTACAACGGAAATATCTCTGCCGTGCATTGGGATTTGGTGCAGATTCAGACCCCCGAATACGGCGGCGGAGAAATATATATCGACGGCGAACTGATTCGTAAAGACGGAAGGTTCGTTCCCGCCGACTTAACTGGGCTTAATCCCGAAAATCTCAAATAAAATGATATTTATTTTCATAAATAGTTAATTTATGTCAGGTTTTGTGTAAAAAACGACGGAAAACTGTGAAAAAAGCAAATGAAGGCTATCAAAAAGTTGACAATAAAAACAGATAAAGATATAATAAAACGTGATAAAAAACAAAAAATTATTATTTTTGGAGGACATAAAAAATGTCAAAAGTAACAAAAGTTGCAATTAACGGTTTTGGTCGTATCGGCCGTCTCGCTTTCAGACAGATGTTCGGTTCTGAAGGCTATGAAGTCGTTGCTATCAACGACTTAACCAGCCCTAAAATGCTTGCGCATCTTTTAAAGTACGACACGATGCAAGGCAACTATGCAAGGGACCACAAAGTTGATTTCATCGACGCGCAGTACGCCGAAGACGGGAAAACCGTTACCGTTCCGGGTGCAATCATAGTAGACGGCAAACAGATTACTATCTACGCTTGCCCGAAAGCACAGGACCTTCCTTGGGGCGAACTCGACGTTGACGTAGTTTTGGAATGCACCGGTTTCTACACCGCAAAGGCAAAAGCACAGGCGCATATCGACGCGGGAGCTAAAAACGTCGTTATCTCCGCACCGGCAGGCAACGACCTTCCTACTATCGTTTACAACGTTAACCACAAGACCTTAACGAAGGACGACCACATTATTTCGGCTGCATCTTGCACGACCAACTGCTTAGCACCTATGGCGAAAGCGCTTAACGACGCGTTCCCTATCGTTTCGGGTATCATGACAACCGTTCACGCTTACACGGGCGACCAGATGATTCTCGACGGACCGCAGAGAAAGGGCGACCTTCGTCGTTCGAGAGCGGGCGCTATGAACATCGTTCCTAACAGCACGGGCGCTGCAAAGGCTATCGGTCTCGTTATCCCTGAATTAAACGGCAAACTTATCGGTTCTGCGCAACGTGTTCCTACCGCTACCGGTTCGACGACTATTCTCGTTGCAGTAGTTAAAGGTAAAGACGTTACGAAGGACGCAATCAACGCCGCTATGAAAGCACAAGTTACCGAATCTTTCGGTTACAATGAAGACGAAATCGTTTCTTCGGACGTTGTTGGTATGAAGTTCGGCTCACTCTTCGACGCTACTCAAACTATGGTTTCTAAGATTGACGACGATACTTACCAAGTTCAGGTTGTTTCTTGGTACGACAACGAAAACTCTTACACCAGCCAAATGGTTAGAACGATTAAATATTTCTCTGAAATCAAGTAATTTAGAAAAATATCAAATTAAAGGGCAACCGTTATCGGTTGCCCTTTTTTCGTCGTAATCGAAAGTTATGAGTTAGAGTTGTTAAAAAAACAGTTGCCCGTCGCCGTTGACAACAGGGCGAGTAGCAGTAAAAGTTGCGTCGTCGTTATCGTGTTATTATTGACAAGCAAGAACATTAAAGCAACCAAAACTATATTGTTTGAATTCATATACGACCTCCAAATAGATAAATTACGACTATATTTTACTTTATGCGATAAAACTTTTTATTATGCGCTTTTTTGGTTATAGTAATATGTTTGCATATTCACATTTATTGATTTAAGGGGGCAGATATGGAACAATTATTATTAGACAGAAGATTGCAAACTATGGTGGAAGAATACGTGCCGAGTGGCGACACGCTTTATCAACTCGTAGACCTGTTTTCGCTGTTTTCCGATTACACCAGATTAAGAATTATTTCCGCGCTATCGATAACCGAAATGTGCGTGAACGACATCTCGAAATTATTAAACATAAATCAAACGACGGTGTCGCATCAACTTAAACTATTAAAAACGAGCGGTGCGGTAAAGAGTTTAAGACAGGGCAAAGTCATTTTCTATTCGATAAGAAACGAAATGCTTTCCGATATTCTTCTTAAAGGCGTGGAATTTTTGGGCTATTAAACCTTGATAAAAACGCAAAAATCGGTTATAATGTATTTGTGAGTATTATTTCAGATAAATTACAGTTATTGCCGAATAACCCCGGTGTGTACGTAATGTTGAACGCCGACGGGCAGATTATTTACGTAGGCAAGGCTAAAAATCTTAAAAACAGGGTAAGAAGTTATTTCCACTCTAATAAAAAACCCGAAAAAGTCGAAGCAATGGTAAAAAATATCGCCGACTTCTATTATTACGTCGTTCCGAGTGAAATCGACGCCTTATCTCTTGAAAATAATCTTATAAAAAAACATAAACCGCATTATAATATTTTATTAAAAGACGATAAAACTTATCCGTATATAAAAATCAATCTGAAAGACACTTATCCTACTTTTACTATTACCCGTAAGATACAGAACGACGGGGCGAAGTATTTCGGGCCGTTTATGGGCGGAATATCGGTAAACAACGTTTTAGATATATTAAACCTTGCCTTTTCTATTAGACCTTGCGATAAAAAACTCTCGAACGTTAAGCCGATTAAACCGTGCCTTAACTACCACATAAAAAAGTGCCTTGCACCGTGTTCTTTGTACGTTTCCGAAAAGGACTACCGTGAAAACGTCGATAAAGCAATCGATTTTATGAACGGAGATATTGCAAAAACCGAAAAGTTATTAAAGGAAAAAATGTTTTCGGCAAGCGCCAACGAAGATTTTGAACTCGCGTTAAAGTATAGGGACTGTTTAACGGGGCTTGATAAGATAAAGTTAAAGCGTATTACTGCGCTTAATAAGTTTATCGACGCCGACGTTATTTCTTACCGCTCGAACGGGATTTACTGTGCCGTTTCGATACTCTTTATAAGGCGCGGTATCATGCAGGGCGGAAAGAACTTTGCATTTTCTTCCGCGGAAACGGACGAGAACGTGATTTCAGAGTTTATTTTAAGATATTACGGTAAAAACAGCGATATTCCGAACGAAATTATAACCGACGGCGAGATAGCGGACGCAAACCTTATCGAAGAATATTTTAAGACAGAACTCGGTAAAACGGTGTATCTGTTCCACGCGAAGCAGGGCGACAAGAAAAAACTCGCCGATATGGCAGGCGACAACGCGCGCGAACACCTTGACACGGCAATCGGCAGGGTAAAGCATAAGTACGATATGACCGTTTCCGCTTGCCAACGCTTAAAAGAAATATTAAACCTTTCAAAATATCCAAAGCGTATGGAGTGCTACGATATTTCTAATATTTCCGGCGTCGATAAAGTCGGAAGTATGGTAGTGTTTACGGACGGCGTTAAAGACAGCGCGAGTTATAGGCGGTTTAAGATAAAGACCTTCGAAGGTGCGGACGATTTCAGGTCGCACCAAGAAATGATGAGAAGAAGGCTTGAAAGGTTAAGTAGCGACGAAAGTAAGTTTCCAAAACCCGACCTTATCGTAATAGACGGCGGTAAAGGGCAGTTGTCGGCGGTTAAAGAAGTATTCGACGAAAAGGGGATAAAAGATATTGACCTTATCGCGCTTGCGGAAAGGAACGAAGAGATTTACACGCTCTTTTCAAAAGACCCGATAGTCTTAAAGAAAAGCGACTACTGCTTACAGATGTTGCAGAGAATAAGGGACGAAGCGCACAGGTTCGCAATCACCTATCACAGGAACTTGCGCGGTAAACGGGCGATGTCTTCCGTTCTCGATAAAGTAAACGGTCTTGGGAAAGTTAAAATCCGCGCGTTATTAGAGTATTTTAAGGACGTAAGCGGTATAATAAAGGCGACGGAAGAAGACTTTATAAAGGTCGAAGGTATAGGACGTAAACAGGCGCAAGAAATCATTAAGACACTTACGGAAGAAGGATTGAGATGAAATACGATTTAATGGTCAGCGATTTTGACGGAACTCTCGGCACTGTGCCAGACGTTATCGACGACGAAACCGTTGACGCGATAAAAAAATATACGGGGCGCGGTGGAAAGTTCGCTATCGTTACGGGGCGGGTCAACTCGTCAATTATGGCGATATGCCGTAAATATAATCTTGACGGTATAGTTATTTCCTATCAGGGTTCAATGATAAAAGACGTTAAAACGGACGAGACGCTGTTCGTCGGCGGTATCGGAATTGACGACGCGATAGAGATAGTTAAAAAGTTTCAACAAGAAAAGGTAAAAGTTATTATCGAAGTGGACGATATGCTAATCTACAACGAACCGTCCGACTACATAGAAGTTTACAAAAAAAGGTTAAACGGCAACGTTATTTATAAAAAAGATTTATGCGCGTTTATTAAAGAATACGGCAAAATTATTCAGAAAATCAACGTCAACTGTACGGCGGAACAGTCGAAAACTCTTACCGATAAATTAAACGCAGAATATAAAGGAAAGATAATCTTTAACAACGGTTCGCCTTACATAATAGAAGCGATAAACCCGTCTTGCAGTAAGGGGCAAGCGGTAAGATATTTATCGCGATATTATAACATACCTTACGATAAAATTATCGCCGTCGGCGACTCGACGAACGATATCGAACTTATAAATGGCGAGTGGCACGGCGTTTGCGTGGGCGACGGACGGGAAGAGTTAAAAAAGATTGCGGACGAGATTACCGTGCCTTATAAAGATAAACCGATTAAAACACTTTTAGAAAAATACCAAATGATATAAAGAGGCTAAAATGGAAGAAATAAAAACCGAACAGGAAATAAGTTTTATAGAAAAAACCGAAGAAACGGACGGGAAAACGTTTGAAACGGGTGCAAAAGAGTATCCGCTTGTTGCCCTTCGCGGGAAAGTGCTGTTTCCGAATACTATTCTCAATTTCGACGTGGGAAGACCTGTGTCTGTTTCGGCGATAGAAGAAGCGCGCGTTTACGATAATTACTTGTTTATTGCGACTCAAAAGAACGCGTTTATAGATAACCCGACGAAAAGAGATATAAATAACGTCGGAGTAATAGCAAAGATAAAACAGGTTGCTAAACTTTCTAACGGCAATATGAAAGTCAGCGTCGAAGCGTTAAGAAGGGGCAGAATAACACTTTTTACGCAGGATAAAGGTTGCTTTAAGGTTATGGCGGAAGCCTATCCTTACGAAGACCACGCGATAGCCGAAGAAGTGGAAGCGTATTTCAGGGTGGCAAAGGGCGCGTTTTACGAGTTTACTCTGTTTGAAAAACGTATCACGAAAGATATGTTGTCGACTATAACCGCTATTTCTAACCCTAATAATTTTATCGACAACGCTATGTCGCTTGTAAACTTAAAGGAAGAAGACTGCCTTAATATTCTTGAAACGACGGAAACGAAGGACAGGCTTATCGCTTTTGAAAAACTGTTTTCAAAAGAAGTGGAAATCGCAAAGATTGAAAAGCGCATCGCGTCGAAAGTCAGAACTAATATCGACGAAAGTCAGAAAGAGTTTTATCTGCGCGAACAGTTAAAGGCTATTCACTCGGAACTCGGCGACGAAGACGACGGAAACGAATTAAAAGAGAGAATTAAAGAAAAGAAGTTGCCGAAAGAGATTGAAGAAAAGGCGTTAAAAGAAGTGGAACGGCTTGATAAAATCAATCCGTCTTCGCCCGACTATTCGATTATATTAAACTATTTAGACTGGCTTTTAGGCGTGCCGTTTAACGAGTGTACGGAAGATAACAACGACTTAAAAAAGGCGAAAGAGATATTAGATAAAGACCATTTCGGGCTTCAAAAGGTAAAGGATAGAATAGTCGAATATATCGCGGTTTTACAACTTACCAAAAAAATCAAAGGACCTATAATCTGTTTCGTAGGTCCGCCGGGGGTAGGTAAAACTTCGGTCGCGTCTTCTATTGCAAGGGCGCTTAACAGAAAGTTTATCCGTATGAGTTTAGGCGGTGTTAAGGACGAGGCGGAAATCCGCGGGCACAGAAGAACTTACGTCGGCGCAATGCCGGGGCGTATTATTTACGGTATGAAAAACGTAGGCGTTAATAACCCCGTGTTCTTATTAGACGAGATTGATAAACTCTCGTCCGATATTCACGGCGACCCTGCAAGCGCGCTTTTAGAAGTTTTAGACCCCGAACAGAACTCTACCTTCCGCGACAGGTTTTTGGAAATACCTTACGACTTGTCGAAAGTTATGTTTATAACCACGGCAAATAGCGTCGATACTATTCCGTATCCGCTACTCGACCGCATGGAAATAATCGAGTTGTCGGGCTATACCCAAGAAGAAAAGTTCGAGATTGCAAAACGTTATTTAATTCCGAAACAACTCGTTGAAAACGGGCTGACTAAAAAGAATATAGAAATAAAAGACGAAGCGATAAAAGAAATTATTTCGGGCTACACGATGGAAGCGGGGGTCAGAAACCTTGAAAGGGAAATCGGAAGTTTAATAAGAAAAGTAGCGACCAAGTTTGCGGAAAAGCACAGGCTTAAAAAACAGATTATAAATAAAGAAGACGTAGAAGGGTATTTAGGGAAAAGAAAACGCCTGTTAGATATTACGATGGAACAGGACGAAGTGGGCGCGACGACGGGGCTTGCGTGGACGAGTATCGGCGGGACGACGCTTACTATCGAAGTCGTGCTTATGAAAGGCAAGGGCGATATAGTTCTTACGGGAAAACTCGGCGACGTAATGAAAGAGTCTGCCAAAACCGCTTTAAGTTATATTCACGCCAACGCGGAAAAGTATAATATAGACGAAAAACTGTTCAGCGAAAGGGATATTCATATCCACGTTCCCGAAGGCGCAACGCCGAAAGACGGGCCGAGTGCGGGTATAACTATGGCGACGGCTATTTTATCGGCTTTAACGAATAAACCGGTAAGGTGCGATATCGCAATGACGGGCGAAATAACCCTTCGTGGAAAGGTATTGCCGATAGGCGGACTTAAAGAAAAGTCGCTTGCAGCGTTCAGACAAGGCATTAAAACGATAATAATCCCTTACGGCAACGAAAAGGATTTAGACGATATTCCGCAAGAAATACGAAAGGAGATAGATTTTATTCCCGTTAAAACGGTGGAAACCGTGTTTAATACGGCGATAAGATTGTAAGAAAAAATGGACATTAAATCGGCAACGTTTATAACTTCGGTAGCGTCGAGTGATAAGTTTTATAAGACGGATAAACCGATAATCGCAATCGCGGGCAAGTCGAACGTCGGTAAGTCTTCGCTGATAAATATGCTTGGCAATAATAAAAAGTTAGCGCGCACTTCGGTAACCCCCGGCAGAACGCGACTAATTAACTACTTCGATTTCGGCGATTTCGTCCTTGCAGATTTACCGGGCTACGGTTTTGCGAAAGTCAGCAAGGAAGAAAAGAATAAGTGGGGAAAACTTTTAGAAGATTTCTTATTAAAAGAAGACATTAAACTTCTTATTTCCCTTGTCGATATACGGCACGACCCGACGGAAGACGATAAGATGATGATAAACTATTTATATCATTATCAGATACCGTTTTCTCTCGTTGCGACGAAAAGCGATAAACTGCCGAAGACCAAAATCAAACCGCAGTTGCAACGCATTGCGACCTGCTTAAAAGTGGGCGTGAACGATATAATTGCAGTTTCATCTCTTTCGGGTCAGAATAAAAACGAAATACTGTCGATAATAGGGAAAGCGATTTCCGTATAAAAAAAGTACGAAAAAAAAGGCGATATGCAAACGCATATCGCCTTTTGTATTTTACGTTATATTTCCGCGTTGTCTTTATGTTGTCTGTTTACGTTTTTATAAGTAAACCATAAAACGATTAAAACTTGTAGCGGTATTCCGATAATAAATATCAGCCATAGTCGTAGTGGCGGAGTAGATAGCAGTTTAAATAAACACAGATAAACCGCTAAAAGCAGCGTCCACACGAGAAAGGAACTGAAAACGGCGTTCCAGATATTTTTGCCCCAAACGGAAGTTAAAACCAAAAGCACGATAAAGGTTATAGGTATTGCAACGATTAAAGATAGCCAACTTACCGAGATAAGTTCTTCAAAAATAAGCCCTATAAACGCATAAGCGACGATGGCAACTAACCAAACAAGCCCCGCAGAACAGGCGGCAAGGATTATTCTTCGTTTCGATAGGTTGTATTTCGATTTAGGTTTTGCCCTTTTCGGGTCGCCGATAAGCGTGTCTACCGTTATACCGAACAGGTCGGCAATGCTTTTAAGCGTAACTATATCGGGCACGGCATCACCGCGTTCCCATTTTGATACAGCCTTGTCCGAATAATGCAGTTTTTCCGCTAAATCGAGTTGCGTCAGATTAGACGCTTTCCTGTACGTCGTAATATTTTTCGCAATGTTTTCTTTTATGTCCATATATTCATTTTATCATATTTTTTCACCGTTTGCAAACGAAAATGATAGATATTTCCTATAATTCTACTTGTAGGAGAGAGTATTTTTCATAACTCTACCGAACGAAAAACAAGTGTAGTATTAAAAACGTCATATTCTCTTGTTGTTTTTATAGAATATCGTATATTATAAAATTACAAAAATCGACGACTCGGAGATTATTATGAAAATAGCAATTTCGGCAGAATCAACAATCGATATCACGGAAGAAATTAAAAAAGCAAACGACATTAAGATAGTTCCTTTTCAGATTTTTTTGGGCGACGATAATAAGTTGGACGGGGAAATTACTTCACATGAAATTATCGAGTTCGTAAATAAAAATAAAATACTACCGAAAACGGGCGCGGTAAACAGCGCGCAGTTCGAAGAACACTTTTCTTCGATAAAAAAGGATTACGACGCGATAATACATTTTTCGTTGTCGAGTGAATTAAGTAGTGCCTATAACAACGCCAAGTCGGTTGCCGATACTATGGAAAACGTTTACGTAATAGATACGCGTTCTTTATCGACGGGTATCGCGCTTTTAGCACTTTACGCCGTCGAACTCGTAAAAAAAGGTTTAGACGCGAAAGATATTTATGAAAAATGTTTAGAAAGAGTACCGTTCGTCCAAGCGAGTTTCGAATTAATGAGATTAGACTATCTGTATAAAGGCGGCAGGTGTTCTTCGCTTGCATATTTCGGCGCAAACCTTTTAAGAATAAGACCGCAGATTTTAGTAAAAGACGGCAAGATGGTTTCGGGCAAGAAATATAGGGGCAATTTCGAACACGTCGTAAACAAATATTGCGAAGACGTTTTGGCGGAGTTTAACTCGCCCGACCTTTCGAACGTGTTTATTACATACACTACGGCAAGCCCCGAAATTATCGAAGGCGTTAAAAACCGCCTTATAGCAAGGGGATTTAAAAAGATTTACGTTACCACCGCGGGCGGAACTATTACAAGCCATTGCGGGGAAAACTGTCTCGGTATTTTATACATCAACGACGGTGATAGGATTTAATTTAGTGTTGCACATACCAAAAGTACTTTCTCTAATAGAAAACGCGCTATGCATTTTTGCATAGCGCGTTTTCTTATGTTTATAATATATATTATTGTTTAATATTTTTCTTACCGTAAAGTTTATCGCCCGTGCGTGGCAAAACGTTTTCGGCTGAACCTAACGGCATAAGCGCGTTTCTGTAATCGTGTTTTTTACAAAACCTGTCTAATTCGCTTAAAAATCTGTCGGTATTGTCGTAAAATAGGTTTGATAGGGTTTGTAAATATTCTTTAGAAAAGGCGGAAGATTCGCTTGCGTTTTCTAAAAGACAGGCAAAGTGTTCCATACAAAAACCTTTTCCGTTTTTTACAATCTCGCGGAATTCGGGTTCTTTTTTATATAGCATGGCGACCGCTTTATAATACTTTTCCATACTCTCGTTTAATATGTCGCAGATAACGCAGGTTTTGGTTTTTGCCCTTAACTGTTCGGCAAGTTTCTTTGCCGACTTAAAGTTTTTCGGCGGCGTAAAACCGCCCTTTATTTTCATAACCCGCGTCGAAAGTTGTAAGGCAAGCGAAAGTTTGTTTTTCCCTGCGAACAAAAGGTCGAAGTGGTGTCTGCAAAACCCGTATTTATTTACTTTTATCCGCATATCGTCGTCCATAACCGCGTCGTTTAGAAATTCGTAAACGATTTGGTCTTCAACGGTTTTTTTAACGTCGCATAAAGGGCACTCGCTTTCCTTTATAAACTTTTCTTTCAGTAATTGCGTGTCTATATGATATTTCATAGAAAGATTATAACAAAAAAATTAAAAAATTTCAATATCTTTCGCATATTTGTTTGTCTTTAAGATAGAATTATGATATAATCAAAAAAAAAAGAAACGGCAAGTTGCCGTTAAATAAGCAAAATGCTGGTGTGGCTCAGTCGGTAGAGCAGCTGATTCGTAATCAGCAGGTCAGCGGTTCAAGTCCGCTCACCAGCTCCACGAAAAGAAAAACCCGTCCTTATAGGTCGGGTTTTTCTTTTTGTAAAAATATGTAGCGGACTTGAATTAGGAGCAAGCAACCAAAGGTTGCGCACTTGCCTTTGGCAAGAAAACAGTCCTGTGGACTGTTTTGCGGGAGGCTCGAGAGAGGCAAGTCCGCTCACCAGCTCCAAACACTAAACCCGTTCATATCGAACGGGTGTTTCTTTTATCTTGCATTTTTTTAAGAATAAAAATAATTATATTTATTATTGTTGAAAAATACGTCGTACTATGTTATAATTATTTTAATTATATACTGATAAGTATATTTTTTGAAAAAAGATTGATTTTTGTAGAACGAAAGGGATTATATATGATTGATAAAATGAATATTCCGTTTTCACCGCCAGATATTTCCGACGCGGAAGTGGAAGAAGTAGCAAGCGCTTTAAAATCGGGCTGGATAACGACGGGACCGCGCGTTAAAAAATTAGAAAAGCAGATTGCGGGCTATCTTAATCTGCCTGTCGACGCGCCTAACTGCGTTTGTCTTAATTCGCAGACGGCGTCGCAAGAAATGGCGTTAAGGCTTTTAGAAATAGGCGAAGGGGACGAAGTTATAGTTCCTGCTTACACGTATACGGCTACCGCGTCTGTAGTGGCGCACGTCGGTGCTAAAATCGTTATGATAGACTGCCGGAAAGACAGCCTTGAAATGGATTACGACGCGATGGAAAGGGCGATTACCGATAAAACGAAAGCGATAATCCCCGTTGCGCTTGGCGGAGTGCCTTGCGATTACGACAGAATTTTTTCTATCGTTGAAAAAAAGAAGACGATTTTTAAGCCGAAAGGCGAACTGCAAACGGCGCTTAACAGAATAGCGGTTTGC
Organism: Clostridia bacterium; assembly: GCA_017445995.1. GTDB lineage: Bacteria > Bacillota > Clostridia > Christensenellales > Borkfalkiaceae > UBA1259. The sequence goes on from JAFSRT010000024.1 coordinate 41,608, forward strand.
GAAGATACCGCGCACGCTTTCGGCGCTTCGAAAAACGGGGTGATGCTTGGGAATATTTGCGACTTTTCTTCCTTTTCTTTCCACGCGGTAAAGAACTTTACCACGGCGGAAGGCGGTGCTTTGACGTGGCGACATATCGACGGAGTAGACGACGCTACGATATATCACAGATTGCAACTTTTATCTTTACACGGGCAAAGTAAAGACGCGCTTAAAAAGAACCAACCGGGTATGTGGGAATACGATATTGTCGGAACTTATTATAAGTGCAATATGACCGATATTATGGGTGCAATAGGGCTTGCGCAGTTTATCAGATACCCCGATATGTTAAAGCGCAGAAGAGAAATAATTACAGAGTACGACAAAGCGTTTATACCGCTTGGGGTCAAAGTGTTAAATCACTATACGGACGAATACGTTTCGTCGGGACATTTGTATTTAACGCGCGTATTCAAAAAAGACGGTAGCCCCGTATCCGACGGCGAACGCCGTGAAATAATAATCAAGATGGCGGAAAGGGGAATTGCTTGCAACGTTCATTATAAACCGTTGCCTATGCACACGGCGTATAAAAATCTCGGGTTCGATATAAAAAACTTCCCGAACGCATACGCGCATTACGAAAACGAAATAACGTTACCGCTACATACGTGTTTAACGGACGAACAAGTAAAATATATTATAGAAAATTATACGAAGATTTTAAAAGAATATGTTGGTTTGTAAATGGGAAAAACTTCCTGTCGCTATGCAGACGGACGCGGTTAAACCTTACTATCAGGCGTTAAGGAAAAGAAATTTCAGTCTATTATTAAAAAGGATATTCGATATTGTGGTATCCTTTATAATGCTTTTATTATTATTACCGCTTTTTATACTTCTCGCGATTGCAATAAAACTTGACAGTCGCGGTCCTGTGTTTTACAGACAGGTAAGGTACACGCAGTACGGAAAAGAGTTTAGAATTCATAAGTTCAGGTCTATGACCGTTGGTGCGGACAAGGGTAGTTTAGTAACGGTTAAAAACGATAACAGAATAACGAAGGTTGGTAAGATTATAAGGAAACTTAAACTCGACGAGATAAGTCAACTTATCGACGTTTTTGAAGGGAAAATGACTTTCGTCGGGTGCAGACCCGAAGTTAAAAAGTATATAGACGCCTATTCCGAAGAAATGACGGCGACGTTTTTGTTGCCGGCGGGAATAACTTCTATGGCGTCGCTTTTATATAAGGACGAGAACGATTTAATAGATGCGTTCGACGACCCCGATAAGGTCTATATCGAAAAGATTTTGCCTGAAAAAATGGTTTATAACTTACAAGAACTTAAAAAAGCGGGCGTATGCCACGATATTAAAGTTATGTTTATGACCTTCTTTGCGGTTTTAGGTAAAGATTACGCAAAAAAAACGAAGGCGGGCGAAAAAAAGGAAAATAACGAAGAAAAGGGGAAGGAAAATGGTTGACGGGTTGGTTTCTATTATTATGCCGTCTTATAATACGGCAAGGTTTATAGCCGAATCTATTGATTGCGTTATTAAACAGACCTATACTAAATGGGAATTGTTGATTGTGGACGACTGTTCGACCGACGATACCGATAAAATTGTCGCGTCATATAACGACGAAAGAATTAAATATTTTAAAAACGAAAAGAACAGCGGTGCTGCGCTAACGCGGAACAAGGCGCTTAAAGAAGCGCAGGGCGAATACGTCGCGTTCTTGGATTCCGACGATTTATGGACTGCCGATAAATTAGAAAAGCAGGTCGCTTTTATGCAAAATAACGGATACGACCTTTCCTTTACCGAATACGAAAAAATAGACGAAGACGGAAATCCGATAGGCGTTTACGTATCAGGGCCTAATATAGTTAATAAAAGAAAAATGTATCGCTACGATTATATCGGGCAACTGACTATGATGTACAGCGCGAAAGCGTTCGGGCTTATACAGATAAAAGATATTAAAAAGAACAACGATTACGCTATTAGGTTGCAACTTTATAAAAAACAAGGCACTTGCGCCTATCTTTTAAAAGAAAACCTGGCTTTATACCGCATAAGAAAACAGAGTATAAGCCACGATAAATTGAGAAAAAAACTCAAAAGCCATTACGACCTTTTCCATTATTGCGACGAAAAACCTGCCGTTATCGCTTTTTTCTGTGCTTGTCGCAATATGTTTTTCGGAGTATTGAAAAAGAAAAAATACGAAAAGTATAAAAATTAAGTTAAATATCGTTATATTAAAAAGAAACGAAATAAAAAGCGTTTCTTTTTTATTTTTAAAAATGTGTCAGTTTCCGATTGCTTTTTTCGTTTTTAGTGGTTTTATGGTGGTACATTAAAAAAGGAGAAAAACTATAATGATTTTTTATTATAACGCAAACGGGGACTCACTCGGCGTCTTCCCCGAATCCGTTTATCAAGGTTCTAAAAAGGCTAACAGTCTTTACTTTATTTGTCCTATAAGCAGGGCGAGTGTCGTTTCGGCGGTATTCGTTTTGCCGGACGGTCAACAAACCGTTCCTTATCAGATGGACTTATTATCGTCCGAAGAGTTTACGGGCGTAAACGACGCGGAAGGTAATGCCTTTAACGTTTGGTCGAAAGATTTGCCGGCATCGATAACCGAACAGGTCGGAAACGTGTCGGTGTCGTTTAGGATTACGAACGCGTCCGATGAGATAATAACGACGGTAAGCAGTTTCTTTTACGTAGAAGAAGGCGTTTTAGTCGGCGAAATCGAAGAGAGCGACGCGTATCAGGAAGTTCTCGACAGTTTCGCGTCTTTCAGTCAAAGATTAGTAAACGTTGAAAATGCTTTTTCGCCGATACTCGTTATCGGTGCGACGGAAGGCAACGACGCGGTCTTGGCGGACAATTGCTGGCACAGATTAGGCACGAAATCCAACTTTAATATCGTAGAAAGAATTACGGCAACGGTGGACGGCGCGACTTTCGACGCGTCTTCAATCGGCGGAACAGACGGACAATACGCCTTTACTTACGACGCGGAAACGTCGGCGTGGAAATACGACGATACGGATGCAGATTTATCCGACTACGGCATAACGGTCGCTTCCGATTACGACTATATAAACGGCGATACAGTTATAGTTGTCAGGGCAACGGCAAACAATACGACTACTATCACGGTTAAAGCCGAACCGATTTACACAATGGATTTCGTTTGTCTTATTTCTTTCGTTGCGGGTGCAAACATTTCTTGTTCTTATCCGCAAAATATCAAGTGGTCGGGCGACGACGTGGTTGCTAACGTGTTCACGCCGATTTACAACAAGAGATACACGATAACTTTCTTTAACGACAACGCGTCGGACGCTTACGGAACTATTCAGGCGACGGTCAGGGGTGTATAATGAACAAGAAGCAGGCGCTTTTACAGATACTCACGACAAGAAAGCGTGGACTTATTAACCACCGTTTGCCTGACGAGTATCAACAAATTGAATACATTGAAAACACGGACGGTTGTTATATTCAGACTAATATCGTGCCTTCTGTCGACACAAATTGCGAAATAGATTTCGAAGTGTCGGTAAACGATGATAACTGTAACGTTATTATGGGTAGTTCGAACACTTATTCGGGTGCGCCCGCCTACATTATCGGGTTAGACCCGTATACGGGTGCGTCAAAGATTTTCTGGATAAGGGTGGGCGATTCTATCGCAATAAATATCTTTCAGAGTACCGCAATAACTCATTTAAGACATAAAATCAGATACGAAAATAAAAAGTTATTCATAAATGAAGAAGAACAAACTTTATGGAATCAACCAAACTTAACGGAAAGTTTAGCGGAAAACCCGATAGCGATTTTTATAAGGCGGCAATATCGCGGATATTACCCTACAAGCGGACATACAAAACTCGGCAAGTTATATTATTGCAGATTTTGGGGAGACGTTGAGGCCGAACTTATACCGTGTTATAGAAAGTCTGACGATAAAACGGGGCTTTACGATAAGGTAAGCGGAACGTTTTACACTAACAACGGTTCGGGTAATTTCGTAAGGGGGAGTATTATATGAGAGCAAAGTATATAAATAAAAACAAAATAGAATATTTGGGTATTTTTATAACGATAGGGGACAAGGTGTATACTAATCCCGAACGTAACCCGAATATAATGCCGTCGGACTTAGAAGCGATAGGTTATCTTGAAGTTATCAATCCTACCCCGCCTTCCTGTCTTGACGACGAATATATAGAAGCAAGTTATAAAATAGTTAAAAATAAAATTAAATGCAATTATATTGCGCGTAAAATTGCGGAATAAGACTATTCCGTTCCTAAATGATAATCGCCCCGTTGCATCAGAAGCGCAACGGGGCGATGTTTTATGTACTACTTACTGTAAGCAAAAACCCCTTTGTACTTTTCGTACAAAGGGGTTTTTGGTGCTCCATCGGAGACTCGGCTCCCTGTGGAGCGACTTCTCCGATTGACAGTTCACAGGACTGTCAACTTTTGCAAGCAAAAGCAATTTGATAAATCAAATTGTCTCCCCATTCGAGTCTCCTTTTTATTAGCGTATGCAAAAAAACCCTCGTACGAAAGTACGAAGGTTTTTTTGGTGCTCCATCGGAGACTCGAACTCCGGACACCGTGATTAAAAGTCACGTGCTCTACCACCTGAGCTAATGGGGCGTGTTATTTAGTTTTTGGTGCGCCATCGGGGACTCGAACCCCGGACACCCTGATTAAGAGTCAGGTGCTCTACCAACTGAGCTAATGGCGCATTGTAAGTTGGCAGGGGTGGCAGGATTTGAACCTACGAATGCTGGAATCAAAATCCAGTGCCTTACCGCTTGGCTACACCCCTTTATAACGTGGGGCGGGAGATCGGAATCGAACCGACGACCTCAAGGACCACAATCTCGCGCTCTAACCAACTGAGCTACACCCGCCATTTGGCGCGCCTGAAGGGATTTGAACCCCTGACACCCGGCTTAGAAGGCCGGTGCTCTATCCAACTGAGCTACAGGTGCATAAAATTACCTTTTGCTCTCCGTTTGCTTTGGAGTAGGGAACGAAAAGTATCTCCACTTCCATCTACTGTTACCGTAAATGGAGCGGGTGATGGGAATCGGACCCACGCTGCCAGCTTGGAAGGCTGGAATTCTACCATTGAATTACACCCGCATCTCATCCCAAAAGACAATGCTAATAAATGATAACAAAATCAATATACAATGTCAAGTATTTTTTTAAGTTATTTCAACATTTTTTATAATTTTTTATTTTTTTTAATAATACTTTTGACATATCGTAAATATAAATGTATAATATAAATAATTTCACGATAAAAAGTTAGGGGTTTTGTTTGTATGTATCAAGATATTTATAAAGAATGGCTTAATAGCGATAAATTGTCCGAAAGTGAGAAGCAAGAACTTTTGGGATTAAAAGATAATAAAAAAGAAATAGAATATAGATTTGGGAAGGACTTGGAGTTCGGCACGGCGGGTATGCGCGGAATACTCGGGCTTGGGACTAATATGATGAACGTACATATGGTCAAGCGTGCAACTCAGGGTCTTTCTTTATATATAAAATCTTTGGGAAAATCGGCAATGGAAAGGGGTGTTGCAATATCTTACGATACGCGCCGACTTTCTTATGATTTTGCGCTTGCGTCCGCTACGGTTTTGGTTTCGAACGGAATTAAGGCTATGATGTATCCCGTCGTTCACCCTGTTCCTATGCTTTCTTACGCGGTAAGGAAACTTAATGCAATAGCGGGCATTATGATAACCGCAAGTCATAATCCGAAAGAATATAACGGCTATAAAGTTTACGGGGAAGACGGCGCACAGATGTCGCCGGAAGCGACCGATATCGTCGTTCAATACATAAATAAGATAGGCAGTCCGTTAAGCGACGGCGTTTTGTATAACGAAAATCTGCAAAAGAAGATTATTTTAATAAGCAAAAAAATCGATAAATCTTATTATAAACTGCTTACGAAACTTACCTTGTTAAAAAAGGAAGTTAAAGCGGTGGGCAAAAAAATCAAACTCGTTTATACGCCTGTTCACGGAAGCGGATATATTCCCGTTTGCACTATTTTAAATAAAATCGGCATTAAACCGACGGTAGTGCCTGAACAAAAAGACCCTGACACCGAGTTTTCAACCGTTGACGTTCCGAACCCGGAATATAAAGAAACGCTGTCTTTAGCAATCAAGATGGCGGACTTTAAAAAAGCGGACGTTGTCTTCGGGACTGACCCCGATTGCGATAGGCTTGGCGTTGCGCTTCGCAACGACAACGGCGAATTCGAAGCGTTGTCGGGCAACCAAACGGGCATTTTGCTTTTAGATTACATATTAAAAAGATTGTCTGAAAGCGGTAAACTCACCGATAAGGGCTTTGTTGTAAAAAGTTTCGTAACGACTTCGATGGCAAAACTCATTGCGGACAGTTACGGCGTTGAACTTATGGAAACGCCTGTCGGGTTTAAGTTTATCGGCGAAAAGATAAAACAGTACGACGATACGGGTAAGCGCACCTTTATTTTCGGTTTTGAAGAGAGTTGCGGATACCTTCGCGGAACGCACGCAAGGGATAAGGACGCGGTTGTCGCAAGTATGCTCGTTGCAGAAATGGTTTGCTACTATACTTACCATAATATCAGCGTGTTTAAGATATTGAACGACTTATACGAAAAATACGGCTACGTTTACGATACCAACGTTTCGACGAAATACGAAGGTCTTAACGCAATGAAGGAAATGAACGCCGTTGTCGATAAACTCAAAACGGAAAAGATTGAAAAGATAGGCACGGTAAAAGTCGTTGCAACGCGCGATTATTCTTGTGCTAAAAGAACGCTTGCCGACGGCACGGTCGAAGATATCGACACGACGAAAGTCAACGCCGTTTATTATGAACTCGAAGGCGGTAGTTTCGTATGCGTTCGTCCGAGTGGTACTGAACCTAAATTAAAGGTTTATTACTCGCTTAAAGCCGAGAATAAAGAAAAAGCGGAACTTCTCTTTAAGAAAACCAAGTCCGCCGTTGAAAAAATACTTAAAGGTTAAAATTAAACATTATATAATATAAAAATAAGCGCACCCGTGAAGAATTGCACGGGTGCGCGTTTTTTCTTTTTTAGTTAATTATTATTCCCACTCGATTGTGGCAACTGGCTTTGGCGATAAGTCGTATAACACACGGTTTACGCCCTTTACTTCTTTTAATATTCTGTCCGTTATCTTTTGCAGTATATCGTAAGGTATCTTTTCAATGGACGCCGAAGTCGCGTCGATACTGTTTACCGCACGGATAATAACGGGGTACGCAAAAGTTCTTTTGCCGTTTTCAATACCCGTCGACTTAAAGTCGGGAACGATAGTGAAATACTGCCAAACTTTGCCTTGAAGACCGTTGTTTGCAAACTCTTCGCGAAGGATTGCGTCCGCTTCTCTTACACATTCAAGCCTGTCTCTCGTGATTGCGCCTAAACATCTTACGCCAAGCCCCGGGCCCGGGAACGGTTGACGGTATACCATACTGTCAGGTAATCCTAACGTTTTGCCGACTACTCTTACTTCGTCTTTATAAAGCAGTTTAACGGGTTCAACAAGGTCGAACTTCAAGTCTTCCGGAAGTCCGCCTACGTTATGGTGGGCTTTAACCCCGTCGCTTTCCAAAATATCAGGGTATATCGTGCCTTGCGCTAAAAACTCTATGCCCGATAATTTTCTCGCTTCTTCTTCGAAAACGCGGATAAACTCCGCACCGATAATTTTTCTCTTCGTTTCAGGGTCGGACACGCCTTTTAACTTATCCAAGAACCTATCCACCGCGTCGACGTAAATAAGGTTGGCGTTCATCTGGTTTTTGAAAACTTCGATAACCTGTTCAGGTTCGCCTTTTCTTAAAAGACCGTGGTTTACGTGAACGCAAACGAGTTGGTTGCCTATCGCTTTAATTAAAAGTGCGGCGACAACCGAAGAGTCCACCCCGCCCGATAGGGCAAGCAGAACTTTTTTATCGCCCACTTGTTTTCTGATTTCCGAAATCTGTTCGTTAATGAACTTTTCCGCTAAAACAGTCGTTGTAATTCTTTCCATATTGTCAGGACGTTTATCAGACATTTTTTGCCTCCGTAAATATTTAATGATATAATTATAAAAAATAAATCGTTAAAAGTCAATATTCTGCGATAAAATAGGTTTAAGTATAAGAAAAAATTATATTAAACGGTAAAAAAGGGCAATAATTTTGAAAAAAAATTGACAACGGTTAATCAAAATGTTAAAATAAACCCTGTAAAGGAGATTTTTATGGGCAAAATCAATATTCCCGAAATATTCGGTTCAATGGTGTTTAACGATAAAGTTATGAAGGAACGTTTGCCGAAAGACACTTACGACGCGGTGTGCGTCGCTATGGAAAAAGGCACGTCTCTTTCTTTACAGGACGCGAAAATCGTTGCCAACGCTATGAAAGAGTGGGCAATCGAAAAGGGCGCGACTCACTTTACACATTGGTTCCAACCGATGACGGGTATTACCGCCGAAAAACACGACAGTTTTTTAAGCCCGAAAGGCAACGGCGAAGTTATTATGAAATTTTCCGAAAAATCTTTGGTATCGGGCGAGTCGGACGCGTCGAGTTTCCCGTCCGGCGGGCTTCGCGCCACCTTCGAAGCGCGCGGCTACACCGCTTGGGACCCTACGTCTTACGCCTTCGTTAAGGACGGCAGTCTTTATATACCGACGGCGTTCTGTTCTTACGGCGGGGAAGCGTTAGATAAAAAAACACCGCTTTTGCGTTCGGTGGAAACGTTTAATAAACAGGCGTTGCGTATCTTACGGCTGTTCGGTAACAGCAAGGCAAAAAAAGTTTTTCCGACGGTCGGTGCGGAACAGGAATATTTCCTTATAGATAAAAGCGTGTACGAAAAGAGAATAGACTTAATCCATTGCGGAAGAACTCTTTTCGGGGCAAGACCGTCAAAAGGTCAGGAATTAGAAGACCATTATTACGGCGCTATTAAATCGCGCGTTCTCGAATTTATGAAGGACGTGGACGAAGAGTTGTGGAAACTCGGCGTTTACGCTAAAACCGAACATAACGAAGTAGCACCGGCACAGCACGAACTTGCACCCGTTTACGCAACGGTCAATATCGCTTGCGATCAGAACCAACTAACCATGCAGGTGCTTAAAAGCGTCGCAAATAGGCACGGGCTTGTATGCTTACTTCACGAAAAACCTTTCGCGGGCGTAAACGGTAGCGGTAAGCACGATAACTGGGCAATAAGCACCGATACGGGCGAAAATCTTTTAGAACCCGGTGAAACCCCGATGGACAACGCGCAGTTCCTTTTATTCTTAACGGCTGTTATTAAGGCGGTCGACGAACATCAGGATTTATTGCGCATATCGGTAGCGAGTGCGGGCAACGATTTGCGTCTCGGCGTGTCGGAAGCGCCGCCGTCTATCGTTTCCATTTATCTCGGCGAAGAGTTGGAAGCAATATTAAACGCCATTGAAACGGGCGCATCGTATAACGCTAAAAAGAAGGAAGAAATGAAGATAGGCGTTTCGGTTATGCCGTCTTTTCCGAAAGATACGACGGACAGAAACAGAACTTCACCGTTTGCATTTACGGGCAATAAGTTCGAGTTCCGTATGGTGGGTTCGTCCGCTAATATTTCCTGCCCGAACTTTATAATAAACACGATAGTCGCCGACGCGCTTTCTTATTACGCGGACGTTCTTGAAAACGCAAAGGACTTTAACGCCGAACTGAACGCGCTTATTAAGAGTGAAATAAAAGCGCACAAACGCATTATCTTTAACGGAAACAGTTATAGTAAAGAGTGGATAAAGGAAGCGAAGGGCAGGGGGCTGCTTAACCTTGTTTCGACGGTTGACGCGTTGCCTTATTATACGAACGAGAACAATATTAAACTGTTTGAAAAACATAAGGTATTGTCGCGTAGCGAAATCTTTTCAAGACAGGAAATATTGCTTGAAAATTACTGCAATATCGTAAACATCGAAGCGTTGACTTCGGTCGATATAGCGAGAAAGGAAATATCGCCTGCCGTTATCGATTACGAAAACGTTTTGTTTAAAGAATACAACGCAAAAATAAAATACAACGAAAAAACGGGCGAAAATCTTTCCTGTTCTCTCGAAAAAACCGTGCTTGATAAACTTTCCGCACTTTCGGAATCGTTCGCTTTTGCTTTAAGCAAGTTAGAAGACGATATCGGCGGATTAGGTAAGTGCAAGACGACGATAAAAAAGGCAAAGTATTGCCACGACGTTCTTCTTTCAGATATGAAAGAGTTAAGGCGTTACGCCGACGAAATGGAACTTTTGGTCGGGAAAAAGTATTATTCTATTCCGACTTACGAAGATATTTTATATAGTGTGAAATATTAACAAAAAGTGAAAAAACATAAAGAAAAACCTTGCGAAAAACGTAAGGTTTTTTCAATTTTTGGAAAAAAAACGGCAAAATCCCTGAAAAAGCATTGAAAAGAAAATATAAATATGATAAAATAGTGTAGATAGTCGAGAACTATTTTATTTATATAAATTATATCACGGAGGCTTATATGGCAAAAACATCAGGCGTGCCTTTTCAAGGTACAAAAGAACAGGAAAAGCAGTTAAGAGAAAAACTCGCCGAACTTAAAGACGTTCAGGGGGGACTGATGCCTGCTCTTCAGGAAGCACAAGCAATTTACGGTTATCTGCCGAAAGAAGTTCAGATAATAATTGCCGAAGTTATGGGTGTTTCGTTAGAAGAAGTTTACGGCGTCGTTTCTTTCTACGCGCAATTTACTATCGTTCCGAAAGGTAAGTATAAGATAGGCGTTTGTTTGGGAACTGCTTGCTACGTTAAGGGGTCGGGCGAAGTTTTGGCGGAAGTCGAAAAAGTCCTTGGCATTAAAGCGGGGCAGATTACTTCCGACGCGAAATTTTCTATCGACGCAACGCGTTGTATCGGTTGTTGCGGTCTTGCACCGGTTATGACGGTGAACGACGACGTGTACGGCAGAATTACCGCAAAAGACGTTGCGGGTATTCTCGCTAAATATAACTAACGGGGGGCAAATCTAATATGAAAACTATACAGGACATAAATGCTATAAGAGAAAAAATGCAGTCTGTTATCGCTATGAGAAATCACGGCACTTCCAAAGACGTTAAGAGTTTTGAACCTACTCACTTAAAAAGAGAAGTGTTAATCTGTGGCGGAACGGGTTGCCACTCGAATAAGAGTGATAAAATCCGTGATGAATTCAATAAAATCATTAAAGAAAAGAAAATGGAAAACGATATTCTTATCGTTATGACGGGTTGTTTCGGTCTTTGTGCCGCCGGCCCTGTCGTTATCGTTTATCCGGAAGGCGCGTTCTATTCCAAAGTTAAGGTTGAAGACGTTGCCGAAATCGTTGAAAAACACTTAATCGGCGGTGAAATAGTCGACAGATTATTACATACAAGCCCTGGCGAAGTGGAAAAGGTAGTCGCACTTTCCGACACGAATTTCTATAAACAGCAAAAAAGGGTTGCACTCCGTAACTGCGGTGTAATCGACCCTGAAAATATCGACGAGTATATCGCGTTCGACGGGTATCAGGCACTTGCGAAAGTTCTTACTTCTATGTCAAGTCAAGAAGTTATCGACGAAGTGTTAAAATCGGGTCTTCGCGGTCGTGGTGGCGCGGGCTTCCCGACGGGAAGAAAATGGCAGTTCACTCACGACGCGGTGGGCGACGTTAAATACGTTTGCTGTAACGCCGACGAAGGCGACCCGGGCGCGTTTATGGACCGTTCGGTATTAGAAGGCGACCCGCACGCCGTTATCGAAGCGATGACTATCGCGGGATACGCTATCGGCGCACATCAGGGTTATATCTACGTAAGGGCTGAATATCCTATCGCCGTTCACAGATTGCAGGTTGCTATCGGTCAGGCAAAGGAATACGGCTTACTCGGTAAAAATATTTTCGGTTTAGGTTTCGATTTCGATTTGGAAATCCGTTTAGGTGCAGGCGCGTTCGTTTGCGGTGAAGAAACCGCGCTTATGACGAGTATTGAAGGACACCGTGGCGAACCTCGTCCGCGTCCTCCGTTCCCTGCTATTAAAGGGTTATTCGCTAAACCGACTTTACTTAACAACGTTGAAACGTACGCTAACGTTTGTCAGATTATATTAAACGGTGCAGACTGGTTCTGTCAGACGGGTACTGAAAAGAGTAGGGGAACGAAAGTTTTCGCACTCGGCGGTAAAATAAACAACACGGGGCTCGTTGAAGTTCCTATGGGTACTCCGCTCCGTAAAGTTATCGAAGATATCGGTGGCGGTATCCCTAACGGCAAAAAGTTTAAGGCTGCGCAAACGGGCGGGCCTTCGGGCGGTTGTATCCCTGCTTCGCTTATCGATACCCCTGTAGATTACGATTCGCTTATCGCTATCGGGTCTATGATGGGTTCGGGCGGACTTATCGTTATGGACGAAGATAACTGTATGGTAGATATCGCGAAGTTCTTCTTGGAATTCACGGTAGACGAATCTTGCGGTAAATGTACCGCTTGCCGTTTGGGAACGAGAAGACTTTTGGAAATGCTTACGAAAGTTACCGACGGTACGGCAACTCTTGAAACTCTCGACGAAATGGAAAAACTTTGCTACTACATCAAAGACAATTCGCTTTGCGGTTTAGGGCAAACAGCACCTAACCCTGTATTATCTACGTTAAGATATTTCAGGGACGAATACGAAGCGCACGTAGTAGAAAAGAGATGCCCTGCCGGCGTATGCAAAAAGTTGCTTAACTTTACTATCGATAAGGAAAAATGTATCGGTTGCGGTATGTGTGCAAGAAACTGTCCTGCAAACGCTATCTCAAAAACCGATTACGTTGCGCCTAACCACAAACTTCCTTCTATGGTAATAGACAGCGCAAAATGCGTTAAGTGCGGCGCTTGTATGGCAAACTGTAAGTTCAACGCCATTTCGAAAGGTTAAGATAAGGAGTAAATTATGAGTGATATTAAAATGGTAAACCTTAAAATAGACGGCATAGACGTTTCCGTTCCTGCCGGCACTACTATTTTGGAAGCGGCAAAAACGATAGGTATTAAAATTCCTACCCTTTGCTATATGAAAGAAATCAACGAAATCGGCGCTTGCCGTGTCTGCGTAGTTGAAGTAAAGGGTGCGAGAACTCTCGTTGCTTCCTGCGTGTTCCCCGTTTCGGAAGGCATGGAAGTTACCACTAACTCGGAAAGAGTTTATAACGCGAGAAAAACCACTCTCGAACTTATGCTTTCCGATCATAAGAAAGATTGCCTTTCGTGCGAAAGAAACTTAAAGTGTGAATTGCAGGCGTTATCCAACGAATACGGTTGCAACGCATACCGTTTCCGCGGCGCTACTTCTAAAAACGAACCGGCAGACGTTACCGATTATCTGGTAAGAGACAACGCGAAATGTATTCTCTGCCGTAGGTGCGTTGCCGTTTGCAACAAGGTGCAGACGGTTGCGGTTATCGGCGCGAACGAAAGGGGATTTAAAACCAACGTAAGCCCTGCTTTCGAAGAAAGCCTTGCGGCTTCGCCGTGCGTTGCCTGCGGACAATGTATCAACGTTTGCCCTACGGGTGCGTTGCACGAAAAGAGTGAAATAGATAACGTTAAAAAGGCGATAGCAGACCCTGAAAAAATCGTTGTAGTCGCTTCCGCACCTGCGGTAAGAGCGGCACTCGGCGAAGAATTCGGTTATCCTATAGGCACTAACGTTGAAGGTAAAATGTTCACGGCGTTAAGAAGATTAGGCTTCGATAAGATATTCGACGTAAACTTCGGCGCGGATATGACGATTATCGAAGAATCGCACGAATTAGTCGAAAGACTTACGAAAGGCGGCGTTCTTCCTATGATTACGAGTTGTTCACCGGGCTGGGTAAGATATATGGAATTCTATTATCCCGATTTAATCCCGCATTTCTCGACGTGTAAATCGCCGCAACAGATGACGGGCGCGTTGATTAAGACTTACTGGGCTGAAAAGAACGGTATCGACCCGAAGAATATCTACGTAGTTTCGGTTATGCCGTGTACGGCCAAAAAGGCGGAAAAACTCCGCGATAACGAACAGGAAAACGGATATCCTGACGTAGACGCAGTTTTAACGACGAGAGAACTTGCGAAATTCATTAAAGAAAAAGGTCTTATGTTTAACGAATTGCCGGACGGGACTATCGACAATCCACTCGGCGAATTCACGGGCGCAGGCGTTATCTTCGGTGCTTCGGGCGGCGTTATGGAAGCGGCGCTCCGTACTGCGGTTGAAAAGGTTACGGGTAAAACTCTCGATAAACTCGACTTTACCGAAGTGCGCGGTATGGAAGGCATCAAGGAAGCGACCTATAAGGTTGGCGACCTTAACGTTAAAGTTGCCGTTGCAAACGGGCTTAAAAACGCAAAAATCATCTGCGATTTGATAAGAGAAGGTAAGGCTGATTATCAGTTTATCGAAATTATGTGTTGCCCGGGCGGTTGTATCAACGGCGGCGGTCAACCGATACTCGACGCTTACACGAGAAGGAACGTCGACTATAAGTCTCTCCGTGCAAACGCACTCTATTCGGAAGACGCGAAGTTGAAACTCCGTAAGAGCCACGATAATAAGGCGGTTATGGAAGTTTACGAAACCTATTTAGGCGAAGTCGGCGGACATAAGGCGCACGAAATACTTCACACGAAATACGTTGCGAGAAAAAAATATTAAAATAAATAAAAAAATAAAAAGATCTCTTGGGAAAACCGAGAGATTTTTTTATTGCAAAATATTGCCCGTAAAACCAAAAAAATCGTAAAAAATGTTGAAAAAAAGCATACCGTATGTTATAATAAATAATAAACTTATAATCGGATAGTATCTTTTAATAAGGAAAAAACAATATTTATTATGAATAAAGATTTGAAGGTTTCCGTTATTCTTTCCACAATGCATAAAACTAACGCGGACGTGGTCTCTGAATCTAATATAAAGTGCGACACGGTAGTAGTAAATCAATGCGATTGCGAAAAGGAAACGGAAGTTAAAAACGGCAATATAACCTTTATTTCTTCGCCCGATAGGGGTTTATCGAAAAGCAGAAATCTGGCGATAAAAAAATCCGACGCGGATATCTTGGTTGTGTCTGACGACGACGAAGAGTTTAGCGACGGGTTTTATGAAGAGATAAAAAAAGCGTACGGACTTTTGCCGAAAGCGGACGTTATTATTTTCGACGTTCACGGCAGACCGAGAAACTTCGGCGATAAACCGAAAAAACTTTCTAAACTGCAATTATTAAAAGTCTGTTCGGTAAGAATAACTTTTAAATCGGAAAAAATAAAAGATAAAATATTTTTCGACGAACGGCTTGGCGCGGGAACGGAAAACGGCGCGGGCGAAGAAAACAAGTTTTTATTCGACTGCTATCGTAAAGGGTTAAAGATTTACCATTATCCTTACTATATAGCGAAGTTAAAGGAAAGCGAATCGTCTTGGTTTAAGGGGTATGACGAAAAGTATTTTTATAACCGCGGTATGACGACCAGATATACTATGGGGTTTTTCCTTTCGTTTTTATACGCCTTTTATTATTCCTTTGCAAAACGTAAACTGCATAAAGGACAGATGTCGGTAATAAAAAGCCTTAAATATACGCTTAAAGGTATATTTGAAAACAAGTTAAACAAAAAGAAGTAGCACTATGATAGGAATCGTTATTTTAAATTACAATAATTATCAGGATACGCTATCATGTATCGATAATATTCTCGATAATAAAATAAAAGAAGATTTTTTTATTTACGTCGTTGACAATAAATCTACTAACGATTCCGTAAAATATATTTCCGACAAGGTAAACGGCATAAATAACGCGCGTCTTATAGAAAACCAAGTAAACGGCGGTTTTTCCGCGGGGAATAACGTTGGTTTTCGTCAGGCAATAAATGACGGGTGCCGTTATATTCTCTGTACTAATAACGACGTTTTATTTAAAAAAGACGCTATTAACCTTATGATAGACAGGCTTGATAAGGAAAGCGATTGCGCCGTGTGCGGGCCGAAAGTTTACTTGCCCGACGGATCGGTGCAAAACTGCAATAAGGGAATATTAGACGCGCACACTTTCGTCGTAAGAAGAAAGGGGCTTAATATTTTCGATATTACGGGCAGAGAAAAAAAATATACTTATAAATCTTATAATTACGACGGATTGTTGTATCCTTTGGGTATGGTTTCGGGGTGCTGTTTTTTAATCCGTTCGGACGTGTTGGAAAAAATCGGATATTTAGACGAAAACGTGTTTTTATATCACGAAGAAGATATTTTGGGCGCAAAACTCCGCAAAATCAATTATAAAGTAGTGCTTGACCCGAAGGCTGAAATTATTCACTTCGGCGGAAAGTCAACGGGGCCGTCTGTCAACGCTTTCGGTAGGTATCAGACTTTCAGAAGCGCAATGTATTACTTGATAAACTACACGAAAAACGGGTGGTTTTGGATGAGTATGGCAAAAGCCGTAGTTAAATCGGGCTTTTTTATAAAAGGTATTTTTAATAAAGAATACAGAAAATACTATAAAGAATTAAAACGGGATATAAAGAGTTTTAAGTTAAATGCAAAAAACGTTCATTGAAGAGAAAAAACTTAATATCAACGTCAAAAACGCGCTTTCCGTGTTGTTTTTCGTCGCCTTTTTGCTGTTTTCCGTTTATTATTACTTCGGCGAAGACAGAACTATTTGGCTTTTCTTTTTCGGATTCAACTGGAAACACTTGTCGCTTGTATGTTTTATCGTCGCGATTATTTTACAGTCGTTTAATAAAACAGTAAAGGCGGACGCGGTGGTGTTTTTGTTTATAATAAGGGCGTTAGTTTCTTTGCTAAATGCTAACGCAACGGATAAACTCGGCGAAGGATTAGCGCAAGAGACGATTTCCGTTTACGCTTGTTTATCTTACCTTTTTACCTTTAACTGTGTAGATAAGCCCGAAGAAAAGATTAAAACGCTGTTTACTTATACGTCGCTTATTTTAAGTCTACAAATATTTATTTGTATTTTATTTAACGGTTTAGATAAAAACTACATTTACGCGGGCTTTGGCAAATCTAATTACGTGGCGACTTTTATTCTCGGGTTTACCGTGGTTATAGCGTTTATGGAAACGACGCTTTTCCAAAAAATCGTTATCGTAATAAATCTTTTAGCGTTATTATTTATTCAGTCTTTCGGTGCGTATATCGGGCTTTTGGTGGTTTTAATCGCCTTTTTAATAACGAAAATCAAATGGAATAAAAAGACGCTTTTACGGACTGTAATCATCGCGTTAAGTCTTATCGTATTACTTTGTCTTTTCTTCCTTACTCGTTTCGGAAGACCGTTATACGAAAAAATCGCAACAAAAATCGGATACTTAAAAGACGGCAACCTGATGGACTTCGGGTCTTCGAGATTAGGGCTTTATAAGTATTCGATAGAAAGTATAAAAAAGAATATTTGGTTTGGCAATATTATCAACGAAAACCTTTCGGAAATAAATAGCAGATGGCTGTATTTCAGAACGCATAACTTCTTTTTGGAAAGTTTATTGCTTTACGGCGTTATAGGAACTATCGTAAACGGGGCGTTAATGGGCTTCGTTATATATAGGCTTATTAAAATACCGAAATCGTCGTTTAAAACGGCGGTTATCTGGGCGTTTATCGCATACCTTTGCCACGGGCTTGTCGAACCTAACTTCTTTACGTTGGTTTTCGGAATATTCTTCTGGGGGCTTATGGGCGCGTGCTTATCAGTTCCGGATAAAAACGACTATAAAAGTTTAATTATAAAATATTCAGGCGGTTTTATTATCGTCTGAATATTTTCGTTATTATAAAAGCAGGAAATTATGTCTAAAATTATTTCAACCAAAAAAATCGCGTCGAACGTTTTTATTTCGGTTATAGCGCAGGCTATTTCGCTTATGGTTAGCCTTATTGCTAACCTTTTTATTCCGAAGTTCGGGCTGACCGATAAGGTTCAGTATTCGCTTTGGCAGATGTTTATGTTGTACCAAAGTTACGTCGGTATAGTCCATTTCGGATTGTTAGACGGTATGATGCTACGCTATTCCAAATACGATTACGAAGAGTTGGATAAAAACCTTTTGCGTTCGCAAATGCGCGTTTTACTTATCTTTACAGCGTCCATTTCGCTTATTATGTCCGCGATAAGTTTATCGTTCGTCGGCAATACGGCGTATAAAATCGTTTTCGTTCTCGTCGCTATCAGTATTACGGTTAAAAATCTCTTTACCTACGATTCGTATACCTTCCAGATGACTAACCGTATATCGAAATATGCAAGACTAATTATTCTGCAAAGAGTGTTGTACGCGGTTATTATCGTGGCTTTACTGTTGTTTAAAGTCAATTTTTTCTATGCTTACTGTCTTGCGGAAATTGCCTGCGACTTATACGCAACTATTATATCCGTTTCCTTTAATAAAGATTGTTTTTTAGGCAAGGGGGCGGAAAAACAGAAAATCAGATCGGAAATAAAAGAAAATATCGGCGCGGGGGTTCTGCTTTTAATTGCCGTTTGGTCGTTTATCTTTATCGTAAACGGCGCGAGAATGTTTATTCAATGGCGTTGGGGCGACGTTGTTTTCGGCGAAGTTTCGCTATCGTTCAGTATTTCTAATATGGTGCTTACTTTCGCAACTGCGATAAGCGTTGTGCTTTTCCCGTCGCTTAAAAGGGTGGAAGAAAAAAATCTGTCAGATATTTACGCTAAAATAAGAAGTATTCTTTCGGTATTTTTATTCTTTATTCTGCTTTTGTATTTTCCGTGCTACTACTTTATCAAATGGTGGTTGCCGAATTATCGGAACAGTTTAATTTATATCGGTATTCTTTTCCCGATAATAGTTTTCTCGTCGAAAGTAAACCTTCTTACCAACAGTTATCTTAAAGTCGGAAGAAAGGAAAAGATAATGGCGATAATAAACGTTTCGTCCATTGTTCTCGGCGTCGGCGTGTTTTCCGTTTGCGCATACCTTTTCAATAATCTTATAATAATGCTAATCGGTATTATAGCCGTAATGGTTTATAATTCGCTGTTTGCGGAAATATGCGTTATTAAAATGCTTAACAGAAAGTTTGACTTTAATATCGTGCTTGAAATCGTTCTTACCGCAGTATTTTTATGTAGCGTTTATTTCCTTAAAATATTTATCGGCGCGCTGTGTTATCTTTTGGCGTTTATTCTTTACGTTGCAATCAATTATAAGAGCATAAAGAGGATGTTTAGTAGGGTTAAAACCGTCAATAATAATAAACAAAATTAATATATATGTACATCAATGATATTTGAGTATAAATATCTTGACAAACAACTTACTATATAGTAAAATATAATATACGCGTGGTATTGTGTTTGCGCGTAAGATTACGAATTTTATTTATAACGTGATATGTAGAGGACAAAATGATATTTGCCGTTGCAGGAACGGGGTACGTCGGGCTTTCGCTTTCCGTACTTCTTTCCCAAAAAAATAAAGTTTTTGCCGTTGATATTATTCCTGAAAAGGTTAAACTTATCAACGAAAGAAAATCTCCGATAAGAGATGAAGAAATCGAAAGGTTTTTATCTGAAAAAAACTTGGATTTAACTGCTACTACCAACGCTGAAGAAGCGTATAGGGTGGCAGATTTTGTCGTTGTTGCAACACCGACGAATTACGATTCCGAAAAAAACTTTTTCGATACTTCCGCCGTTGAAAACGTCGTTGAACTTGTCGGAAAATGCAATAAGAACGCGGTTATCGTTATTAAGTCGACAATTCCTGTCGGGTTTACCGCGTCGCTTATTAAAAAAACGGGAAACAAAAATATAATTTTCAGCCCGGAGTTTTTGCGCGAAGGTAAAGCCCTTGCGGACAATCTTAATCCGTCGAGAATTATCGTCGGTGCGGACAAGTCTAATACGGAATTATTTAAAAAGGCGCAAAAGTTTGCCGAACTGTTAGCGGACGGCGCAGAAAAGAAAGATATTCCTACGTTATTTATGAACAGTACGGAAGCGGAAGCAGTTAAACTCTTTTCTAATACTTACCTTGCAATGCGTGTCGCATATTTTAACGAACTCGATACCTATTGCGAACTTAAAGGATTAAAAGCGGAAGACATTATTTCGGGCGTTAGTTATGACCCGAGAATAGGTGATTTTTATAACAATCCGTCATTTGGATACGGCGGGTATTGTTTGCCGAAAGACACCAAGCAACTCCGCGCTAATTTCAACGGTGTGCCGAACGATATAGTTAAGGCTATCGTTGAATCAAATAGGACGAGGAAAACGTTTATCGCTAACGAAGTATTAAAGAAAGCGGGATACGCAGAAGGTAAAGACAATAATAATATCGTAATCGGTGTATATCGCTTAACTATGAAAGCAAATTCCGACAACTTCCGTGCGTCTGCTATTCAGGGCGTTATGAAACGTATTGAAAATACGGGTGTAAAAATAGTTATTTTCGAACCGACGTTAAAGGAAGATATTTTTATCGATTATCCTGTAATCCACGATTTACAGTCTTTTAAGAAAACTTGCAACGTAATAATTGCCAACAGATACGATAGCGCGTTAGAAGACGTAATCGACAAGGTTTACACGAGAGATTTATTTAAGAGAGATTAGTTCTTCTATGGGGAAAAATAAGAAAAAAGTGAGAATATGTTTCGCGGCATCTTCTGGCGGGCATTACGAACAGTTAAAAATGCTTAAACCGCTTATGGATAAGTTCGACAGTTTCGTGTTAACCGAAAAAACCAAGTATTCCGCGGACCTTAAAGATAAAAAAACTTATCATCTGCCACAAGTAAACAGAAAAGAATTATTTTTTATTTTTAAGATGATATGGATTTATATCAAATCGTTTTTCATTTTTATCATTAAAAGACCTGACGTGGTTATTTGCACGGGGGTACTTGCAATGGTGCCGATGTGTCTTATTGCAAAGTTTTTCAGAAAAAAATTAGTCTATATCGAATCTTTCGCAAAGGTCAATTCACCGACACTTTCGGGAAAGTTTTTATATAAAAAGGCGGACAGGTTTTACGTGCAATGGGATTCAATGAAAGAGTTTTATCCCGATGCAATCTGTTTGGGCGGTATTTATTGATGATTTTTATTACACTCGGTTCGCAGAAATTTCAGTTTAACAGATTACTGAAAAAGGTGGACGAACTGATTGAAAACGGAACGATAAACGAAGAAGTTTTTGCACAGATAGGTGCAAGCGATTATAAACCGCAACACTTTTCTTATACTGAGTTTATGGACAACGATACGTTTTCAGAATACGAAAAGAAGGCGGATATCGTTATTACCCACGGTGGAACGGGTGCTATTATAGGCGCTGTTAAGCAGGGTAAAAAGGTAATTGCCGTTTCGCGACTTGCAAAATACGGAGAACATGTGGACGATCATCAGGTTCAACTTTTGCGCCAGTTTGACGATATGGGTATAATCGAAGCGTGTTATGACGTTGATAATTTGTCCGATTGCTATAAAAAGGTGCTTAAGACGGATTATATTCCTTACGTGTCTAATACAAAAACTATTATCGGGTCAATAGAAGAATATATTCTTTCGGCTTTTGGAAAAGTAAACAATGAGTAATTTCAAAAAAAAAATAAAGAAATATTACGAATTTTTTTATACGAAAATTAAATTATTTTTTACTGAAAAACGATTTTTCTACAAAGGCGTAAGATTAAAATATCTTCTTAATATCAATAAAAAATCGGATAATTTAATTGTTGCGTTTTCGGCGTGTACAAGAAACGGCGTTAAAGCACGCTATAATTACGTTAAGACGCTGGGGAAAATAAAAGATAATAAAATTTTTATTTTGGACGATTTTGCATCTGATAAAAGGGGCTGCTATTATTTAGGACAATATCCCGATTATTTAGTAGAGAAGGCAACTGAAGAACTTATTAAAAAAATAATTCTTGCAACTAATTCAAAAAAGGTTATTTTTTGCGGTTCAAGTAAAGGTGGTTGGGCGGCGCTTAATTTCGGGTTTTATAATTACGGCGTTGACAATTATATAATATGCGGTGCGCCACAATTTCATTTAGGTGAATATATAAAGTATTTTAACGCAACGTTTTCCTACCTTAAAAACGGAAAGCCTGATTGTGAAGTTATCGAAGAACTGAACGATCATTTAAAAAATAATATTATACGTTGCGATAAGCGTCCCAACGGGTTATTTATTCAATATTCCGATAATGAACATACTTATACCGAGCATATTAAAGATTTATTAGATTTATTCAATGCACAAAACATAGATTACGCTGAAGATAAAGAACATTACGTCGATCATTGGGACGTGGCATTTTATTTTCCAAAGTTTTTGGTGGATAATATAAATCGGATTATCGGTTATGAAGAAAGTTAGTGTAATAGTTCCCGTTTATAACGCGGAGAAGTATTTAAATAAAAGTATCGGGTCGCTAATCAACCAGACGTTAGAAGATATAGAAATTATCGCGGTAAACGACGGGTCGAAAGATAATTCGCTTGATATTCTTCGCGAATATGAAAGGAATTATCCAGATAAGATAATAGTTTTATCGAAAGAAAACGGCGGTCAGGCGACAGCCAGAAATATGGCGCTTAAATTTGCTACAGGCGAATATATTATTTGTATTGATGCGGACGACTACGTTGACCTATCTATGCTTGAAAAAATGTATAATAAGGCAAAAGAAGGAGATTTCGACTGCGTTTTCTGTGATCATTATGAGATCCGAGAAAATGAACGCAAATATAAAACCTTTAAAGATTATATCGATAAAAAGGAAATGTATATCGATGCGTTAGTATCTCCTTGGAATAAACTTATAAACAGAGATACGTTATTATCTTCAAATGTTATTTTTCCGGAAGGTTATATTTACGAAGATACGGCGTGGTTTGCTAATTTAATACCGTTTCTTAATAAATATACCGTTATACACGAGCCTTTACTCTTTCACGTAATACAGGCAAATTCAACGATGACGTCAAGGCAGGAAGAAAGAACTGCTAATATTTTACCTGTATTAAATAGCGTTGTGGATTTTTATAAGAAAAATAGCCTATATAACGAATATTATTCTGAAATTGAATATTTTTATTTAAGAATTATTCTTATGAGTTCCTTGTTGCGTGTTGCTCGCATAAAAACGAAAAAGATAAGAAATGAAATGATTAAAGATTCGTTTTTAGAGCTTAAGAAACATTTTCCGAAATATAAAAAAAATCCATATATTAAAGGCAAAAAAGGTTTGTATTTAAGATTAATTAACAGAATAAACGCAAGATTTTTTGTTTTTATTTTTTCTATTAAAAATGATTAGGTGCTAAAATGAAGTCAGTTGTTCTTATAATTCCATATTTTGGCAAACTTCCTGATTATTATAAAATATGGGAAATGACAGCATTAAAAAATAACACTATTGATTTTTTGTTTTTTACGGATATTGACGCAATAACTCCGAAAGCAAATATTAAAGTGGTAAAAACGTCTTTTCAAGATTTTACAAAACTCTTTAAAGATAAATTTGATTTTACTATATCGCTTGAAAGTCCTTATAAATTATGCGATTTTAAGCCGACTTACGGGTATGTTTTGTATGAATATATTAAAGAATACGAATTTTGGGGACACTGTGATATTGACTTGTTATTCGGAGATATCAGGGCGTTTATTACTGACGATATTTTAAATCACTACGATAAGATATTAGAACTTGGTCATTTTACTTTATATAGAAATAATCTTGATAATAACTCTGCATTTATGAACGGAGTTGGATTTGCTGATATAGATTATAAAAAGGCATTATCTTCAAAAGAATCGATGTACTTTGATGAAATATTAGGTACAATGTGGATTGCTCGCAAAAATAAAATAAAAACATTTTATTCTGAAAATGCTTTCTTTGATGTTTGCGTTAAAGAAAAAAAATTTTTCCATATTACTGATTTTTATAATGAAAGTATTTTTTACTATGACGGTAATAAATTATTTGCAATAGATAAAGTTAATAATGATATCAGAAAAACAGAAATAATGTACGCACATTTTCAGAAACGTGCAATAGATTATTCACAATATAACGACGAGTTGGCGGCCTTTTATATAGTTCCTAATAAATTGATTCCCGCTAACGATGGTATTGACGTAAACAGATTATTTATCGTAAAAGGTCAAAAGCGTTATTCTTTCCTAAAAAAGTTAGAACACGTTAAACGGTATCTAAAAAAATACAACAGAAAAGAATACGGCTCTTTTTTGAACTATAAAAGAGAAAGAACTAGATTTCATAACATAATGAAAAACGCGAGAGACGGATTAAAAGATTATAAAGAAACATGAAAAGTTCAGTCGCTATAGCAACGTATAACGGTGCAAAGTTTATTTTAAAGTTGTTGTCGTCAATTAAAGACCAAACAAGGAAAGCGGACGAAGTTATTATTTGCGACGACGGTTCAAAGGATGATACGGTCGCTTTAATTGAAACTTTTATAAAAGACAACTCTCTTAATAACTGGAAATTATGTAAAAACGATAAAAATCTGGGCTATGCCGAAAATTATAGGAAAGCATTTAGTCTTACGACAGGTGATATAATTTTCCCTTGTGATCAGGACGATATATGGGTTATTGATAGACTTGAAAAAATGATGTCTGTTATGGAACAGAATAAAGATATCGGTCTTTTAAATACCGATTATGCGGAATTTAGCTCCGATAAACCTGATATTTTAAAAAATTATTATATTTTTGATGAAACACGAATAACGAAGATACGATTAAACGCAAAGAATAGGTTTTTACAATATCCAGGCTGCGTAATGGCAATAAGAAAGTCGTTTTTATCGAATATTGAAAAATATTGGTTCAAGTCTTGGGCGCACGACGAGTTTTTATGGTGCGTTGCGATTTCATTAAATCAATGTTATTATTATAGATATTGTTCGCTTAAAAGACGATGCCATGAAGAACAAACGTCTGGTCATTTAGCACATACGGTTGATTCACGGGTTTCTTATTTAGAAGGTGAGCTAAAGTCTGCTGAAACACTATTAAACGTATTAAGACTTGAACAAATGGATACAAAAAAAGCAGTTAGATTATATAAAAAAAATTTAAAAACTACTAAACTTAGACTTGATTTAGTAAAAAATAAACGATTAAGAAATATATTTATTTTACCGTTTTATTTAAAATATTATTATTCAAAAAAATCATACTTAATTGAAATTAAAATCGCACTAAAAGGATAACATGGAAAGGGTTATAAGTGAACCGTTAAAATTTAATAAAGTTACGGCAGGGGTAAGTCGAGATAAGTTTTTCCATAATTGTTGTTGGCTATGGCTTTTTGCGTTTTTCGTTTTACCGGACGCTTTTGGATTCCGTTTTTTATTTTTATTCTCTGCAAAACGAATAATGATGTTTATTTGCTATGCACAGATACTTTCTAATAAAGATAAGTATAATAAATTTTGGCATGCAATGAAGAGTGTTAAATATTTTAATATATTTATTATTCTTTATATGTTTGTGAGATTATATACTGCCGTATTTAGACTTGATATTAATACTTTTGCCGGTGAATTTTTAGACGGCATTATGGTTTTTTATTTATTTATATACGTTTTAAGAGAAGAAATTGAAATTAGTTCCCTGTTAAAGTTTATTTACGGCGTGTTTTTGTTTTTATCAATACATTCTTTCATTGAATACTTTACTGGATTTAATATATTTAGTTATTTAGATACCGTGGGCGGAGATTTAAGTATAGCGACTGGTGTCCGTTTGGGTTTAAATAGGGTTACTGCAAATTGTCATCATCCGATTCATTTCGGTATATATATGACGATTTTGTTTTTTTTGTCCTGTATCGATTATAAAAACAATAAGTTGGATCTTTTTTATCATAAAGGGGCGTTTTTTCTTGCATTATTTGCGATTTATTCTTCCGGTTCTCGTGGTCCGCTTGGAATTTTTTTAGGAATGTTTATTGTAATACTTCTTTTTAGTAATAAAGACCAAAGAATTTTGGGACTTTTGATTTTAACTTTTTCAATTATAATTATCGCAGGCATAACGTTTGTGAATCTAGGTAACGCAATCGGTCGTAATATAATGCGAATGTTGACTGCGTCGATAGACGGTATTTTCGGTACGACGTATTCTTATCAGTATGGTGGTGAACGATATATTGATAGTACGTTATATAGAGAAGCGCTTTCTAAAGTATTTAAAGTATCATATTTTAATAAATTTATTGGTCGCGGTATTAGTTATGAACTTTCCGTTGTTATAGATGGTTATTGGCTGAGGTCTTGCGATAATTCTTATGTGTATTATTATATAGCAACTGCATATCCTGGGCTGATTACGTTTTGTTTATTATTCGCAGTAATTATAGTTGTGTCGACTGTTCTTTACGTTAAGACAAAGTACAAAATTTATATACTATTTGCTATCACCATAATAAATTACATGATAAATATCCGATACGTTGCTCTTATGGGCACACTTATGTATATGTGGATGATTTTTGCGATGTTTTTCGCGGTAAAATATAAATTAAAAAGGAAAAAAGAAGGAGAAGAAAAATGCAATCTAAATTTATTAAAGAAGACTTTGTGATTAACTGGAAAAGTGCTTTTTTTGGTGCATTTAAAAGATGGTGGGTGATTTTAATTGCCTTTATTGTTGGTGCCATAGGAGGATATTGTTCGGGGCTATTTATTTTAACGCCGACGTATAAATGTAACGTCGTATATCTGTTGTCTTTTAATACTAACGGCAGCGGTGTTAACGATATGTACTCGCAGTGGAACTTGGCAACGAAAGTTATTCAGAGTTGTCAGGAAGTGGCGGAGCTTAACGGGCTTTCAACCTATCTTGAAGAACACGATGCAAATATTGTTTATGGGGCAGACGGTATAACCATCGAAAAACAATATCAGAAAGGCGAAGAAGGATATATGTCGGCAGGGTATATTTTATCTAAAATGACATTTTCTCGCTCCGCTAACAATGGTATGTTGGTTACAGCTTCTGTTGCAACGGAAGATAAGGAAGAGTGTCAACGTATAGTAACGGCCCTATATAATAATTTTGAAGATTTTATGCATACCGTTTTTCCTAATAAAACACAAGGTGATTCAGGTCAGTATTTAACTATTTTTACGGTAGTTAACGTTCCGATAATACCAAATAGACCGACAGCCAGATATCCTAAAAAGGTCTTGACTGCAATAGGTGCCGTTGTTTTATCGGTTATGACGTATATCGTTTTGGTATTTATTGAACTTGGTAATAATAGGATTAAATCCGAAACTGACTTGCAGAACAAGTATAACGCGCCGGTTCTCGGTTTAATTTACGACTTTAACGAGTCTGATTCTAATAGGGGGTATTCTTACAAGTATGAGTATAAATCTTAAAAGTTTATTTTCTAAAAATAAACACGAAGTTCATCACGGAAAAAGATGGTTATTAAACGAAAGTTCTCCGTTTATAATGACGGAAGCGTTCAGAAACCTTTTATCAAACTTAACCTTTGCCGTTCCTAAAAAGGAAAACGACATAGGTAAAATTATCGGAATATCTTCTGCTACCGTGTCGGAAGGAAAGAGTACTATCGTATCGAATCTTGCAATAACATGTGCAAATGCGGGATATAAAACGGTAATTATCGACTGCGATATGCGTAAACCTAAAATAAGGTCTATTTTTAATCTGCCTAAATCAAAGGGTTTAGTTGACTTTTTAAGCGGTCAGATAAAATATGAAGAATTTTTAATTAAGGACTATATTCCTAATCTTGATATTTTGCCAACCTATAAGACTGCACCGAATCCTACGGCACTTTTGGTTACACCGGTTTTTGAAGAATTGTTAGAAAGGTTAAGTCATGAATACGAATACGTACTAATAGATACTCCGCCGATTAATGTTGTGTCGGACTGTATCAATATCGCGCCGAAAACGGACGGTATCGCGCTTGTCGTAAGACCTGAATTATCGGATCATAAGTCTATTCAGAACGCTATTTATAATATTGAATTTACCGAATCGAATTTCTTGGGCTTTATAATGAATTCAATAAATCAAAAAGAAAATAGGGGTAGATACTATAAGAAATATTATAAATACGGTTATTCTTCGAGCGGTCAAAAAACAAGTGAAGAATCAAAAATTGACGAAAAAGAAGAAAAAAATAAAGTTAAAGAATAGTAAACGGGAAGAAATGAAAATAGGATTATTTGGAATAAGTTTTTCTAATGCGAATAAAGGAGTGTGTGCTTTGGCATACTCTTCTTTATTTGTTTTTGAACAGACTGCAAAACAATTAAATATAAAAAACGAATACGTTCTATTTGCGGGAAGTGAAGAAACTGAAACTGATATCAGTATCGCAAAACAAAAGTTAAATATTGAGAACAGTAGTATTTCTATTCAGTATTTAACGCATTTTTCCAAAAGACAGAATAGAAAGACTATTATTTCTCGAATTAAATCATGTGATGCAATAATTGACTTTACTGGTGGAGACAGTTTCTCCGATATTTATGGCGAAAAAAGATTTTTATTATATTCTTTATATAAATACATTGCAATTAAAAACAATATTCCTCTTATTCTTGCCCCGCAAACAATAGGTCCTTTTAAAAAGCATATAAATAAATGGATTGCTAAAAAAATAGTTAAAAAATCTTTTGTCACTATGGCAAGAGACGATATGTCGGCAGAATATACGAAAACTGCTTTAAAAAAGGAAGTAGTATCTTTAATCGACGTTGCTTTTTTCTTGCCGTTTGATAAAACCGCCGTTGATTTGTCGGCAGATACAAAGAAAAAAATCGGTATCAATGTATCCGCACTTTTATGGAACGGTGGTTACAGTGGTAAAAATCAGTTTGAACTGTCGGTGGATTATAGACGTTTTATTGAAGAAACCATATTAAAATTACATGACAAAGGATACTCTATTTATTTAATTCCGCACGTACTCGTGGAAAATGAATATGACTCAATTGAAAATGATTTAAACATTTGTAATATCTTAAAAGAGAAGTATCCTTTTTTAACGGTATCGCCTGCGTATTCAAATCCTGTGGATATAAAAAACTATATTTCTAATATGGATATATTTTTAGGATCAAGAATGCACGCCACTATCGCGGGCATTTCATCAAAAACAAAAACCATTCCTGTTTCGTACAGTAGAAAGTTTGAGGGGCTTTTTAATACAATAAATTATAATGTCGGTGTAAACTTAAAAACTCTGACTACGGAAGATGCAATACGAAAATTGTTGTCATATATTGAAGATGAAAAAGGTCTCAAAGAAGCCGTAGATAATACAAATGGAATAATAGAACACAGAAAAGAATTATTACTTGAAGAGTTTGTAACGATTTTTGATGCGTTCAATAAGGGATATAAAAACAGTAAAGAGATAAAATATTACACTAAGTTTTGTACAGGATGCGGGGCGTGTAACAACAAAGGTGTTTTTTTGGCTAATAATAAAAAAGGATATTTAAGGCCGTATTTTTGTTCCGACGACAAAATTAACATATTAAAGGATATTTGCCCTTGCGTTAATTATAATGAAGAAAACTTTAAAAATAAAGAAGAAATCGTTTGGGGTAAATATAAAAACGTTTATCTTGGTTATTCTCGTGATAATGAATTACGTATGAAAGCGTCGTCAGGCGGAGTTATTACTCAAACAATATTGTATTTGTTAGAAGAAAAAAAGGTCGATTACGCTATTATGATTAAAGCGGACGATTATGACAAGACAAAAACGCAGACGATTATAACAGATAACGTTGACGAAATAAAATCTTGTTGTGGTTCAAGATATTCTATATCTAATCCGCTTTATAAATTGCTTGCAAAACTTGATAAAAATAAGAAATACGTTTTTATTGGAAAACCATGCGATGTTTTTGCGCTTAAAAATCTTATGAAAAAGGACGAAGAGTTACAGCGGGTTATACCTATAACGTTATCGTTTTTCTGTGCGGGGCTTCCAAGTCAAGACGCAAATAATAAACTTGTATCGACGCTTTTAGATGGAAAACAAACTGAAATTTGCGATTTAATATACCGTGGGAACGGTTGGCCTGGACAAGCGGAGATTGTGGATTTCAATAATAATCACTACACAATGTCTTATGAAAAGTCGTGGGGTGGTATCTTAGGTAGAGATACGCAAAATATTTGTAAGTTTTGCATGGACGGAACTGGCGAAAAAGCGGATATTGCATGTGGTGACGCTTGGTATACGGTAGACGGTAAACCAGATTTTACCGAAAGAGACGGCAGAAACATTATTTTTGCAAGAACGGATTGTGGCGATAGTATAATAAGATCCATGATAACAAAAGGATTATTGTCGGCCGAATTGCAAGAAGATTTTTATGATTATTTAAAGACGATACAGCCGTGGCAGTTTAATAGAAAAACAACTATGGCAAGTAGAATAAAAGCATATAAACTATGCGGTAAAAAAGCGCCAAAGTATAATAAAAAGACGTTAAAGATGTCGCTTAAACTTGCAGATAAAAAACGCAGAAAAAAGATTTTTTTAGGAACGATAAAAAGGGCTTTAAAAAATAAAATATAAATATTGTAAAAAATAAATAAGTATAGGTAGGAAGGATAAATGATTATCGTTGATTTTCACTCGCATGTTTTACCTAATATGGATGACGGAAGCACGTCTACTTCGGAAAGTATACAAATGCTTAAAGAAATGAAAGGGCAAGGCGTTGATAAGGTGATTTTTTCTTCGCATTTTTATCCGTCTAGCGAACCTATGGATTACTTTTTGGAACGCCGTGAAAAAAGGTTTGACGAATTAAAAAATTGTATCAATAATAATTCTATACCTGAAATCTACTTAGGTTCGGAAGTTGCTTACTTTAAGGGAATAAGTAAAGTTGAAAACCTAAAAGACCTATGTATTGAAGGGACAAATTATATACTTATTGAAATGCCTTTTATGGTTTGGAAATCCTTTGTTATTGAAGAATTATACGATATCGTAGAAGACTATAATATAATTCCTATTCTTGCACATATCGAGTGTTTTTTTGAGTTCGGAAATAAAAAGGCTATAAAAAAGTTGGCAAAAGACGGATTTATAATGCAGTCTAACGCGTCGTTTTTCCTTGGGAAAGACAGTAAAACGGCGTTGTCTCTTTTAGAAGAAGGCGTAATTTCGGTTGTTGGGTCTGATAGCCATAATTTAACTACGAGAAAGCCTAATTTGGGGCTTGCGATAGAAGTTATAAAAAATAAAAACGAAAAATTACTTGCAAAATTATTTGATAATAATCAAAAAATTATGAACGGTGCAAAAAAAAGAATATAGAATAATAGTAAATATAAAAGCCACGCGGAAGCGTGGCTTTTTATAATTGCAAATATTATATTTTAATTAAATAATCTATAATTTAATATATTATTTTCAAAACAATTTAGCGGTTTTATAACGAATTTTTTTCTTTGTATTCAATTAGGGCGGTTGCAAGTTGATCGCCACATGAAGTATTGCCACGGCATTGAATACCTTTTAAGAGTGATATAACTTCGTCGATATCTTTTCCTTCAACGAGTCTGCCTACTGCTTGCAGATTGCCGAGACACCCGCCGATAAATCTGACGGAAGTTACTTTATTGTCTTTCGTAACGTCAAATAATATTTGACGGGAACACGTTCCTTTTGTATTATAAGTTTGCATAATCGTTCTCCTTAAAATATTTTTAGTCTACGAGATTTTCGTAAAGATTGCGGTATACGTCTTCTGCTTTTTCGCCCCATTTTTTATAAATATCTTTTGCCGTTTGCCTGTTTGGAACGACGAGTTTAAGTTCCAAAACCGGTTGAACAGGTTCGATTATTTTAAGATACACGGTATACGTGCCGTCTTTATTCATAAAATAATCGGCTACGCATTCCTGTTTTCTTCTGTATTTTACCCTGTTGTTTTTGATAAACAACGATATTTCTTCGCGAACGGAAGCGGGGATTTTAACGAAGAAACTTGCAAGGCATATTCTTCCTTCGGGCGTGATAGAATACAGCGGTTCACCCGAACTACTGATGTTATAAATCCACTTATCGTCGACAAGTTGAGATAAGATAGGCTGACAGTCCATATAAGCGAGCCAGTTGTTAGATGAACAGCACATATCAAGCACCGTGTTTTCGGACAACGGAACTTCCATTTTGTCGAATACGAATAAGAGTATTAACTTGTTTAAGGAAGAATCTCCTTTAACCTGCATACTACAAAATCTCCATTATACTTCTAATTCATTATAACATAAAATAAAAATTTGTAAACATCTTTAAGGTTTTTTTATTAAAATGCATAAAAAAAGTTTATTATGGCGGATATTTATGGTATAATTATAAAGAAAAACGGGGGAAAACGGGTGGATTATGACGAAGCGTGAAGAATTGGAAATATTTATCGCTAAATCGGAAGATTTAATTCAAAGTAAATATATTCTTGCCGACGTAAAAATCGCAGGGCTACTTAAAGCGATTGCTGTATCGGAAACACTTTTGGCACTCTTTAAGAACTGCCTGTCCGATTACGATTATTATAAGGCGCAAAAGACCTATTTAACGAAGAGTAATTTTTCGGATACGCGGGGCGAATTTATTTTGCCGTCGTCGAGTAAAGAACTTCTGGCGTTTGTTTTTAGCACTCTTATCGATATCGACGCGAAAAAGATATTATTAAACGAATTTTTAGATAAATATTTTTACGTTGACGGCAGTTCGTATTCTTCTTATAATCTGTTTATTAACTCAATGATAAAACCTTTTGCCGATACCGTTATATCGCTTATGGAAAGCGTGTTGGACGGCAAGTTGCAAGACCCTGTCGAAGCGTTTACAGAAGAAGAACAAAAACGCGAACAGGAAGCGGAAGATAAGAGAAAGCAACTCCAAAAAGAAAGGGAAATATCAAAAAAGAAATACGGCGAAAGCGTTAAGGCGTTAAAAGAAATACTTTTAATCGATAAAAAGAAAGTCAAAGAAAAGAACTTTAATTCAGAAGAAAAAGAGAGATTGACGCTTATTATCGATATGCTTGCAAACGTTATCGACAGTTGCGATAGGGACGCTATAATTTACGCGTATTCGGCGTACTATTACGCGGTTAAATCGCATCAACTTCTGTTTTTTAAGCGCATTAAAAAAACTAAAAAATATATTCTGGACGTAATAAATGAAATTTGAAGAAAAGACCGAAAAGATAAATTACGTTTTCCGCGGTAATCTTCTTACCGTAAGGCAGGACGACGTTATTTTGCCGAACGGCAAACCCGCAAAGCGTGAAATAATAGAACATAGCGGTGGCGCGGGGATTTACTGTGAAAAGGACGGTAAGATTTTACTCGTTAATCAGTTCCGATATCCTTATAAAGAAAACGTGTGGGAAATACCGGCGGGTAAAATAAATAAAGGCGAAGACCCGAAGGAAACCGCAATACGGGAATTATCGGAAGAAGGCGGAGTGGAAGCGGAAGAAATAACGCTTTTATTCAAGGTGTATCCGACCCCCGGTTATACGCAGGAAATAACGTATATTTATAAGGCGGATAAGATAAAGAGTTCGACAATGCATTTAGACGAAGACGAGTTTTTATCTGCACAATGGATAGAAAAAGACCAAGTTAAAAAGATGATAGAAAACGGCGAGATAAAGGACGCGAAGACGCTTATTGCACTTCTTCACGAATTGAAATAAAAAATACATACTACACTAAAACAGAAGGTAATACGGTGAAAAGGACAGATGTTAGAAACGTTGCGATAATAGCGCACGTTGACCACGGCAAGACGACGTTAGTAAACGAATTATTAAAACAAGGCGGAATATTCAGAGAAAATCAGGAAGTTCAGGATAGGGTTATGGACTCTGGCGATTTGGAACGCGAAAGGGGAATAACTATCCTTGCAAAGAACACTTCCGTTTTTTATAAAGGCGTTAAAATAAATATCGTAGATACGCCGGGGCACGCCGATTTCGGCGGAGAAGTAGAACGCGTTTTGAAAATGGTAAATGGCGTTCTCGTTCTTGTAGACGCGTGCGAAGGGCCTATGCCACAGACCCGTTTCGTTATGCAGAAGGCGTTGGAACTTAATCATAAACTCATTATCGTCGTAAATAAGATAGACAGACCCGACGCGCGCCTTTCGGAAGTTCAGGACGAAATATTAGAACTTTTATTCGACTTAAACGCTTCCGACGAACAGATAGACAGTCCTATAATTTTCTGTTCGGGCAGGGAAGGAACGGCGACGAAAGACTATCACGAACAAGGTAAGGACTTAACACCGCTTTTTGAAGAAATAATCAACTATTTCGAACCGCAGGAAGTCGACGAAGAAGGACCTTTCCAAATGCTGGTTTCGTCAATCGACTATAACGAATACGTAGGCAGGATAGGTATAGGCAGAATAGAACGTGGCAAAGCGACGGTAAATCAGGACGTAGGGACTTGTAATTACAACGTAAGCGGAAAAGAACAGAAAGGTAAACTCGTTACCATATACCAGATAGAAGGATTAAACAGAGTTCCCGTCGAAAGCGCGAAAGCGGGCGATATAGTGTGCATATCGGGGCTTGAAAATATCTCGATAGGCGATACCGTGTGCGATTTAAGTAAGATTGAACCCGTGCCTTTCGTTAAGATTTCCGAACCGACGGTTGAAATGACGTTTTCGGTAAACGACAGTCCGTTCGCGGGAAAAGAAGGCAAGTTCGTTACGACCAGACACCTGCGCGACAGACTTTTTAAGGAAATGTTAAAGGACGTTTCACTTCGCGTAGAAGAAACGGATTCCGCCGACTCGTACAGGGTTTGCGGGCGCGGTGAAATGCACCTTTCTATTTTAATTGAAACTATGCGACGCGGTGGATACGAGTTTCAGGTCGGTGCGCCGAAAGTTATGTATAAAAAGGACGGCGATAAGTTATTAGAACCGATTGAAAAACTCGTAGTCGACGTTCCCGAAGATAAAACGGGTCCGATTTTTTCGGCAATGGGTGTAAGAAAAGGCGAACTGTTGCAAATGGAAAATATCGGGTCGAGAATAAGATTAGAGTTTAAAATCCCTGCAAGGGGACTGTTCGGTTATAAATCGCAGTTTTTAACGGATACCCGTGGCGAAGGCGTTTTCAATACGATATTTTACGGGTACGAAGAATATAAGGGCGATATCGAAAGAAGGACGACGGGGTCTCTCGTGGCGTTTGAAACGGGCGAATCGGTAACGTACGGGCTTTTTAACGCGCAAGGCAGGGGTCAGTTGTTCATAGGTGCAGGCGTTCCCGTGTACGAAGGTATGATTGTCGGCGTATCGCCAAAGAACGAAGATATTGTAGTCAACGTATGCAAGAAAAAGCACTTGACGAATACGCGTGCCGCAGGGTCGGACGACGCGTTAAGGCTGGAAACCCCGAAGATAATGTCGCTTGAAGAAGCGATGGAATTTATCGCGGACGACGAACTTCTTGAAATTACGCCGAAAAATATCAGAATAAGGAAAAAGACGTTAAATACCGAAATGCGTGCAAAGAGAAAGGCGCACGGGCTTGAATAGTCATAAATAAAAAAGATAAAAATAAAAAGCGAAACACAGAAAAACCGTGTTTCGCTTTTTTACGTTTTTTGCTTATTCTTATTTGCAACCGCAACCGAAGTTGCCGAATAAGTTGCCGTTTTTAGAACAATAGCAAACCAAAAGAAGGGCAAGCGGAATACAGTAGCAACTGTTAAAAATACCGTTTAAGCACCCGTTTTTGGCAAGGCAGAGTATTAAAAGGATA
This sequence comes from Clostridia bacterium, assembly GCA_017445995.1. Taxonomy (GTDB): domain Bacteria; phylum Bacillota; class Clostridia; order Christensenellales; family Borkfalkiaceae; genus UBA1259. Next base: position 77,621 of record JAFSRT010000024.1, read on the forward strand.
ATTAAAACCCATAAGCAGCAGTTATTGCCGCCGAAATCAAAACCGTTCATAAAACCTCCATAGTGTTTCTTAAACTTCTGCCTATGTAGTTTTTTTTAAGTGGCAGAAGATATTCTATTATCAATATATTGTTATTTATATAAAAATGTTACAAATAAGATTTATTTTAATTGCTAAAATATATAAAAAGTGTTAAAATACAGTAAAGAATATAATAAAATATTTCTTTAATTAGGAAAACGGATATTGTAATTAAACAAATCCGATTGGAGGATTAAATGGAAAAGAGTTCAAAAACCGTTGCTTTTATCGGCATTATGGGCGCGTTGGTATTCGTAGTACTTTTTTTGGAAACGTACGTTTTCGGCGTGCTTATTCCTATCGCGCCGCCTTGTTTTCTTTCTATTTCCGTGGCGATAACGATTTCGCTTTTTAAGGGAAAGAAAACTATGTTTATCGGCGGAACGATTTTAGGCGTTTGTTCGCTGATTATAGCGTTCATTATCGGAAACCCCGCGTTTATTTTCCCTTGGATATCGGTTTTGCCGAGAGTTTTTATAGGGGTCGTTGCGTATTACGTTAGCGTTCTTATCAGGCGTTTTACGTTTAACTCGCAAAAGGTATTCGTTAAAGATTATCTGCCGTACGTTATCGGTGCGGTTTTCGGCGTTATAACCAACACGGTTTTAACGTTATCGAGTTTATTGATTTTTAAGTTTATCGGTATAGAGACGGTAGTGGCGACCTTTATTGCGATTAACTTCCCGTTAGAAGTGGTTTTAAGCGCGATATTAGTTCCGATTTTAATTAACGCGGTAAATAAGGTCAGGTGGTAAATAATGATTCTTTGCATAGACATAGGCAACACTAACATTAAATACGGTATATTCGACGGCGAAAAACTCGTTGCGTCTTTCCGTGTGTCTTCGAGAATATCGAGAACGGCGGACGAGTACGGTTCGGTTTTAGTTAATCTTTTAAACGACGACGGTATTAAAAAAACCGATATCGACGGAATAATTATTTCTTCCGTTATACCGACGCTTAATTATACTATGACGCATATGTGCGAATACTTTTTCAATATTGCACCGCTTATGGTAGGTCCGGGGATAAAGACGGGGCTTAACGTTCAGGTAGAAAACCCGAAAGAAGTCGGTGCGGACAGGATTGTCAACAGCGTATCGGCGTTTCATAAATACGGCGGTCCGATAGTAGTAATCGACTTCGGCACGGCGACGACGTTTAACGTAATCGATAAAAACGGCGCGTTAATCGGCGGGGTAATAGCCCCGGGGATTAAAACTTCACTTGAAAGTCTTGTCCACAGCACGGCGCAACTGCCTATGATAGAGTTGGTATCTCCGAAGAAAGCCATTGCAAAAAACACCGAAACGAATATGCAGGCGGGTATCATCTTCGGCTTTGCGGGGCTTGTTGAAAAAATTATTTCAAAAATAAGAGAAGAGTTAAACGCGGACGACCTTAAAATCGTCGCTACGGGCGGTATGGGAAAAATTATCGCGAAAGAAGTTAAAGATATTAAAACGGTTGACAGAACGTTGACGCTTGACGGGCTGAAAATGATTTATCGACTTAATAAATAACGTATAGAAGGTATTATTATGAAAAAAGTTGGCGTTGCAATTTTAGGACTTGGCGTTGTAGGTGGGGGAACTTACAATATCTTAAAAGAAAAGAAAAACGACTTTAAGAAAAACCAAGGTCTCGACGTAGTGGTTGAAGCGGTTTTGGAAAAAAACCTTGACAGGGCTTTATCTCTCGGTATCGATAAAAGCATTATTGCGTCGAGTATCGAAGAAATCGTTACTAATCCGGCGGTAGACATCGTCGTTGAAGTTATGGGCGGGGTTGAACCTGCGAAAACCTTTGTGTTAAAGGCGTTATACAGCGGGAAATCAGTTGTAACTTCTAACAAGGAACTTTTTGCAAAACACTGGTCGGAACTCGAAGCGGAAGCGAAGAAAATGAACGTCGGCTTGTTCTTCGAAGCAAGTTGCGTTGGCGGTGTTCCGATTATAAGAACGCTTATCGATAGTATGCAAGGCAATAAGATTTTATCGCTGAAAGGAATTATTAACGGTACGACGAACTACATTTTAACCAAAATGTCCACGGCGGGCTATTCTTACGAAGAAGCGCTTAAAGAAGCGCAGAAACTCGGCTATGCGGAGTTTAATCCTACGGCGGACGTAGAAGGGTTTGACGCGACTTATAAACTTTCTATTTTATCAAGCCTTGCTTTTAACACGAAAATACCTATCGAAAGCATACATAGAGAAGGAATAACGAACATTACGAAGGAAGATATAGCCTTTGCAAAAGAACTCGGTTATAATATTAAACTTTTAGGGGTAGGTAAAAACACCGATAAGGGAATAGAAGTAAGGGTTCACCCTGCACTCGTTCCGCTTGACAGTCCGCTTGCTTCGGTTTCCGATTCTTTTAACGCCGTATCTATTGTCGGCGACAACGTTGGCGAAATTATGTTGTACGGCAGGGGCGCGGGCGCACTTCCGACGGGAAGCGCAATCGTTTCAGACATCATATTTGCAGGCACGCATCAGACCTATTATTACGCGCCGTTTGAAAACAACGAAAAGGGCGCGAAGGAAACCAAGTTCGTGCGCGACTTTAACACGCAGTACTTTATTAAACTTTCGGTTAAAGACATTACGGGCGTGTTAAGTAAGATTTCGGGAATATTCGCTAAAAACGACGTAAGTATCGAAGAAGCGAAACAGGTTGCCGAAAAAGACGGGGTTGTGCCTATGGTTATCGTTACACACAGCGGTCCTGAAAGCGCAGTCAATAAGGCTATCGAAAAAATCAAGACGGTTGACGGGGTTGTCAGCGTTGACAGTATTTTAAGAATAGAAAAATAATATAATATTTAATAAAATAGAAAAAAGGAACTAATTTTAGTTCCTTTTTTGTTGTTTCGTTTAGTATTTTAATTGTTTTTTCGGATTTTTACCTTATTTTTTTAGGCAATCGCACCGAGAAGAACCGACGTAGCCCGTGTCCTTACATTTTTCGCAACGGTATTTAGGCGATAAATCGGTAAGGTCGATATTAAACGGTTTTAATAAATCGTTCGCCTTTATAATAAGCGATTGCTTTTCCGCTTCGAAAGAAAAAAGCGCTTCGTTGTTTTCGTTTATTTCCGCCATCGCCAAGTCTTTTTCAATAGAGTTCAGCCTGCTGTATATCTTATCGAAACCTTCGATATTCATTGCCTTTTCAACGTTTCTCTGCGCGGTCGATAACGCTTCCGTTCTTCTTCTTTCGTACTCTAAATTATACGCTTCGGAAGAAGACGTGGTTTCAACTTTTTCCGTTATTTCGTCGGTATTATATATGCCGTTATTTTTCCAGTTAGAGAGTATTCCGTTAAGGTAAGCAATAGGCGAACTCTTGCCCGCAGAAAGTTTTGCCGCTTCTAATATCATTTCGTCGGAAAAGTTCCAACTTTTCCACAACGATAAGTTCTGCCTGTCAATCCCGACGGGTTTTCTGTTTACTCCGCAGGTTAAAAGTATCTTTTCAATGAATTCGTTCTGCTTTTTTATGCCTTCGTAGAAATCGCCGACGCTGGATAGGGTAACGTTCCCGTTCGCGTAAAGTTTTTCCACTTCGCCGTCCATTTCCGATAGGGATATCCTGTTGTTTTTAAAGCAATAGGTGGCGATATATAAAAGGGTTTGTTCTTCATACCCGTAAGATAACCACTTGTTGATAAAGTTATCGACTTCCGTTTCGATAACGGGAATATAAACCGATAACGCACGGTTGATTTTAAGCGCCAACGAATATGCTTCCTGTTTTTTTGACGTATATCCCGCGATTTCTTCCTTTGAAAAACATTTTCTGTTATAAAGTTCAAGCAAGAATTCGTCGAGTTTTTCCATATTGCCCTTTTTTAATAGAGATGCGGCGTAAACGACGTGTTCCGTTTCAAAACCGAGTTCCTGCGTCCATTTATTTAAATACTTCGCGTCTTCGTAATCGGGTTGACGGCGAAGGGACAGCGCGGAAAGAACTTTCGATATTTCACTTGAACGGAGTACGTAAGAAGAAAGTTCCTGTTCGACCTTTTCCATAGTAACTATTCCGCGTTCCCCGAAATCTCTCGCAACTTTTACTATGTATCTGTACGACACGTCTTCACCCTTTTTGTCTATGCAATACTTAACGATAAGTAACATAGCGTCGGGCTTAATGGCAAAAGTTTCCATTATAGAAAAATACTCTGTGTACTCGCCCGTCGAAATCATTCTTCTTTTTATTAAAAGTTGAATACCTTTCGTAAACTCGGTGTACTTTTCCGCCTTATACTTTCTCGCTTTACCCGAAAAAACCGAACGGACGGGCAGATAGTTTACCGCAAAAGGGGAAAGGGACAAAACAGACACAAGCCCGAACTCTTCCCAGTACTTAAAAATATCAACGACTTTTTCTTCCGAAAGTTTAAGCGTTTCGGCTACCGTAGATAAGGGCGCGTCCAACTCTTTATTCTGACACAGGAACAATCCGTAAAGGTAAACCCTTACGGCGTCTTCGGAAGCAACGGGCAAGTATTCGTTAATAAATACGTTTTCCACGTTGGTGTAATTATTCATAGAAAATTCTTTTGAATAAGAAAAAGTCATATCTATCCTTATAATTATTTTAATTGATAAAAAGACTTGCAAACGAACATATAAAGTATTATAATATTATATAATAATATATATAAGGAAAGTCTCTTTATCTTTAAGAGTGAACTTTATTATACTTTAATAAAAGATAAAAATCAAGTGTTTTTATTACTTTAAATAAACAATTATCGTTCCATAGCGTTAGAAGGAAAAATTAAATGGCAAAAAATATACTAACCCCGCTTTCCGTTTGGTCTGACTATAAGGCGGAAAATAAGTTTTTAGTAGAAGAAATCGAACGCAAAAAATCTTCCGATTTAATTTATGAAAGTTTTTATTTTAGCGGAAAAGACAAAATAAAAATATTCGCGACGAAAATCTGTCCCGAAAAACTTTCTATGCCCGCAATACTTCTTATCGGGGACGGTAGCCCAACCGATACGCGCCTATCAGAAATGCTTGCCGAAAAAGGCTATTGCGTTTTAGCGGTGGACTTTAAGGGAAGAACGGACGGAAAACCTTATTATACCGTGTACCCTGAAGATAAAGATTTTGCAAACTATGAAAAGGCGAATATAAACGAATATAAAATTACTTGCGACATAAAGTCTACCTGTTGGTACGTGTGGGGTTCGGTCGTTAGAAACGCGCTTTCTTTTTTGAAAAGGCAACCGTTTGTCGAAAGCGTTGGGGTAATAGGCGTTAAGGAAGGCGCGACCCCGTTATACAACGCGATAGCGGAAGATAATAAAATCGACCTTGCGGTGTTTTTATTTAACGCCGGTTGGCAATCATATAAGGGTAAGTACGATAAAACCGCAACTATAAGCGATATCCTTTCGGACGAAGAACTGTGCTTTATATCGGGCGTTGAACCGCAGTCTTACGCACAGTATATAAAATGCCCGACGCTTCTTTTGTCGCCGACAAACAGCAAAGATTACGATTGCGACAGGGCGGACGATACGCTTGAAAGAATAAACGGCAGGTTTTACACCGCGCATTATTATTCGGCGAACTATTCTTCGGCGTTAGACAGCAGAAGTTATAAAAATATTTTACTCTTTTTAGAAAGGTTTGCAAAAAAGAACGACTCGATTGTTCTGCCAAGCGAACCCGAACTTAAACTATCTCTTGAAGACGGAGAGATAGTCGGGGAAGTAAAACTTGACGGTCATAAGGAAATAAAGTACGCTTGCATTTACGCGAGTGAAGAAGCGATGGAAACTAAAAACAGAAGTTGGGAAAAGGTGTTCGTTGCAAAACAACCCGAGTTCTCTTTTTCATACCGTCCTTTCTATAAATCGGAAATAGCATTTTTCTATTGCAAAGTTATATATAAAAACGGGTTCAGCGTTTGTTCGAACGTGATTTCGAAAAAGTTTACCGAAAAAGAAATTAAAAAGACGAATAACCAAAAAGTCATTTTTACGTCGAGAAACGAAATAGACACTAACCCTTTCGTCGGGGTAAATGAAGACGGAACAAGGTATATACATTTTTCCGAAAAGAAACGTGTATTTTTAAAAAAAGGGCCTATGGACATTTACGGCGTGTATGCAGACGGCGGACTTATTACTTATAAGATAGGCATTAAAAAGGACAACCCGTCGGAAGACTCGATTTTAATTTTCGATATATATTTGCCTAACGACGGTGAGATTTCTATAATCCTTAAAGAAGCCGAAACCGAGTATTCGGCAAAAATACGCCTTTCGGGCGGTCAGATTTGGCATAACGTTAAACTTGAAAGAAACAGGTTTAAAACGGAAGAAGGAAGGATACTTAAAGATTTTACTAATATTAAAGTGTTGGAAATAAAAACCGATAACGAGTTTTTACTTAACAATATGCTGTGGATATAGGAATATTATGCGCGTTATTAACGAAAGTTTACAGGAAAGAATAAAAAGAGAAAAGGCGTCCGACAGAAATACTTGCGTTTTCTTTATCGCCGTTCTTTTAGTTATGCTTTTTATCTTCTTTCTTAACAGTTCGGTATATATCAATATCGAAGTAGTCGGCAGTTCTATGAATCCGACGCTGTATTCGAACGATTACGTCGTTGCAAATACTTACAAGACTTCGCCGAATTACGGAGACGTGGTTATCGTTGCACCGCAAAACAGATCCGTATTGCAAAACAGGTGGATAATTAAACGCGTCATCGCAAAGGGCGGGGACACGCTACGCATAACGGGCGGTAAAGTTTACCTTAAAAAAGCGGGTAGCGAAGACTTTTCTTTATTAAACGAAGGGTATATTAAAGGTATTACAAAAGTCGAAGGTGAAGACGATTTTATTGTTACCGTTACGAAAGGGTATTATTTCGTTATGGGCGACAACAGGGAAAACAGTTCCGACAGCAGAGTATTCGGCGAGTTTTCAAAGAGCGAGTTAATAGGCGTTGTCGAAAACTGGGCGATTAAAACAAAAGGAATAAGAAAGATAATAATTAAAGTTATCGGAAAGAACAACCAAAGCGCAACGGGGGGTTAAGGTTTGATTTTATTTAGGCAAAGGCTTATTTTAGGTGCGATAGGAAGATTTTTTTCTCTTATTGCCAAAGTCGTTTACAGAATATTAAAACTGTTTAACCTGCAATTTGCCTTTCTCGTTTTAGTCGCGGGGCTGTTCCTTTTCGTGTTCGGCGCGTTTAACGATAAAACGGTTCTGATATGCTTTTACGTGGCGTTAATAATTTCCGTTCTCGGCGCACTTTATATTACCGCGACGAAATCGGGGCGCAAAAAGAAAAAGTATAAAAAAGACATCGGCGACGTTGGGGATTATTATTCGCAAAAAAGAAAGGAAAGCGTAGGTAAGGAAGATGCGCAACCGAAAAAAGCTGAAGAAGACGTTATAATTAAGGAAGATATTAAAGAAGAAAAGCCGAAGTACTATAAAGTTTCGCAAAATCCCAACTATATTATGGCGGAATATTCCGATAGGTACGAACTTTATTATAAGTCGGTTCACGGCTTAAAAAAAATAAGAACGGACTACAAGTTTTAAGGATAAATTATGTTATATTACGACAAAGAAGATTTAGTAAAGATAAAAAAGGAACGGAAAAAACTTTTAGCGATATATTTTTCCGTACTTGCCGTTTATCTTGCGGTAAGCGTCTTTCTTCTTATTAAAGTAATTTTATTGCCTTACGGGTCGAAAACTATTAACCTTATTAAACTGACAGAATACCCTTTAAGCGGAATATTCGTTATATTTTCGTTTATATTTCTCGGCATTAAATATAAAAAAACGAACAGGTTTTATAAACTTTTATACGGTATAGAAACAGGTCTTAAAAACACCACGGTCGCGACCTTTTTGGAAAGGAACGAAGAGTTGATAACAAAAGACGGCGTGGATATGAAATCGCTGATTTTTTTGGAGTGGAATAAGTATAAGGGCGATTATTTTGAAAGAAAGGTTTTAGTCTTTTACGAAAAGCCTTTCCCCGAAATACCCGAAAACAGCGAAGTAAAGTTTGTTACGCAAGGCAACGTTTTAGTGTCTTACGAGATAGCGGAAGAACAAAAAGACGATAAAAAAATCAAAACGAAAACAAAAACCAAAACACGGAAAGATAAAGGAGACGAGTTATGAAAGCAATAGTAACGGTTATCGGTAAAGACAAATCGGGTATAATAGCAAGCGTTGCGACGGCGCTTGCGGAAGAAAAAATCAATATCGAAGACATAAGCCAGACGATAGTTCAGGGCAATTTTACAATGATAATGCTATGCGACTTACAAAACAGCAAACTAACGCTTGCCGAAATGCACAATAAATTGCAAACGTTAGGCGATAAAATCGGCGTTTCTATTCATACGCAACACGAAGACATTTTTAATTCGATGCATAAAATATAAGGACAAGTTATGAGTATAATAGACAGAAAAGCAATCATTGAAACGATAGATATGGTTGAAAAGGAACATTTCGACGTAAGAACTATAACGATGGGCATTTCTCTTCTTTCCTGTATAAGGGACAGCGCGAAGGAAACGGCAAGGCTTTGCTATGACAAAATATGCAAAAAAGCCGAAAATATCGTTAAGGTTGCCGACGAATTAAGTCTTTCTTACGGTATTCCTATCATCAACAAAAGGGTATCGATTACGCCGGCAAGTATGCTTACCGCAAACTTTACGGGCGAAGAAGTAGTTTTAGCAAAAGCGTTGGACGACGCCGCGAAAAATATCGGCATAGACTTTTTGGGCGGTTATTCCGCACTCGTTCAGAAGGGTACGACTTCTTTTGAAAAGTCGTTTATAGAAAGTATTCCCGAAGCGCTTAAAATTACCGACAGACTTTGTTCTTCGGTGAACGTCGGTTCTTCTAAATCGGGTATCAATATGGACGCCGTTAAATTAATGGGGGAAATCATAAAAAAGACGGCGGAAAAAACCAAGAAAAACGACGGTTTGGGTTGTGCTAAACTCGTAGTTTTCTGCAACGCGGTTGAAGACAATCCGTTTATGGCGGGGGCTTTTCACGGCGTAGGCGAAGGCGAAACGGTGATTAACGTCGGCGTTTCGGGGCCGGGGGTTGTTCATCACGCGCTTAAAAGTTGCGCGGGCGCACCTATTAACGAAGTGTGCGAAACTATAAAGAAGACGGCGTTTAAGATTACGAGAGCGGGGCAGTTGATTGCAAAAGAAGCGTCCAAAAAACTCAACGCGGAGTTCGGCATCGTGGACTTATCGCTTGCACCTACACCCGTTATGGGCGATAGCGTTGCGCATATCTTGGAAGAAATCGGTTTATCGTCCGTCGGTGCGCACGGAACAACGGCGTGCTTAGCGCTTCTTAACGACGCGGTTAAAAAGGGCGGAGTTATGGCAAGCGGAAACGTAGGCGGTTTATCGGGCACGTTTATTCCTGTAAGCGAAGATATAGGCATGATTAACGCCGCCGAAAAGCAGGCTATTTCACTCGATAAATTAGAAGCAATGACGGCAGTTTGTAGCGTCGGTATCGATATGGTCGCAATAGCGGGCGACACTTCGGCAAGCACAATATCCGGCATTATTGCCGACGAGTGCGCTATCGGTATGATAAACAATAAGACGACTGCGGTAAGAGTTATCCCCGTACCCGATAAGAAGGTGGGCGAATACGTAAACTTCGGCGGGCTTTTAGGTAAAGCGCCGATTATGAAGGTTAGCGACTATTCTTGCGAAACCTTTATAAATAGGGGCGGAAGAATACCTGCGCCGATACATAGTAATAAAAATTAACGGGAAAAAGTATGAACGGAAAATACGAGTGGGCGATAGAAGATATATATAAAACGCAATCCGACTGGGAAAAAGACTATAACGACGTAAAAGAAAAGGTCGATTTTACAGAGTATAAAGGGAAACTTTCCGACCCGAAAGTTTTTCTTTCCTGTATGCAAAAACAGGAACAACTCGGCAGGGTGTTAGAAAAGTTAAGTATTTACGCTATGATGCGACACGACGTTGACACGGCGGACAGCAATGCCGACGCACTCGTTTCAAAAATTGAGTTTTTATACAGTAAGTTCTCGCAGGAAATAGCGTTCGTATCGCCTGAACTTACGTCGCTTAAAACGGCGCAATTAAAAGAATATATATCTTTGCCTGAACTTAAAGATTACGATTATATGCTAAAATGCATATTAAAATCGAAAGCGCACGTTTTATCGGAAAAGGAAGAAAAATTATTAGCGGAAAGCGGAGAAACTTTATCTACTTTTAAAGAGATTTTTACTAAAATCGACAATGCCGACTTACCGCTACCGACGATAACACATAAAGGCGACAAATATCAACTTTCGCACGGGCTATACGGCGTTTTAATGCACGATACGGACAGGGCGTTAAGAAAGAAATGTTTTAAGAGTTATTATAACGCCTATATTTCTATGATAAACACGATATCGTCCACCTATTACGGCAACGTTAAAAAGGACGTGTTCGTATCAAAGGCAAGGCACTACGATTCCTGCCTTTCTCGGGCGCTTTTTTGCGAAGACGTAGACCCGAAAGTTTATCATAACCTTACGTCGTCCGTTATAAAAGCGCTTCCGCTTTTGCATAGATATATGCGTGAAAAGAAGAAAGCGCTTAATCTTAAAACGATGCATATGTACGACGTTTACGTTCCGACGACGGAAAACGCCGAACTTAAACTTTCTTACGAAGAAGCGTTCGAACTCGTTATAAAAGGACTTTCCCCGCTTGGAAAAGATTACGAAAACCTGTTAAAAAAAGCGAGAGATTCGAGATGGATTTCGGTTTTTGAAACCAAGAACAAAAAAAGCGGTGCATATAGCGTCGCCGTTTACGACACTCATCCGTACGTGCTTTTAAACTATCAAAAAACCACGCACGACGTTTTCACGATAGCGCACGAGTTGGGGCATAGTATTCACTCTTACTTTTCAAATAAAAATCAACCGTATTTTAAGGCGGACTATAAAATATTCGTTGCGGAAGTCGCAAGCACGGTCAACGAAGTGCTGTTGATTAAATACTTAATAAATACCGCGACGGACAAAAAACTTAAAAAATATCTTTTGTCTTATCTTTTGGAAATGATACGGACTACGCTTTTTCGTCAAACGCAGTTTGCGGAGTTTGAAGAGTTCACGCACGGCGAAGTAGAAAAGGGCGAACCGCTGACAAAAGATAAACTGTGCGAAAAATATCTTGAAATCAATAAAAAGTATTACGGCAAAAGCGTGGTATCGGACGACGAAATCAAATACGAGTGGGCAAGAATACCGCATTTTTACAGGTCGTTTTACGTGTATAAATACGCGACGGGCATAATAAGCGCGCTTGCTATTGCGGATAAAATACTAAACGAAGGCGAAGAAGCCGTTAAAAACTACTTTAAGTTTTTGTCTTCCGGCGATAGCGACGGACCGGTTGAATTATTAAAGATAGCGGGCGTAGATTTAACGAAGAAACAACCTTTCGTTTCGGCGTTCAAAACCTTTTCGGACGCGCTGAAACAATTTATCATACTTTAAGGAGAAAATATGGCGGACTTTAACGATAACGTAAACCCTATTGAAAAGACCATAGGGAAGGAAGTCAAAAAGGAAAACAAATTGAATAAGATAGTCGGGGAAATGCCACACAGTTTAGAAGCGGAAATGGCGCTTTTAGGTTGCATTATGTTAGACCCGATAATTCAGGGCGAAATATCGGCGACCTTAAAAACGGAAGATTTTTATTCGGAAGCGCATAAATATATTTTTAACGCAATGAACGAAATCGTTCTTAAAAACAAGCCGATAGATTTTGCAATACTTTCTGAAACGCTTGAAAAGAACGGCACGATGGAACTTGCGGGCGGAATAAATTACGTCGCACGACTTGCGGATTTTATGCCGTCTACCGCTAATTATAAGAATTATCTCGATATCGTTAAGTGCGACAGTATGTTAAGAAAACTTATCCGCGGTGCTTCAAAGATAATAGACGAAAGTAAGAAAAGTCAGGATAAGGGAAACGCAATCGCGTTTGCCGAAAAGGTAATTTACGATATTTCACAGCAGGAAGACACGGGCGATATGGTAAGAGTAAGTTCGGTTATTCCCGCCGTTATGAATACTATCGACGATTTAACTAACGATAAATCGTCGTCCCGCGGGCTTAAAACGGGTTTTCGCGGAATAGACACGCTACTTAACGGATTACATAAAAGCGACCTTATAGTTATCGCCGCAAGACCTTCGGTCGGGAAAACGTCGTTTGCTATGAACATCGTTGAAAACGTCGCGCTTGCGGGGAATTCGTGCGCGATATTCTCGCTGGAAATGAATAAGGAACAGTTAGTTCAAAGAATGTTGTGTTCGGTTGCGGGCGTTAATATGTCGCACGTGGCGAAGGGCGAACTCAATAAAACGGAGTGGCTGAAACTTACGAAAGCAAAGGAACTTATCGCAAACTCTAAAATATATATCGACGAATCGGCAATAAACACCGCACAGGAAATGCTTTCAAAGTGCCGTCGCTTAAAGGCTAAAAACGGGCTTGACTTAATAGTTATCGACTATATTCAACTTATGGATTCGCCGACGAGTGATACGGCGGATAACCGTCAGCAGAAAGTTTCGGATATTTCGAGAAACTTAAAGATATTAGCAAAAGAACTTAACGTTCCCGTTATCGTTTTGTCGCAGTTGTCAAGGGGAGTGGAAAAAGAAGCGAGAAGACCGCAATTATCTGACCTTCGTGAATCGGGCGCAATCGAACAGGACGCGGATATAGTTATGTTTATTCATAGACCCGATAAGGCGAAAAATATTAAGGAAAAGGACTTGGAAGAAGGCAAGGTTAAAACCAACGTCGCGGAAATACTCGTTGAAAAACACAGAAACGGCGCGACGGGGCTTGTCGAACTCTATTTTATGTCGGAGTGTACCAAGTTCGTTAATTTAGACGCAAACAAAAATCCAGAAGGCGAAATAGCGGAAGAAAACGCTAAACCAGACGTAAAAGATTTTGTAGAAATCAAAGAAAAGACCGATACCGAAAAGGATACGAAAGAAGACGACGAAGACGATATTTTTTAATTATGGAAACGCTTATAGAAAAAATAAGTTCAGATAGCCTTAATAAAGCCAAGGCGATATTGCTTGACGGCGGGCTTGTCGGTATGCCGACGGAAACGGTGTACGGGCTTTCCGCAATAGGGACTATGCCTTCCGCCGTTAAACAGATTTTCGAAGTAAAGGGAAGACCTGCCGACAATCCGCTTATCGCCCACGTCCATAAAGATTACGATATAGAAAAATTAGTTTATATTGAACACGACTATATCTATAAACTTAAAGAAAAGTTTATGCCGGGGCCACTTACTCTTGTATTTAAGAGTAAAGGCGTTATCTGTCGCGAAGCCGTTTGCGGTGGCGATACGCTTGCGATTCGTATGCCGTCGCATAAGGGTTGCCAACGCCTTTTAAGGTGCGTCGATATGCCACTCGTTGCACCGAGCGCAAATGTTTCAAAACATACAAGTCCCGTTACGGCGGAACAAGTTTATTGCGACTTAAACGGCAGGATACCGCTGATATTAGACGGTGGCAGATGCACGGGCGGAATAGAAAGCACCGTGTTAGACGTAACGGAAAGCGTGCCAAGAATATTACGTGCGGGGCTTATTACCCGCGAAATGATAACGGAAACGGTGGGCGCTTGCGAGATAGCGCAACATAAAGAAGGCGATAAAGTTAAATCGCCGGGGGTTAAGTATAAGCACTACCGTCCGAAGTGTGAAACCGCGCTTTTTTACGCGGACGAAACGGAAAAAGCAAAAGAACTTTATAATAAAACGATTTCGGAAAATAAAAAGCCGTATATAATGTGCCAAACGGGGCTAAAAGATAATTTTAACGGGTACGACGTTTTGGACCTTGGGAAAACGGGTGAAGATATGGCGCGAAATCTTTACGATAAATTATTAGAAGGAGAGAAAAAAGCCGATATTATAATCGCCGTTGCCGTCGACAGGGAAGACGGGGTGTATTTGGGGGTTATGAACAGGCTTAAAAAATCTTGCGGTTAAATGAAAAGACTTTTGTTCGTATGCACGGGTAATACCTGCCGTTCGCCTATGGCGGAACTTATCCTTAAAGACAAATTTAAGAAGAACCAAGTTAAAGGTATAAGGGTAAGTAGCGCGGGGCTATCGGCCACGGAAAATCATAAAATCAGCAAAAACTCTTTACACGCCTTAAAAAAAATGGGGATAAAGGGTTATGCTTTCCGCTCTAAACAATTAACCGAAGAAATGGTAAATAAGGCGGATTTAATTCTTACTATGACGGTTAGTCAAAAGGAAAGTATTTTAAGATATTTCCCGAAATCGAAAACGTTATGCGTCTGCGAAATTACGGGAAAAAAGGAAATATCCGACCCTTACGGGCAAGGTTTAGAAGTGTATGAAAAAACAGCGTCGGAAATAGACGACGCTTGTAATATAATTTTAGAAAACGTATTGATATAATAGTAAAGGAGAGAAAATGAAAATTGCAATAGGTTGCGACCACGCGGGAATTAACCTTAAACCCGAACTTATTAAATACCTTGAAAAGAACGGGTACGACTACACCGATTTCGGTTGTTACGACACGGCGTCCGTCGATTATAACGACTACGCCGAAAAAGTTGCCGAAGCGGTAAGCAAAAACGAATACGACAAAGGCATCTTAATTTGCGGAACGGGAATAGGCGTAAGTATAGTTGCTAACAAAATAAAAGGTATTCGCTGTGCGCATTGCCACGACGTTTTTTCGGCGAAGATGACCCGACTTCATAACGACGCGAACGTGTTGGCGTTCGGCGAAAGGGTGATAGGGAAAGGGCTTATGTCAGAAATCGTGGAAGCGTTTTTAAATACGCCGTTTTCGGGCGAAGAAAAGCATTTAAGAAGAATAAATAAGATTAAAGCGTTAGAAGATAAAAACTTCAAATAAAACTATAAAAACGATATTTTAAGGAGACAACTATGTACAACATCAAAAAAGCAATTATTCCGGCAGCGGGATTAGGAACGAGATTTTTACCGATAACGAAGGCTATTCCAAAGCCTATGCTATCAGTTCTCGATAAACCGACGATACAGTATATAACGGAAGAACTTACGGGCGTCGGTATCGAAGAAATTATAATAGTCGTAAGCCCCGGTTCCGACGTAATAAGAAACCATTTCGGTAAAGCCGACGATTTAGAGAGAAGACTTTTAGCCGACGGCAAAAAAGAACTGTACGATATCGAAAAGGAAACGCAGAAATTTAACGTAAAGTTCGTTGTTCAGGAAACGGCGAACGGGCTTGCGGGCGCGATTTTATGCGCCGAACAATACGTGGGGAACGAGCCTTTCGCGCTTCTTCTCGGCGACGAATTGCTTTTTGCCGAAGGCAACGAAAAGCCGTGCATTAAAAGGCTTATTGAAATATATCAGCAAACGGGAAAAAGCGTTATCGCGACGATGGAAGTTTTCGGCGACGACGTAAGTAAGTACGGCAATATCGGAATAAGAGACGAAAAGGACGGCGTTATGACCGTTGACAGAATATTAGAAAAGCCGAGTATCAACGAAGCGCTTTCAAACAACGCGATAATCGGCAGATACGTTATTCAAAGCGGCGTTATGGATAAATTAAAGAAATTAACGCCGAGAAAGAACGAACTCTACTTTACCGACGTATTAGACGAACTTGCCGAAAAAGGTGACCTGCTTGCAAGCGGGTTTGAAGGAAAACGCTACGACGTGGGTGATAAGTTCGGCTACATAAAGGCAAACGTAGAGTTTGCGCTTCGTAGCAAAGAAATCGGGGAAGATACCAAAAATTACATTAAGGAACTTTCAAAAAAATTATAATTTATGATAGAAAAAACTTGTTCCTTTTGCGGAAGGAAACTTTCAAAAGTATATAAAACGGGCTACGCCGGTTGCCCGTACTGTTATAGGGAGTTTAAGGAAGAATTAAAACCCCTTATTAAAGAATACCACGGAAGTTTCTTTCACACGGGGAAACGCCCCGTTATCGACGCGGTGGATATAGAACTGCTTGAAGAACTTAAAAATTACGTCGCCGAAAAGGACAGGGCGGAAAAAGACGGCAGAATTGAAGACGTCAATAAACTCAATTCGCTGATTTCGGCAATAACGGAAGAATTGAAAAGGAGAAACGTGCTATGAAAGACGATTTTCTTCCCGAACTTACGAAAGGCACTATCATAATGTCCCGCGTAAGGCTTGCGCGCAACGTCAATTCTCTTCCGTTTTGTATCGAAGACGAAAACTCGGCAAAAGAAGTGGTTAAAAAGGTGTACAGGGCGTTGTCGCCCGTCGATACTTTCAATCTTTATTACGTAAATAACCTTACCGACACCCAACTTGAAAGTATGAAGGAAAGCCACCTTATATCTCAAAACCTAATCGACAATAAAAAGACGGGCGCGGCGCTTATTAACGGCGATAAAAGTATATCGATTATGATAAACGAAGAAGACGTTATCCGCGAACAATGTTTTATGCGCGGTCTTAAACTCGAAGAAGCCTATCAAAAACTTCAAAAGACAGACGACGCGATAACGAGAAATATCGATATTGCTTTCGACGAAGAGTACGGGTATTTAACCAACTGTATATCGAATATGGGAACGGGGCTTCGCGCTTCCGTTATGATGTTCTTGCCCGCACTTTCACAGTCGGGTCAAATCGCTTCCTTAATGGAAGAAATGAAAGAAATAGGTTTAACCGTCCGCGGTGTGTACGGCGAAGGCAGTAAAGCGGAAGGTTATATCTATCAGATAAGCAACGAAATAACTCTCGGCGTTTCGGAAGAAGAGATAATCGAAACGGTGGAAAGCGCGGTTATCCGCATTTGCGACGCGGAACAGGACTATTCAAGGCGGATTTTTTCCAAGCACGAGATAGAAGTTCTTGACAGGGCGAAAAAATCTTACGGCATTTTAACTAACGCGGTGCTTTTATCTTACTCGGAGTTTTTAGATAACGTTGCAAACATTAAAGTCGGCGCGATACTCGGTCTTTTCGATTTAAGCGATATAGACGGGCTTGACGACCTTATAGTTAAAGTCAGGGCGGCAAACCTTTGCGAACATTTCGGCAAAAACCTTTCGGCTTTCGACAGGGATTTATACAGGGCTGAACTTGTCGGCGAAATACTTACTAAATTAAAGGAGAACTAACTTAATATGTTTAACGATTCGTTTTCGGAAAACGTTAATAGGGTTATAGAG
The DNA here is from genome assembly GCA_017445995.1 of Clostridia bacterium. Lineage (GTDB taxonomy): Bacteria > Bacillota > Clostridia > Christensenellales > Borkfalkiaceae > UBA1259. The sequence goes on from JAFSRT010000024.1 coordinate 95,040, forward strand.
ATATCTGCCGAACTTGCTAAAAAATACGGTTGCAGTTATATAGGCAGAGAACATATTTTATTCGGATTACTTAACGCCACGGAAGGCAGGGCTTCGGCAATTTTGCGCGAAGCGGGGGTCGATAACCAGAAATATCTTTATTATTTCAGAAAAACGGTCGACCCGACCTTGATACTGCCTAACGCGACGCTTACCCCGAAGGCAAAACAGCTTTTCGAAAGGGCGGTGGACGTTTCCGTTCGGGCAAACGCGGGGTTCGTCGGCACGGAACACCTTTTATACGCGCTTTTAACCGATACGGGCGGTGCTGCGCTTGCGATACTTAAAATACTTAAAATCGACATACAAAAAATGATAGACGAACTTTCCGTGCAACTGTTTAACTATAACGAAAAGGACAACGAAGAAGACGACGAAGGTGAAAATATATTCTTCGCCTTCTCTAACAACGTTCCGCCTGAAAGGAAAGAGAAAAAACAGGAAGACGACGGCGGTGAATTCGGCGAACTCAATAAGTTCGGCACAAACTTAAACAAACAGGCGTTAGCGGGGAAATTAGACCCCGTTATCGGCAGGAAGAAAGAGATTGACAGGGTTATTCAGATTTTAAGCCGAAGAACTAAAAACAACCCCGTTTTAATAGGCGAACCGGGGGTTGGTAAATCTGCGGTAGTAGAAGGGCTTGCACAGGCGATAGTTAAAGGCAACGTTCCCGAAATACTTGCAAATAAAATTGTTTTCTCACTCGATATGGGCAGTCTTCTTGCGGGAACCCGTTATCGCGGGGACTTTGAAGAAAGGCTTAAAAAGGCGATAGATATAATCAGACAGAACGGCAAAATTATTCTCTTTATCGACGAAATACACAACATAGTAGGCGCGGGCAGTACGTCGGAAGGCAGTATGGACGCGGGAAATATATTAAAACCGCTTTTAGCAAGGGGTGAATTGCAGACGATAGGCGCGACGACTATCGACGAATACAGAAAGTATATTGAAAAAGACCCTGCGTTAGAACGCCGTTTCCAACCGATTATGGTGGAAGCGCCAAGTACAGAAGAAACGGTCGAAATACTTAAAGGATTACGCGATAAATACGAATCGCATCACGGGGTAAGAATACCCGAAGAATCGATAATCGCTGCGGTTTCGCTGTCCGACAGATACATTATGGACAGATTTTTGCCCGATAAAGCGATAGACTTAATCGACGAAGCATGTTCGAGAGTTAAGTTAGACAGTTATAATTCACCCGTTGAAGCAAGGGCGAAGGAAACGGAACTCAACAGACTTATAGCGCAGAAGGAAGAGTCCAAAAAAAGGGACGATTTAGAACGCGCGATGAAGATACAAAAGGAAATAGACAGGGTTAATAAAGAACTCGAAACTATACGAAGCAACACCGAAAAATCGGGTATCCACAGGGACGAACAACTAATCGTTACACCGGAAGATATAGCGAAAGTCGTTTCTAACTGGACGGGCGTTCCCGTTTCGAGACTTACGCAGACGGAAGCGCAACAACTTTTAGACCTTGAAAACACCTTGCATAAACGCGTTATCGGTCAGGACGACGCGGTAAGGGCGGTTGCAAACGCGATAAGAAGGGCGAGAGCGGGTTTAAAAGACCCGAATAGACCTATCGGTTCGTTTATATTCGTAGGTCCTACGGGGGTCGGCAAAACCGAACTTTCAAAGGCGCTTGCGGAAGTGGTTTTCGGCGACGAACAATCGATAATAAGGGTCGATATGAGCGAGTATATGGAAAAGCACTCGGTAAGTAAATTAGTGGGTGCGCCTCCGGGATACGTCGGGTTCGACGAAGCGGGGCAGTTGACCGAAAAGGTAAGAAGAAAACCTTACTCGGTAGTTTTATTCGACGAAATAGAAAAGGCTCATCCTGACGTATTCAATATTATGTTGCAGTTATTAGACGACGGCAGGCTGACCGACAGTAAGGGCAGAGTGGTAAGTTTTAAGAACACGATAATAATAATGACTTCGAACGTCGGCGCAACTAACGAAAAACAAGTAAATACTCTCGGCTTTACGTCTAACGCAACGGCGGAATACGACAAGATGTGCGATAGGTATATGGACGCGCTGAAAGAAAGGTTTCGCCCTGAATTCCTGAACAGAATAGACGATATTATAGTATTCCATAAGTTAAACAGGGAAGAAACTAAAAAGATAGCGGAACTGCTTTTAGTAAGCCTTAAAAAGAGACTTGCGGTTATGGACGTTGCTATGGAAATAACCGATAGCGCGATGAACTTAATTATCGAAAAAGGCTACGACGATAATTACGGTGCAAGACCGTTAAAGAGAGTTATCGAAAGAAACATTGAAGATAAGTTAAGCGAAGAAATATTAAAAGGCAACTTAAAACAGAACTCGTCTTTAATAATAGACGCGGAAGATTCGGGATTTATTTTCAAAAACGAATAAAAAATATTAAAAACCCTTTTAAAAAAAAAGGGTTTTTAACTTTTAAAAGAGTATAATCATATAGGAGGAAATAACTATGAAAGTAGAAATCGTAGGAAGAAACTATAACGTAACGGAACACTTAAAAGACGTAATGGAGGCAAAACTCGGTAAACTCGATAAGTATTTTTCCGACAAAGAAGCGCAAGTTAAGGTAACTCTTAAAAAAGAAGCATTATCAAGCACGACGGAAGTTATGCTATCCTATGCGGGTAAGTTCGTAAGGGCAACCGCAACGAGTGATAACTTCTATGAAAATATAGACGTAATCTTGCCGAAAATCGAAGGGCAGATAAGAAAACACAGAACGAAGTTCGACCAAAGCAGTAAGAACACCGCTTATAAAGAAGTTGCGATGTACTCGAAGGAAGACGTTAAAGATAAAAGTATAGTTCGCGAAAAGAAGTTTACGTTAAAACCGATGACGGTAAACGAAGCGATAGAAGAAATGGAACTTTTGGGACACTCTTTCTACGTGTTTTTAGAAGCGAAAAGCAATTCCGTACAGATTTTATATCTGCGTAACGACGGGGACTTGGGGCTTATCGAACCTTCGGTATAAACGCTTTTTGAACTTATGAAAACAGGCATATCAACGGCGTCGCTTTTTACAAGGTTTAACACGGAAGACGCGCTGTCTTTTCTCGATAAAAACGGGGTAAAAACGTCCGAAATATTTTTCGAATCTTTTTGCGAATACAAAGAAGACTTCGGAAAGATATTAAAGGAACGCAAGAAAAATATAGAAGTTCACTCCGTCCACTCTATGACGACGCAGTTTGAACCGCAACTGTTCAGCATTAACGAAAGGGCGTCGGGCGATTCGTTTTTCTGGCTTAACGAAATGATGAAATCGGCGCAACTCGTCGGGGCTAAATATTATACCTTTCACGGTCAACCGCGCTATTTAAGAAAAAACGTAAGTTTTAATATCGACCGTATCGCCGGCACCGTGCAGAAGATTATCGACGCTATTAAACCGTATAATATCAGTCTTGCATACGAAAACGTACATTGGTGCAACTATAACTATATCGGCTTTTTCGCCGAACTTAAAAGGCGTACGGAAGGGCTTAAAGGCACTCTCGATATAAAGCAGGCACGCTTATCGGAAATACCTTATTATAAATATATCGACGAAATGAAAGGCGATATTGTAACCGTGCATATATCGGACGTTGATAACGACGGGAAGATGTGTCTGCCGGGGAAGGGCGTAACCGATTTTTACGAACTTTTTTCAAGGTTAAAAGACGTGGGGTTTAACGGGGCGATTTTATTAGAAGTCTACCAGAACGACTATAAAGAATTCTCGGAACTTTTTTCTTCTTTAAACTTTATAGAAGAATTAGCGGATAAAGTATTCAATAAATAGAAAAAATAAAAAGGGGATAGATGAAAATCTATCCCTTTACTTTTCAGAAAAAAAGAACGGCAAATAAAAAAATATTTGTCGTTTTTTTCATATTTATTCAGGTAATAAAAGTCGTTAGACGAAAAAACAAAATGACGGTTAAAGTTTGACAGATAAAACCGATAAATATTGAAGAATTATTCTTCTTCTACTTTGTCTTTTTCAGTCTCGAACGCAGAAAGAATTGCTTTTATGAGTTCTTCTCTCATTTCCGTCTTTATCGGGTGGGCAATATCTTTATACTCGCCGTCGTTTGTTTTACGGCTTGGCATAGCGATAAAATAACCTTCCTTGCCTTCGATAACCTTTATGTCGTGAACAACAAAACAGTCGTCGAAAGTAACGGACGCAACAGCCTTTAATTTGCTGTCATCTTTCTTAACGATGCGAAATCTGATGTCAGAGATTTTCATACCTTGATACCTTCCTTTCGTTGATAGGTATATTTTACCATACAAAAAAAACAATTTCAATAGGTTTTTTAAAAAATATTGCAAAAAAATGCATTATTTTTGACAAAAAGGGGCGTTTTGTTCCTTTCACAACTCTTTTAACGCTTTTCATATAATACAATATTAAGTTAAAAGGGGTAAAAAAAGTGAATATTCATTTTATCGGTATCGGTGGCGTTTCTATGAGCGGGCTTGCAAAATACTGCGCGATAAAAGGGCATAACGTATCGGGTAGCGACGCTAATTTTTCGCCCGATTGCGAAGATTTAAAAAACACGACGATAAAGTTATACCCTTCGCATAAAAAAGAAAACGTAAAAGGAAGCAACCTTGTAGTATATACTTCCGCGATAAAAAAAGACAACGAAGAATTACTCTCTGCGACGGCAAAAGGTATTAAGGTAGTTAAACGTAGCGAACTTTTAGGCGAAATAATGAAAAAGCATAAAAATTCGGTAGCGGTTGCCGGTTCGCACGGGAAAACGACGACTACCGCAATGATAACTCACGTCTTTTTCGAAGCGGGTTCAGACCCGCTTGCCTTTATCGGCGGATACGACGCAAAGTTTTCTAATTTTCGGTACGGCAAAAGTGAGTTTTGCGTTTCGGAAGCGTGCGAATACCGAAAAAACTTTTTAGACCTTTATCCTAAAATTGCGGTCGTTTTAAATATAGATAACGACCATCTGGACAGTTACGGAGATATGGCGGGGTTAAAAAGCGCTTTTCAGACTTTCGTTTATAATAAGGTCGCGATAATTTCCGCCGACGATAATAACTGTAAAGATATTACTTCGATTACGTCTATTACTTTCGGAATAAAAACCTTTGCCGACTATATGGCAAAGCATATAAAAAAAGAAAAATGCGGTTATTCTTTTACCGTTTATGAACACAACAGAAATATGGGAAGAATTAACTTAAAAATAAACGGCAAACATAATATACATAACGCGCTTGCAACGGTTGCCGTTGCCGATTACTTTAATATTCCTTTTAACGTTATAAAGAAAAGTTTAGAAAACTTTTCGGGCGTTAAAAGGCGCAACGAGTTTATCGGGAAAAAAAATAATCTTTTTTACTTTTGCGACTATGCGCATCACCCGAAAGAGATAGGTGCGATTTTAGAGTGTTATAAGTCCGACTTAAAAAAGACCATCGTTGTCTTTCAACCGCACACGTATTCGCGAACAAGACTTTTAATGGAAGACTTTATCGGCGTGCTTTTTTTAACGAATACGCTGATAGTTTATAAAACTTACTCGGCAAGGGAAGAATACGATAGGGAAGGTAGTGCGGAAAAACTTTATGATAATTTAAAAAAACGGGGTAAAAAGAATATCTTTTACGCCGAAAATAAAGACGAACTAATAAAACTTACCGAAAGATTCGGCAGGGGTAAAACGGAAATATTATTTATAGGGGCAGGTGATATTTACTTTATAGCAAAACAAATAGTAAACGAAAAATAAAATAGCAAAAAAATGTGATAAAACTTTTAAAATTGTATCGCAAAATACTTGCAAGAAACGACAAAAAAGTGTATTATTTATTATAGATTTTATAATAGGAGAATATGAGCAATCATGGTTGACAAGAAAAGAAAAATTGCCGTTCTCGGAACCGGAAACGTAGGGGCAACGATCGCTTATACGCTTACTCTTTCGGGTTTGTGTTCGGAAATCGTTTTAGTCGATATCAACAAGGTAAAAGCAGAAGGCGAAGCGCTTGATTTAACGCAATGCGAAGCGTGTACGCCATCCGTTAAAGTTTATAGCGGTGAGTACGAAGACGTTAAGGGTGCGGATATCGTTATCGTAACCTTCGGTATTGCAAGAAAGCCTGATCAAACGAGATTAGACCTTGCGAAAGTCAATATCGGAATATTAAAAAGCGTTATGCCGAACGTCGCTAAAATAGCGCCGAAAGCGTTATATATAATCGTTAGCAACCCTGTAGACGTTCTTACTTATGCGACCTTAAAATGTACCGGTCTTCCTAAAAATCAGGTTATAGGTACGGGAACGCTTCTCGACTCTAACAGACTTATGAAGGCAGTTTCCGATTATTGTAAAGTCAACGTTCATAACGTAAACGCGTTCGTATTAGGCGAACACGGGGACGCGTGCATGTCGCCTTGGAGTTTATGTACTATTAGCGGTCTTCCTATTAAGGAATACGCAAAACGTTTCTTAAAAGTATCGAAAGCCAAAATCGACGCTGAACTTGAAGATATCTACGAAGGTATGGTTAAATCCGGTTCAAAGGTAATAAAGGCAAAGGGCGCAACTTACTACGCTATCGCCGCTTCGACTGTTTCTCTCGTTAAGGCGCTTTTATCGGATTCCGATTCGATTATGCCTTTATCGACGTTAGTAAACGGCGAATACGGTGCGAAAGATTTATGTATGGGCGTTCCTTGTATGGTAAATTCGTCGGGATTTAAGAAAATCGTCGAATTACCTTTAACGAAGGAAGAACAGGCTTTATTCGACCAGAAGATTGCGTCGCTTGACGCGACTTACAACGCTTTAGAAATCAGAAAATAATCGTTTTTTCAGATTGTAAAAGGGAGTAGTTGGCGTAATTTACGTTTGCAAAATCGTCAGGACAAGCAATTTTGCTTCGGTTTTGCAAGAATACTTTTAGTATTTTAACAAGACTTTTACCGTTTTTTTGCGGTAAAAGTCTTTTCTTTTTTAGTAAAACTAAAAAGGTTAATACATATGAAAATATTCGTTTTAATTTGTTTTATCATAACATATATTTTAATTATCGCTTTTCCGAAAAAAAAAGCGCTGATTTCAGGGGTGTTTGCCCTTGTTTTGGCGACTTCGCTTTTAATTTTCGGCAAAGTAGGGATAATAGGGCTTATAACGTCTATCGACTATAACGTCGTTTTAATGCTTGTAGGCATAATGATTACAGTCGGCTTTTTCGCGGGGTCTAATATGCCCGTTCTTCTTGCCGATAAACTGATAGAAAAAATGCCGAACACCATTTTAGCGGTAACTACCTTATGCGTGTTATCCGGTTTTATTTCGGCGTTTATAGATAACGTTGCAACCGTTTTAATGCTTGCGCCTATCGGGATTGCCGTCGCAAAAAAAGTCAACGTTTCGGCTATCCCCGTAATTATCGGTATTTCCGTTTCTTCAAACCTTCAAGGCGCGGCGACTCTCGTCGGGGATACTACGTCTATTATGCTTGGCAGTTTTGCTAATATGTCCTTTTTCGATTTCTTTTTCTTAAACGGCAAACCGTCTATATTTTTCGCGGTCGAACTCGGCGCGCTTGCGACTATTCCCGTTATTATTTTCCTTTTCAGGAAAAACAACAATAAACTTCTCTTTAACGCGGAAAAAACGGAAATTGTTTCCGTCGTTCCGACAGTTATTATTCTTCTTAATATTTTAACGCTTATCGTCTTTTCCTTTATTAAAGACAAATGGGAATTAACTAACGGTATAATTTGTATTTTCTATGCGTTTGTATCGCTGCTATTTTGGTTCGTATTTATTAAAAAGGGGACGGGGAAAGTTATAAAAGGCGCGGTAGATTATCAGACGGTATTATTTCTTACCTTTTTATTTATAATAATTTTTGCCGTTAAAACGGTGGGAATAATTGACGATATAAGCGAAATATTTGCAAAAATCGGCGTCGATAACGTATTCCTTTTATACACGGTTATCGTCTTCGGGTCGGTTATAATGTCGGCGTTTATAGACAATATTCCATTTGTTGCGACAATGCTACCCGTTATTTCGTCTTTATGCTTAAAAGTGCCGACAATATCGCCGTATCTATTATATTTCGGACTGCTTATCGGTGCGACTCTCGGCGGAAATATAACGCCTATCGGTGCGTCGGCAAACGTCGTCGGTATCGGAATACTTAATAAAGAAGGTTATAAAGTTAAGAATAAGGACTTTTATAAAATAGGTATTCCGTTTACTCTTATCGCTGTAATAGTCGGCTATCTTTTCATTTGGTTTATCTGGTGTTAATAAAAGAAAAAAGGGCTAAAAAGCCCTTTTTTAATTTCAGTTGATTATTTTTTTCTATTTGTTCACGATAACGCCGGCAGGGGAAAGCATAAAAATATTCGTTCCCTGTTCAAGTTCGTAAATGCCACCGCCAAGCGCGTATAAAGCGCCTGATAGCATATCTATTATTCGTTGTGCCGTTTCATGTTTAAGCCCGTTCAAGTGAACTACGGCGTTTTTGCCTTCTTTAAGCGCGTCGATAATCAGTTCCACGTCCGAATACTTTTGCGGTTTGAATACCGAAACGGGATTAGTTTTATTAGTATGAAGTTGTTCTTCCGTATTGTCGAAAATATCAGTTTCGGGAATAGCGTTTCGTTTTTCTTTTCTCTCAAAAAAATCAAACAGACCCATATTATTTCACCTCGTAATTTCTTTTGCCGAAAAGGGCAGTTCCAAGTCTTATCATATTGCTTCCGTTCTTAATCGCGATTTTATAATCGCCACTCATACCCATTGAAAGATAAATAAGTGAATATTTATCTATAAGTTTATCGTATAACTTTCTCATTTTTGTAAATAAAAAAGACAGATACTTTTCGTCGTCCGACGGGGGAAGCATAGCCATAAATCCGCAGACTTTAACGTTCGGAAGTGAAGAAATAGTATCAATCACCTTTTCCGCTTCGTCGTAATTAAATCCGCTTTTACTCTCTTCCTCCCCAACGTTTATTTCTATTAAAACGTTCTGAATAACGTTTCTAATGACTGCAAGCCTACTTATTTCTTCGGCTAAACGAAACGTGTCGACAGAGTGAATAAGGGAAACTTTTCCGACTAAATATTTTGCCTTATTAGTCTGCAAATGCCCGATAAACTGTTGTTCCGCGCCGACTATTAAATCGGTTTTTTCCCGAAATTCCTGAACCTTGTTTTCCGCAACGACTTTTAAGCCGTTTAAAACGGCGAAGTTAATATCGCTTACGGGCACCGTTTTGGTCGCGCCGACAAGCGTTATTTTTTCGCCTAAATTATTGCCGTCTTTTATTTCGTTAATAATTTTTTCAAGGTTTTCTTTTATCATTTTATTTTACGATGTCGGACATAGAGTAAAGTCCCGATTTTTTATTTTTCAAATAAACGGAAGCCCTGATTGCGCCGTTGGCAAAAACCGACCTGTCCGTCGCCGTATGCGATAGGGTAATGGTTTCGCTGTCGCCTGCAAAAATAACCTGATGGTCGCCGACGACCGTACCGCCACGCAAAGCGTGAATACCTATTTCATCGGGATTTCTCTCGCCGACTAAACCGTGTCTGCCGTATACGTAAAACTTTTCGTTGTCGATTTCTTTAACCGCGTCGGCAAGCATAAGTGCCGTGCCACTCGGCGCGTCTTTCTTTTTATTATGGTGCATTTCGACGATTTCTATATCGAAACCTTTTAAAAGCGAAGTCGCCTTTTTAACAAGGTCGATTAAGATATTTACGCCGAGAGACATATTAGAAGACCTAAATAGCGCGATGTCTTTCGACGCTTTTTCTATTTTCTTTATATCTTTTTCGTCGTATCCGGTAGCGCATAAAACGGCGTTTACCTTTTCTCTTTGAGCATAGTCTAAAAGGTTATCTAAATTGCTTTTAGAAGAAAAGTCTATTATAACGTCCGCTTTTTCCTTTACGTCGGAAAAAGAAGAATAAACGGGGAAACCCAAGTTATCTTCCTTAACGTCCACACCTGCAACGACTTTAACGTCGCCGTAGTTTTTCGACGCTTCGAAAACTTTTCTTCCCATTCTTCCCAAAGCACCGCTTATTAAAATATTTACCATACTACACCTTTAACTTAAACCCTAAATCGGTAAGGGCTTTTTTCATAACCAAAACGTGTTCTTCTTCGAGTTCGGTCAGCGGTGCGCGAACGATACCGCTACCTAAACCTATAAGTTCGATACCCTTTTTAACGGGGATAGGGTTGACTTCGGTAAAGCAAGCGTCGATAAGCGGTAAAAGTTTTTCCTGAAGTGCTACCGCTTCGCTGTTTTGCCCTGCAAAATATAACTTCGCAACGTCCGAAACTTCCTTCGGCGCCAAATTAGACGCGACCGAAATTAGCCCCATAGACCCTATTGAAAGCATAGCAAGGTTTAAGTTGTCGTCCCCGGAATAAAGGGCGGTTTTACCGCGAATAAGCCTTGCTGTTTCGCATATCTGTTCCATATTTCCGCACGCTTCTTTAATACCGCCGATATTTTTTATCTCGGCGATTTCCGCCATCGTTTGCGGTAAGATATTAACGCCCGTTCTTGCGGGAACGTTGTAGCAAAGGATGGGAATATCGACGTTAGACGCGATATCGTTATAATACTTAACGAGACCCTTTTGCGTGCATTTGTTATAGTACGGGGTAACTACCAGCAGTCCGTCCGCACCGATTTTTTGAGCGAATTGACTTTTTTCAATCGCCTTTTTGGTACAATTACTGCCCGAACCCAAAATAAACTTAACCCTTTTTGCTATCTTCTCGTAAGAGAACTTCGCAACGGCTTCGTATTCTTCGTCGGTGATAGTAGGGGCTTCGCCCGTAGTCCCGAGAATACACAGCGCGTCAATCCCGTTGTCAATCTGGTATTCGATTTGTTTTTCAAGTGCATTAAAGTCTATACCGTTTTCGGTAAAGGGCGTGATGCACGCGGTACAAGTACCCTTAAAAATAATTTTATTCATTATTTATCCAACCAACCGTCGTATTGATTTTTAACAGCGTCGAGTTCAATCGCCTTTTCGGCAATCTGAACGGCGTTCGTTGCCGCGCCTTTTCTTATATTGTCGGCAACTACCCAAAGGTTTACGCCCGATTTAACCGTTTCGTCTTTTCTTATTCTTCCGACGAACACTTCGTCCTTATTTTCAGCCGTAATCGCCATAGGGTAAACGTTGTTTTTAACGTCGTCTTCAACGATTATACCTTCCGTCTTTTCAAGGATTGCGCGAACTTCTTCGACCGAACATTTTTTCTTGAATTCGACGTTTATCGATTCGCTGTGCCCGTAGTAAACGGGAACGCGCACGCAAGTAGCCGTGATTTTCAGGTTTTTATCGCCGAGTATCTTTTTGGTTTCGAAAATCATCTTGTCTTCTTCCCTTGTATATCCGTTATCTAAAAAGATATCGATATGCGGGAGACAGTTTCCGAAAATCGGGTACGGGAACTTCTGCGGTTTTTCGCCGCATATTCCGCCTTTAAGGTCGTTAAATCCTTTAACGCCCGCACCTGATACCGCCTGATATGTAGAGTAAACGATACGCTTAATCTTAAACGCTTCGTTAAGCGGTTTAAGCGGAACTACCGCCTGTATCGTCGAACAGTTAGGGTTCGCGATTATGTTTTTATGATTTTTGATTTCATTTGCGTTGCATTCGGGAACGACGAGCGGAACGTTCGTTTCCCTTCTCCAAGCGTTAGAGTTATCTATAACCAGCGTCCCGTTCTTTGCAAATATAGGGGCGAACTGTTTACTGACTTCTCCGCCTGCCGAAAAGAGTGCGATGTCGATTTTCTTATCTAAAATATTTTCTTCTTTAAGTTCGATAACGGTGTGCGGTTTACCCATAAAGTCGATAACCTTTCCCGCCGATTTACTCGACGCGAAAAGATAATAATTTTCAGCGGGAAGTTTTCTTTCCGTTAAAACTTCCAAGAACTTGTTGCCTACCATACCCGTTGCGCCAACTACTGCAATATTGTATTTTTTCATAATATAATCTCCTTGTCCCGATTGCTTTCAGTCTTTTTTAATATATAATATCAAAAATACAAAACTATGTAAAGTTTTTTTGATAAACTGACCTAATTTTATTGATAAATATTATAAAATAGTATATTATATAAGGGAAAATAAAAATAGGGCATTATGCACTTTTTAAGGGAGAGTTATAATGGCGCAGAAAAAAGGCGGGCTAATTGAAAGACTTATAGTCGGTTCTGAAAAGTCGGAAGGGTATGCAAGGGCTTCCTTGCCTTCTAACCGTTGGGAACTGTTTTGGGATATATTTAAGGGAAGATTTTGGAAACTCGTTATCGTAAATTTTTTAATGCTTATCTTCTTTCTTCCGCTTTTTGCGTTCTTACTCTTTCGGTCGGGAACAATCGTCGGATATTCTATTCAAAGCCCGTATTCGCAATGTTTCGGGGTGGGGTATCAGTCGGTCAGTTCGTACGTCGGCTTTCCTGAAAAAATAATCGCGAACGTAAACTTAAATATAGGCTTGTTTTTGCCCGTCGTTTGCCTTATCGCGTCGATAGGCGTTGCGGGTGGGGCTTACGTTATAAGGAATATGGTGTGGACGGAAGGTATTTTCGTTGCTAACGATTTCTGGCGCGGAATAAAACTCAATATCAAAAATATGCTTTTAATCGCGTTAGTATATTCGCTTTTACTGTATATCGGCATACTTTCGATATCTTTTTCTAATATGCAGTATCAGGTGGGCGGTGGCAAAAAATGGCTGATATTTATTTCGCAGGCGATAACGTATATTTCACTCGGCGTGTTTACCGTTATGATGCTTCATATGATAACCATGTCGGAAACTTATATAGTGCCGTTTGTTAAACTCGTTAAAAACGCATTTTTGTTTACGGTGGGTCTTCTCCCGCAGAACGTTTTCTTTATCGCTATCGGGTTAATACCGCTATTACTTATTCAGTTCAGCGGTTTTATCGCGTCGATAGGGTACATGCTTATTTTGTTTATCTGGCTTTCGGTATTTTTACTTATGTGGACGGATTACTGTCAATGGGCGTACGATAAGTTTATCAACGATAAGGTAGAAGGCGCGAAGAAGAACAGGGGTATTTACGAAAAGATAAAAGCAAGCGATTCAAAAGCAATCGAACAGTATCGCGAACAACTTGCAATCTACGGCAATTCGAGTCTTTCTTCCCGCCCTATAAAACCTATTACAGACGAAGAAATAACTATCGCGGAACTTCCGGAATCGTTTAACAGGGACGATATATTAAAACTCAATAAGAGTAAGGAAGAACTTTACGAAGACAACAGAAAATACGTTGAAGAACATAAGAACGATCCGGAGTTTATTAAAGCGGAAGAAGAAAAACAAAAACTTTCCGAAGAAGAGAAAAAGCGTCAGGAAAGAATAGAAAACGCTAAAAGGGAATTAAGTAAAAGGAATAAAAAATAAACGGATAGAACCATAACGGGAAACGGTTATGGTTTTATTGCGGTAATAAGAAATTAAGGACAACGATGGAAATAGTCGACTTTCTTTTTCAGTTTGCAATCATTTTAATAACGACGAAACTGCTTGGCATAATACTTCGGAAACTCGGTTTTCCGCAAGTTCTCGGTTTTATAATAGCGGGCGTTTTAATCGGCCCTGCTATATGGGGGCTTATCTTTAACCTTAACGGTTATCAGTTATTCCCTATATCTTCGGGCGATACCAACCCGTACCTTAAAGCATTTGCCGAAGTCGGCGTAATTTTCGTTATGTTTACCGCGGGTCTTGAAACCGACCTTTCGGAAATTAAAAACACGGGGTTCGTTGCCCTTCTTATCGCCCTTGCGGGCGTTCTTTTACCGCTTGGCGGCGGAACGCTTTTAGGCTATCTTTTCCTTCGCGACGCGGGGATATATTCTTGGCTTTTTGTCGGCGTTATTATGACGGCGACAAGCGTCGGTATCACCGTTGAAGTTTTACGCGAACTCGGAAAATTGCAGACCAAAGTCGGCACGATAATTATGAGTGCCGCGATAATCGACGACGTAATAGGCGTTATGGTACTCTCTATCGTATTGACTATTGCAGGTGCAAACGGGTCCGTTTCGGTGGTTAGTTCGTATATCAATAAAAACGGAAACGCCTTTATCTCTATCGCTTGGATATTGGCTTTCTTCGTGTTTGCTATAGGTACGGGTATCGGTATTTCGAAACTTTTTAAGTATATGGAAAAGAGAAACCCGTATACGAGACGAATACCTATCTGGTCTATCGCGGTGTGCTTTCTATATTCGTTTATCGCGCAAAAGATATTCGGCGTTGCAGACATTACGGGCGCGTATATAGCGGGTCTCGTTTTATCTACCAACCACGCGTCGGCAAAATACGTCGACAGAAAAGTATCAATCAGTTCATACACCATTTTCGCGCCTATATTTTTTGCGAATATCGGCATGCAGATAACCTTTAAGGGGTTCGACCTGTCGGTATTATGGTTTGCGATTGCTTTCGTCGTTATGGCGATAGCAATGAAGATTATAGGTTGCGGTTTAACCGCTAAATGTTTCGGCTATTCCGATAGGGACAGTTTAAGAATAGGCGTAGGTATGATAGCAAGGGGCGAAGTCGCGCTTATCGTTACGCAAAAGGGGCTGTACGGCGGGCTTATTGACGCAAAGTATTTAACGCTTACTATTCTTCTCGTTTTGGTAAGTTCCGTTATCGCGCCGATTATACTTAAACTTTTATATAAAAACAGCGACCGATTGCCGTTGGACGGGCAGTTAGACGGGGGCAGAATTGAACAAAATACTTAAAGGTCTTATATTTGACAATCAAATATCTCTTTCCGTATTAGATACTACCGAGTTAGTGAACGACGCGATTAAAACGCACGGTTTAACACCGCTTACCGCGGCGACGCTTGGCAGAACGCTTACTATGTGCGCCTTTATGTCGTCTAATCTTAAAAACGAAAAGGATAAGGTCTCGATTTCTATCGTCGGGGACGGGGTAGGCGGAAAGATTTTCGCGAGTGGGAACGGGAATCTCGACATACGTGGCTATATAGACAATCCGAAAGCCGACTTGCCGTTAAAGTCTAACGGAAAACTCGACGTAGCGGGTTGCGTAGGCAAAAAGGGAAGACTGACCGTTTCAATGAGTATGGGACTTAAAGAACCGTACACGGGTAGCGCCGAACTTGTTTCGGGCGAGATTGCGGAAGACTTTACTTCCTATTACGCCTATTCCGAACAACAGCCGACGGCTATTGCGTTGGGCGTTAAGATAGGCAAAGATTTAACTTGCGTCGGGGCGGGCGGTGTAATTATGCAGACCCTTCCTTTTGCCGAAACGGAAAATATAATTAAAGCGGAAGAAATCGTTAAAAAACTGTCTTCCGTTTCTTCGCTTATAGAAAAGATAGGCGCGGAAGGCGTATTAAAAGAGTTTTTCGGCGATATAACTTTTTCCGAATATCACCCGAAATACCGTTGTATTTGCAGTCGGAAATATATCGAAGAAGTGCTGTTGTCCCTTGGAAAAAAGGAACTCTACGATATAATAGACACGCAGGGCATTATTAAAGTTGACTGTCAGTTTTGCAATAAGGAATACCTTTTTAATAAAGACGACGTAGATAAACTTTTCTAAAAAGTAAATATGGATAACGTAATAAAGTTCAGAAAAGATAAAGATACATATTATAAAATAGCGAAAAAAAGAAGAGAAGACGGCGACCTTATCGGGGCGCTTTCTTGTTTGTTTTCTTCCCTTAAAGCCGAGTTTTCGTTAGACGCGGTGAAAGAGATTGCAGATATTTATTCGCAGATGTGTATATATGAATTATCTAATAAATACTGGTATTTATATCTGTCGAAAGCCCCGAAAAACAGGAAGGCGGAAGCCTTTGAAGGGCTTGGGGTAAACTATTTTTTATCGGACGACGTAAAGACGGGAAATTACTATTTCGATTTAAGGGCGAAACACGACGGTTTAGAAGAAAGCGCTTTCGTCAGCGAAAGTATTATTGAAAAGTTACAGGATTTTTATAATTACAATTCGCCGATAAGGTTGGTGTATCCGCCTGAGTCCGCAGACTTTAACGAAGAACTTTTTAAGGGAAAGTTCGCTCTTTCTCGCCTTGAAGGGAAAACCGCGATAGAGTTCTTTTCGGCTATTCCGAAAGGCAGTAAACAGTATGGCGAAAGCAGGGACGGTATCGCGACTGCGTATTACCTTTGCGGTGATTTCGATAGCGGTATAAAAGTATTGAAAGAGACCATAGCCGAAGAAGGCGAAAACACGGGAAACTTATGTAAACTTTCGCAGTTTTATAAAGCGAAGTCGGAAGAAGGCGACAATAAAAATTATTACGCTGAAAAATCGAAATACTATTACGAAAAAGCCAGGGATTTGGGCGACAAGGATATGGCGGACGTTTATAAACTTGCCTTTTCGTCCTTCGAACACGGCGACGATAAGACGGCGCTTTACTGCATGGAAAAGATAATAGTAGAGAGAGAGAATACGATATAAATATGTATTTTTATTACGCGGTAAGCCTTCTTAACAACGGGCAATGGGAAAAGGCATATGATAAACTTAACTACGTAAGGCGCATTTATCCGTATTCCGACGTTATAAACTATTACGCCGACGCGGTGGGCGAACTTTTGCGTACGGGGTGCGATAAAAATAAACTTATTCCCGTGAAATACCGCTTTTCTATTCCGCAAAAGGAAATAGATAAACGGGTTAAAGAAATAACCGGGCGCGAAATTAAAAACGGCGAAAACAAAATAGGTAAAGATAAAAAACTGCTTTCCTATTTAGAGTGGGGGCTTAACTCTCACGAAAAAGAGATAGAAGATTTATGCGCTTTCTTTTTAATGTACAGCGATTACGAAGGCGCGGTATCTTTATTGAAAGATAAACTTTTAGACCCGTTTTGCGATAACGACCTTAAACGGTCGATAATATATTATCTTATAATGTGCGGTGAACAGGAAAAGATACCGTGCGTTGTAAATAAGATTTTTATTACGATGAAACCGCAGGATTTGGAGTGCGGGCACGCGGGTATCGATAATCCTTATTTTTCAGGCTACGCAATCGCGCTACCTACCGTTGCTTTTTTAGGGTATTCGTCGCTTGAAAAAATCGGGCATACGGCGGACGCGGTATATAAAAAGTTCGTATCTTTTAAAACTAAAATCCGCACGACAAGAGAAGAGATTTGCGCGCTTATTATTTACTTATGTAATTTTAAGGGGTTAAGCGAAGAAAAGACGGTTTGCGCCCTTCTCGACGTTAAGGAAAAAACGCTTAAAAAACTGATTGAAAGATATAAAGGAGAAAACAATGATTAAAATACTCGACGTCGATAAACTGTTCGACGAATATATTTCCGGCTACGTTTACGCTAATATCGGCAAAATAAAACCCGAAGAGATTGAAGATAAAATGCCGATTTTATACAACGAGTTCGGTGATAAACCGCAAAAAGAATTAGACGGGTTGACCCCGAACACTTATTATCGTTCTTTTTCTGCAAAAGAACTTTTATCGTGTCTTAAAACTCATATAGAAAAAAACGTGCCGGTTTCCGACTTTTTATGCGAAGCGTTAAGTGACGGGGACAGCGAAAAGGAAATATTAAACGAATTAAACGGCGAAAACGACGAACAGTATACTTTATACCTTATGAATATTTTAAACGACAAAAACTCGTCGATAGCGATAAAAAGGTATTTAGAGTTTATCCTTTGGGATTACCCTGAATCTATAAGGGAACTTGCGACGGAACTTCTTTATAACTACGCTGACCTTATTAAAGAAGATATTTTAAGTAATTTTAACGATACGGATAAGGAAAAGAAAGACTGTTTAATCGATATTTTATCGCATTGTTCCGATGACGACAGAGTGTTTGAAATATTGCTTAACGCCTTTATCGAAAATCAGGATAATATTCCGCTATACGCGGGTTATCTCGGTAAATACGGCGACGGCAGGGCTTTACCTTTCTTAAAAACCGCGATAGAGAACGAAAAAATCAATTATGCCGAGTTTACCGAACTGCGTTTCGCTATCGAGGCGCTTGGCGGTGAGTGCGACGTTAAACGTGATTTTTCACAAGATAAAATATATAAGAAAATTAAAGGATTAAATAACAAAACGAGTAATTAAATTTTATATTTTCCCGTAAAATATAAAATGAAAAGCGTTTTAAATGTAAGTAAAATAGTATTTTTGGGGCTTGGCGCGGTTATCGGCGCGGGCTTTATCTCGGGCGCGGAACCGATAAGTTTTTTCGGACTTAACGGTTTCGTCCTTTTTTTAATTTTTTCTTTATTTTTGTTTTGTATTTCTTTCTGTCTCGTTTTATCGGTGGCAAACGATTGCGGTGGATACGAAGGGGTTAAAAAGCAAGTTTTTTTCAACAATAAACTTATGTCTTTTTTTTCCGTTCTTTCGCTTTTTATAACCTTTTCCGCTATGCTGTCCGCCGTCGACGAAATACTTTTTATTACCCTTTTTAACAGAAAAATTAAAATATTTTCGCTTATTTTACTTGCCGTTCTTCCTTTTATCACAAAAAGCGGAATACGGTTTATCGAAAAACTAAATCTCTTTATTTCGCCTATTATTCTTTTAATAGCAGTCTATATCTTCGCGACGAAAAAAGGTTTCGACTTTTCTTATCGGCGCGACGGGATTTTTACTCTTTTTAAGTCGTTTCTGTTCGTTTTTTCAAACGTGTTTTTAACTTTCCCCGTCCTATCCGATTCGGCGTATAAAAAAAGCCGTTCGGAAATATTTTTTGCTTCTATCATTTTATCGGTTTTACTTTTTTTAATCGCCCTTTTTATTCTCGCGTCCATAAAGTATGCTAAAATAAATGAAAAAACCGTTTTTCCCTTTTTATTAAGTATCGGAAAAAATTATCGCGCGCCATTTTTAGCACTACTTTCAATAAGCGTTTTCACTTCGCTTTTTCTAACGTTTTATTCGCTTTATAATTTTGCTTTTGATATAGGAAAAAGCGTCGGCGTATTTTCGCTTTTAACCCTTTCATATTGCTTTTCACGGCTTGGGGTGCTGTCTATTATCGATTACGCCTACCCGATAATAGGCGTTTTCGGGTTTATTGCGGTTATACTTTGCGCCAGATATAAAATAGGTATAAAGTATAAAAAAATCAGGAAAGTTAATAATACGGTAAAAGGGGTGCAATTATGAAGAAAAAAAACAAAAAGAATAAAATCAAAAAATTATCGGACGAAGAATACGGTCAGTATATTATGGCGTTAAAGGAAGAACGCCCGCCAAAACCCGTGGAAGAATTACAAAAAAATTAAAAAATAATGCAATTTCTATTGAAATTTTTTTAAAATGTAGTATAATGTTTTAGGTGCTTTTGTTTTGTAGGAAAAATTATGATAGAAATTAAAGAAGTAAACACGAGAAAAGAGAAAAAGATTTTTGCTAATTATCCGCTTATTTTATATAAGGATTGTCCTTATTTCGTTCCGTCGTTATTCGGCGACGAAATGGCGATTTTAAATCCTAAAAAGAACTATAATCTCGCGACGAATAAGTGTAAAGCGTTCCTTGCGTATCGGGACGGAGAACTTGTCGGCAGAATAGCGGGGCTTATAAATTATAAAGACAACGAACTGACGGGTAAAAATTATATAAGGTTCTCGCGTTTTGACTGTATAAACGATTTAGAAGTTTTTTCCGCGCTCATCGGCGCAGTCGAAAAGTTCGGCAAGGAAAACGGCATGAATATTATTCACGGGCCGTGGGGCTTTAACGATACCGACAGGGAAGGTATGCTAACCTACGGGTTTAACGAAAGAAGCACTTACGCGACCTATTATAACTACCCGTACTGCCACGAAAATATGGAAAAATTAGGCTTTTTTGACGAGTCGAAGTGGATTGAAAGAAACTTTGAAATCCCCGCGCAAATGGACGAAAAGGTGGACAGAATAAGCGCGAAACTTATGGAAAAGTATAGTTTTACCGACCTTGTTAAAGTTATGTCGATAAGAAAAATCGTTAAAAAATACGGCGCGAAATTCTTTGAAACGTTTAACGAAGCCTACGCTCATTTAGACGGGTTCACCCCCGTTGTCGGCAAGGCGCAGAAAAACGTGTTAAAGCAATTCGCAACCATTATAAACAGAAGATACGCGAGTATTCTTCTCGATAAAGACGGCGACATAGCGGGGTTCGGTATCGTTCTGCCGTCCATTTGCGACGCGCTGATTAAAAGCAAGGGCAGACTGTTCCCGTTCGGGTTTATCAGGGTTTTAAAATCCATAAGAAAGCCGAAGGAATTAGAGTGCGCGCTTATAGCGGTCAAGGAAAAATACAAGAATTCGGGGATAAACGCCATTATCATCAACAACGTAGGCAAGCATATCATAGAAGATAAAATCGAAAGGATAGAGTCTAACCCGATGCTTGAACACAACTTTAATATTCAGGCACAATGGAAGTTTACGTCCAACGAGATTATAAAAAAACGGCAGACTTACCAAAAAGAAATAGTATAAAAAAGGAAATAAAAAAGAAAACTTCGGGCGAATTTATACTCGCCCGTTTATTCGGAAGGATAAAATGGAAAACACAGTAAACACGAAAAAGAAGTACGACGTTATTATAGTCGGCGCGGGTCCGGGTGGAATATTTTCCGCTTACGAACTCGTTAAGAACAATAAAAACCTTAAAATCGCTATTTTCGAATCGGGACACCCGCTTGAAAAAAGGCGTTGCCCGATAGACGGCGACAAGGTTAAATCTTGCGTTCATTGTAAGCCGTGCGCTATTATGGACGGATTCGGGGGCGCAGGCGCGTTTTCGGACGGTAAGTATAATATAACAAACCAGTTCGGCGGAAGTCTTCACGAATACATAGGTAAAAAAGAAGCGATAGACCTTATGCGGTACGTCGACGAAATCAATATGAAAAACGGCGGGGAAGGGTGCAAACTGTATTCTACGGCGGATTCCGAGATAAAGCAACTTTGCATCAAAAACAAATTGCATTTATTAGACGCAATGGTAAGGCATTTGGGGACGGACAGAAATTACGTCGTTTTAGGTAATCTATACGATTATTTAAGTAAGTACGTCGACTTTTATTTCTTAACGCCCGTATTAAAGTTAGAAAAGGACGAAAACGGATTTACGGTTAAAACCGAAAAGGGCGAATATCAGAGTAAATACTGTATAGTATCGGTCGGCAGAAGCGGTAGTAAATGGATGGAAACCGTTTGCCACGAACTCGGTATCGCGACCAAAAGCAACCGCGTCGATATCGGCGTAAGGGTGGAACTTCCCGCTGAAATCTTCGCTCACTTAACCGATAAACTTTACGAAAGTAAGATCGTTTACAGAACGGAAAAATACGGCGATTACGTGAGAACTTTCTGTATGAACCCGAACGGCGTTGTCGTAAACGAAAACACCAACGGTATTGTAACCGTAAACGGGCACAGTTATTCGGACGAAAAATTGCACACGGAAAACACTAACTTCGCGCTTCTCGTTTCAAAACAGTTTACCGAACCGTTTAACGATAGCAACGCTTACGCTGAAAACATCGCTAAACTTTCTAATATGCTTGGCGGTGGCGTTATGGTACAGCGCTTCGGCGACCTTATAAGGGGAAGAAGAAGTACCCCGCAGAGAATTAAGGACAGTTTTTTAACGCCGACCCTGACCGCAACGCCGGGGGACTTATCTCTCGTTATTCCTAAACGAATATTAGACGGCATAATCGAAATGATTTACGCACTCGATAAAATTGCACCGGGGACGGCGAACGACGATACGCTTTTATACGGCGTTGAAGTTAAGTTCTATAATATGCAGGTGGAAATCGACGACAACCTTGAAACCTGCCATAAAGGACTTTACGTTATCGGGGACGGTAGCGGGGTTACTCACTCGCTTTCGCACGCTTCGGCAAGCGGTGTGTTCGTAGCAAGGCGCATTATCGAAAAGACGTAATAAAAAGAATATAATTAAATGAAAACCGTTAAAGGGCAATATCTCACGATATTCGCCCTTTTTTATTTAACTTTCCCGTATTTATATATAATTATTATAAAAATATATATTTAGGGGCGGAAAAATTCTTGAAAAAAGGCGGGTTTAATGGTATAATAAATAAAACGAATATTATAATAAGGATACTATCGTTATGAAAAGAACTACGTTAAAAGAAATATTTTTAAAACCGGAAGAATTAAGCGGGAAAACCGTTACCGTTTGCGGTTGGGCAAGAACGATAAGGGACAGTAAAGCGTTCGGCTTTATCGAACTGAACGACGGGTCGTATTTTAAGAGTTGTCAGGTCGTTTTCGACAGAAGTAAAATCGATAATTACGACGAAATCGCAAAACAGAACGTCGGCGCGTGCCTTAAAGTTGTCGGCACACTCGTTTTGACGCCGGAGAGAAATCAACCGTTTGAAATCAATGCGGACAGCGTCTCGGTGCTTGGCGAATCTTCGCCCGAATATCCGTTGCAGAAAAAACGCCACTCGTTGGAGTTTTTAAGAACGATTGCGCATCTTCGCCCGAGAACGAACACCTTTAACGCGGTATTTAAAATAAGAAGCGAAGCGTCTTACGCTATACATAAGTTCTTTAACGAACGCGGGTTTGTATACGTTCATACCCCGATAATCACGGGAAGCGACGCGGAAGGGGCGGGCGCAATGTTTCAGATAACGACGTTAGACCTTGAAAAAGTTCCGAAAGACGACGGCAAAGTCGATTATAAACAGGACTTTTTCGGAAAAAAAGCAAACCTTACCGTATCGGGGCAGTTAGACGTTGAAAACTTCGCGATGGCATTTAGCAACGTGTACACTTTCGGCCCTACTTTCAGGGCGGAAAGGTCAAATACCGTTCGCCACGCGGCAGAGTTCTGGATGATAGAACCCGAACTTGCGTTTGCAGACCTTAACGACGATATGGACTGCGCCGAAGATATGGTTAAGTTCATTATAAATTACGTTATGGACACCTGTAAGGAAGAGTTGGACTTCTTAAATAAGTTCGTTGATACGGGGTTATTAGAAAGACTGAATAACGTAAGAAACAATACGTTTAAAAGGCTTACTTATACGGAAGCGATAGATATTTTATCAAAAGTAAAGGATAGGTTTGAGTTCCCCGTTTACTGGGGGGTTGACCTTCAAAGCGAACACGAAAGGTATTTAACGGAAGAAGTTTTTAAAAAACCGGTGTTCTTAACAGACTATCCGAAAGAAATCAAAGCCTTTTATATGCGCCTTAACGACGACGGGAAGACGGTTGCGGCAAGCGACCTGTTAGTTCCGGGGATAGGCGAACTTATCGGCGGTAGCCAAAGGGAAGAAAGGCTTGATTTACTCTTAAAAAGAATGAAAGAGTGTAATCTTTCTGAAGAAGACTATAAGTCCTATATCGATTTAAGAAGATACGGCGGTGTAGTTCATTCCGGATACGGACTTGGGTTTGAAAGAATGGTTATGTACCTTACGGGTATAGGCAATATAAGGGACGTTCTGCCTTTCCCGAGAACGGTCGGAAACCTTGAAAACTAATCAGGTAATTATGATTTTTGAAATAGCCGAAGTAGAAGAAAAAATCGGATATTCCTTTACGGATAAGATGCTTCTTCGAAAATGCTTTACACACTCTTCGTACGCGTACGAAAACAACACGGACGATAACGAAAAGTTAGAGTTTTTCGGGGACGCAATCTTGCAGTTTGTTATTACGGAATATCTATATAAAAATTATTCGGGCGACGAAGGTGTGCTGACTAAACTTCGCGCGTCGTTAGTTTCGAAAGTACCGCTACTTAAAATTATAAACGGTTTGGGGCTTGGCGATTATATGCTGTTCGGTTGCGGGCAGGAAAACAGCGACAATAAAACGGAAAAACTCTATTCGAGTTTATACGAAGCGATTTGCGCGGGCATTTATATAGACGGCGGAGTAAAGGAAACCAAAAAGTTTATTGAAAGAACGCTTATTAAAGCGTTCAATAAAGGCGAAATCGGGGAAAGTACCGAAAAGATTTCGGCGGAATTTAAAACGTATTTACAGGAATACGTTCAGAAAAGAAAGATAGGAAGTATAAGTTATGAAGTGCTATCTAAAAAAGGTCCTGACAATTTGCCCGAGTTTCGGGTGGCGACGCTTCTTAACGGCAAAAAAATAGCGGAAGGAACGGGCAGAAGCAAAAAGGAAGCGGAAGCCGTGGGTGCGGAAAAAGCGCTTAACAATCTTATAAAACAGGGTGGTAAGTAAAAGTGAATTTTGAAAAAGTTGAGATATTCGGATTTAAATCTTTTGCCGATAAGGTCGAAATAAAGTTTAACGACGGTATAACGGGTATCGTCGGCCCTAACGGGTGCGGGAAAAGTAACGTTGCGGACGCTATAAGGTGGGTTCTCGGCGAACAGTCGGCGAAAAACCTTCGTGGTTCTTCTATGCAGGACGTTATCTTTTCGGGTACACAGGGCAGACGTTCGCTTTCCTATTGCGAAGTTTCGTTATATTTTGATAACTCGACCAAGATTTTCGATATCGACTATAACGAAGTAATAATAACGAGAAAACTTTATAGGTCGGGCGAAAGCGAATATTTTATTAACAAGCAACAGGCAAGACTTCGCGATATTATAGAACTTTTGCATCAATGCGGTATCGGTAAAGAAGGATACACGATTATAGGTCAGGGTAAGGTAGAAGAAATCATTTCGGCAAAACCCGAAGACAGGCGCGCGATATTCGAAGAAGCGACGGGGATTGCAAGTTTTAAGTCGAGAAAAATCGAATCGGAAAGAAAACTCGACAGAACTCACGAAAACATCATAAGATACAGCGATATTTTATCGGAAATAGAAAAGCAACTCGCCCCGCTTGAAAAACAAGCCGAAAAGGCGAAAGAGTTTAATGAATTATCGGAAGAACTCAAATATCACGAATTAAATACGTACGTCGCAAAAGTGGACGGCGTTGAAGAAAATAAGAATAAAATATACGTTAAAATTAAGGGTATTGAAGACGAAAACGGTTTAAGACAAGCCGAGTACGATAAAGCCGTAAAGGAATACGACAGGATTTTTGAAGAAATCAACGAATCGGACGAAAAACTTAAAGACTATAATAACGAATTGCTTGAAAAACGCGTTACTATGGAAAAGAGTTCGAGTGCGAAAATGCTTTTCGACGAAAAAATCCATTATATGGAAAGTCAGATTTTAAGGGCTGAAAACGAAATCAAAGAAGACTTAAAGATAATCGAAGAAAGCAACCTTTCAAAAGAAAAGAACGAACAGATTTTACTCGAAAGCGAAACCAAATTAAAAGAGTATGAAAGTAAGTTTTTTGAAACCAACAAAAGGCTTGCTACCTTGCTTGAAAAAATATCGCTGTTAGAAGAATTGCAGACGGTAAACACCAAAAAAGTCATCGAGTCAATAGAATCGCTTACCGAAAGTAAAGTAAGTAAGGGAACAATAAGTATAGAAAAAAACAACCTTATCGAAAAGAAAAAGGAACTTTCCGATAAGATAGACGAACTCTGCGTTAAAAGGGAAGGGCTGTTTAACGAGAAAGATAAGACGGATAACCGTATAAACGACGTTGACAGGGCGGTTTTCGACCTTAAAAATCAGATTTCCGAAAAGGAAGAAAGCGTTCGAAACGGCAACGAAGAAGTCGCTAAAATCGACAACAAAATGTACTCGTTAAACTCTTTAATCACGAGTTTGACTACCAAGCAAGAGTTCTTAAAAGGTTTAAAAGATAATTACGAAGGGTATATTCAGTCGGTAAAGGTTTTGATGAACGACGCGAAAAATAACCCTGAACTTAAAAAGAGAATAAAGGGCGTTGTAGCGGAACTTATCAAGTGCGACAAAAAATACGATATCGCGCTTGAAACTTCGCTTATGGCGGCGGCGCAGAACGTCGTTACCGCGACGACTGACGACGCGCAGTACCTTATCGAATACTTAAAGAAAAACGGTATAGGCAGGGTTACTTTCTTACCTATAACGTCGGTTAAAGCAAGAGATATTCATCCGCTTATTGAAAGCGCCGAAAAGGAAACGGGCGCGTTAGGTCAGGCGGAAAAAATCGTTTCGTTTGACAGGCAGTATCAAAATATCGTTTCGAGTTTACTCGGTAACACGCTGTTTGTAGATACCTTAAACAACGCGAGAATAATCGCCGAAAAGTACCGTTTTGCGTTTAAGATAGTAACGCTTGACGGCGAAGTTTTATCAACCCAAGGCGCAATGACGGGCGGTTCTAAAAAGGAAACTGTTGGCGTTATTTCGAGTGAAAGAAAAATCGAAGAAATAACCGAGATATTAAATACCCGCCGTGCCGAAATGGACGAACTTAAAAAGCAAAAGGCGATATTAGAAGAAAAGAGAGACAAGGCACTCGACGAACTTTCTTTAACTAACGAAATGTATAACGGAAAGCGTCAGGAAATAGTTCTTGAACGCGAAAAACAAGCAAACGTCGAAAACGCGCTTTCTGAAGTCGGCAGAGAAATAGAGTCTATGCAAGACTTATTAGGTAGCGTCGAAAAAAGGATATCGGATATCGACGAAAGATACCGCGTGGTATCTTCGGGTAGCGAAAAACTCGAAGAAACCAAAAGGTCGGCAAGTAAGTCCGCCGAAGACGGGCAAGCAGAGTACGAAAGCCTTAAAAAGGAAAGGGACGAACTCTCTACCGTAAATACCGATTTACAGGTTAAAATTACAGAACTGAAAGGTCAGATTTTATCCGTTCGCGAAGATAACGAAAGGCTTACTAAAACCGTCAACGAAATGCAAGAGAATATTGTGGGGCTAAACAGAAGCAACGAAGGCGCAAGGGGCATTATCGAAGAATACAGGTTAGAACAGGAAAAAATCGCTCTATCGAAGGAAGAACAGGACGAAATAAATGAAATAAGGGAAAAAATCTCGGCAATTTTAAACCTTAAAACCGACTTAAAAGAAAGGCTTAATAAAAACGAACAGCAAAAAGGGACTTTACTCGAAAGACTTAATATCTTGTCCGAAAAGAGACACAACGAAGAAATTGCGCTCGCAAAAATCGATTCCGACCTTGAATATATGCAACAAAACATATTAGAACAGTATCAGGAAACTTACGAATCGGCTGTTAAAAACAGGGCGGAAAATTACGACGTGTCGTTCGGCGAACAGGAAATAGCAAGGCTTCGTAAAAAGAGAAACGCACTCGGCGTTATCAACGCGACGGCTATTGATTCTTGCAAAGAATTAAAAGAACGTTACGACGAAATGACGACGCAGAAAGAAGACCTTATTAAAGCGGAACAAGACCTTAAAACCGCTATTGAAGAAATCAAAACGGAAATGTTGTCGCAATTTAACGAAGGGTTCGTTAAAATTAACGATAACTTCCAAAAAATATTCAAAGAACTCTTCGGGGGCGGTAGGGCTATGCTTGAACTCGATTATACCGAAGTGGACGATAAACTCGAAGCGGGCATTGAAATCATTGCCGAACCACCGGGAAAGAAACTGCAAAAACTTTCACTTTTATCGGGTGGCGAAAAGGCGCTTACCACCATTGCAATTTTATTTGCCATCTTAAAACTTCGCCCTATGCCGTTCTGCGTTTTAGACGAAATTGAAGCGGCACTTGACGAAGCCAACGTAGACAGGTTTGCAAGGTATTTAAGGAAGTTCAGTAAAGATACGCAGTTTATCGTTATAACCCACAAAAAACCGACGATGGAACAGGCGGACTCGCTGTTCGGCGTTACCATGCAAGAAAAGGGCGTTTCGAAAATCGTTTCGGTAAAATTAAGCGATATTGCCGACATCGAAGACCTTAAAAGGGACGTTTTATAATAGACTATGGGACTATTCAGTAAATTAAAATCCGTTCTTAAAAAAACGAGAGACGGGATTGCGAATAAACTTAACGACCTGTTCGCTAAAAATAAACTCGGCGAAGAGTTTTACGAAGAACTAGAAGATATCCTGATTTCTTCCGACGTTTCCGTTGCTACCACTATGGAAATAGTGGACGAAATTAAAGAAACGGCGATTAAGGAAAAAATAAAAGATAAAGATTACGTAATAAACCTTTTAAAACAGGAACTTAAAGACACGATATCTTACGCCGACCCGCTTACCGTTAAAAAACCCGCTATCATTATGATAGTAGGCGTGAACGGGGTCGGTAAAACGACGAGTATCGGAAAACTTGCAAACAAGTTCGTTAAAGAAAAAAACAGCGTAACTATCTGTGCGGGCGATACTTTCCGTGCCGCCGCGTCCGACCAACTTGCCGTTTGGGCGGACAGGGCTAAAGTAAGAATAATCAAAAGCGACGAAGGTGCGGATTCTTCCGCAGTCGTTTTCGACGCGATATCTTCCTGTAAGGCTAAAAAGACGGACGTTTTAATCGTCGATACCGCGGGCAGATTGCACGTTAAAGCAAACCTTATGGAAGAACTTAAAAAAATGGACAGGGTAATAAAGAGAGAATACCCCGAAGCCAACTTCTATAAGTTTATAGTGTTAGACGCAACCACGGGGCAGAACGCCGAATCCCAAGTTAAACTCTTTAACGAAGCGATAGGGCTTGACGGAATAATTTTAACTAAACTCGACGGAACGGCAAAAGGCGGATTTATTATTTCACTTTCATACGAACTTGAAATCCCCGTCGTATACGTAGGAACGGGCGAACAGATAGACGATATCGAAGATTTTGACGCGGAAGAGTTTATCGAAGCGATTTTTTAATAAAGACATAAAAACTCTTGACAGGGAATAAATATTTATGTATAATAGCAAGGTGTAAGGTAAAAATATCTTACACCTTGTTTTTTATGAAAGAAGATTTTTTATATATCGAATTATTCTTAATATATAAAGGGTTGTTGACCGAAAAACAGCAAGAGATGTTTTACAATCACTATTTTCTCGATTTATCCTATCAGGAAATAGCGGAAACTTCCGATATTTTAAGGCAAAGCGTTTTCGATATCGTGAAAGGGGTTAAAGAAAAACTCGTCGAATACGAAAACACCTTGCATCTAAAAGAACAAAGGGACAAATTAAATAATTTTTCTAATAAGTTAGATAAGGAATTGTCCAATGAATTAAAGGATATAATAAACGCATAATGGCATTATTTTCGGGATTATCAGAAAAACTTAATCATATATTTTCCAAACTGAAAAACAGGGGAAAACTGACCGAACTTGAAATAAGGACGGCAATGCGTGAAGTACGTATCGCGCTTTTAGAAGCGGACGTAAATATCGCGGTCGTTAAAGACTTTATAAATAAAGTATCAGAAAGGGCGGTAGGGCAGGAAATATTAAAGAGTTTAAGTCCGACGCAACAGGTTATTAAAATCGTAAACGAAGAACTTATATCTTTAATGGGTTCTCAAAACTCGAAACTGACCGTTGCACCTAACCCGCCGACGGTAATTATGATGGCGGGGCTACAAGGCGCGGGCAAAACCACGCTTGTCGGCAAACTCGGTATGATGCTTAAAAAACAGGGCAAAAAGCCTATGTTTATAGCGTGCGACGTATATCGTCCCGCTGCAATCAATCAATTAAAGATAGTCGGCGAAAAGGCGGGCTGTTTCGTATTTGAAAAGGGGCAAGGTAAACCCGTTAAAATAGCTAAAGAAGGCGTTGATTACGCTAAATCTTACGGGTACGACACGGTTATTATCGACACCGCGGGAAGACTTCAAATCGACGAAGACTTAATGCAGGAATTAGAAGATATCAAAAAGGCGGTAAACCCTTCCGAAATATTGCTCGTCGTCGACGCGATGACGGGGCAAGTAGCGGTAGAAGTTGCCGACACGTTTAATAAACGCCTTGAAGTAACGGGACTTGTATTAACAAAACTCGACGGCGACACCCGTGGCGGTGCAACCCTTTCAATGAAAGCGGTAACGGGGAAACCTATTAAGTTCTGTTCGGTAGGCGAAAAACTCGGCGATATCGAACCGTTCTATCCCGACCGTATGGCAAACCGCATATTAGGTATGGGCGACGTGTTGACGCTTATTGAAAAGGCGCAAGAAGCGGTAACCGAAGAAGAAGCGAAGAAACTTGAAAAGAAGTTCCGTGAAAACTCGTTTACGTTAGACGACTTTTTAAGCCAGTTCGAAACGATGAACAAGATGGGCGGAATTAAAAATATCGTTTCTATGCTACCCGGTATGGGCATAAACAGCGCCAAAATGAAGATAAACGAAGACAGCGTCGACGAAAGCAAGATGCTGAAAATGAAAGCGATTATTCAATCGATGACCAAAAAGGAAAGGGATAATCCGCAGATAATCAATTCTTCGAGAAAGAACAGAATAGCAAACGGGTCGGGAACTACCGTGCAGGACGTAAACAAAGTGTTAAAGCAGTTCGAACAGACCAAACAAATGATGAAACAATTAAAAAACGGAAAGAGATTTCCTTTTTAATTAAATAAAAAATATTTTTTATAGGAGATAAAAAAATGGCAGTAAAAATGAGATTAACCAGAATGGGCGACAAGAAATCCCCGTTCTACCGTATCGTAATCACGGACAGCAGAAACGCAAGAGACGGCGCTTACATCGACAAAGTAGGGCATTATAACCCGACTACTAATCCGGCGGAAATCGTTATCGACGAAGTAAAGGCTAAAAACTGGTTAAGTAAGGGCGTTCAGCCTACCGAAACGGTTAAAAACCTTCTTGTAAACAAGGGAATTATCGAAAAGTCAAACAAACTTTCCCCGTCGAGAACCAAAGTTCGCAAAAGCAAGTAATTTAAGGAAGAGTTAAAATGATTGAACTTATTAAATTCGTTGTGGAAAGTTTTGCCGAACACGTGGACGAAATCGATTATAAGATTGAAGAAAACGGCAACGAAGTAAACGTTACCGTAACGCTTAACGACAGCGATATGGGTAAGGTAATAGGTCGCCAAGGCAAAATCGCCAAGGCACTTCGCACGCTTGTTCACGCAGGTCAGCAGAAGGAAAACAAAAAGTATACGATTGAAATCAGAGAACGCGGGGAAAAGGAATAATTTTCCCCCTTCTTGCTTTTATTAAATGAAAGATTTTTTAGAGTTAGGCAAAATCGTTAAACCGCAAGGCGTTAAAGGCGAAGTAAAGGTCGCGGTATCAGGCGACGCTTTTTCGCGCATTAAAAACGTTAAATCGGTGTTTATCGATAA
Source organism: Clostridia bacterium (assembly GCA_017445995.1). GTDB lineage: Bacteria > Bacillota > Clostridia > Christensenellales > Borkfalkiaceae > UBA1259. The sequence goes on from JAFSRT010000024.1 coordinate 126,401, forward strand.
TAAAGAATACGGGGTTATCGGCAAGAAAAGTGTTGATAATTCCGTTATTCTCTCTCTTTTCGGCGTTTCCGACAGGGATAGCGCCGAGTTTTTGCGCGGGAAATACGTTTTCGTTAAAAAGGACGAATTAAAACCGCTTAATAAAAACGAATTTTACGTTGCGGATTTAATCGGGGTAGACCTTTATTTGTCCGATAAAAAAATCGGGACGATAACCGACGTGGTATCTCTTAAAACGGACGTTATTTACGCTAAAACGGATGATAAAAAGGCGTTTTGTTTTCCGTTCGTAAAAAAACTTAATCCAAAATTAGACCTTTCTACGAATAAACTTATAATCGACGAAGACGCATTAAAGGAGATAGTTTTATATGAAGATTGATATATTGACCCTGTTTCCCGAAATGTTTGCACCGCTAAAACAGAGCATATTAAAAAGGGCGACGGATAGCGGGAAGATAGAAATAAATATTATCGATATAAGAGACTATACGACAGATAAACATAAAAAGTGCGACGATACGCCGTTCGGTGGCGGAGCGGGTATGGTGATGATGGTGCAACCTATCGCCGACGCGATAAACGCCGTCGATAAAGACCATACCGCAAAGCGCATATATCTTTCGCCGAAAGGCAGAAAGTTCTGTCAAAGCATGGTAAGAGAATACGCGAGTGAAGAACGCATTTTATTACTGTGCGGGCATTACGAAGGCGTTGACCAGCGCGCAATCGACCTTTTTATCGACGAAGAAGTGTCGATAGGCGATTACGTTTTAACGGGCGGTGAAATACCCGCAATGGCGGTTGTGGACGCGGTTGCAAGATACGTGGACGGGGTTATAACGAAAGAGTCGCTTGATGAAGAAAGTTTTTCAAACGGCAAACTCGAATATCCGCAGTACACTCGCCCGCAAGAGTATATGGGGTTAAAAGTTCCGGAAGTCTTACTTAGCGGAAACCACGGCGAAATCAAAAAGTGGCGCGAAGAACAGTCTTATATAATAACGGAAAAAATGCGCCCCGACTTATTAAAGGGGGAATAGTATGCAACACTTACAATGGTTTCCGGGGCATATGACTGCCGCCGTCCGTATGATGGAAGAAAACGTTAAAATCGTCGACGGAGTGATAGTAATTCTCGACGCGAGAGCGCCGATAGCGTCTCTTAATCCTAAACTCGATAAGTTATTCGAGAACAAAAAGGTATTATACGTGATAAATAAAAGCGACCTTGTAGAAAAGGAAGATACTAAAAAGACGCTTGCGACTTTTATCGCCGAAGGGAAAACCGCCGTTGCTATTTCTGCTATGAACAAGCGGTCGGTTGACCTTTTATACCAAAAGATTTTCGACTTACTTAAAGAAAAGATAGAAAAGTATAAAATAAAAGGAATAAATAAGCCGATAAGGGTAATGGTCGCGGGTATTCCGAACACGGGTAAGTCCACGATAATAAACGCGCTTTTCGGCGGAAAAAAGGCGACGACGGGCAACAAAGCGGGCGTTACGAAGGGTAAACAATGGGTAAAACTTAATGACCTTGAACTTCTCGATACCCCGGGGACGATGCCACCCGCCTTTTCCGATCAAAGGCTTGCAATTCACCTTGCCTATATAGGCAGTATGAACGACGCTAATCTTGATTTTTCCGACCTTGCTTACGAATTCTTAAAAGAAATGAAAATAAAGTATCCTAAACTGTTAAAGGAAAAATACGGGATAGAAGACGCCGACGAAGATTTAGAACTGTTTAACAAGGTTTGCGCCCGCCGTGGCTTTTTACTGCGGGGCGGTGAGTACGATTACGAACGTTGCGCGACGGCGATAATCGACGATTTCAGAAAAGGAAGAATAGGAAAGATTATTCTCGACTAAAATGGATAAATTAGAGTACGAAAGAAAAAACCTTGAAAAGGGTTATAAGTATATCGCGGGGGTGGACGAAGTTGGTCGCGGTCCGCTTGCGGGACCCGTCGTTTGTTGCGCCGTTATTATGCCCTTAAACGATATAATAAGCGGGGTGGACGATTCTAAAAAACTTTCCGAAAAAAAGCGTGAAGAACTATCCGATAAGATAAAAGAAAAGGCTGTTTCTTGTTCGGTTTTTGAAGTTTCGCCCGAAAGAATTGACGAGATAAATATTCTAAACGCTGTAAAAGAGTGTATGGTAAGCGCGGTGAACGGACTACATATTAAGCCCGATATAACTCTTGTCGACGGGGTAGACACAAATCTTCCCATTAACGCCGAATATATAGTTAAAGGCGACGCTTTGTCGTACACGATAGGTTGCGCGTCTATCGTTGCGAAAGTATATAGAGATAATTTAATGAAAGAGTATGCAAAAATCTTCCCCGAATATTCTTTTGAAAAGCATAAGGGGTACGGCACGAAAGCGCATATCGATAAAATAAAGGAGATAGGACCTTGCAGATTGCACAGAAAAACTTTTATAAAAAATTTCTGGGAAGAATAGGCGAGAAACAGGCGGCAAATCACCTTGTAAAAGAAGGGTATAAAATACTTGAAAAGAATTACAGAACGCATTTAGGGGAAATAGATATAATAGCGGAAGACGGCGACACTCTCGTTTTTATCGAAGTGAAAACCCGTTCGGGGGACGGGTACGGCGCGCCGAGTGAAGCGGTAGATAAAAGAAAACAGGCAAAGTATTATAAAGTGGCGGAAGAATACTTAATCAGGCATAAAAGAACGGAAGACTTATGCAGGTTTGACGTGGTGGAAATAGAAAACGAACGAATAAATATAATAAAAGATGCGTTTTCTACGTAAAAACAGTTGCAAAAAACATAAAAAAATGATATTATAATAAGGCTTCGGACGTTCCTCTTGCAAAATTCAGCAACGAACGTTTAGTTTATAGGAGGATAAGCAAATGAATATTATTGATACAATCAATCAGGAAAACGTTAAAAAAGATATCCCTTCGTTTAACGTAGGCGACACCGTTAAAGTAATGGTAAAAGTTATCGAAGGCGACAAGGAAAGATTACAGGCGTTTGAAGGCGTTGTAATCGCAAGAAAACACGGCGGTATATCGGAAACCTTTACCGTAAGAAGAATATCTTACGGCGTAGGCGTTGAAAAAACTTTCCCTATCCACTCGCCGAAAGTTGCGGACATTCAGGTCATCAGAAAAGGTGCAGTTCGTCGTGCTAAACTCTATTATTTAAGAGAAAGAACGGGAAAAGCCGCAAAAGTAAAAGAAATTTCAAAATAAGAAAAAAGATTGACTTGCTTTATAGCAAGTCTTTTTTTTTACTTTTTTTCTCAAAAAAATATATAATTACATTTACTTTTTGGTTTTGATGTTATATAATCAATATAGAATATATATAATGTTTATTAAAAGGGGTATTTTCGTGATTGCAAAAGTAATCGGTTATTCTCTGACGGGTCTTATCGGCGTGCCTGTCGACGTGGAAGTGGACGTGAATAACGGTCTTCCCGCGTTCGATATAGTAGGGCTTGCCGACACTTCGGTTAAAGAAGCAAAAGAAAGAGTGCGTTCCGCAATTAAAAACAGCGGATTTAACGTGCCTACAAAACGCATCACCGCGAATTTTGCCCCCGCAGACCTAAAAAAGGAAGGTTCGCTTTTCGATTTGCCGTTAGCAATCGGCGTGCTTATCGCGACCGAACAATTAGTTATCGATAAATGCGAATACGTAATAATCGGCGAACTGTCGCTTGACGGAACGGTAAGAAGGGTGAACGGCGTTCTGCCTATTATCATTTCCGCTATTAAGGACGGGTTTAATAAGTTCATTATTCCGAAAGGAAACGAAAAGGAAGCGTCCTATATTGAAGGGGCGACCTGTTATTCTTTTAATACCCTTCGTGAAGTAGTTGAACATCTTTCGGGACTAAACGAAACAAAGCCCGTTGAAAAGAGAAGTTATAATATCGAAGATAAAGAAAGGTCTTACGATAGCGACCTGTCGTTTATTAAAGGTCAGAAGGTTGCAAAACGTGCGCTTGAAGTTGCGGTTTCGGGCGGGCATAACATTTTGTTCGTCGGCGCACCGGGGACGGGGAAGACGATGCTTGCAAAATGTATTCCGACCATTATGCCGGATATGACCTTTTCGGAAGCCTTGGAAACGACGAAAATTCATTCCGTTTCGGGGTTTATTAAAGAGAACGAAGGAATAATATATAACCGTCCCTTCCGTTCACCGCACCACACCGCAACCACCGTTTCTATGACGGGTGGCGGTAGTTCGATAAGACCGGGGGAAATAAGTCTTGCCCATAACGGCGTACTTTTCTTGGACGAAATGCCCGAATACAGCCGTTCGACGCTTGAAGCACTCCGCCAACCGCTTGAAGACGGGGAAATAAGTATTTCACGCGCGTCGAGTAGGGTTACTTATCCCGCCAACTTTATGCTGTGCGGAAGTATGAACCCTTGTCCGTGCGGGAATTACGGGTCGGAAACCAAAGAGTGCCGTTGTTCGCCGTCGCAGATTGCAAAATATAAGGCAAAGATATCGGGACCCCTTCTTGACAGAATAGATATTCAGATTCACGTGGACGAAGTTAAGTACGGCGAACTTATAACCGACGAAAAGGCGGAAACTTCGGCGGAAGTGAGAAAAAGAGTAAACAGAACGCGTCTTATTCAGAAAGAAAGATTTAAAAATGACGGAATAAACACCAACAGCGATATGGGCGAAAAACAGATTAAAAAATACTGTAAGTTATCGGACGAGTGCGAAACGATACTTAAAAACGCCTATACGTCGCTTGGATTATCGCCACGGGCGAGAAGCAGAATAATAAAGGTTGCAAGAACGATTGCCGATATGGAACTGTACGACGAAATTAAACCGCAACACGTTTTAGAAGCAATCGCATACAGGCAAACGTAATTTATGTATAGTAAAAAAGAACTATTACTTATCTGGCTTGACAGTTTCGAGTTTATGTCAGGCGACGTAAAACAGTCGCTGTTTTTTAAGTTGGAAAACGAAAAGGACTATAAACGTTTTTTGCTTGAGAATAAGGACGCGTTTTACGGCGTGATAAAGGAAGAAGACTATAACGCCTTTATCTCTTCGGCGAAAAAAGAGTATCTTGACTGCCTTTTAAGTTTATATAATAAACACGGAATAAAAGCGGTAACTATTGAAAGCGAAGATTATCCCGAAGAACTTAAAGAAACCGATTGTCCGCCACTCGTTCTATACGCGAAAGGCGACTTGGGACTATTAAAAACGGAAAAGTTTTCAATAGTCGGAAGCAGAAAAAGTCTGCCTATGTCTATAAACACGGCGAAAGAGTTTGCCACCTCTCTGTCGGAAAGTTTCACTCTGATTACGGGTATAGCGGAAGGAATAGACAGCGCGGTGTTAAACGAAACGCTGTCGTTAGGGCGCAAAGTGATATCGGTTATTGCAGGCGGATTTTTTAATATCTATCCTAAAAGCAATACTTCGCTATTCGAACTCGTATCGATAAAAGGTCTGGCGCTATCCGAAAACCCGCCGACGGTTAAGCCGAAGCCGTATTTCTTTCCGAAACGGAACAGAATAATAGCGGGATTAGGTAAAGGCACGCTTATAGTAAACGGCGGAGAGAAAAGCGGAGTTTATTCGACGGCGGAATACGCGGGTATATACGGTAAAGATATTTTCGCTATTCCTTACGGAATAAATATTCCGAGCGGTATTGCCCCGAACAGAATAATAAGGGACGGCGGGATACTGACTACTTCGCCCGAAGATATATTAGAGTTTTACGGAATAGAAAAAAATAAAAAAGAAACACCCGATTTTTCAGAAGAAGAAAAAGAGATTATAGATTGCATAAAGGATCAACCGAAACACGTCGATTTAATATGCGAAGAATTAAAGAAAGAAATATTTATAATAATGCCGTATATAACGATGCTTGAAATAAAAGGGTATATCGTGAAAAACGGCGTGAACACTTACGGAATAGCAAAAAGGACGGAAAAATAAATGCAGTTAATTATTGTCGAATCACCACATAAGGCTAAAACGATTGAGAAATTTTTGAAAGGCAAGTATAAAGTGGACGCGTCGAAAGGACACGTAAGGGATTTACCTGTAAACTATATGGGTATAAACCTTAATAAAAACTTCGAACCGTATTACGTAATATCGCCCGATAAAAAGGACGATATAAAAAGGCTTACCGACGAAGCGAAGAAAGCGGAAGCCGTTTATCTCGCAACCGACCCTGACCGTGAAGGCGAAGCCATTTCTTGGCATTTAAAAGAAGTTTTGGGATTGTCTGACGAACAGGTAAACAGAATAGAGTTCAACGAAATATCCGAAAAGGCGGTAAACTACGCCCTTTCTCACCCGAGAAAGATAGATATGAACCTTGTTGACGCACAGCAGGCGAGAAGGGTTTTAGACAGAATAGTGGGCTATTCGATTTCACCGTGCGCAAGTTCGCGACTTAACGAAAACTTATCGGCGGGCAGAGTGCAGTCGGTTGCATTAAAAATGGTAGTCGATAGGGAAAGAGAAATAGAAAGTTTCGTTCCGCAGGAATACTGGAATATTAAAGCCGACGTTAAACCGCAGGGAAAAAGCAGTTTCAAGGTTTTACTTACCGACAAAAACGGCAAAAAATATAAACCGTCAAACGGCGAAGAAGCGTTGGCGGTTGAAAATAAGTTGAAAAACGCCGACTTTATCGTGGGTAGCGTTAAAAAGACCATAACGAAATCGCACGCACCCGCACCGTATATAACGAGTACTATGCAACAGGACGGGTCGATAAGGCTTAACATAACCGCACCGCAAGTAATGCAGATAGCACAAAGATTATACGAAGGCGTTAATACGCCGAACGGCAATATCGCGCTTATAACGTATATGAGAACCGACTCGGTGAGAATATCGGACGACGCGATAAAATCGGCAAGGGAATATATAAAGAACGCTTACGGCGAAGAGTACGTTCCCGCTAAGCCTAACTATTATAAAACCAAAAACAACGCACAGGACGCGCACGAAGCGATACGTCCTATCGACGTAAGAAGAACGCCTGACAGCGTGGCGGAGTTCTTGGATAAGAACCAGTTAAAACTTTATAAACTGATTTACGACAGGTTTATAGCGTCGCAAATGAGTGAAGCGCAGTACGACAGCGTCGCCGTTTCGGTAAACGCCGACGAATACACTCTTAAAACCAACGGTAAAACGCTTATCTTTAAGGGCTATACGGCAGTATACGACGATACCAAAAAAGAAGAAGACGACGAAAGCGGAAACGCTACCTTGCCACCGCTTCAAGAAGGCGAAAGGTTAGAATTAAAGTCGCTTATTAAAGAACAAAAGTTTACAAAACCGCCTGTAAGATATACCGAAGCAACTCTTATTAAGAATATGGAAGATAAGGGAATAGGTCGTCCTTCAACCTATGCGACGATTATGGCTAAACTTTCCGATAAAAAGAGAGAGTACGTAAGAAAAGAAAAGAAATATTTAGTTCCGAACGATATTAGTTATAAACTTATCGACTTTTTAGTAAAGTATTTCCCGAGTATTATGGAAATATCGTTTACGGCGAGAATGGAAACGGCACTCGACGATATCGGCGAAGGCGGAAAAGACTGGCATAAATTGATTGCCGACTTTTACGTTCCGTTCGATAAACTGTTAAGGGCGTCGAGAGTAACCGAAAAGATATGCGATAAATGCGGTTCGCCGATGATAATAAACAGCGGAAAGTACGGCGCGTATTACGCTTGTTCTAACTACCCCGTTTGTCAGAATATTGTTCCCGTAAATAAAAAGACGGTTATTCCTACCGATAAGATTTGTCCTAAATGCGGTGGTATTATGGTAGAACGCGAAGGCAAGTTCGGAAAGTTTTTGGCGTGCTCTAATTACCCGAAATGCAAAAATACGGTAAGTCTGACGGAAAGCGTGGGCGTTTGTCCCGATTGCGGTAGCCCTACCAAAAAGATGATGAGTAAGTCGGGCAAAGTGTTCTACGGCTGTTCGACCTTCCCTAAATGTAAGTTTATGAGTTGGGATATTCCGACGGGCGACAAGTGTCCCGAATGCGGTGAATACTTAATTAAAGTCGACGGAAAAATAAAGTGTTCCAACAAAAAATGTAAATACGAAGCGAACGGAAAGTAACCGATATGGAAAAGGTAAACGTAATAGGTGCGGGGCTTGCAGGATGCGAGTGCGCGCTTAAACTGTCGGAATACGGCGTTAAAGTCAATCTTTTCGATATAAAGCCAAACGCTTTTACACCCGCGCACAAAAACGCGGACTACGGCGAACTCGTTTGTTCTAATTCGTTAAAAAGCAACGATATATACTCTAACGCTTGCGGACTTCTAAAAGAAGAAATGCGACTTTTAAATTCGCACCTTATTAAGATTGCGGACGAAGTTTCAGTCCCCGCGGGCAACGCGTTAGCGGTGGACAGGGAAAAGTTCGCGCGGTTAATAACCGAAAAAGTTAAGGCGGATAAAAATATCACTTGTGTTTCGGGCGAGATTACCGATATAGACGAAAACGCTTACACGGTAATCGCGACGGGTCCGCTTACCACTCAAAAACTTTCGGATAAAATCATATCGCTTGTCGGCGGAAGGTTTTCCTTTTACGACGCGTCTGCGCCGATTGTAACGAAAGACAGTATCGATATGGATAACGCCTTTTTCGGCGACAGGTACAACAGGGGCAACGGCGACCATATAAACTGCCCTATGAATAAAGACGAGTATGAAGCCTTTTATAACGCGCTTATTTCGGCGGAAAGGGTAGACCTTCACGAGTTTGAAAAGCGCGAAGTTTTCGAAGGGTGTATGCCTATTGAGATTATGGCGGGGCGCGGGAAAGACACCTTGCGTTTCGGGCCGTTAAAGCCCGTGGGGCTTGACGACCCCAAGACCGGGCGTTGGGCTTACGCAACCTTACAACTTCGCCGTGAAAACGAAGAAGGAACGATGTACAATCTCGTCGGGTTTCAGACGAATTTAAAGTTCGGCGAACAAAAGCGTGTTTTCGGGCTTATTCCCGCCCTTCGTAACGCCGAATACGTGCGGTACGGGGTTATGCATAAAAACTCTTTTATCGACTCGCCGTCTGCGTTAAACGACGATTATTCTCTTAAAACGAACGGTAAAATATTTTTTGCGGGGCAGATAACGGGCGTTGAAGGATACGTTGAGAGTATGGCGTCCGGGCTAATAGTCGGCATTTACCTTGCGAGAAAAATTAAGGGCGAAAAGGAAATAAAAATAAGCGAAAGAACAGTTATCGGCGCGCTCACTAAATATATAACGACGAAAAACGATAACTTCGAACCTATGAACGCAAACTTCGGTATTTTACCGCAGTACGATTTAAATATTAAAGATAAAAAAGAAAAAAAGAAGAAACTTGCCGAAATAAGTCTTTCCTTTACTCGGCAATTTATTAAGGAGATAGAATAATGGGCGAATTTATGGGCACGACTATATGTGCCGTTAAAAAGAACGGAAAAACCGCAATCGCGGGCGACGGACAAGTTACGCTTTCGCAATCGGTGATTTTTAAGAACAACGCGGTGAAAGTAAGAAGAATATATAACGGCAACGTTATCCTGGGTTTTGCGGGGTCTGTTTCCGACGCGTTCACGCTTACCGAAAGATTTGAAGAAATGCTTAACAAGTTTTCGGGTAATTTAATGAGAAGCGCGGTCGAACTTGCGGAACTTTGGAGAAACGACAAGGTAGGCAGAAAACTCGAAGCAATGATGATAACCGCCGATAAAGACACGCTTCTTATCGTTTCGGGGTCGGGCGAAGTTATAGAACCCGACGACGGCGTTTGCGCAATCGGAAGCGGTGGAAATTACGCGCTGGCGGCTGCAAGGGCACTCGTTAAAGAAACCGATTACAGTGCAGACGTTATCGCGAAAAAGGCGTTGGAGATTGCAAGCGAGATATGTGTTTTCACTAACGGTAACATAACTTGCGAAGAAATATAACGGGGGAAGATTATGAATTTAAGTCCTAAACAGATAGTATGCGAATTAGATAAATACATTATCGGTCAGGAAGACGCGAAAAAAGCGGTGGCTATCGCGCTTAGAAACCGTTATAGAAGAAGCCTTTTAAGTAAAGAAGAAAGAGACGAAATCACGCCGAAAAATATCATAATGAAAGGTCCGACGGGGGTCGGTAAAACGGAAATAGCAAGAAGACTTGCTAAACTCGTCGGCGCGCCGTTTATTAAGATTGAAGCGACGAAATATACCGAAGTAGGCTACGTAGGGCGCGACGTCGAATCTATGATAAGAGATTTGGTAGAGTGTTCCGTACGCCTCGTTAAAGAAGAAAGATTTAAAAAGGTGAACGAAAAGGCAAGCGCCGTAGTCGATAATAAACTTATCGATATTTTATGCAACGTAAGAAAAATGGAAAAGGGCGAAACACCTGCCGATATTTTCAGAAACGCAATCGAAAAAAGTTATAAAAGCGGGTATTTCGACAACGAAGTAATAGAAATCGATATCGTGGAAAATCCGAAGCCTATGGAAATTATGCCGGGGGCGGGCGAAATAAGCATCGGCTCTATTTTCGGCGACTTTATTCCGAAAAAGACTAAAAAGAGAAAACTGACCGTTAAGGAAGCGAGAAAAATCCTTATCGACGAAGAAGCGAATAAACTTATCGATAACGATTCCGTAAACGAAGAAGCAATAAAAAGGGCGGAACAGGAAGGTATTATCTTTATCGACGAAATAGACAAAATCGCCGCGAAAGGCTCGGCGGGCGGTGGACAGGACGTATCGAGAGAAGGCGTTCAGAGAGATATCTTGCCGATAGTCGAAGGTTCGACGGTAATGACCAAGTACGGCGCTATTAAAACAGACTATATTCTGTTTATCGCGGCGGGCGCTTTCCACGTAAGTAAAGTATCAGACCTTATTCCCGAATTACAGGGCAGATTTCCTATTTTAGTGGAATTGCATAGTTTAACTAAAGACGATTTCGTTAAGATTTTAACGACACCGCAGAACGCTATAACGCTTCAATATTCAATGCTGTTAAAAGTGGACGGCGTCGACCTTAAATTTACCGACGAAGCGATAGAAGTTATCGCGGGGATAGCCGAAGATATGAACGCGACGAGTGAAGATATCGGCGCGAGAAGACTGCACACGGTTATCGAACAACTTTTAGACGACGTATCGTATAACGCGGACGGCGAACCGAAAGAAGTTATTATCGACAGACAGTACGTTACCGAAAAATTAGGCATAGAGAAAAAGACGAAAGACTTAAAGAAATATATTTTATAAAGGAAAAGGAAATGGCAACAGCACCGAAAGGAACGAAAGACCTTTTGCCACAGGAAAGTTATAAGTGGCAGTATATCGAAGATACCGCAAGGGAAGTGGCGTCGCTTTTTAACGTAAGCGAAATAAGAACGCCTACCTTTGAACACACCGAAGTTTTTACAAGGGGCGTCGGCGATACTACCGATATAGTCAATAAAGAAATGTACACCTTTTTAGACAAAGGCGAAAGAAGTATAACCTTAAAGCCGGAAGGAACGGCAGGGGTTGCAAGGGCGTTCGTTGAGAACGGGCTTTTTAACTCTGCACTTCCAGTTAAACTTTATTATATAACGCCGTGTTTCAGATACGAAAGACCGCAGGCGGGCAGACTTCGTGAGTTTCACCAGTTCGGCGTTGAATTTCTCGGTTCGACCTCGCCGTCCATTGATGCCGAAGCAATCGTTCTTGCCGATACTTTCTTTAAAAAACTGAACGTAAACGGTCTTAAACTTCACGTAAACAGTATAGGCTGTAAAACGTGCAGAAAAGAGTATCATAAGGCGCTTATCGAATACTACAAAAAGAACGAAGATAAACTTTGCCCACTCTGTAAAGAAAGATTATATAAAAACCCTATGCGATTATTAGACTGTAAAAACGAAGAGTGTAAAAAACTTGCTATTAACGCACCTAAAATATTAGATTATATTTGCGATGACTGTCGTGAACACTTTAACAGCGTTCAGAACTATTTAAAAACGGCGGGCATTGACTTTATCGTAGACGCGGGGATTGTAAGGGGGCTTGACTATTACACGAAAACGGTGTTTGAGTTTGTTTCCGAAAATATCGGCGCGCAGGGTACCGTGTGCGGTGGCGGAAGATACGATTCGTTAATTGCCGACCTTGGCGGGCAGGACGTTGCGGGAATAGGTTTCGCACTCGGCATTGAAAGGCTGTTACTTTTAATGGAAAATACGGGTGTGAAAATCGGCAACGAACACGCACCTTTAATCTATATCGCGCCTATGGGCGAACAGGAAAAATACGTTGCCTTTAAAACCGTTCTATCGTTAAGGGAAAAAGGAATTTCTGCCGAAACGGACAATATGAATAGGGGCATAAAAGCGCAGTTTAAATACGCCGATAAAATTAAAGCGCAGTTCGTCGGCGTTATAGGGTCTGAAGAATTAAATAACGGCGTAATTAAAATTAAAGATATGAAACTCGGCACGGAAGAACAGGTAAAATTAGACGGGGTTTACGAATATTTAAGGATTAAAAAAAATGACTGAAAAGGGCGTTATAGTTAAGACCGAGAAAGAAAGGGCTATCGTTAGAGTCGATAAAAAAGACGAGTGTAGCAAGTGCGGAATGTGTCTTTTTCCAAAAGGCGCGAGTTTTATCGAATACTCGGCGACAAACGATATAAACGCAAAAGTCGGCGACAGCGTCGTTATCGAAATGCAAAAGGACGCGAAGTTTTTAGCCGTTTTTTTGGTGTTTTTAGTTCCGCTTATTTTAATCGGCGTTGCCTTTTTATTAAACCACTTTATAACTAAAAGCGATGTCTTTTTACTGATTTTTTCGTTAGGGCTTATAATTTTATGGTTTTTTATACTCGGTCTTATAGATAAAAAGATAAAAAAAATAAGCGGGTTTAGTCCTAAAATTATAAAAATAACCGAAGAAAAAGAGTGTTAAATCTTTTTTATATGAACGGTAAAAAAATATTATATCAAAACGAAATAAAAAAATGTTATTATATATAGAGACACTTAAGGAGAAAACATGATTGATTTTAACGTATTGAAAAACAACGACCCGGAACTTTACGCAGGGTTAGAAAAAGAACTTATCCGTCAGGAGAACAATATCGAACTTATTGCAAGCGAGAACTTCGTGTCGGAAAGCGTTATGCTTGCCGCCGGTAGCCACTTAACTAACAAGTATGCGGAAGGCTATCCGGAACACAGATATTACGGCGGTTGTCAGTTCGTCGATATAGCCGAAAATCTTGCGATAGAGCGGGCTAAAAAACTTTTCGGTGCAGAACACGTAAACGTTCAACCGCACAGCGGTGCAAACGCCAACTTTGCCGTATATTTCGCCGTATTAGAACCGGGCGATACCCTTATGGGTATGAGTCTCGCGCACGGCGGACACTTAACTCACGGCAGTACGGTTACGGTTTCGGGTAAATATTTTAAGTCGGTCGGGTACGGCGTTAAAAAAGAAACGGGCGCGATTGATTACGACGACCTTGAAAAACAGGTGTTAGAAGTTAAACCGAAGATATTCGTCTGCGGTGCAAGTGCTTATCCGAGAGTTTTCGACTTTAAGAGAATAAGGGAAATATGCGATAAAGCGGGCTGTTATATGATGGTCGATATCGCACATATTGCGGGTCTCGTTGCAACGGGTCTTCACCCAAGCCCCGTTCCTTACGCGGATTTCGTAACTACTACCACGCATAAAACACTTCGCGGACCGCGCGGTGGTATGATTATGTGTAAAGAACAGTATGCGAAAATTATCGATAAAGCCGTTTTCCCGGGAACACAGGGCGGACCGCTTATGCACATTATCGCGGCAAAGGCGGCGGCTTTCGGCGAAGCGCTTAAACCGGAGTTTAAGGCTTATCAACAGCAGATAGTTAAAAACGCAAAGGCAATGAGCGAGAAGTTTTTGTCTCTCGGCGTAAAACTCGTTTCGGGCGGAACGGACAACCACCTTATGCTTTTAGATTTATCCGATAAGGACGTTACGGGTAAAGACTTGGAAGAAATGCTTGATAAAGTCAATATTACGGTCAATAAAAACGCGATACCGTTCGACACGCAGAAACCGTTTATCGCAAGCGGTGTAAGAATAGGTACGCCGTCCGTTACGACGCGCGGTTTCCTTGAAGAAGACTGCGAAAAGATTGCCGAACTTATTACGAAAATCATCAACGAAAAGGAAAACGCCTTCGATTACGTTAAAGGCGAAGTTAAAAAATTAACGGAAAAATATCCACTCTATAAAGGCGTTATTAAATAAAGGAGTATTTTATGGAACAAGGACTCAATTTGCTTGAAACGGAAATAGCAATCAAATATATTAAAGACACTTTTGAAAAAGAACTTTCTAAATCCTTAGGACTTACGCGTGTTTCCGCGCCGTTATTCGTTTTTCCCGAAACGGGGCTTAACGATAACTTAAACGGCTACGAAAGGGCGGTAAGGTTTGACGTTTTATCGCTAAATAGGGACGTTGAAATAGTTCAGTCGCTTGCAAAGTGGAAAAGAAACGCGTTATACAGATACGGTTTTAAGCCTGAAACGGGGCTTTATACCGATATGAACGCTATAAGAAGGGACGAAGTTCCCGACGCTATTCACTCCGTTTACGTCGATCAATGGGACTGGGAAAAGATTATTTTAAGAGAAGAAAGAAAAATCTCTTACCTTAAAAAGACGGTAAGAAAGATTTATAAAACCCTTTTAAAAGTCAATTCTCTCGTAGAAAAGAAATATCCGACCATTAAGCACAACCTTCCAAAAGATATCACCTTTATTACGGCGAAACAACTTGAAAAAGATTATCCTACGCTTAACAGGAAAGAACGCGAAAACGTAGTTACCAAAAAATACGGCGCGGTCTTCATTATCGGTATCGGCTGGGATTTATCGGACAAGAAACCGCACGACGGCAGGGCGGCGGATTACGACGACTGGAAATTAAACGGCGATATCCTTTTATGGTTCGAACCGCTTAACCAAGCGCTTGAAATCTCGTCAATGGGAATAAGGGTTGACGAAGTAAGCCTTGTTAAACAGTTGAAAAAGAGAAAGGAAACGGAAAAACTTTCTAACCCGTATTGTCAGGATATATTGAATAAAAAACTTCCGCTGACTATCGGCGGTGGCATAGGTCAATCGAGAATATGTATGTACTTTTTGAATAAAAAGCATATCGGCGAAGTTCAGTCGTCCGTTTGGCCGGAAGATATGATTAAAGAATATAAAAAACAGGGAATCGACTTACTGTAATGGATTATTTTAAGCGAACGGAACTTTTAATAGGTGAAGATAACTTTAAAAAAATAGAAAACTCATCCGTCGCCGTTTTCGGTATCGGCGGAGTGGGTGGTTTCGTTTGCGAAGCGCTTGCCCGTTCGGGAGTAAAAAATATTACGATAATCGATAACGACGCGGTATCTATAACTAATATAAACAGGCAGATAATCGCTAACGTATACACGATAGGGAAAAGAAAAGTCGACGTTATGGAAGAAAGGTTAAAATCAATTAACCCGACTATTAACGTAAGAAAAAAGCAAACGTTCTTTCTTCCCGATACTTCGTGCGAGATAGATTTTACGGGTTTTGATTATATTGTCGACGCGGTTGATACGGTAAGCGCCAAAATCGAGATAATTAAAAAGGCAAAAGAAAGTGGCGTTCCCGTAATTTCCTGTATGGGAACGGGCGGTAAAATTGACCCGACAAAACTTAAAGTCGTTGATATTGAAAAGACCAAAGTCTGTCCGCTTGCAAGGGTTATGCGTCGGGAACTTAAAAACAGGGATATAACGGGCGTTAAAGTCGTTTATTCGGACGAAGAACCGCTTTTTTTAGGAAATAAAAAAGACGGTGAAATTATTAAAAAAAACAGGATTGCACCGCCTTCAATGATTTTCGTACCGGCGACGGCGGGGATTATTATCGCGCAGGAAATTGTTAAAGACATTATAAATAAAGGTTAATATTATGAAATATTTGATTTGTTCCGATATTCACGGTTCGGGATATTACGCCGAACTTTTAGTTGATGCTTTTTTAACCGAAAAAGCGGACTTTTTAGTGTGCCTTGGCGACGTATATAATCACGGACCGAGAAATCCGTTGCCGAAAGATTACGCGCCGTTAAAAGTCGCTAAAGCCTTAAACGGCATAGTGGATAAACTTATAGTATTAAAGGGGAATTGCGATTCGGTTGTCGATACTTATATTTCGGATTTCGATTTTATTGACAGTTTAGTAATAGAGAGCGGAAATAAATCTTTCTTTTTATCGCACGGGCATATCTATAATAAAGACGATAAGCCGAAAACGAAGTATGACGGCGTTATTTACGGGCATTTTCACACCGCTTTTGTTTTGGATAAAGAAGGCGTTATATACGCTAACCCCGGTTCGGTTTCTCTTCCGAAGGACGAATTCCGCGGTTATCTTATATTAGAAAACGGCAACCTTACGCTGAAAAAGTTATAAAATCTAACTAAAACAAAAAACCTATCCGAAATCGGATAGGTTTTTTTACGTAATTTTTATATTTCTTTAATACATTTTCTCGGGCATTTTTTCGCGCACGTCTTACAGCCCGAACATTTCGAATAATCGATAACAGGTAGATTATTGACCATTGTTATTGCGCCTTCCGGACAGTTTTTTGCACAAAGTCCGCACCCGATACAACCTACTTTACAGTTGTCCATACTCTCTTTACCTTTACAGTAAGTCGAACACGCGACGTAAACTTTTGAAGATTTAGGTATCAACTCAACGAGTTTTTTAGGGCAGTTTTTTACGCAAAGCCCGCACGCTTCGCAAAGCGCCTTGTTTGCGTAAGCCACGCCGTCGATAACCTTGATTGCGTTATATGGACAAACTCTTTCGCAAGTGCCGTTTCCCATACAACCGTTAGGGCATTGTTTTTTTCCGCCCATATATAATGCTTGCGATAAGCAACTTTCATTACCGATATAATCGTATTTGTTTTTGCTGTTAATTCCGCCCGCGCAATGAACGACGGCGTAAGCCTGTTCGGTTGCCGAGAAAGGAACGCCGAGAATATTCGCTATTTCCGCCTTGTTTTCGTTCGGGGTCGGTCCGCACATAGAAACGTCTGCTTTTCCTTCGCTTAACGCTTTAGCAAAATCGGCACAGCCCGCAAAACCGCAACCACCGCAGTTCGCACCCGCGAGTTTTTCTTTAACGGCGTTTGCTTTTTCGTCTTCTTTAACCGCGCACAGTTTTGAAACTAAAACTATAAGAAGTGAAAAGATAACTGAAATAACGGCGACTATTAAAACTACTATTAAAACAGTTTTTATATCTATCGGGTCTAACAATAAATTATTCATACCGTAATCTCCTTAAATAAGCGCGAAGACGTAGAACGCCATAGCGATAAAGCAAGCGGTTATCATTGCGATAGGGAAGCCTTTTAAATGTTTGTTAATCGGCAGTCTGTTTACCTTTTCGCGAAGTCCGCTCATAATAACGATTGCAAGGGTAAATCCAAGCCCCGCAAACAACCCGTATAATACGGCGTAGCCAAGGTTCATTGTTTCTATTTGTAAAATGGAAAGTATTTCTTCGTCGATAACGAGTTCGCAAACGCCTAATACGGCGCAGTTCGTCGTTATAAGCGGAAGATAAATGCCCATTGCGTTATAAAGGGTTGGCGAAAACTTTTTTAATACCATTTCAATCATTTGTACGAGAGATGCGATAATAAAAATGAAAACTATGATTTCAAGATATTCTATCTGGTAAGTTTTAAGTAGGCCGAAGATAGGGAAGGTTATAAGGCAGGCGATAGTCATAACGAAAGTTACGGCAATACCCATACCGAACGCGCTCTTCATATCTTTGCTTACGCCAAGGAAAGGACAAATCCCCAAAAACTGAACGACTACGAAATTGTTTATAAACATTGCGGAAACTATAATTAAAATTATCTGTGCCATACTATTTTGCCTCCGTTGTTCCGACAAAAGCGGATTGTTCTTTTAATTTTACGAGTTCCGCGTAGTCTTTTATTTTTTTCTGTTTTTTAACGACGCTTTCTATATAAGAAAACAACGCGATAAATATTGCGAACGTAAAAAACGCGCCCGCAGAAGACGAGAAGAACGCGATTTCAAAATCCCATAACTTAACGCCGAATATAGCGCCCGAACTCAACAGTTCACGGAACGCCCCCATAACGGTAAGCGCGAAGGTAAAGCCAAGCCCCGTAAACAACCCGTCCGCCATAGAATAGAGAACGCAGTTTTTAGACGCGAAACTTTCCGCCCTTGCAAGTATTATGCAGTTTACGACGATAAGCGGTAGATAAAGTCCTAACGCGCTGTATAAACTCGGCATAAACTTGTCGAGAACAAGTCTTACGACAGTTACGAAAGTCGCTATAATAAGTACGAAAGCGGGTATTCTCACTTGATTCGGAATAACTTTGCGAAGAAGGGAAACGAGAAGGTTAGAACAAATTAAAACGAAAGTAACCGCAAGCCCCATACCTATTCCGTTTATTGCAAGAGTAGTAAGCGCTAACGTCGGACAAGTTCCTAAAACGAGTTTAAACGTCGGGTTTGAAGTAATAAGCCCGTCGACGGCAATAGTTTTTATATTAGTTTTTTTCATAGCGTTTCACCGTCCCTTACGTATTTGATAACGCAGTTTACGGCGTTAGCACCCGCCCTTGAAGACTTGGTGGCGTTTGTCGCGACGTTTAAGGTGTTAGAAGTGTCTTTTTCGTCCGCCGTAAAATAGTTTTGCATTTCGTTTGCAATGTCTTTATAAAATCCTTCGTAATAGTTAGCGTCGAGTTTACTCATAAGCGTTTGCTTATCAAAACTTTCCATAACGATAGAAGTAATTTTATAATTTTGGTTATAATCGACGGAAAGTTTAACCCATAGGGTAATAGTTCCGCCCTTATAACCGTTAATCCCCGTCGACTTAAAAAGGTAATCGACGCAGTTTTCCGTTTCGTTAGTTATTTTATAAACGTTAGTGATTTCGCCGTATTCGTTTTCGTATTTTTGATATTTAATATCGTTGGTTTCGGCAAAAAGGTTTTTATCGTATTCTCTGATTATTTCGTGTGCCATTTCCGTGCCGTAAATGGCTTTAATAGCCCTTGTCGTTCTTTCTTTGTCGGAAACTGCCAAAACGTTGTTGAGAACGGCAAGCAGACCGCCTGCAACGACGGCGATAGCAAGTAACACCACGGTACACTTAAACCATAAACTCTTAAAAAAAGACATCATTTTGCCTCCTTTTTCGGTTTATAATACCCGAACGGACGATGATATATAAACTTGTCGATAATAGGAACCGTTAAGTTCATTAGAAGTATTGCAAACGAAACGACTTCCATATGGGTCGCCTGTCTTAATCCCGCGGTTAATAGCCCTAAAATGAAGAAGTATATATAGTTAGCGATTTTCGTGTTCGGGGTGGTTACGTAATCGGTCGCCATAAAGAATGCGCCTATCATAAGTCCGCCCGATAAAATAGACGGCAAAAAGAAGGCGAAATCAAAACCGTTTAATAAAACGGTAAACAGACCGCAAACTATTACGTAAATAATAGGGTACAATATATTGAGTATTCCGACGCACGCAAGATAAACGGCGCCGATTAAAATAGCGAGTTTACACGTTTCACCGATACAGCCCGACAGCCCCGTGCCAAGGAATAAGTCCCAGTTAGAAAGGTTAGGGAATATCTGCACCCCGTCCTGTCCCAAAAGCCCCGCAAGCGCGGTTGCCGAAGTGTCTAACGTTTTCCCTGAAATTGAAGCGATATTAGGCGACAGATACGCCGTGATAACCGTCTGAAAGGAAATAAATATAAATATTCTTCCGACGATTGCAGGGTTTACGATGTTTTTCCCCGTTCCGCCGAACAGCATTTTAACTACGATAATCGCGAACGCGCTACCGAAGATAGGGGCGTATATCGGATAGTTAGTTCCGATAGTAAGCCCGATAAGTAAACCGGTAACGCAAGACGAGTAATCGAACTGTTTAACTATTTCGTCAAACTTTTTACCCGTTATAAAAAGATAAATAAACTCGCTTACTACCGCAGAGAGAACGGAAACCGCAACTAACAATAATGCTTTAAGTCCGAAATAAATAATTCCAAAAATAAGGGACGGCAATAGGGCGATACAAACGTTAAGCATAATCCATTTGGTCGTTTTTGGGGACTTAACGTGCGGTGATGATGAAAACAATAAAATATCAGAGTTTGCCATTTTGTTTCAGTTCCTTTATTTTAATTTTCGATTGTGAAATGCTTTGAACGAGCGCCCTTTTAGCAGGGCAGTTATAAGCGCACGACCCGCACTCGATACAGTTCATAGCCCCGTATTTTTCCGCGTTTTTAAAATCACCCGATAATGCGTACGCTTCTATGTACATAGGCATAAGACGCATAGGGCAGTTTTTAGCGCATACACCGCAGTTGATACAATTAGTCGGCGCGCTATCCGACGCTTCGCCTTTAACTAACAGTAAAAGCCCGGAATCGGTCTTCTTTGCGTACTGAGTGAAGGAAATAAGCGCTTTTCCCATCATAGGTCCGCCCGCGATAAGTTTTAATACCCCGTCTTTTTTGCCACCGCAATATTCGATAATATCGTTGATAGGCGTGCCGATAGCGATTTTAACGTTTTTCGGATTAGTTATTCCGTTTCCGCTGACCGTCATAACTATTTCCGTAAGCGGAATATTTTTTTCAATGGCTTCATAGCAGGCGATAACCGTTTTTATATTCTGAACGCAAACGCCGACGTCGAACGGCATTTTCATAACGGGAACTTTTCTGCCCGTAGTCGCGTATATAAGGTGTTTTTCGCTACCCATAGGGTACTGCTTTTTAAGAACGACAACGTCGAAATCGGGATAAGCCGAAAATATTTCAATGGCTTTCGGCTTGTTTGCTTCTATGCCGACGATAATTCTGTTAAGATTAAGCGCTTTTGCAACGAGTTTAATCCCTTTAACTATATCTTCCGTTCTTTCAAGCATAAGCCTGTAATCGCACGTCAAGTACGGTTCGCACTCCGCACCGTTAATAATAAGCGTGTCTAACTGCGTTTTAGGCGAAAGTTTGACCGCCGTAGGAAACCCTGCACCGCCGAGACCTACGATACCCGCTTCTCTTATTCTTGCAACGAGCGTTTTCGGTTCATAATCGGAAATATCGTTAAAAAAGGTCTCTTCACCTTTTCCGTCGTTTTCAACGACGACGTATTTCTGTTTCTGACCCAGCCCGTTTACGATATCTTCAACGGCAACGACCGTGCCCGATACCGAAGAAAAAACGTTTGCCGAAACAGCGCCGTTCGCTTCGCCGACCATCTGACCCTTTTTAACGTAGTCCCCAACGGCTACGACGGGGTTTGCCGGCGCACCGATATGTTGAGACATGTTAAGGTAAACTTTATTCGGCGACGGCATATTTTCGATAGGGCAATCCATCGTGAGATATTTTCTGTCCGGAACGTGGATACCGTATCTGTAATTTTTTCCTTTTCTGATACTCAAATCAATGCCTCCGTTTCTAATTATATATTTTTTGATTAAAATAGCCGTGAGTGTAGGTAATAATAAGCGAAACCGAAGCCCCGACTATCGCACCCGAAATCGCGCCGATAAGCGCGAGATAAGGCAAATAAGAAAAATATTCAAAACTTTTAGTAATAAGACAGAAAACTGTGGTCTGCACCGTAAGGTTTAATAGACTTCCGACAACCGAAACGGCTAAAAGACTAAACGCTTTCGTCTTTTTAATAAGCGGTATTTCTACCGAAAGAGCGATAATCCCCGCGGGAAAACTGTATAACGCCATAGATATATTTCCCGCGAAAAGACTGCCAAAAAGTATTTTCACTATAAGCGTCGCATACCCGTACGCACCGCCTAAAATCACGACGGATAATAAAATAAAGATATTTGAAACGCCCAACTTCGCGCCTGGGATAATTATCGGCGGGAAAAGGTTTTCTATTAAAAAGGAAATAACGGAAAGTGCCGAAAATAGGGCGCATAACACGATTTTTTTACTTGATATACTTTTCATAATCAACCTGTCGTTACGGGAATAGTGTTTAATAACTTTGCAACGATTTTCAAATCGTGCGGTGCGCAGATTATTATTCCCTTTCCGTCCTTAATAGGGGACGTATGCACGCAATCTTTTCTGTTTGAACAGTTAGCGTCCGATACGAACACCGTTTTATCAGCCTTATTTAAGGTTATTACGTTAAAATCTTTTTTATCTTCGCCGAAAAAAACGGAAAAAACTATTTCTTCGCCATTTTCCTTCGTTTCAATACCAACGCCCTGACGGTCGGTAATATTAAATCCGCCGTTATCGGGGTTTATTGAAATAATTTCCTGATTTTTATAGTAGACGATAACGGCGTTTTTACCGCTGAATCGTGGAACGACAATAAAGAAAACGAACAAAATCGCAACGATTAAAAAAACGATACCGTATAAAATCAAATCGGGCTTATGAAAAAACAGGTTTTCCCCGCCACTTTTACCGATAGAATCTTCTTTTTTTTCTTCGTTTACGACCAAAGTTTTCCCCCGTACTTCTACTGTTATAACAACTCATACTATTATATAACATTATAAAAATAATTACAAGTAAAAAACAATAATTTTTTTCTTTTTTTGTTATTTTTTAACAAGAAAAACAAGCGAATAATTTTAACAAAAAACTTGTAAAAAAGGCTGAAATATAGTATAATTAAAAAAAGACGGAAAATACGAAAAAATATGGCTGAAAATAAATATAAAATAGCCGTTTCCTGCGCTTCGGGGGTTGAAAGCGTCGTTAAAAAAGAACTGCAACGGTTGGGGTATTTCGATACGACGGCAATCAACGGCAAAATCGAAGTAGAAGGCAACGATATCGATATCGCAAAACTAAATATATGTTTACGGTCGGCAGACAGGGTGTATATAAAACTCGCATCTTTTTCCGCCACCGCTTTCGACGAATTGTTCGACGGAGTTTACGGTATTCCGTTTGAAGAATATATCGATGTAAACGGCAGAATATTAGTCGACGGGAAATGCGTTAAAAGTAAACTTTTTGCCGTATCCGCTTGTCAGAGTATAGTAAAAAAAGCGGTGGTGGAAAGGCTTAAAGATAAAAAGAAAATACGCCTTTTACGCGAAGACGGGGCGGACTATAAAATAGAGTTTTCGGTATTTAAGGACGTTGCCGAAATATACTTAAACACTTCGGGGACGGGGCTTCATAAACGGGGCTACCGCGATTTAGTAGGAATTGCGCCGATTAAAGAAACGCTTGCGTCGGCACTACTACTTTTAAGCGACGTGTATTACGATAAACCCTTTTTCGACCCTTTCTGCGGTTCGGGAACACTCGTAATCGAAGGCGCGAAAATCGCGCTTAATATTGCCCCGAATAAGGATAGAAAGTTCGACTTTAATTTTTGGAAGTTTTTTGATAAAAACGCATATAATTCGGCGCTTAATGAAGCCGTCGACAAAGAAAGACGGGACAGGAAAATCGATTTTTCGGGTAGCGACGTGGACGGGAAGGCGATAAAACTTGCTAAACACCACGCTATTAAGGCCGGCGTTTCCGATTACGTTAGTTTTTCGGTTAAAGACGTAAAGGACGTTAAGTTAGAAAAGCGAAACGGGACTATCGTTTCTAACCCGCCGTACGGCGAAAGGGTTTTCGATAGGGAACAAGCGGACGTTTGCTATAATGAATTAGGAAGACTTAAAAGCGAAAATCCCGACTGGTCGTTCTTTGTAATTACGAGTGCCAAAAACTTTGAGAAGAAGTTCGGTTATAAATCGGAACGGACGAGAAAACTTTACAACTCAAATAAAGAGTGCAGGTTTTACTATTATTACGGGAATAAAAAAAGAGATAAATAAAGGAGACAAAATGAACATTTTAGTAACGGGCGGAGCGGGATATATCGGCTCTCACACAACTGTAGAACTTTTAAACTTCGGACACAGCGTTGTTTGTGTCGACAATCTTGTAAACAGTAAATACGAATCTATTAAGCGCGTAGAAAAAATTACGGGCAAGAAAGTTAAGTTTTACGAAGGGGATATAAGAGACAAAAAGATACTCGATAAGATTTTTACCGAGAATAAAATAGACGCGGTAATTAACTTTGCGGGGCTTAAAGCAGTCGGGGAATCGTGCCAAAAACCGCTTGAATACTATGAAAATAATATCGAAGGATTTTTGCAACTTATGTTTTCAATGCGTGAACATAACGTTAAAAATCTCGTATTCTCATCTTCGGCTACCGTTTACGGCAAACCGAAAAGCGTTCCTATTAAAGAAGATTTCCCGTTATCAACGTCTAATCCTTACGGAAGCACGAAACTCTTTATCGAATATATGATAAAGGATTTATATAAAGCCGACCCTTCGTTTAATATCGCGATACTACGTTATTTCAACCCTGTCGGGGCGCATGAATCCGGTCTTATCGGGGAAGACCCGAAAGGAATACCGAATAACCTTTGTCCGTACATAACGCAGGTTGCGGTAGGCAAGAGAGAATACGTCGGCGTATTCGGGAACGACTATAACACTCCTGACGGAACGGGTGTAAGAGATTATATTCACGTCGTAGATTTAGCGAAAGGGCACGTTCTCGCCGTTAATAAGTTAGCGGAAAATCCGGGGCTACTTATCGTCAACCTTGGTACGGGTACGGGATATTCCGTTCTCGATATGATAAAGGCAATGAGTAAGGCACTCGGTAAAGAGATACCTTATAAAATTATGCCGAGAAGACCGGGGGATATCGACGAGTGCTATGCCGACCCGTCTTACGCAAAAGAAGTGTTGGGCTTTAAGGCGGAAAAGACGCTTGAAGATATGTGTAGGGACGCTCTTAACTGGCAGGTTAAAAACCCTAACGGGTACGACGCGTAGTATTATAAGTTAATTTATGTAAAAATAATTGACAAAATCTTTATTTATGATAAAATAAAAATAGAAATTATTAAAGGAGAATAAAAAATGAAAAAATATGTATGTTCTATATGCGGATACGTTCACGAAGGGGATTCCGCTCCTGAAAAATGCCCTGTTTGCGGTGCTATGGCTTCAAAGTTCGTTGAGCAATCGGGCGAAATGAGTTGGGCAACGGAACACGTTGTTGGTATCGCGAAGGAAGGGGTAGACCCTGAAATAGTAGAAGGGCTTCGTTCCAACTTTAACGGGGAGTGCAGCGAAGTAGGTATGTATCTCGCTATGTCGAGAGTGGCTTACCGCGAAGGCTATCCTGAAATCGGTTTGTACTATGAAAAGGCGGCGTTTGAAGAAGCAGAACACGCGGCGAAGTTTGCCGAATTACTCGGCGAAGTGGTAACCGATTCTACTGAAAAGAACCTTAAAGTAAGGGTAGAAGCGGAAAACGGCGCGACGGCGGGCAAGTTCGAACTTGCTAAAAAGGCAAAAGCGCAAAATCTCGACGCAATACACGACACGGTGCACGAAATGGCAAAAGACGAAGCCCGCCACGGCAAAGCCTTCGCCGGTTTATTAAAAAGATATTTCGGAAAATAAAAGCATCAATAGAGACAAAATAATAAGATATTTTTCTACTTGTCGTTCCTTATCAGGGACGACAAGTTTATAAATGAAAAAAATAAAAGGAGTACAAATGAAGGTTAAAGTACCGAAGATAATAACGGTTTTATCGGTGTGTCTTTTATGCGTTTTATTTTCTTTCGTGTTTTTTGCGTGCAAAGATAAAAACGACACGGAAAACGGCGTTGAAGAAATTACGCACGTCGTTTCTTTCGATACGGACGGCGGAAACGCTGTTGCATCTCAAACCGTTAAGGACGGCGAAAACGCGGTACAACCTATCGACCCCGAGAAAATAGGATATTCTTTTTTAGGGTGGTATAAAGAAGGTTTAGAAACCGAGTTCGTTTTTCAATCCGAACGAATCACCGTCGACACGACGGTTTACGCAAAGTGGAATAAAAAGGAGTTTTTGATAAATGTTCTTGATAATTCTGCGTACGGCGTAACGTTGTCAGGCGGCGCGTTAGAACAATGTATTACGATAGATAACGAGTTTGAACCGATTTTAATTGAAGAAAATCTCGGATATAAATTTTTATATTATTCGGTTTCGGGTAAAAATTATTACGATAACGTTATAGACATTGATTTCAATACTGTATCCGAAGATGAAACGGTAAATATCGTCTGCGAATATGCAACCGACGAATTGCCTATTGTAAATATAAATACCGAAAACGTTGAGATTAACAGTAAAATCAATTACGTTGATATGATTTTTTCTATTGAAAACTGCGAAAGTGAATTGAGTGACATTATCGGTGGAATAAGATTGCGTGGAAATACTACGAGTACTTACCCTAAAAAACCGTACAGGATAAAGTTTGATAAAAAACAAAGTCTTTTCGGTTTGGAAAAATCGAAGAGTTGGGTTTTATTAGCGGATTATTTAGACCCTTCGTGTATGCATAATTATACGGCTTTCTCTTTGGGAAAAGAATTAGACGGCTTGTCTTTTACTCCGACACCGCACCACGTAAACCTTTATCTTAACGGCGAATATGAAGGGTTATACGTGTTGTGTGAACAGATACAAGAAAATTCAGGGCGCATAGGTATCGAAAAGTCGATAAAAGCAGATATGACTAATTTAAGCGATTATAATTTTTATATATGTATGGACGAATCCGTTATTAACGATACAGACGCGGTGTTAGACGAAACTTATTTTTATTTGGAAGATTATAATAAATATATCGAATTGAAATATCCTGAAAAATCCGACTTTAAGAGTGAAGAACAGTTTAACGCTTTTTTTAACGATTTGAAAGTATATGTTAAATCAGTTTTTGATAACGTAGTTCAGAACGATTATCAGTTTATTAGCGAAAATTTAGATACGGCGTCGCTTATAGATTATTTAATTATTGACGAACTTATGATGGAAAGAGACCATAGTTATAAATCGTTCAATATGTACTACATTGGTGAAGATAATAAATTATACTTCGGTCCTATATGGGATTACGATTGGTGCTTATTTACGCCGTGGACGAGTCAGCCGAATTCTTCTTACGATTTAAGCGACGTAGAGTATTATTCGAACGCTTTTTTTCAATGCGTACACGATACGCCTGAACTTTATTCGGCACTGAAAAACAGATATAATACAATTTCGTCGGATATTTTAGATGATTTTATCAACGAGATAATGCTTTATGAATATTCGATAGAACAATCGTCTATACTAAACGCGCAAAAATGGTATTCAGAAATGGATAGCGACGTTCGAGAAAAAAACGTCGTATTCCTAACGAGATTTTTAATTTATAGAAAAACGTTTTAGACGATATTTGGAAAATAGATTAACGGCAATTTAACAAAAAAGGGCGCTATCTTGCCCTTTTTTCATTTTAAAAAGCGGGAAAAAGTTGTAAAAGAAAAAAATGTGTGATAAGATATTAGTATGAACGTAATTTTATTTATTTTAACAATAATTTTCGGTATCGTTTTTTTACCGCTGTTTATACTCGGCTTGTTGCTTTCGGCTTTTTTAAGTCTTTTTATCGGCAAAGATACCGAATATAAAAAGGATAACGGATTTTATAGGGCTTTATTTAACGTTTTGACGTGGTATTTTTTAACTGTTTTAAGAGTAAAAGTCGTCGTTTCGGGAAAAGAGTTGATTAAAGGGGACGATAGGGTGCTTTTCGTTTGCAACCATATTTCCGCTTACGACCCGTTAATAACGTGGCTATCGTTAAGAGATATTCGCCCCGCTTTCGTTTCCAAGCCCGAGAATATGAAAGTTCCCGTGTTCGGCAGGTTTGTAAAAAAACTTTTGTTCACGGCGATTGACAGGGAAAACCCGAAACTTGCTATAAAAACGATAGTTAAAAGCGGGGAAAGACTTAAAGATAAAGCGGTTTCCGTGTGCATATACCCCGAAGGGACGAGAAACAGAGAAAAAGGCTTGTTGCCTTTCCATAACGGGGTTTTTAAAATAGCGCAGAAAGGTGAAAGCGATATTTTAGTTGCGACGGTTTATGGCACGCAAGATATAAATAAGCGACTGACACTTAAAAGAACGGTCGTTCATCTCGATTTAATATCGTTATTGCATTACGCCGAGATTAAAGACGTAGGCACACAGGAAATAGGCGACAGGGTAAAATCGCTTATGGAAGAAAATCTAAAAAAATATAATTAAAACGTTACTTAAAATAAAAAAACACGCCGAAAGGCGTGTTTTTTATTTATTAGAAATCACTAAAAATCCTTCTTCTTTTTTAGAACGAAGAATATCGTAGTTCCGCAAAGTGATAGGGCAACGACGCAGATAATTATAACGTTTCTCGTAGTGTTATTCGGCGCGGTTTTTACCGTGCTTTCTAAAATATATCCTTCCTGCCAGAAACTACCGTTATAGAACGATATTTTAAGTATTCCGTTTTCCGTGCCGTAAACTCTGATTAGGTCGCCGTCTTCTACGTTAAAAATAACTTCGTCTAATTCGGCTGAAGAATAAACTTTCCCGTCGAAAACGTAAGCGGTGTAAAAGTTTTGACTTTCAATTTTAGAAGGTAAAACCGTCGCTGTGAAATTAACGGGAATATACCCTGTATATTTAACGCCGTTGACCGTCGTTTCCGCGTAATAGAACTTCGTGCCGAGATAGTCGATAGTTTTAATAACCGTTATTTCGGTTTCTCTGTTAAGTCTTATTTTTTCGCCGTTATCTTCCATGGCAAAATCGATATTTTTCGTGATGATAGGCAGATAATATATGCCGACGTTAGTCGAAACGTACGAAAAAGCCGTGTCGTCGGTTTTATAAAAGGCTATTTCAGAGAGATTGTTTTTCGTTGTCAAAATTGTCTGCATCTCGTCGCTATCGTTAAAGGCGATAAGAATAACCATTTCGGTATTTTCGCTATCAGTTCCGCCCACCGTGTAGGAAAAATCGCAAATCTTCGTAGCCTTAACGCTTTCTTGTATGTTAGAAATAAAAGAGAACTTTCCGCCGTCGGTGTTGACAAGATATGCGTATTCCGGATTTTTAATGGAATATAATTTAAGTTCGTCTATCGGTTTAGCGTCGGTAGACCCGTTTAATATAAACGCGTCGGGAACGTCGATATCGTTTAACGCTACGATAGGGAGTGCGTCGGAAGAAAAGATTACTTCGCTACTCGGCGAAATAAAGAATACTTCGTTTTCTTCAATTGAAAAGGCAAAAGACGAAAAACTTTTATTGTTTACCGTAAACTCGTCTTGTTCTTCACCGATAAAGCGTACTACCCTGTTATCGTAAAGCGCGTAAAGAACGTTGTTAAAATCGGTTTTCAGTTTAAGAATATTGTCGCTGTCTCCTAAAATAGAGAAATCCGTTTCGCTGTAATTACCGTTCGCGTCTTTATAATATGCGTAAATATCGTGGTCGTTATTTGCCGTCGTTCCGATAAAAATCGTTCCGTTTTCGCTTACTTCGAAAAACGGCATTTCGCCGTCGGCAAAATAATCGGCTTTGGTGATTTTTAATACCTGACTGTAAGACGTTGCGCCTTCTTTCATTTTATACACGGCGATTTCGCGGTTTTTAGTCGGTTCGTCTTTGGAACGGACGGCTTGCAAAATATAGAAATAACCGTTCTGGTAGCAAACGTCTGCAATATAGCCCGTCGAAGAATTAAAGTATATTTTACTTGAAAGCGTTTTATTTTCTAAATCGTAAAGCCTGATAAACTTATTTTGCTTATCGGAAAGTAAAAGTTTATTTTTCCCGAGTGCAAACGCGGTGTAATTGTTTACGCCGTTATTGATTTCCGTGTAATTAGAAGAATTATAAACCCCGTCTTCATCGCCCGAATATATTTTAACCGAACTAAAAGATATAACGGCAATTCTATCACCGTATTTTTCAACGTCAAAAGAGTTTTTGTCTATCCTATTGAACGCCGTTTTGCCGTTCGCTAACGCATAACCCGTAAACGACAACGTATTTCCGATTAAAGAAAACTGTTGAATAGACCCGCCGTTATCGGCAACGAAAAGATATCCGTCGTAAAAATAAATAGCGGTAGGGGAAGACGCTTTTCCGAGTTCATACGCCGAATAGGAAAAGTTAAGTTTTGTAATAGTTCCGCCGTTTTCCGATACCTTATGTATATTTTTATCCGTTCCGATATAGTAGATATACCCGTTATTATATATCATTTTAGAAATATTGTTGGCGGAAGAAGAAACGGTTTTGGTGTTAAGAAGCGTGTCGCCTTCGTTCGGAATAGTCGATTTATAAAGAAGGTTTCCGTTTATGTAAAAAAGCGAATCGCCGTTTAACAAAACGGGGCGATTAGAGTCTACGCCAGAAAACTGTTTGAGTTTGGTTATCGAGTAAGTTTGGTCTACCGAATAATAGGTGATTTTTTCTTCAAATCCAACAACTAATTTATTTCCGTCGAAATCGTAAACGTTGCCGGTTATTACTTCTTCACCGACCGTCTTTAATACTGAAACCGTGTAAGTCTCGTCGGCGTTAATTACTATTTTCTTTAATTTCGCGTTGTCGATAATAAGATACGAATTTTCGTTAAATCTCGTTATATGCTTAACGTCCCCTTCAAAATCCGATATAGGCACGGTAATTTTATTGCCGTTCGTAAAATAAAAAGAAATACCGTCGTCGGATATTACCGATATCGCGTCCCCGTCGATAGAAATGCCCGTAGGGGAAGATATTTCGGTGAGTTCGAGTTCCGTTTTAATGTTATAAGGTAAAACGTCAAAATAAGAAACGGCGTAAGACTTTTTATATGACGATAAGCCTATCGCCGTGAAAATCGCAAAAAGGAACGACAAAATGCCGATAAAAAAATATTTTGTTTTATAAAATCTGATTTCTTTTTTCATATTAAATATATTTTATCATATTAAATAACTTTTGTACATAATAAAAAGCATTTTCTTCCATAAAAAAATAATTTTTTTGCAAATATGACAGAAACTGTCAAAAAGAAAGAGTAAAATGAAATCATAAAAACGAACAAATGTTCGTAAAACAAACAATTATATTTTTTATTTTCACTTTGTCAATCGGAATATGACGACATTTTTCGCTATTTTTGAACAAAATATATTTTTGTTCAAAAATATGTCAGTTATTGTTGACTTATGGAAAAAAATGTAATTATAATGAAAACAAAAAAGCGCCCCAAAAAGGGGTAACGGAGACAAAAATGAACGTAATTTATGCTAAATCAATTTTATACGCTTACTCAAATATCGATTTAATTATCGACCAGATAGACGAACTCGTGATGAAAAAAGCGCTTTCGTCTATGTCGGATTATTCGCCTGCGATTTTGCAATGCGAAAAAATCGTCGATTTAACCTATCAGAAAGACCTTTTAGCGGAACTTAAAAGAATAGTTATGAAGGTTTTATCGAAGTTTACTGAAACGGAACTCGATTTTTTCGATTATAAATACTTTAAGAAAAAGCCGAAAGAATACTATAAGGATTTCGATTATCAAAGCAGAAACTATTTCAGACGGCAGATAAGATTAGCGAACCTTTTTGCCGAACGCCTTGAAAAGTGCGGTATTACCGACAAACGTTTTCAGGACGAATATTTACGTATTGAGTTTTTCAAAGAGTTATTAAAGCGGGTTATGGAATACGAGATTTTATCCTGCAAGAATAAGGGGATTAAAAACGTTAAAAAACCTAAAACGGTGATAACTTCCGATGCGGACAGAAAAATCGCCTGATTTAAAAGAAATCGTTTTCGTCGTAATAGTTTTCTTCCTTTTTGGGTTTTTTGGGAAAAATCGCGATAAACAGCGCCAAAGCCCCCGCAAGCATTAAGAGTATTACGATAACGAGTTTAAGCGTTTCGTGATTATTAGTATAATCTTCGCTTTCTTCAGGCGAAAAGGTGCTAACGGTTTCGGGCGCGATATCGCTTTCTTCTAAAAAGGTAAGCACGTTGGGGTGGTGTACTATATCAAACGGTATAACGTCGCTTTCTTTAACGTAGCCTAACTTTCCGTTATACGAAACGAAGTAAACAAACTGATTTTCACCCGACTTATAATAGCCGTAATAATTTAGACTTCGGTCTTTAAAAAGATACGTCATAGCGTTAGAACAGTATTTATCTTTATAAAAGGCGCAATCGTTAAGAGTTTTAATAGTAAGCGACGGATAGGGGGAAACAACTTCCTGTCCGTCTTCGTATAAATCGTTCTTTTTAACGTATCCGTCAAGCGACGGCGCGTTCTCGGGCAGAAGTTCGACGTGAAGATAGTTCTCTTTTATTTTAATCACCTTAACGTAATAAGTATAAGGCAGATAAAACAAAAAACTCTCGTCGTTCTCGTCGGAATAAAACGCCGTTTCGCTGTTTATTACCCTTAAATACCGCGTTTCGCTTATGGCGTTCGCGCTAAATACGGGAATAAACGATATGAGTATTATAGAGATTAAAAGCAGTAATTTTTTCATTTTTTCACCAAAAGGTAAATGCAATTATAAATCGGAAAAGTTTTTTTCTGATAAGAGAAAATATCAAAAAATAAAAATTATTGTAGAAAACGATATTTCGGGTCAGTAATATATTTTTTATTCCGAATATAGTGCTAAAATCACGGTAAAAAAAGGCGGACTTATGCGGGAATACGTAGAAAGGCTAAAAGAAATAGAAAACGAAATAATAAGGCGGAAAACCTTCGACTATCTTTCGCGCTACAATACGGGCGATAAAATACATAAAAAACAAATCGCCTTTCATAAGTGCCAAAAAAAGAATAGATGGGTTTTCGGCGGAAACCGAAGCGGAAAAACCGAGTGCGGTGCGGTGGAAACGGTGTATATGGCGCGCGGTATTCACCCGTATCGGGAAAACAGAGAACAGGTGTTCGGGTGGGTGGTTTCACTCTCGACCCAAGTTCAAAGAGACGTCGCGCAGGCGAAAGTTCTGCATTACCTTAACCCGTCTTGGATAGAAGATATAACGATGCTGTCAGGCAAAAAGGACAGCCCGTCTTACGGGGTAATCGACCAGATACGCATTAAAAACGTTTTCAATAAAACGAGTATAATCGGCTTTAAGTCGTGCGATCAGGGTCGTGAAAAGTTTCAGGGCAGTTCGCTCGATTTCGTGTGGTTCGACGAAGAACCGCCGAAAGACGTTTACGACGAGTGCCGTATGCGTGTGTTAGATAAATGCGGTGATATTTTCGGGACAATGACACCACTTAAAGGGCTTACTTATATTTACGACGAAATATACCTAAATAAAGGCAATAGCGACGACGTATGGTACGAGTTTATGGAGTGGGCCGACAACCCTTACCTTAATAAAGAAGAGTTTAAAAAACTCGATAAATCGTTATCGTCCGACCAGTTGGAAAGCAGAAGATACGGAAGGTTCAAAAGCGGTACGGGGCTTGTGTATAAAGAGTTTGACGAAAGCGTCAACGTAATAGAACCCTTTCCCGTGCCGAAAGAGTGGCAGGACAATATTTCTATTGACCCAGGGCTACACAACCCGCTTTCAGCGCATTGGTATTGCGTCGATTACGACGGCAATATCTACGTCGTTGCCGAACATTTCGAAGCGGAAAAAGACGTTTTGTATCACGCAAAAAAAATAAAAGAAATAAGCGATAAAATCGGTTGGAAAAGAGACTACGACGGAAAACTGACGGCGCTTATCGATTCGGCGGCGAATCAAAGAACACTCGCGTCGAATAAATCGGTAACAGACCTTTTTTACGATTACGGAATAAAGGTAAACCCAAAAGTGAACAAAGACCTGTTCTCGGGAATAGAACGCGTTAAGCAGTATCTTTCGGGAAAAACGAAAAAACTTTTTATATTTAACAACTGCGTAAATCTAATACGCGAACTCAAAAGTTATTACTGGCAGGAAGGGGACGTGCCGAAAAAAGTGGACGACCACTCGTTAGACGAACTTCGGTATTATATTATGACAAAACCTTCTTTAACGCCCGTAAAAAAAGAAAAGACCGAGATAGAAAAAGACAAGGAAAAATTGATGAGAAAAATATTGTATGAAAGGAAAAGGAAATAAAAAAAAAGACGAAAACAGTTTTCAGAACGCACTTATTAAAAAAGCGTTAGGGTACGACACGAAAGAGATAGTGGAAGAGTACGTCGGCGGTGAAGAAGGCGAGATTAAACTATCCAAAAAAAAGATAACCACAAAGAACGTTCCGCCCGATATTTCGGCACTCAAAATGCTTTTAGATAAGGAAGAAAAGCCCCTTTCGGAGTTGTCGGACGAAGAACTCGAAGCGGAAAAGAACAGGCTTATTAAAATACTTTCGGAAAACTAAATAAGGAGAAATAAATGGAAGACAAAAAAACTAAACAAGTCGCAAAGAAAAGCGAAAGCGAACAACGGTTTATAAAAGATATCGTCGAAGAGACGAAGAACGATTTTATAAACAGACGAAACGCGCGTAAAACTTTTGAAAGGCAATGGGAACTCAATATGAACTTCCTTATCGGCAATCAGTATTGCGATATAGGTGTAAACGGCGAAATTGCCGAACAGTACGAAGACTATTACTGGCAGAAAAGACGCGTATTTAACCATATTGCGCCGCTTATCGAAAGCAGGCTGTCAAAACTTGCGCGCATTAACCCCGAGATAAAAGTTAAACCGAAGTCGGACGACGATGACGACGTAAGTAAAGCGTACGTTGCGGAAAAACTCATTGAAGGCGCGTTTTCTAATTCCGACCTTCAAAAGGTCGTAAAGGAAGCGACGTCGTGGAGTGAAACGTGCGGTACGGCTTTCTATAAGGTTATATGGAACAATAACGGCGGAAGTTTTTTAGGACAGGTGGAAGGAAAAGACGTTTATGAAGGCGACGCCGAAATAATCTGCGTTTCGCCGTTCGAGATTTTCCCCGACAACCTATACACCGAAAAAACGGAAGATTTAAGGAGTATTATCCACGCGAAAGCCGTTTCCGTCGACACGGTAAAAGAAAAATACGGCGTTTCCGTAATCGGTGAAGCGATAGACGTTTTCGGTTTAGAACCGAACGGTAAATTAAACGCAAACGGGAAGAAGGTAATGAATAACGCCGTTATCGTGATAGAAAAATACGAAAGACCGTCCGAAGAGTTTCCGAACGGCAGACTGATAACCGTCGCGGGCGACAAACTCTTGTATTACGGCGACTTGCCGTATAAGAACGGAAAGAATAAAGAAAGGCGTTTTCCGTTTATAAAACAGGTTTCGAACAAAATACCGGGGTGCTTTTTCGGTAGCAGTATCATTGAAAGGCTTATCCCCGTTCAAAGGGCTTTTAACGCCGTAAAAAACAGAAAGCACGAGTTTATGAACAGGTTATCTTCCGGAATACTTACCGTCGAAGACGGGTCTGTCGACGTAGACGATATTGCGGAAGAAGGGTTAAACCCCGGCAAGGTTTTAGTATACAGGCAGGGCAGTAAAGCGCCCGAAATTATGGAAGAAGGCGCAATCCCGCCCGACTTTAACGACGAAGAGAATAAACTTATTCAGGAATTCGTAACGATAAGCGGTGTGTCGGACGTTTCGTCGTCGTCTTCTAACGCGCACCTATCGAGTGCTTCCGCACTGGAACTTTTAATAGAACAGGACAATCAACGGCTTGTTATGGTGGCGGAAACCATCAGAAACGGGTATATCGAGATAGCGAAACAGGTGTTAAGACTTTACTCGCAGTTTATAGTCGGCGTTAAAGCCGTTAAATATAACGACACGTTTAATAAAACGAAAGTGTGCTATGCGGACGGCAGTTCGGCGGATTCGGACGACGTGTATATAGAAAACGAAAACGAACTGACTTTCACGCCGAAACAGAGAAAGGAAACGATATTAAAACTTTACGAAAGCGGACTGCTGTCGGACGGCGATAAAACGATAAGAAGTACGATAAAAGCAAAAGTGTTGTCTTTACTCGGGTATCAGGACCTTGACTACTTAAAGGGGCTAAACAGATTACAGGAAGAAAAAGCCCAGAACGAAAACGTTAAGATAAGAAACGCGGGGTTAAGTATCGAAGAGATAGACGACGACAGTATTCATATAGACGAGCATACGCGATACGTGTTGAGCGAATACGACGAACTTACGGCAAAGGAAAAAACGCGCCTGTTTTCACACATAAGGGCGCATAAGGAAAGGCTTAACGATATTGCGATGCAAAACTAAAAAGGAGAAAACTAAATGGAAGAACAATTAAATGAGCAAACTTTAACTTCGGCTAACACTACGGAAGTAGAAGAAAAAAAGGGTAGCGACGTGGAAGAAAAAGTTTCATTGGGAAAGTTTAAGGACGTTAACGCATTGCTTAACGCCTACAATTCTTTGGAAGCTGAATTTACCAAACGCTGTCAGCGAGTAAAAGAGTTGGAAAACGCGTTAAAGGGGGAAACGAAAGTTCCTTTTACCGCGGAAAATGAAGAAAAAGATGCACAAGGTACAACCCGTGAAGACAAGGAAGACGTGTTGAAGGAATACCTTAAAGGCGTTTTATTCTCCAAACAGACCGCGGTTATTATGGATAACGGCGGTGTCGGTGTGAAAGCACCGGTAGAAAAACCGAAGAGTATTTTCGAAGCGGGAATACTCGCGAAAGAAATCTTAAAATAAAAAAGGAGAAATAAAATGGCAGTAACATTAACGAGTGCGGATAAAGCACTTAAATCATTATATTTGGACGTCGTTGCGGAACAACTTAACTATAAAGTCAATCCGCTTTTGGCGCAAATCAAACAAAACTCTGACGACGTTTGGGGTAAAGAAGTAAGAAAACTTGCAATTTACGGTATGAACGGCGGAATAGGCGCAGGTACGGAAGAAGGAAACTTGCCGTCTTCCGGCGGAAACAATTACGAACAGTTTACCTTAACGCTTAAAAACCTTTACGGCACGATAGAAATATCCGATAAAGCGGTAAGGGCGTCTGAAAACAATTCGGGTGCGTTCGTAAGTTTACTTAATTCCGAAATGGAAGGGCTTATTAAAGCAAGCAGTTTCAACTTCGGCAGAATGTTGTTCGGAGACGGAAGCGGTGTTCTCGGCACGATTTCGGCAGTAAGTAGCAATACTTTGACTTTGGATTCCGTTAAAAACGTAATCGAAGGTATGATTGTCGACGTTAAGACGAGTGCGGGCGTAGACGTTGTAACGGGCAAGAAAGTCGTTGCGGTTGACAGAGCGACCAAGAAAATCACCCTTTCGGGCGTAGGAAGTGCCGCGGCAACCGATATCGTAACCGTTCAGGGTTCTTATAATAACGAACTCACGGGCTTAAAAGCGATTTTCGGATCAAGCGCTACGTTATACGGCTTAACGAGAGCAAGCCACTCTTTCTTAAATCCGTATAAGATGACGAGTTGCGGTTCGATAACCGAAGCCAAGATTCAGACGGCGTTAGACACGATAGAAGAACAATCGGGCGGAGCAATCAACTTTATCGTTTGTTCGTGGGGCGTTCGCCGTGCTATTCAGAACTTGTTCGCGTCGAATAAGAGATATATCGACACGATGGAATTAGCGGGCGGATACAAGGCGTTAAGTTATAACGGTATTCCTATCGTTGCGGACAGATTTTGTCCTGACGGAACTATGTACTTACTTAACACGGACGACTTTACTCTCTGTCAGTTATGCGACTGGCAATGGCTTACGGGCGACGACGGAAGAGTGTTAAAACAGGTTGCGGGCAAACCGGTTTATAACGCTACTCTCGTTAAATACGCGGACTTACTCTGCGCAAGACCGATAGGTCAGGGCGTAATCACGGGTATTACGGAAGCATAATAAAAAATAAAACTACGATATGCCGAGAAAAGTCTCGGCATATCGCTTATTAAAAAGGAAAAACGATATGACGATAAAAGATATAATAAAGATTTCAGCAACCTACCTTGGCAAGAACAACGTGTTAGGGTATTTATCGGAAAACAGCGGTAATTACGGCGACGCGGTAATGCAGATAGATAACTTAACGAGATGCGCAAATCTCGTTATCGGAGAACTTTCGGCTTCATATTTTCCTATGATAAAAACGGAAAACAAAGTAGCGGAAAACGGAAAAGTGCCTTTTTCTGCTTTTTCCGAAACGGTAACGGGAATAGAAAACGTATACGACGCTAACGGCGATAAAATAAGTTATAAAGTAAAACCGCTTTTTATCGAAGTAAATTGCCCGTCGGTCGCCGTTGAATACAGATATTTACCGTCTAACTACGGGCTTACCGACGTAATCGGCTATACCGAAAAAGAAGTTAGCGCACGCCTTATTGCCTACGGGGTGTGTTCGGAGTATTCGATAATAGAGAGAAACTTCGACGAGAGTATCGCGTGGCGAAACAGGTTTAACGAAGAAATTAAAAAACTTATCGCGCCGAAGAACGCGACGGCAAAGAAAAGGAGTTGGGTTTAATGATGCAAAAAGAAAAAAAGACCTACGACCTTACCGACTTATTTAAAAACGGCAGGGAAAAGACGGGGGTTATCGTTAAAGATAAAAAGTTAGCGTGCGGTTTTGTTCCCGTGAAAACGGGCGACAGAGTGCCTGACCCCGAAAAAATATACCACGTAAGCGGTAAGACGATAGTTTATTGTAAAGACGGGTTTTTACGAGTTAAGGGGGACAGGGGCTATAAAAAGTTTACGCCCGTGCCTTTTAACAGCGCGCCTATGCTTTTTGAAGCGATAAATAACGGTAAACAATGCGTCGCGATAAGAAAGGCAAGCGGAATTATGCTTATCTCGGACAAAACCGACTATATTAAGTGTGAAGACGGCGACCTTTATTATACGTGTTTCGGGCGCACGTTTATAGGAAAAGATAACCTTCTTAAAATTATCGACGAATACGACTTTTACAGCGGAAACGAAGAAAAGGACGTCAGAATAATCGTTTTATCCGAAGAGTTCGGAAAAATTATCGCCCTGTCGTCCTATAAAAACGCGCTTGTTATCGTCTGCAAAAAGAAAATACTTTCGCTTACGTTTGACGGCAACGGGCTATATTCACTCGAAAACAGAGAAAGCGTCGAAATAAACGTCGAAGAAAAAACGGTAAAAAAAGCGGGCGATAAGATTTTTTTCCTGTCGCAAAACAATCTTTACTATATAAGCGATAAAACGGAAAAAATAAACTCGTTGCTTTCCGATAGAAAGTTTACGGTTTTATCAGACGCGTTTACTTATAACGGTTGCTACTTTTTGCCTATAAAAGAAAACGGCGAAAATAAGGTTTACGTCTACGACGCAAATCGCGACTGCGACTACTTTATAAAGGCGGAAAATCTGATATTTTCGGACGGGGGATTAGCCGTCGATACTTTAAGCGGATTTTTATACCGTTTAGAAGAAGACGGCGACGGCTACCGCGAAATAAAAAGCGAAACGACGGACTTCGACGTTATCGGTAAAAAGCATTTAGTAGGGTTAAGCGCTTATTCAGAGTACCCCGTATCCCTTAAAATAGAAGGCGATTTCGGGGCAAGTACGTTTAACTTTAACGGCGGGGAAATACTGTTTCAATGTAATCTTTACTCGGGGCGGTTTACCTTTACGTTTTACAGCGAAACGAAAATAGCGATAGAGAACGCTAAAATTATTGTCGGATAGGGGGAATTATGAATTTTACAACACCAACCACGAAGGCGGAAATGTACGCCACGTTAAAAGATATTTACGCGTATTACAGATTAAGGTTTCAGGGCTACGACCTGCCGACCTTAAACAACGTTTTGTCAATCGACACCTTGCAATTTACACCGCTTACCGACGCGCAACTCACAGAAAAAGCGGAAGACTTCGTTGAAGGCGAAAAGATACGCGAAATCAAAAAAATGCAAGCGGAACTCGGCGAGAAAATAGCGATTTTATCGGCAAAAATCAACGCCGAAGAAAGTGCGCTTACCGATAAAGTGGCAACTATTAACGCAAGGTATAAAAAAGAACTCGATAAGATTAAACTCGAAGCGAAAAACAAGGGAATAATCCGTTCGGACGTAATAATCGGAAAGATAAAAGAAACGGAATCGGAAAAAGCGAAAGAGATAGCCGAAATAACTTCGGAAACAAACGAAAAACTCACCGAATACCGTGCCGAAAAGACCTTTAAGGAAAGCCAACTTTCGGGCGCTTCTACGTATTTTGACGATATATACTTATCGAAGATTGCGGAAAAGGCGCACCAACTTAAAGAAGAGCAGGACAAAAAGAAAAGGGAAATAGACAGGTACAACAACGCGATAAGCGAAAAGATACAAAAGCACGCGGTATCCGTCGACAGAGCGGAAATCGAATACCAGTTAAAGTTCCTTGAAATACAGGCGGTAGGGTTCACGAAAGAACAACTCGTTGACCTTGGGTATTATAAAGACGCGGTCGACTGCGTTAAGGGGTACTATCAGACTTTAAGCGCCCAGTCGGCGTATAACGATATAAGAAACGAAAGCGACCTTATATTCTATCTCGACGACTTTTATTCGACGCTTATTTTCTATTTTCAGGCAAGGGTATAACGTTATCCGCATAAAAAACGCACCTTCACGGGTGCTTTTTTTATAATCATTAAATATTTTTATATACTTTACTAAACGGAAAAAATGTGTTATTATATTAAAAAGAAAACGCAGAAACGTAAGGAAATCATATGTCGAAAAAAATCAGAATAGGCAATATCTATATAGGCGGCGGCGAAAAAATCGCCGTTCAATCGATGTCCACTTATAAACTGTCGGATACCGATAACGCCGTTGCGCAGGCGGAAGAACTCGAAAGTGTCGGTTGCGATATTTTAAGGTATTCCGTTCTCGATACCGACGATACGAAAGCGATAAGTGAAATAAAAAAGCACGTTAAAATGCCTATCGTCGCGGATATTCATTTCGACTATAAACTCGCCTTGTCCGCTATATCGTCGGGGGCGGATAAAATAAGAATAAACCCCGGCAATATAGGTGGCGAAGATAAAGTCCGTCAGGTGGCGGAAGCGCTTAAAAGCGCCGATATTCCGTGCAGGGTCGGGTCTAATACGGGAAGTATTGAAAAAGAATTTTTACATAAATACGGCAAGAACGAAATATCGCTTGGCGAAAGCGCGTTAAAGCACGTTCACACGTTAGAAAAAAACGGCTTTAACAATATCGTTATTTCGGTAAAATCGTCGGACGTTATCACGACTGTTAAAGCCTACGAATACATATCAGAAAGAACCGATTACCCGTTGCATCTCGGCGTAACCGAAGCGGGAACGGAATATAACGGCGTCATAAAAAACAGTATGGGTATCGGCGCGCTTTTAATTAAAGGTATCGGCGATACGATCAGGGTAAGTCTGTCCGCCGACCCCGTAAGGGAAGTTATCGCGGGAAGGTCTATTTTATCAGGTCTTAACTTAATCGACGACCAAGTGAACGTCGTTGCCTGTCCTACTTGCGGACGGTGCGAGTGGGATTGTATGAAGTTTGCGGACGAAGTGGGCGAATACGTTAAATCGGTCAGAAAAAAACTTAAAATCGCCGTTATGGGTTGCGTGGTGAACGGGCCGGGGGAAGCAAGCGACGCGGATATAGGGATTGCCGGCAGTAAAGGCGAGTGCTATATTTTTAAGAAAGGCAAAATCATAAAAAAGATTGATAAAGAAAACGCAAGAAAAGAGTTTTTTAAGGAAATTGATAAATGCATACAATAAAGACAAAGCAGGAATTCGTCGAAGACATAAGATCTATCGACGAAACGCTTTCTAAAATCAGGTTATCGGAAGTTATCGTTTCGAGAAAAGAAGCGTCTATTAAATACGTTTTTATTTGCGATAAAACGGTGGACGGCGAACTCGTTGAGAAGATAAAAGACGAAGCGGAAAAAATCTCTCCGCCCGTCTTTCGCTACGTAGACGTAACTATAAATAAAATCGTAAGCCATAAAGAACTCGTAAACAAAGAAATATATAAATACTTAAAAAGTCATTTCCCGTCGATTTCGATTTTTTTAAATGAAGAAGACGTTTCTTCGGAAGTGGTGGGCGATTTCGTTAAATACACGTTAAGGCTTACGGCGGACGGGGCGGAATACGTCGCTAAAAACAAAACGCTGTTAAAACTTAACGACTATCTTTCAACGAAGTTCTGTTCCGATTTCGCGGGTAGCGTGGAAACGAAGGAAGTATACGAAAAAATCGACTTAACCGACGACACCGTGTTTGCGGACCAGATTGAAATAGCGGAAAGAAGAACGATTAAAGTTAAAGATGTCGTTGTAATTGACGATTTCGGGCTTGGCGACACGGCGTATTATATCGAAGATTCGCAGGAAGGAAACATC
Source organism: Clostridia bacterium (assembly GCA_017445995.1). Taxonomy (GTDB): domain Bacteria; phylum Bacillota; class Clostridia; order Christensenellales; family Borkfalkiaceae; genus UBA1259. The sequence goes on from JAFSRT010000024.1 coordinate 168,911, forward strand.
ACCGTTTGCGGAACTATTACCGAAATATCGGAAAAGACCACGAAGACGGGTAAACCCTTTTTTATCATACACATAAACGACACGACGGGGCAGATGAGCGGGCTTTACTTTTCAAAAAAGAACACTTACGATAAGATTAAAGAATTAAAGGAAGGGGACGCGATAATCGTCCGTGCGACGGTCGGCGAATACAAGGGTCAGACTTCTATTCAGATAAATAAAATAAACAAATGCACTTTCCCGACCGATTTTATAAAAAAAGACAAGGCGGGCGCGAAAGTGCCGAAAGAATATAAAACCGTTTTCCCGAAAACCGCGGAAACCGTAAAGGTAGAAAGCGTGTTCGAAGAAAAAACGGAACTGCCGAAAGAACTTATAGAAAAAGAATACGTCGTTTTCGATATAGAGACGACGGGGCTTGATTCGTTTAACGATAAGATAACCGAAATCGGCGCGGTAAAAATAAAGGACGGAAAGATAACGGAAGAGTTTTCGTCCCTGATAAATCCGCACGTGCCTATTCCCGAAAGAATAGTATCTTTAACGGGCATAAGCGACGAAATGGTGTTAACCGCCCCCGACATAAAGGACGTTATAGCCGACTTTATGAAGTTTACCGACAAAACCGTTCTCGTCGCACAGAACGGGCTGGATTTCGATATCAAGTTTATTAAACGGTTTGCAAAAGAAAGCAATTTCGTTGTAAACAATCCGCTAATCGACACTATGATATTAAGCAGGCAAGTTCTTCCCGAACTAAAAAGGAACGACTTGCACACCCTTGCCGAACGGTTCGGAATAGTGTTCCGCCACCATAGGGCGTTAAGCGACGCGTACGCCACGGCGGAAGTTTTTATCGAACTTATTAAAATTAAAGACAAGTTAAACAAAAAAATATAAAAAAACCGATAAAACTGCAAAAAAACACTTGCAAAAACGTTTATTATATGATAATATAATAACGGTTTAAATGAGTTGATGCTTATGAGAACGGACTTCCCGTTCTCATAATTTTTTATAGGGGTTATATATGAAGATAAAAAAAGCGGAAGAAATCAAAGAGTTTTTATTGCCTTTTGCAAGCGAACTTTCCCTGTCCGTTGAAGACGTAGTAATAAAGCAGGGGAAAGACCCGTCGATAACGGTGTTTATCGATAAAGCAGGCGGGGTCGACTTAATAACTTGCGAAAAGTTTCATAACGCGATATTAGAACCGATAGACGAATTAGACCCTACTTTCGGCGCGGAATACACGCTTAACGTTTCGTCTCTCGGCGCGGATAGACCTTTCAGAAAGGACGAAGACTTTATTTCGCATATCGGAACGCGCGTCGAAGTAAAACTCCGTAATTCTATAAAAGGCAAAAAGTTTTACGACGGGATTTTAATTTCTTACGATACTAAAACGGTGGGGCTTAAAGTCAGCGAAAAGGACACTTTCACGATAGACCTTAAAAACGTTTTAAAAATCAACGAATACATCGACTTTAACTAAAAACGAAAATTATTACAAATATAACAATAAATTAGGAGAAAAACAATGATTAGTCAAGAATTTTTTATGGCACTCGAAGACTTGGAAAGACAGAAAGGTATTTCGCAAAGCGATTTTATATCGGCGCTCGAAAACGCGCTTGAAATCGCTTACAGGAAGTTCGCGGGGGACGCGACCAGCGTTACCGTTAAAATGGACCCTGAAAAGAGAACCGTTAAGTTTTACAGCAATCTTAACGTAGTCGAAGAAGCGGTGGAATACGAAAAGGAAATCAGTTTAGAAGAGGCGAAAAAAATTAAAAAGAACATTAAAGTCGGCGACGTATTAGTTACCGAGTTCGTTCCGAAAGAGTTCAGCCGTATCGTTGCGCAGACCGCGAAACAGGTAATTATGCAGAAGTTACACGAAATCGAAAGGAACAACACCGTATCCGAGTTCGAAGATAAAGAAGGCGAACTTATGGTTGCTACGGTAAGAAGAATAGAAGCGGGAAGCGTGTTCGTTGAAATCGGTTCTAATCAGATAGAAGGCGTGCTTTTGCCGAGAGACCAAGTCCCTGGTGAAAAGTACGAAATCAATCAAAGAAAAAACGTATTCGTTAAAAAGGTTAAAAACTTCGGAAGACAGGCGCAGGTTTTAGTTTCGAGAACGTCGAACGGGCTTGTAAGACGGCTTTTTGAAAACGAAGTTCCTGAAATCAAGCAAGGCGTAGTAGTAATCAAGGGCATAGAGAGAGAACCGGGTCAGAGAACCAAGATAGCGATATACAGCGAAGACCCTTCGGTAGACGCAATCGGCGCTTGTATCGGGAATAAGGGTGCGAGAATTAACGCAATCGTAAGCGAATTAGGCGGTGAAAAGATAGACGTTATTTTATGGAGTGAAAACCCGCTCGAATTTATCGCCAAAGCGTTGTCTCCTGCCGAAGTTATTAAGGTTATCGAATTAGACGAAAAGTCGGCAAGGGCAATCGTTCCCGACAATAAGTTGTCTTTAGCAATCGGAAGAAACGGGCAGAACGCAAGGCTTGCCGTTAAACTTACGGGCTGGAAGATAGACGTTAAAAGCGAAAAGGACGCTATGGCGGATTTAGACGACGAGATTGAAAAGGCGACCGCCGAATTAGAAGAAAACGAATAAAAAGGTATAAAATGGCGACGGAAAAAAAAGTTCCTATGCGTATGTGTATCGCTTGCAGGCAGATGAAACCGAAAAAAGAATTACTCCGTATCGTAAAAACGGAAGACGGCGTGATTATAGACGAAAGCGGTAAGAAAAACGGCAGGGGCGCGTATATTTGCGACAGTAGTGATTGCGCGTTAAAACTTAAAAAGCAAAAGATACTAAATAAAGTTTTTTCTTGCGAAGTAGACGCTACGGTGTACGACGCGATAGGGGAAAAGTTAAGTGGAAAAAAACAGTAAAGTTTTTTCATATATCGGTTTTGCGATAAAATCGGGCAAATGTAAAACGGGTGAAAACACGTTGGCGACGGTAAAAGGGGCAAATCTTATAATCGTTTGTAAGACCGCGTCCGACAACGCAGTAGACAGGGCGAAAAGTTATGCAAAAAAGTTCCGTTGCCCAATATTGCAAACGAGAGAAAAACGGCTTGAAGAATATCTTTTTAAAGAAAACGTCAAAGTAATGGCGATAACGGACAAAAGTTTAGCAAAAGCGATACTTTTGTCCGCCGAAGAAGATTTTATTAAATTAGAAGTTATTGAAGATAAATAGTTAGTGGGAGAAATTAAATGGCTGAAAACAATCGTCAGGAAAATGTAAACTTAAAGGCAATAAAAGAACTGCTTGCGCAAGGCAAACTCAAAGAGTTTGGGGACGGCGTTAAAGCGTCTTTAAGCGACTTAAAGGAAGTAAAGGCTAAAATTACCGAAAAAATCAGAGTTTTCGAAGAAGAAAAACGGGCGATAGAAGAAGCGGAAGCGCAAAAAGCGGTTAAGGAAGAAGTTATAATTACGCCTTCGTCCGTTTCGGAAACCGAAGAACCCGCAACGGAAGAAAAGGTTGAACCTACCGCGGAAGTTCATGAAGAAACAAAACCGACGGAATTAGCGGATAAACAATCCGAAGAACCCGCGACGGAAAAGCCGGTTAGTAAGCCCCGCCCGACGTTTATCGTTCGCCACGAAGACCCGCGCCCGGCAAGGCAGACTTACGTTGCACCGCAAAAGGACGGCGCGCGTTCGCAGTTTAATAACAGAAAACCCGTAGGTCAAACGGGCGACAGACCGCAAAAACCTTTCGGTAAAGACCAGAACGGATTTAAAAAGCCGAGAGAGACGTATATAGCACCGCCGGTTATTCTCAACAATAACGATAAGCGCGGACAGAAAAAGAAAAACCAGAATAACGAATATCAGTATGAAGATAAGCACGTTATAAATAAACGCGGACTAATAAGAAACGAAGTAAGTATCGACGATTTCGACGAGAATAAAACGGGATACAGAAAGTTCCGTCCTGTAAAAAAGGCGAAGGAAGTTAAGGAAACGCCTGTAATTAAAATCGAGAAGGCTGTAATTAACACCGAAATAATCCCGCTTAAAGTGTTGTCCGAAAAAATCGGTATCACGGCGGCGGAAATAACCAAACGCCTATTTAAAGAAGGAATAATGAAAACGATAAACGACTCGATTGATTTCGATACGGCGGCGTTTATTGCGGACGATTTAGGTATAGAATTAGAATTAAAGTTAGATAAGACCGCCGAAGACGTTTTATCGGAACACTTCGAAGGCGAACAGGAAAGCGCGGATAATCTCGTAACCCGTCCGCCTGTCGTAACCGTTATGGGGCACGTCGACCACGGCAAAACGAGTATATTAGACAGGATAAGAAAGACCAACGTAACCGCTGGCGAAGCGGGCGGAATTACGCAGCATATCGGCGCGTATCAGGTGGTAGTAAACAACAAAACCATTACCTTCCTTGACACGCCGGGGCACGCGGCGTTCACGGCGATGCGCGCAAGGGGTGCTAACGCCACCGATATCGCGATATTAGTAGTCGCTGCGGACGACGGGATAATGCCACAGACAATCGAAGCGATTAACCACGCCAAAGCGGCGGACGTTCCGATTATCGTTGCAATCAATAAGATAGATAAACCGGAAGCGAATATCGAAAGGATTAAAACGCAATTAACCGAACACGGAATATTGCCGGAAGAATGGGGTGGGGACGCGATTTTATGTCCCGTTTCCGCGAAGACGGGCGAAGGCTTTAACGAATTACTCGAAAGCATCAATCTTTTAGCGGAAATCAAAGACTTAAAGGCAAACCCTAACAGAAAGTCGAAGGGCGTGGTTATCGAAGCGAAACTCGACCAGAACAGAGGTCCGCTTGCCACTATATTAGTTCAGAACGGAACGCTTAAAGTGGGCGATTCGGTAGTAGTCGGCACGGTTACGGGTAAAGTCAGGGCGATGATAGACGATAAGGGCAGAAGAGTAAACAGCGCAGGTCCGTCTATGCCGGTATCGGTTATGGGGTTAGACGACGTTCCGAACGCGGGCGATACTCTGTTTGCCGTTGAACAGGAAAAACTTTCGAAACTCGTAGCGGAAGAAAGAAAGAACAAAGAACGAGAAAACATGATAAAAGCGTCTTCCAAGATATCTTTGGACGAAGTGTTCAATAAGATAGCGGAAGGCGAAATGAAAGTTTTAAGTATTATAGTAAAAGCAGACGTTCAGGGTTCTGCGGAAGCCGTTAAGTCTTCGCTTGAAAAACTTTCGAACGAAGAAGTAAGGGTCAACGTTATTCACTCGGCTGCGGGTGCGATAAGCGAATCGGACATTATGCTTGCGCAGTCTTCGAACGCGCTTATTATAGGCTTTAACGTCCGTCCTGACAGCAACGCCAAGAAGATTGCGGACGGCAGCGGTGTTGAAATTAAACTTTACAGAATAATTTACGAAGCGATTGAAGACGTTGAAAAGGCGTTAAAAGGTATGCTTGCGCCGAAGTTCAACGAAATCTATTTGGGTAAAGCCGAAGTAAGAGAAGTGTTTAAGATTTCGGGCGTCGGTCAGGTCGCAGGGTGCTACGTTACCGAAGGCAAGATTTTGCGCAACAGTAAATTACGTATTTATAGGGACGACGTAATGATTTGCGAAGGCAACGTTTTACAGTTAAAGAGATTTAAGGACGACGTAAAAGAAGTCAGCCAAGGTTTCGAGTGCGGTATTTCGATAGAAAGGTTCAACGATATTAAGGTGGGCGACTTTATCGAAAGTTATCAGGTTGAAGAGAGTAAAGAATAATGCAGAAAAATAAATCGAACGTAAGAAGAACGGACAGGCTTAACAGCGAGTTTCAGAAAGATATATACGAAATTATTTCGAGAAAACTGCAAAACCCGAAGATAAGCGCAATGTTTTCCGTTCTGAAAGTCGACACGAGTAAGGATTTAAAACACGCGAAAGTCTATATAAGCGTTTACTCTACGTCCGAAGAAAAGAAAAAAGAAACTTTCGAAGCGATATGTAACGACGCAAAGAAAATACGCTATGAACTGTCAAAAGGCGCAAGGTTAAGGACTGTTCCCGAACTCACGTTTATATCGGACGACTCGATGGATTACAGCGACAAAATGGAAAAACTGTTAAATTCGTTAAAGAGTGATAATTAAAATGATTTTAATTTCTCAATTAGCAAAAAACTTAATAAACGAAGAAAGCGTCGCGATATTTTTGCATATCCGTCCGGACGGGGACGCGATAGGTAGCGGTATCGCGCTTTCTCTTGCGTTAAAATTAAAAGGTGTAAAGGCGGACGTTTATTGCGACGACGAAATCCCTTTAAGGTTTTCCTATCTTAACGCCGAAACGCTGATAAAAAAAGAAATCGATAAAAAATACTCTTGTTATCTTGCGGTTGACTGCGCGGATTTAGGAAGATTAGGCGGTTTTTCCGAACTGTTTATAAACAATAAGAACACTTATAATATAGACCACCATATTTCAAACGGCAGATACGCAAAATATAATTACGTCGTAGATAACGCGTCGAACTGTGAAAACGTTTTCGAACTCATAAAGGAAATGAACGTTGAAACAGACAGTAGAGTTGCCACCGCGCTCATTACGGGAATAATAACCGATACGGGCAATTTAAAGCATAATAACGTTAAAGCGGAAACGGTAGCAAGGCTATCCGAACTCGTCAGGTACGGCGGTGATTTGCATAGTGTAATTTATTATAATTTTTCGTTGCAATCACAGGAACGCGCGCTACTTTTCGGGCAAACGATGTCTAAAATCAAGTATTATTACGACGGCAGGCTCGCTATGGCGACCGTTTTTAAGGAAGATTTGGAAAGAACCAACGCAAAGCCTTACGAAACGGAAGGGTTTATCGATTTCATTATGGGTATAAACGGCGTTAAAGTCGGCGTTTGCATTATGGAATTAGAAAAGAACAAGTTTAAAGCAAGCCTTCGCGGAAACGATACGGACGTGAACGCAATAGCGAACGTATTCGGCGGCGGCGGGCATATTTTGGCGGCGGGTTGCCAGTATAAAGGCGACTATAACGAATTTTTAGACAAACTCTTGTACGCGGTAAAACAACACCTTGCCGATTAAAGGAACAAATGATAGGTTTTATCAACTTATTTAAGGAAGAAGGATACAGTTCCGCAAAGGCTGTTTCCGATATAAAACGAATAGTAAACGCCCCCTGCGGGCATATGGGAACGCTCGACCCTATGGCTTCGGGCGTTTTGCCTGTCGGCATAGGAAAAGCGACGCGTCTTTTTCCGTATATGATAGAAAAACAAAAAGAATACGTTGCCGAGTTTACTTTCGGCGAAGAACGGGACACTCTCGATAAAACGGGCGCGATTACGAACACGACTTTTAGTATTCCGACCGAAGAAGAAATAAAAAAAGTTCTACCGCTTTTTTTGGGCGAAGTTGAACAAGTCCCGCCCAAATATTCCGCTAAAAGCGTCGGTGGAAAGCGCGGTTATCAATTAGCAAGGGAAGGAGTGGATTTTTCTTTAAGCCCTAAAAAGGTTATGATTTACGGGCTTGATTTAATAGAGAGAACGGGCGACAAATCCTTTTTATTCAATATTAAGTGCGGTGGCGGAACTTATATACGTTCGATTTCGAGAGATTTAGGGTATAAACTCAATTCGTTGGCGTATATGAGTAAACTCGTAAGGAATAAAAGCGGTATTTTTACTTCTTCTACCGCCGTAAAAACAGAAGAACTTAAAAAAGCGGAAGATATAAGCGCTTACCTTATACCGGCAGATAGCGTAGTTAATTTTCCGAAGTTAATATTAAGTAAAGAAAAGGCGAAAAAACTTTTGGACGGAGTTTATGAAAAGGGCGAATATAAAGACGGGCTTTATCGCGTCTACAACGAAGAAGAGTTTTTCGGTGTCGGGGAAGTATCGGACACGATACTTAAAATGAAAAGTTATGTCAGGGAATAAAACTGTAATAGCGTTGGGGCTTTTCGATTGCCTTCACGCGGGGCATAAAAAGGTAATAGAAAAAGCGGTGTCTTTAAAAAAAGACGGATTAAAAGTTTCCGTGTTTTCTTTTTCGTCGCTTCCTTTTAAGCCGTTCGGCGATAAAATGATTTATCCGCCCGAAATCCGTAAAGAAATTATGTTGTCGCTTGGCGTCGACGAAGTGTCTTTTTATAATCCTACCGCCGAGTTTTTATCGCAAAGTAAGGAAGATTTTTTGTCTTTTTTAAATAAAAAATACGATATATACGCTTACGTAATCGGCGAAGACTATACTTTCGGGAAAAATAGAGAAGGAAACGCCGAATACTTAAAAAAATACGCTAAAGAACACGGGCAGAAAATATCCGTCGTAAAATTAGCGAAAAAAAACGGCGAAAAAATATCGTCGACCTTAATTAAAGAATACTTAAAAGCGGGCGAAATAAAAAAGGCAAACGCCCTTTTAAAATCCGATTATAAAATAGAAGGCGTAATAAAAGCCGACAGAAAAGTAGGGAAAAAACTACTTTTTCCGACGGTAAATATTAAAACGGACGATACGCTTTTTCCTGTTAAAACTGGCGTATATTACGGTTACGTAATTTTGGATAAAAATATAAAGCGGTAATAAACGTCGGCGACCGCCCGACTTTCGGGCTTAATGAAAAACTCGTTGAAGCGCATATATTGTCTTTTAACGGCGACCTGTACGGCAAAAAAATCGCCGTTTATTTTAAGCGGTTTTTAAGAGAAATAAAAAAGTTTGACAATGTATTAGACCTTAAAGAACAGATAGAAAAAGATATAGAATACGTTAAGGGGATAAAAATATGATAAAGTTCGGGCCAAGCGGAAACTCGCTTGCGTTTTTTGAAAACGGTGGCAAAACGAGTAAGGACTCTGCTATATGGGTAAAAAATCTCGGATTAGACGTTTTTGAATATTCCTTCGGCAGGGGCGTAAACCTTTCGGACGAAACGGCGGTAAGTATAGGCGAAGCGTTTAAGAATCAGGGCGTTGAATTAACCGTTCACGCGCCGTACTATATAAACCTTTCAAATCCCGACGACGAAATGGCTGAAAAGTCCTTTAACTATATCGTGGAATCAGCAAAAAAAGTCCTTTTAATGGGCGGAAACAGAGTGGTTTTTCACCCCGCAAGCCAAGGCAAACAGGAAAGGAAAGAAGCGGTTAAATTAGCGACTGAAAGGTTTTATCGTTTATCTGAAAGGATTTATCGTGAAAATCTCGAAAAAGTTATGTTTTTACCCGAAACAATGGGAAAACTTGCGCAAATAGGCACTATCGAAGAAATTACCGAGTTTTGTAAAATCGATAAAATCTTTACGCCGACGGTGGATTTCGGGCACGTAAACGCACGGGAGAAAGGAAGCCTTAAAACGGCGCACGATTACGAAACGCGATTGCAATATATGATAGATGAACTCGGCTTTTATAAAATGCAGAACTTTCATATTCACTTTTCCAAGATTGAATACACGGCAAAAGGCGAAAGTAAGCATTTAACGTTTGAAGATAAGGTATACGGGCCGGAGTTTGAACCTTTATCGGAAACGTTAAAAAAACTGTCTTTAACACCGTACGTAATCTGCGAATCGGCAGGCACGCAGGATATAGACGCGCTTTTTATGAAAAACACGTATTTTAATAAGTAATATAGTAATCTTTTTAATAAAAATTTAAAAGAGATTTATTAAGGAGATTGACTTATATAAAAAATTTTGTTAAAATAAATAAGATAAATAAGGTAAAAGTTTTGAAAAAGTGTTTTTTATTAAGCGACAGAACGGAAAGGCGTTATTTTTCGGGCGTTGATATTGCCGAAGGGTATATGCTGATAGCAGGCGAAAAATATTATTTTTCCGATAAAAGGTATTTTTCGGCGCTTAAAGAAAAACTTAAAAACACCGATATAAACCCCAAAGTTTTTACTTCGCTATCGTCTATAAAGGAAGTTATAGATGCTATCGGCGTTAAAACCTTGTATATTGATTACGACGCGACGTCGCTATCAGAATATAAAGGGTATAAAACTCTCGGCGTTAAGATAAAGGACGGGACGGAAAGTCTTAAAAAAAATTTTGCCGTAAAATCGGGTAAAGAGATAAAAGATATTAAAAAAGCGTGCGAAATCGCGCAGAAATCTTTTTATAATATTTTGCCGAAGATTAAACCGCCGATAACGGAAAGGGAATTAAAAGATATTCTCGAAAACGAGATGATAAGGCTTGGCGCTTCGGGGGTTTCGTTCGACACCATCGTTGCCTTTCGTGAGAACTCGGCAGTTCCGCATCACGAAACGGGTGATACGCCGTTAAAAGAAAACAGCGTTATTTTAATAGATTTCGGGTGCAAAGTAAACGGGTATTGTTCTGACGTTACGAGAACTATATACTACGGCAATCCCGATAAAGAGTTTATAAATAACTATAACGCGGTACTAACTTCAAATATAACTGCGGAAGAAAAGATTACCGCGGGAATACTCGGAAAGGAAGCGGACGCGATTGCACGGCGGGTTTTAGAGAAGGAAGGGCTATCTGAATACTTTACTCACTCGTTAGGGCACGGTGTAGGGCTTAATATTCACGAAAAGCCGTATCTGTCGATAAAGTCGGAAGACAGGCTTAAAAATAAAAACGTGTTTACCGTTGAACCGGGGGTGTATTTCGACGGAAAGTACGGAATAAGAATAGAAGACACGGTTATTTTAGAAAAAGGAAAAGTAAAAAGGTTATTTACCGACGGTAAAGAACTTATAATATTAAAATAAAAATTATTTACAAACAGTTTTAAGGAGAAAAGAATATGATATCAGCAGGCGATTTCAGAAAAGGCGTAACATTTGAATACGAAAACAGCGTTTATACAATCGTTGATTTCCAGCACGTTAAACCGGGTAAAGGTGCGGCGTTTGTAAGAACGAAGATGAAAAACGTCGTAACGGGCGCGGTATTAGAACGTACGTGGAACCCTACCGAAAAAATACAGGAAGCGGTTATTGAAACCAAGAATATGACTTATTCGTATAACGACGGCGAACTTTATTATTTTATGGACGACGAATTCAACCTTACCCCGTTAAATTACGAACAGGTTGCGGACGCTTTAAAATACATTAAGGAAAACGACCCTGTTGTCGTTAAGTTCTTTAAGGGCGTTGCCTTCTCGGTTGAATGCGAAAACTTCGTTATTCTTCGTATCGTTAAATCCGACCCCTCGGTTAAAGGAAATACCGCGACTAACGCGACCAAGTCGGCAGAGTTGGAAACGGGCGCCGTTATCCAAGTTCCTATGTTCGTAAACGAAGGCGAACTTATCCGTGTCGACACCAGAACGGGCGAATACATGGAACGTGTTAAAGGTTAATCCTATAACTCGCAGAATAGAAAAGGAAAAAAGACAAAAAATACCCACAAAAGTTTTTTGTGGGTTTATTTATTAGGTGTAAAATGCAGGTAGCGTTGATTACGGGCGCAAGCGGTGATATCGGGAAAAAGATAGCCGAAAAGTTCTTAAAAAAGGGCTATTTCGCCGTTTGTCAGTACAATAAAAACGAACGTGCCGTTAAAGAGATTACGGACGAGTTCAATAAAAAGGGGTATAAAGATAATTTTGCCTTTTATAAAGCCGACTTTACTTCTTCTTTTAGTATTCAAGAGTTTTATAATAAAGTTAAGAAAAGTTTTATAAAAGTGGACGTATTAGTAAACAACGCGGGCGTTGACCTATATAAACTCATTACTGAAACGACCGAAAAAGAGTGGGACGAAGTGTTTTTCGTAAATATAAAATCGGTCTATCTCTTAACTAACTTACTTCTTCCCGATATGATTTCAAACAGATGCGGAAAAATAATCAATATTTCGTCTGTTTGGGGGAAGGTGGGCGCGTCGATGGAAGTAGCCTATTCTGCAAGTAAATCTGCGCTTATCGGATATACGAAAGCGCTTGCCAAAGAACTTGCCCCGTCGAATATCAACGTGAATTGTGTTTGCCCGGGGGTAATCGATACGAAAATGAACGGGCGGTTTAGTAAAGACGAAATGAAAGAGATAGTTGACGCCGTTCCGATAGGAAGAATAGGAAAGGCGGAAGACGTTGCGGAACTCGTTTACTTTTTATCTACCGATAAAGCGTCTTATATAACGGGCGAAGTTATAACGGTGGACGGCGGATTTACTTTATAAGGTATATTATGAAGAGAAGTTCAGGAATACTGATGCCGATATTTTCACTTCCGAATAAATACGGAATAGGAAGTTTCGGTAAAGAAGCGTATAATTTTATTGACTTTTTAAAAAACAGCGGTCAAAAAGTGTGGCAGATACTACCGCTTGTTCAGACGGGGTACGGTAATTCGCCGTATTCTTCGGTGTGTTCGGAATCGTTTAACCCGTATTTTATCAGCGTGGACGAACTGAAAAAAGAAAAACTCATAACGAATGAAGAAGCAAAAAGCGCGGAAGTCGACGAAAACGGGTTAATAGATTACGGCAAGATATACGAAATAAGGTATCCGCTACTAAAAAAAGCGTTTTATAGGTTTGACAGAAAGAGTAAAGAGTTTAAATCTTTCTTAAAAAAGGGCGAATACCGTGATTACGCTATCTATATGGCGATAAAGAAAAGCACCGACTATCTTCCGCTTGATACGTGGGAAGACGGGTTAAAGTACAGAGATAAAAACGCGATAAAGCATTTCGTCGCACTTAACGAAGAAGAAATAACTTTCTGGCAGTTCGTTCAGTACGAAGCCGAACGAGAGTGGTTTAACCTTAAAAACTACGCGAAGAAAAACGGAATACTTATAATGGGCGATATGCCGTTATACGTCGCGCTGGATTCGGTGGACGTCTGGGTCAACCCGTCGATGTATAAAATCGAAGATTTTAAGCCGAAAAAAGTCGCGGGTGTTCCGCCCGATTATTTCTGCGCGTTAGGTCAACTCTGGGGCAACCCCGTATATGATTACGACGAACAGAAAAAGGACGGCTTTTCGTGGTGGAAAAAGCGCATAGTAAAGGCGCTGAAAGTTTTCGACCTTGTCCGCATAGACCATTTCAGGGGTTTAGACAGGTATTACGAAATCGACGCTTATAGAACGGACGCAACGGTAGGCGAGTGGATAGACGTTCCGAGTGAACAACTGTTTAACGCAATCCACAGCGTAATAAAAAAAGACAGAATTATAGCCGAAGACTTGGGGATAATAGACGACGGCGTAAGGGAACTGTTAAAGTTCACGGGTTATCCGGGTATGAAAGTTTTATCGTTTGCCTTTAACGGACAAAGCGACAACCTTTACCTTCCGCAGAATATCGAAGAAAACTCGGTTTGCTATACGGGAACGCACGATAACGACACTTTAACGGGGCTTATCCGTAATTTTAGCGAGTGGGACTATAATAACCTTATTACGGGCGTTAAGAAAAGCCTAAAACTTTTCGGGCTAAATAATAAGATTACAGACGAAAAGAGTTTGGTAAAAGCGATAATCGAACTCGGCTTTATCTCGAAAGCGAAACTGTTTATTATGCCTTATGCCGATCTTCTTTATTACGGTTCTGAATACAGAATAAACGAACCGGGTGTCGTAAAAGAACAAAACTGGTCGGTAAGGTTTAATAAAAAAGATTTTAACGTGGCGACACAAAAACGCCTTTTATCTTTCACAAAACAATATAAAAGATAATATATATAATATAAAACATTAAAACGGGAAAAAGAAATTGACGACGAAAAGAAAAGTTTTTATAATCATTTTATCAATAGCGATAGTTTTAACGCTTGCGTTTATATGGACGCGTTCGTTAAGCACGGGCATAAAATCTGCGGAAGAATCAAATAACGCTTACGATACTTCCGTTGAAGTCGTGCGCGACGTTGCGGGCGAACACCCTGCCGAAGTGTATAAAGAAACTATCACCGAACATATTTTCAGAAAATTAGCGCACTTTTTCGAGTATTCCGTTTTAGGGCTTGAAGTCAACCTGTTATTCTTATGTATATTCGGTTATAAACCTTATAATATATTATGGTGTAGTATCTTCGGTTTTTGTTCGGGCGGAATAGACGAGTTGATTCAGTACTTTATCGTCGGCAGAAACTCGCGCTTTTTAGACGTTATTATAGACTTTGCCGGCTTTTCGTTTTATACGATTATCCTGACTATTATTCCGATTATCATAGTTTTAACCAAGAAGAAAACGGACAAATCGGAAAAAAGTGAATAAAAAATCGCATAAAAACAAATTCGGGACGGACAAAATCCGTCCATTTTTATTTTAAAATGAATAAAAATAATAAAATAAGAAAAATATTCAATAAAATATTCATAAAATACAAAAATATTCAAAAAATTAAAAATATTTTCAAAAAATATACATAAATTATTTGACAATCATTAAAGGGAAGTTTATAATAGCCATTGTAAAAACGAAAGGCAAAAGCCTGAACACAAAAAAGGAGAAACAAAAATGAAAAAAATTATCACACTTTTAGTAACGTTGATTTTATCAATGGGTTGTATCTTCGGCTTAACCGCTTGCGGAAAGAAGTCGGGGCAAATCAAGTTTATCGACGTAAAACTTACGGACGAAGAATATGCGATAGCGGTTAATAAAGGTAAACCGCAATTAAAGGCAGACATCAACGCTGCACTTAAAGAAATCGATATCGAAGCGATCATCACAAAGTATAACAACTTAGATAGCGTTACCGAAGGTTATACCTTTAAAAGCACTTCGACGAATCCTGAAAACGAACTTATCGTTGCAACGAACGCGGAATTCCCGCCGTTTGAATACAAGAAAGGTACGCAGTATTTCGGAATCGATATTGAAATCTTAAATAAACTTGCGGAAAAGTTGAATAAAGAAGTAGTTTTATTGAACTTAAACTTCGACGCAATCATTACTTCCGTTCAAGGTGTTGAAATCCCAAGCGACGTTGATACCGAAGGATACGATACGTATTCTTATTCCGATATTGCAATCGCAGGCTTATCTGTAACCGAAGAACGTAAACAAAGCGTTGACTTTACCGATTCTTACTTTAAATCTTCACAGGTATTAGTTGTAAAGAGCGACGACACGACTTTTGACGCAGTTACTGCTTTAACGGTTGAAGATTTAACTTACGCTAACGCAAAAGATATACTTCCTGACGAAGTAACCGAAGCGGAATTTAATGCGGAAATTGCTAATTTGACGGCTGACGAAAAGGCAGAAGCACTTATAGAATTAAAGACTATGAAAATTAACAAAATACTTTCTGAAATGCAAGGAAAGAAAGCAGGTTCTCAGAACGGTACTACGGGCGAATATTTCATTAAAGGCTCGGGCGACTGGTTGGAAGGTTATGCTAATATCGGATATAACGGATACACTTCTTACACTTTGGCTATCGAAGATATGTTAAACGGCAACATCAACTTCGTTGTTTCCGATTACGAAACCGCAAAAGCACTTGTAGAAAAATTCTAAAAATAAATGACAAATATAGAAATATTCAAAGAATCCTTTATAAAATACGAAGGATACAAAGACGTATTAGAAGGACTTAAAGCGACGATTATTATCGCCGTTTTAGGTTTATTTATAGGAATAATTATCGGTACGATAATAGCAACGGTAAAGATTATCCCGAAAAAAAACGGCATAACGAACGTACTTTCTAAAATCGGCGATTTTTACGTTTGGATATTCCGCGGAACGCCTATTGTAGTTCAATTACTTTTGTTCTACTACGTTTTCTTACCGTTAATGCACGTAAGAATACCGTCCATGATAGTTGCGACGTGTGTATTCGGGTTAAACAGCGGTGCTTACGTATCGGAAATAATGCGAAGCGGTATTCAATCGGTAGATATAGGGCAACTTGAAGGTTCAAGGGCGTTAGGTCTTCCGTTTACGAAATCTATGATAAAAGTTATCATACCGCAAGCAATCAAGAACATTATACCAACGCTTGGCAACGAGTTTATAACTCTTCTTAAAGACACGTCGGTCGTTAGTTTCATTGCCGTAATGGATATCACGAAGGCATTTCAATCTATCGCTGGCGGAAATTACGAGTATATCGTTCCGTATTGCGTATTAGCGTTATTCTATTTAACGTTAGTATCGTTAGTAACGTTATTAGTTAAACTCGCAGAAAGGAGGTTAAAACAAAGTGATAGAAAATAGTATAGAAAAAACGATAGATTTTAACCAACCTTTCAACAACGATTATCTGATAAAAATAAGCGGGCTTTATAAAAACTTCGGTAAAGTAAAGGTATTAAAGGGTGTTTCGACGCAAATAAAAAAGGGCGAAAAAGTCGTAATCTTAGGGCCTTCGGGCGGTGGTAAATCGACGATACTTCGCTGTATGAACCTTTTGGAAACGCCGACTTACGGCGAAATATGGTTCGAAGGCAAACTTTTAACCCCCGTAGATCCGTATTTGCATAAAGAGATAATAAGAAACGCAAAGACTTATAAAAAACTTTTTTCGGAAATTAAATCTTTTAATCCCGCTTTATCGGACGACGAAGCAGACGAAACGGTAATTAAAGAGATTAAAGATAAAGACTTACTTAAAAAGTACGAAGGGAAAGAGTATAAAGCCGAAATGAAAAAACTTTATAAAGAATTTTTTCAGGACATAAACTTAACCCGTCAGAAAATCGGTATGGTTTTCCAACACTTTAACCTGTTTAATAACTTAACGGTACTCGGCAATATGACGCTTGCGCCCGTTCAGTTAAAGTTAAAGACCAAGGAAGAAGCCGAAAAAAAGGCGATGGAACTATTAAAAAAGGTCAACCTTGAAGATAAGGCGAACGTTTATCCTTCCACGTTATCCGGCGGACAGAAACAGCGTATTGCAATCGTGCGTTCGCTTATGATGGAACCCGACGTAATGCTTTTTGACGAACCGACTTCGGCTCTTGACCCTGAAATGGTCGGCGAAGTATTAGAACTTATGAAAAGTCTTGCAAACGAAGGTATGACTATGGTCGTTGTAACCCACGAAATGGGGTTTGCAAAGGAAGTCGCGTCGAGAGTTTTGTTTATCGACGAAGGTATAATAAAGGAAGAAAACAACCCGAAAGAGTTTTTCTCTAAACCTAAAGACCCGAGATTAAAAGAGTTTTTATCAAAGGTATTATAAACGATATATATTATATATAATATAAAATGCCATAAAACGGCGGAACGAAAAGTTCCGCCGTTTTTTCATATTTGGAAAAGTAAAAGAATATATTATTACAAAGAAACACCAAAAAACGACAAACACCGCTTTTCTTTTACAAAAAAACGCGTGATTTTAGGGTTAAAATGAAATATATTTTTATTAAAAAAAGACAGATACTGATTTTCCTTTTGGCAACGGTAATTTTTGCGTTATCGGTAGTCCTTGTTAAAACCACGAACACGAAGGAAGTTTTTTACGGCGGTAACTTAAAAGAACTGCCTATTTATTCGGTAGAAAGAGACGACAATAAAATAGCCATTTCTTTCGACTGTGCGTGGGGCGTTGATTATACCGATAAACTTTTATCGATACTAAAAGACGAAGAAATAACCTGTACTTTTTTTGCCGTCGAGTTCTGGGCGGATAAATACGGCGATTATTTAAAAAAGATAGTAGATAACGGGCACGAAGTCGGCACACACTCGAGTACTCACCCGAAAATGAGTTTACTCGATAAAAACTCAATCGAAAAAGAACTTTTATCTTCAAAAAATAAAATCGAAGAGATAACGGGCAAACAAGTTCAACTGTTCCGCGCGCCTTTCGGCGACTATAACGACACGGTGATTAAGACGGCGACTGATAACGGGCTATATACGATTCAATGGGACGTAGACAGTTTAGACTGGAAGGAGATATCTGCAAAAGAAATCGCACAAAGGGTAATAAACAAAACTAAAAGCGGATCGATAGTTTTATTCCATAATCAAGGCACAAACACGACGTTAGCCCTTCCCGAAATAATAAAGTCGCTAAAAAACAAGGGTTATATATTCGTTAAAATAAGCGACCTGATTTACAAAGAAAACTATAAAATCCTGCCGAACGGCAGACAGATAAAAAACGGTTAGAAAATCTAAAGGAGAAAAAGTTATGAATAGTGATTTGGACAAAAACAACAAGGTGTACGTAAGCGGAGAGATAGTTTCCGACGCGGAGTTTTCGCACGAAGTATACGGCGAAGGATTTTACGAAATGAACGTTATGGTAAAAAGGCTATCGGGTCAGGGCGATATATTGCCGATAACGATATCGGAACGGCTTATATCCGACCTTGACTTAAAAGTAGGGAAAACCCTGTCGGCTTTCGGGCAGTTCCGCAGTTATAACAAATTAGTCGACGGAAAGAGTAAACTAATGCTAACGGTCTTTATAAGGGAAATAGCGGGGGATACGGAGTATAAAAACCCGAACAGCATCGTTTTATCGGGTTATATCTGTAAACCGCCTATATATAGAACGACGCCGTTTAACAGGGAAATAGCAGACCTGTTAGTCGCGGTAAACAGGTCGTACAATAAATCGGATTATATTCCGTGTATAGCGTGGGGCAGAAACGCAAGGTTCTCAAAAAGCCTTGAAGTGGGCGATAAAATTGCGCTTTCCGGCAGAATACAAAGCAGGGAATATCAAAAGAAGATAGGTGAAGAAGAAATCAAAATACTTACCGCTTACGAAGTAAGTATAAACAAACTGTGCGCATTTGACAGCGCGGACGCTTTCGATCTAGACGAAGAATTAGGCGCGATAAGTAAAGTTGCGGAAAGGGGTGAATACGATAGCGCGTATAAAATGTGAAAAAGAAAAAATATTTTTTAAAAATACTTTAAAAACGATTGCAAAATTTTTGTCGTTATGTTAATATATGTAAGATAAAAATAAAAGACGGAGAAAAAGTATGCAAAGGAAGTCCACAGCGTTTAATATAACGAACACTATGGGTAACTGTCCCCTTATCGCATCACCGTCCCTTACAAATATAATCGTTTTCTAACGGAAGTCCTTCGGGGCTTCTTTTTTTAAAGAAAAATAACAAAGGAGGTTCAGTTATGAACAAAAATTTAGTTTACGGTGTAAACCAAAAACCCCCGTTCGGAAAGAATTTAATTTATGCTTTCCAACAAGTTCTCGCTATTTTGGCTGCCACGGTATTAGTACCTGTTTTGGTAGACCCGAGCGGAACGTATTTAAGTCAGAGTGCCGCACTTATCGGCGCGGGCGTAGGAACGATAGTTTACTTATTGTTCACGAGATTTAAAAGCCCTGTATTTTTAGGCAGTTCTTTCGCTTTCATCTCACCGCTTATCGCAGGCGTTGCTTTCGGTTATTGCGGAATAATTTTGGGCGCTATCGTTGCAGGTCTTGTTTACGTAATTATCGCGCTTATCATTATGAAAGCGGGTTCAGGTTGGATAAACAAACTTATGCCACCTGTAATCATAGGGCCTACGGTTGCTTTAATCGGGTTATCTCTTTCGGGTTCTGCTATGAATAACGTTATGAATATTGCAGGCGGAACGGACGGGTATAACTTACTCGCGATTTTAGTTGCGATAGTAACTTTCCTTGTAACGGTAATAGTTTCGGTTAAAGGCAATAAAGGATTAAGACTTATTCCTTTCGTAATCGGCGTTGGTGCAGGATACGTTCTCGCAATTTTATTGACGGTTTTCGGGTATACTCTCGGCGGCGTTGCTTACTTTAACCTTGTAGATTTCAGTAAGTTCTCTAAAATCGCAGACTTCAATAACTGGCTTCCTAACATTACGTTTATCGGTGCAATAAAAGAACTTGCCGAAGGCAAAGTTTTATTAGACGGTGCGGGTATCGCGACGGTTGTTCTTGCGTTCGCACCAGTTGCGTTAGTAGTATTTGCCGAACACGTTGCTGACCACAAAAATATATCTTCTATTATAGGAACAGACTTACTTAAAGAACCGGGTTTAGATAAGACCTTGCTTGGCGACGGCGTCGGTTCTATGGCGGGCGCTTTCTTCGGCGGTTGCCCTAACACGACTTACGGCGAATCGATAGGTTGCGTTGCTATTACGGGCAACGCTTCGGTAACGACGATATTTACAACGGCTATAATGTGTATCGTTCTCGCGTTTATCTATCCGATTATGCTTGTAATCGAAAGTATACCGGGATGCGTAGTAGGCGGAATCAGTATCGCGCTTTACGGATTTATCGCAGTATCAGGTTTAAGAATGTTCAAAAACGTTGATCTTGATAACAGCAAGAACCTTTTCGTGGTAGCGTCCATTTTAATCCCTGGCGTTGGCGGATTAGTTCTTAACTTCGGCGGAACGTTCGGTAGCCCTGTAATTCAGATTTCTTCTATCGCTTGCGCGCTTATTCTCGGAATTATCGTAAACCTTATCTTAAAACCGGGCAAAGCGGAAATCAAAAAAGAAGTAGTTTACACGAAAGAAACTGAAGAAACGATGTTCGGTATTCAGGAAAAGACTGACGCTGAAATTGCAAAAGAAAATAAATAATTATACTAAAAATTAAGGAAAGAGAGTGAATATTTTTATTCACTCCTTTTCTTAAATAAAGGAGAAAACGATATGAAAAACTTTAAAAACGTACATATTTTAGACCACCCTTTAATAAGACATAAAGTTGCTATATTAAGGAATAAAAACACGGACACGAAAAACTTCCGTGAACTTATAAGCGAAATTGCAACGCTTATGGCTTACGAAAGTTTTAAAGACGTGCCGACGCAGGAAATCGAAGTAGAAACACCGCTTGAAACGACGAAACAGACGGTAGTTAAAGAAAACTCGATTGCAATAGTTCCTATCCTTCGTGCAGGGCTTGGAATGGTGGACGGAATACTTACGTTGTTTCCTGCCGCAAAAATCGGACATATCGGCTTATACAGAGACGAAACGACGTTAGAACCGCAGGAATATTATTGCAAACTTCCGACGGGTATAGACCAAAAAGTAGTTATGGTAGTAGACCCGATGCTTGCAACGGGCGGTAGCGCGGTAGACGCTATTACGATGCTTAAAAAACGCGGTTGTAAACACATTAAACTTATGAGTATAATCGCAGCGCCTGTCGGCGTTGAAAGGGTTGCAAAAGCATATCCCGACGTTGAAATATACGTTTCTACTCTCGATAGATGCTTAAATGAAAACGGATATATCTTACCGGGGCTTGGAGACGCAGGCGACAGAATATTCGGCACAAAGTAAAATTGATTTTCACAAAAAAAGGTATGCGAAAAAAAGCATATCTTTTTTTATTTTAAATATAATAATTTATGAAAACGTTTGCATAACGTTTGACTTTTTTGTTATAAATTGTTAAAATAACATTGTATAAAACGATATTCTTAATACGGGAGAAATAAAAATGAAAAAACAATATTTGCCGTTAGAACTTTCCATCAATGAGTTTTCTGTTAAAAACGTTGTGTTGGCTTCTGGTAATGCTGATAACCTTGATGCTGATAACCTTGCCAAATTAAACTCATTTGACGACAACAATATTGAGTTTAGGAATAATTAAAAAGCAAGACAATAAATCTTGTTTTTATTCACAAAATTATGTTATCGATAACATAATTTAAAAACCGCCGAAACAAAAGTTTCAGCGGTTTTGTGGCGGAAAGGATGGGTTTCTGCCCCTTGATAAGGGGAAGGCAAACGGAGTTTGCGAGGGGTTTGCCGTCTGCGGCTGAGCAATCGAACCTGCAATCAGAATGATTGTTCCAAAGGATTTCCTTGTCGCTTGTGCGACAAGAACAAAAACCGAACGGTAAAGTGCCGTTCGGTTTTCGTTATCTTTGGCGGAAAGGTAGTATCCAAAATCGAATTATCATAGCTGTTTAAAATCAACCAAACTTTTTTCATTTTCGTTATTATACTGTTTTTATAGACAAAAATAATGTTTCTGACTTATTCTCTACAGATATTTATCCAGTCAGTTGTAGAACTCTAAAAACAGTATTGCCGTAATCATTTACAACCGTCCGTTGCTTGTTTACTTTTGTATGTAAATCATCAATATTGTCGGAGTATAATCAAGCGTTTTAAATCAAATAAAGTAAAAAAACTGTGTGAATTAACATAAAGCGGTGGGGAACGTTTTATATCCATATTAAACTTTATATAAACTTTTTCACTTAAAAAACGTAAAAAACTGCGTAAAAATAATATAAAAAATTGACGAAAATTACGCGCGGGGGGGGGTTATTTTGCTTGACAAAAAAAATATATAGCTATATTATTTATACTATAAGTCTAAAATTTTGCCAAAAACCGTTTTAGACGGACAAGATACGATACACTTTTACCGAATTGCATATTCTTAAAAAGGGCAATAAAAAAACGTTATCATAACGGCACAATATCCATTTAATAGCGTTTTGTTTATTATAGTAAAAAAAGAAAATATTTTAAGGAGTATTTTTTATGGACAACAAAGCACATTTACACAGCAGACGTCTGATGATGACACTTCTCGCCATAGTAGCGACGATGTGTTTATTATTCGGACTGTTTAACGTGGGAGTGAAGGCTTTCAAAGCGGACGCTGCCGACTATTCGTATAACGATAGCGTCAACTACGCCACTTGGAACGACGATACCGGTTTATCGGTATGCTTCACTTGCACAAGCAACGGCTTGGATATGTATGACTGGGCGTTATTCTTATTCAACTCGTCCGATTTTGCAAGCGTAGGTTACAATTCTTCCACTCACAAACTAACCAACTCCGGAAGTATGGGACAGGAAAGTGCAAGTTATTATTTTGACTCAAATGTTAGTCAAGACACTGGAACTATCACTATCACTTATCCTAAGACGGTAACTGCGGTTAACAACTCGTCTAAAACTCTCGCGCAAATCTGGAAGTCGGACGACTGGCGCGTAGTTATAGGACCTCACCATAGCTGGCAAGGACATAACTCTTACAACTGCGATTATTACGTGGGCAGTGCCGACGCAATTCAAGCAGAGAGCGTTACGCCTGAACCGGGCGAAATTGAAACGGATACCCACGTAGGCGCGGGTATTACGGCAAGCGTTTCCGGTTTGACCGAGCAAGTGGTTGTAAACAATATTTTAACCGCGTCTGAAAAGCAGAGACGCGATAATGGCGAATACGTAAGCGTTTATCTCGAGATTAAACCTGAAGGAAGCACCGTTATTCCTGCTGCGGATAAAACCTCTGCAAAAGCTGTACTTACGGAGACGGGTGCAAAAGCAGGCGCTTATCTCGACTTATCTCTTTTCAAAAAGATGGGCAACGACGCCGACAGAACTGCTATTAGCGAATCGGCTACCGCATTCGATATAACGGTTGATATTCCTGCGGACATAACTACAGTACCTTACGGATATACCCGTACTTATTCTATTATCCGCGTACATAACGGCGTAGCGGAAACTTTACCTTCTACCGTTTCTAACGGAAAGATTTCTTTCTCTACGGATAAGTTCTCTACCTACCTTATCGCATACAGCGACGAGTTCGACGATAACGGCGAATATATCGAATTCACTACGTCTATCGTAGGGGACGATATCCGTTATACCAACGATATAGTTGCTGATACTACTACCGTCGTAGTAAATTACAAAATTACTCATAACGACGGCTTTAACTCCATTTTACTTATTCCTAAGTTCGACGCAAACGTATTTGCTATCGACTCTATTTCTATAAACGAAACCGCGCTCGGTGCGGCAACTATGACCGACGGCGACGGCGTTATGAAAATCGTTCTCGACAATACGGGCGCTGCGTACACCGCACTCGACGGCGAAAACGAATTCTTCCTTACCGTTACTTATAAGTTTATAGCGGCGACCGCCGGCGAATACGACTTCAGTCTCGTTCTTTCTTCAAACGAAGAAAACGGTAAGAGTGAAGCGTTCTATATTGCCGAAGTAGGCGAGCAGAAGGGTGAACAGAACCGTGTCGCTATTAAAGTTATCTCTAACGTTTTAACCGTTTACGAGAACGCTTACATTGTTATCGGAAACAACACTGCCGATCCTATCTCTTATCAGTTTACTTTCGCAAATACCGAAGTTACGGCAGTAAAAGTTAACGAATTAGGCGAAACCGAGAACCTTGTCGCACAGTACACCTTTAACGGTACGGCTGATACCGTAATTAAGTGGTATGACAGCGAAATGGTTGAACTCGAAGGCGCACCTGTTAACGCGGGCACTTACTATCTCGGTATATCTGCTCCGCAGCACGGTATTTACAGCGCTGTAGAAGAAGTATTGAGAGTCGTAGTTATCAATCCAAAGGCTATAACCATAACCGCAGATAACCACGGACATACTTACGGCAATTCGCCTGAAGTACTTACTCCTACCACCGCAGGTATCGATGACGAAATCAGCGTAACCTTTACGGTTAAAGATGCAGACCAGAACGTAATCGAACTTTCTTCTACCACTAACGTAGGAAGTTACACGATTGTTCCAAGCGCATCGGATTCTAACTATATTATTAATATTGTTGACGGCACTTACACCGTAGCCGCTCGTGAAATCACTATTACGGCAGAGAATAAAGGTCACGTTTACGGCGATCAACCGGCTGCGCTTGCTCCTACAACGGCAGGTCTTGCAGGCGAAATCGAAGTAACCTTTACCGTTAAAAACGGCGACGACGTAATCGTTCTTTCTTCCGCTACTAACGTTGGAACTTATACGATTATTCCTTCTGCTAGCAATTCAAACTACGCTATTTCATTAGTAAACGGTACTTACACAATCACCAAAAAGGCTTTAACCGTTACCGCTTCTAATCAAAATGCGGAATATACCGGCGAAGAACCTGACGTTGATCAAACTGCATATACAGTAAGCATTGAAGGACTTACTATCACGGGCGTTACCATCACTAAGGCGGAAGGCGTTAACGTAGGTACATACGAACTTGCTATTGCTTACGCAAACAACAACTACGATATTACGCTTGTAAACGGCACGTTCACTATCGTTTCCACGGGCGCTGACGTAGAAGAAATCAAGGCTTTATTCGAAGCTCTCGAAAAGGTTTACAACGGCGAAAACCAAGACCTTCTCGCAGTAGGCGAATTACCTGAATATATTATTGATTACGTTGCAGAAGGCAATATCAAAAAGAACGTAGGCGAATACGCTATCAAGATAACCGTTACCGTTGACGACAACCACAACGTCGGCGATAACGATGCGAAAGAATACGTATTCTTCCTCGATGAAGACGGCGTTATCACTCCTGCGCTCGTTACCGTTACCGCAAACGACGTTAACGTTTACTACGGCGAAAACCCTGTAGTTCCTGTCGTTCCTGACGACTTCACTATTACGGGTACAGTTTACGGAGACGACGACCTTAACATCAGCTACGTTATCAAGAACGGCGAAGACGCATTTACGCCTTCCAAGACCACTGTAGTAGGCGCTTACGATATCGTAGTTTCGGCTGCAAACGCTAACTATCAAATCACTTTGGTTGACGGCAAATATAACGTTCTTAAAGCAACTGCGGATATGATTACCATTAACGTAGCGGCAGAAGACATTTATTATAACCGTAGCCTTATTAACACTATAACCGTTACCGTAAACGGCGTTACGCTTGACGGCGGCGCTTATACCGTTAATTACTTACGCGGTAACGAGGCAATCGCTCCTGTAGATGCAGGCGAATATACTATCGTTGTTACAGTAACGGATACAGATAACTACGTTACTAAACAAGGAACGGATACCTTTGAAATCAAACAGGTTAAGTTAGAAGGTGTTTCCTTTACTTACAGCCACGGCAACGTTACCTGGACGGTTGTTGCTAACGATATAGGTAAGACCGCTGACGAAACGGGCGTTAGTGCAAAAGCGTTAAAGGAAGGCACGACTATTACTTACAAAGTATATAACGGCGATACGCTTATCGGCACTTATAACGAACGCACGTTCGACGCCGCTGCCGCTGCTACTTACAAAGTAGTTGCAGTTGCAAGCGATGCTAACTACATCTCAAGCGAATCCGTTATGGTTCCCGCTTACGCGGTTACGTTTGACGAAGGCGACCACGCTGCAAATCCTTCCGGAGTTGTAAGCAATATGCCTTCCGCACAGTTCATCTTCGAAGGTCAAACGGTGGTTGCACCTGTTGCCGTTCCTACGGTTGACGGTTGCACGTTCGAAGAATGGCAGGTTAGCGACGTTACTTATCTCTTCACCGAGGCAGTTAACGGAAACATCGTTATCGTTGCCGTTTGGGAAGACGTTCCTTACACCATCACCCTTAAATATCTCGAAAGCTCGGCTACTTCGGGAACGGACGTATTCGTTATCGAATTACACTACGGCGACGTAGTAGATTATTCGGCTCTCGAAATCGCTCCTGTTAAGGCATCCGACAACGCAGGTATTTCCTATACTTTCGCTAACAAGTGGATGGACACCGAAAGCACCGAATACACCGTTTCTAACAAAGTCATCCAAGGACTTACCGTAACCGGTGATATGACGTTAGTAGCTGTATTCGATACTAACTACAATTCATTCAAGGTTACTTACTACTTCTTCGATAACGATACTAACGAATATGCACAGTACGGCGAAAAACAGGTTGTAACTTATAACCAGACTATTGATTACCGTACCTACACGGGCGACGACTATGCTTGGTTCATAAAAGATTACTGGTACGGCAATGCGGCAAGAACTTCCGCAGTTCCTGTAATAATGCCTGCTGAAAACATTTCGGTTTACGGCGCTTACAAGTTCAACATCGGTCAGGGCGACGTCAATGCGGACGGAAACGTTACGGCAGACGACATCACGCTTTACCGTCAATGGATAGTCGGCGGCTACGAAATGAACGTAATCGCAAGCGGTAACGAATGGGCTACCGTTACGGGAGCAAACTTCGATGTTACCGCAAAATATTTTCTCAAACGCGTAGCAGACAACAACGCAGATGAAAGCAGAGACATCAGAGACGTTTCTATTACTCGTATGGCTATCGTAGGCGGATATGACTGGGATATTTCTACCGGCACAACCGTTACCGGTCAGAACATCGACAGAACCAAGACCGCTGTTTCCTTGGAAACCGCACTCGCAGGCTTAAACGCTTCGGGCAGGGCTCGTTTGTATGCAAATGCAACCGCTGAAACGGCAGACGTTTTAGTTGACGTTTCGGGAAGCTTATATCTCGATCTCGGCGGCAAAACTCTTACCGTTAAATCGTTCACTCTTAACACCGACGGCTACAATGCGTTTATCACCGTTAAAAACGGTACTATCGTAACGACCAACGGTATCACGATCACCGCTCCTAACGGAACCGTTCATCTCGAAGAATTGATCGGCTACGTAGGCGGCGCAGAAGTTAATCTCCAAGCGGCACAGCACAGTTTACATTTCGCAGGCGTAGTTGAATTCTATGCGGACGAAAACGACGAACCCGTTCCCGCTCCGATTAACGTAGAAAAGGGCACTCACGTAGTTATCGAAGAAGAAGCGGAAATCACGATTGAAAAAATCGTAGTTACCGAAAACTTCGAAGCCGCTCCCGAATCTGCAATTACTCTTGACAACAACACGACTACTACCATCATCATCGAAGGTATAGACGAAACTATGGTTGCAAGCGTAAACGGCGTTGATTACGCAAATTTAGTTGACGCTGTTGCGGCTGTCAACGCTTCTGCTAACGGCGGCACGATTACCATTTTAACCAACATAGATTTCTCTAACGAAATATATGCGGACTACAAATGGGCAGGCAGCACCTACAACCCGTTGGAGATTGCAAACGATAACGTAACCTTAGATCTTAACGGACACAGTATTTACAATATGGGTAACGTAGCAATCTGCTTAGGATACGGTACTGCTGCAGAAGGCAGTTTCTCTAACGTAACCGTTAAGAACGGCTCGCTTTTAGCAGGCTTAACCGACAACGTTAAAAACAGTTACGTTCTCGGAATTTCGGGAATCAACGGCGCAACGATTAAAAACGTTACTACCGACGGCGGAATCAACGTATATACGGGTTCTACCAACGTAGTAATCAAAGATAGCGCAATCAACGGAACTAAATACTATGCGGTATGCGCACAATGCGGCTCTGACGTAGTAATCAAGAATTCCACGATAACCAAGAACACGGATAGCAGCGTAGCAACCAAAGCAATGTTCTGGATAGACAAAGCGGGCAAGGATAGCGATATGGCAACGCCTGAAAATCCGCAAGGCAACCATGTAGCGTCTTCTATCACTATAGACGGATGCGACTGCACTTTATCTAACGGCGGAATCTTCTATTTAACGACCGGCTTAAAGCCTGTAGTTAAAGAAGGCACTTTCAACTTTGACTCAACGGCATATATCGCAGAAGGATCTATAGTATGCGATTTGAATGGAACTTGGGCAGTTGCATCTGACCTTGTAAAAGCAGTTGAAATAATCAACGCATCTGCAAACGGCGGAACAATCAAACTTTACTCAGACATAGATTTCTCTGACGAAATATATGCAGGATACAAATGGGCAGGCAGCACTTACAATCCTTTAGAGATTGCAAACGACAACGTAACCTTAGATCTTAACGGACACACGATAAGCAATATGGGTAACGTAGCAATTTGCTTAGGATACGGTACTGCTGCAGAAGGCAGTTTCTCCAACGTAACCGTTAAAAACGGTACGTTACTTGCGGGAACTACCAACAACGTAAAGAACAGTTACGTACTCGGAATATCGGGAATTGCAAACGCAACCGTTAAAAACGTTACTACCGACGGCGGTATCAACGTATACACGGGCTCTACAAACGTAGTAATCGAAGATTCTACTATCAACGGAACAAAATATTACTCGGTATGCGCACAATGCGGCTCTGACGTAGTAATCAAGAATTCCACGATAACCAAGAACACGGACGGTAGCGTATCAACGAAGATAATGTTCTGGACGCAAGGTGCGGGCTCTGACGAAGATATGGTAACGACTGCTAATCCGACGGGTGCGTTTGGTGCATCGAGCATAACGCTTGAAAGCGGAAACTACACGAAAAATGCTGACGGTACTTTCTATAGCGGAGTTAAACCTGTGGTAGTTGGCGGTACGTTCAACTTCGATCCTTCCGCTTGCGTGACTGAAGAATTCGTAGTGATAGAAATTGACGGAGTATGGTCGCTCGTTTCCGATTTAGTTGAGGCTGTTGCGGCTGTTAACGCATCCGCAAACGGCGGAACTATCAAACTCGTTGCGGACATTGACTTCTCCACCGAAACTTATGCAGGATATAAGTGGGCTGGTTCTACCTACAATCCTTTAACCATAACCAACAGCAACGTAACTATCGATCTTAACGGACACACCATTTCCAACATGGGCAACACCGCACTCGTAGCGGGTAACATACTTGCTGCAAACGGCGGAATTGAAAACTTCACAATTAAGAACGGAACGTTATTAGCCGGCACTACCGGCGGCGTAACCAACAGTTACGTTTTAGGTATTGCCGGAGTAAACGGTGCACTCGTTAAAGACGTTACGACTCTCGGCGGTATCAACGTTTACACGGCGTCGCAGAACGTAGTAATCGACGGCTGCAACTTACAGGGTGCTAAATACTACACCGTATGCGCACAATGCGGATCATCTGTAGTAATCAAGAACTCCAACGTAACCAAGAACACCGACAGTAGTGTTGCTACCAAGGCTATGTTCTGGATAGACAAAGCGGGTCACGACAGTGATTTAGCGACATCGACTAATCCTAACGGTGATTACGTAGCGTCTTCGATAACAATCGAAAGCGGTAACTATACCGTAGATTTTGAAAACGGCGGAATATTCTATCTTACGAGTGGATTAGCACCCGTAGTAGAAGGTGGTACTTTTAACTTCGATATTAACGCTTAAATTGATACGGATAACTACGACGTAACCGAAAACGGCGGTGTATACACCGTATCTGCAAACTAAATTAAAAACATTTCAGGCGGGGGTGGATTATGAAAAGAATAATAAATATTTTTATTATAATTCTTGCCTTATGCGTTATTTCCGCTCCCGTCTCTACGACCGTTTTTGCGGCGTCTCTGTCCGATAACGCCGTAATAACGTTATCGGGCGAAATAACAGAACAGGAAATCGTCGTTAAAGCGTATTTGCGTCAGAATACCGCTATAAATGGTATGACTGTCGAGATTTCCTACGATACGTCGGCGATGACACTTAAAAATATTGAACGCGGCAGCGCACTTCCTTTGCTCGATTATATGACGACCAACGTTGAAACTGAAAAAGGCTATGCAATAACGCCGTTCATAATAAACTGGTCGGGTGACGAAAACGACAATTCAACAGGCATTCTCGTTACAATGCATTTTACGGTAAATGAAACGGCAAACGACGGGGAATATGCGGTAACGCTTATAACCGACAAAGAATCAATAACTTATATCGACGGCGGAGTGAAAACTAAATCTGCACTTGTCGATGGCGTAAAAATAAAAATAAAAGGTAGCGTAGCGGAAACAATCGTTACGGAAACTACTGCAAATACAAACAATACGTCTAAAACAATATTGATTGCT
>JAFSRT010000004.1 GCA_017445995.1 Clostridia bacterium
AAAGAACCATACGCAACGATATTTACGAACTGTCGCTGTCTTATCCCATCGACACGAAAAAAGGTAAAGGGGGTTGCGTGTTCGTTCAGGAAGGGTTTACTTTGCGTAGAAGATTTTTAACCGACAAAGAAAAAGCGTTGTTGGAAAAATTAGCGGTAAATCTTTCGGAAGAAGATGCGGCGACCTTGCAAACGATAATAAAGAGTTTCGGCAAGAAAAAATAAAAGGAGGGAACGTCAATGATTATCAAAGAACCGTATTTTTGTCAGGGTGCGGATAACGTGTATAGGACTAAACACTATATCGTTAAGCAGCAGTTAATCATAAGGGTAGGTCGGGGTGAAGAAAACGCAATAATAAGCACCGATACTTACTATTTGAGAAACGGTAAACGTGACAAATTGTATGAGTTATGGTTTTCCGAACGCGACAGGGTTGACGGAAAGAGAATTATGACGGCATTACATACTCGGCGATACGTAGATTAAGCCGCAAACTTAAAAGAATAGCGGAAACGCTTTCTTAATACGCAGTCAAAATCAAGGCAGATTTAGGGATGAGAGTTTAGGGCGCAAGTGGCCACAGCCTTAATACCTTCCGTTAAGACGTAGTGTTTTATTAAAGTCCTTGATTTAGATTGCAAAAATTACAATTTAATATTTTATTTTTTCGCTTTGCTAACGGCAACACGGGCATTAAAAAGGCTGTGCTATCGGCTATACGGGTAAATACATTTATAAGGAGTTTAGGATATGCCTAAATACAATAACAACGAGAGAAAATGGATGACGCCGAGTAAGCGTGCGAAAGGTTACGCCGAAGAACGTAAATCCAAAGTCCACATGAGAGGTAAGGACGAAGGCAAGGAACTTGATCCGTATAATCAGGGTTTAAGATCCGGTTATCTTCTCTGTCAGTCCGACCACGCGGGTTCGTATAAGTATCACGAGGCGATAAAGGCCGGTAAGAGCAAGGAAGAAGCAAGGAAAATTTCCAAGATGAAAGGTAAAGCCAAATAAAAAACGGGAGGATAAAGAAAAATGGCTAAAAAACAAATCGTAGTTGAAAGGGAAACTTTTAAGATGGGCGAAAAGGAGTTTTACTCGTATTTCGTCAAAGGGAACGTCAGGGGTAAGGACGTTAAAGCGGGCGTAGTTCCGCCGGACAAAGGCGGGTATGTCGTTTTAGATATAGTATTCGGAAACGCTATGAGTGCGGAACTTACGGTTAAGCCGTTTGAAATCAAAGACGACGGTGGCAACGTAATAAAGGGTAATACTTACGGCGTTAAGTCCGTGGACGAAAACGGCAAGGTGTACGAGTGTACTATAAAACCTGCGCGTTCTTCGGACAAGACTTTACTTACTATGTTGCTTGACTAATAACAACCAAGTTTACACGGCTTGTTTTAGGTATAAAAGCCTAATTCGAGCCGTGTTTTTTGTTAAAAAATTATAAGGAGAATTTTTATGAAAGAATTTTTGATTAAAAATAAGAACAAATTGTTGGCATTTTTACTTATAGCGTTATCTGTTTTCGGGATGGCTTTTACGCTACCTACGGCAACTGCCCGTGCGGATGAAGCAACGGACGAGGAAATCGTTTTCGTTCCTACTGCGCAGGAAACTCTTAACAATACGTGGTTTGCCGGTTTTAATAAGTGCGAAAACGAAACGGTAGGCAGAGCGTTGTTTGCTAATTACTTTATAAGCGACGGGTATTTTTCGCCCGACAATTATAACTACGGCGTTATTATTTTTCCGCAAGCGTATTATGAAAACTATATTCATAACGACGATTACGTAATAGAGTTCGATAAACAGGAAAAGCAGTATCTTAACGTGCAAGGCAACGGACATTACGACGTAACGGGCGGAACTTTAATTCGTTTCGGTATAGCACATATCAAAGATCAGAACGTAGGCTTACAGTTCTATTTTGTTTTCTATGTTCAGGATAAAACTACCGAAGAATACACGTATTTTGCTAAAAAGTTAGCGTCGTATTCGACCTTAACGCAGGATGGCGAAGTGGACTTATCTCAATACAGGACTAACGAAGAATATTTTACGCTTAAAAGTAAAATGCAAGCAAAAATCGATGAATTAACGGCAGCGATAAACGAGGACGGCTCTATTGATTTAAGTCAGTTTGTATCGAAAACTTCGCACGATAAAGAAGTTGCGGAATTACAGGAACAGATAGACACGCTTACGGCGGAAAACACGCAGTTAAAGAGCGTAGAAGAAAAAACGGGCTTAACCTTTATGCAGATAATTGGCATAACGGCGGGCGCAATAATTCTTATCGCTGTTATTTGCGGTGCCGTTTCTATCTTTAGAAAGAAAAAAGACGATTATTACCGTTGGTAAGGAGACGAGATTATGGAAAAATCATTAAAAAAATATAAGTGGTTAATTCTTGTAGTTTCCGTCTTGCTAATTTCGGCTATTCTTTGTGGAACTTTATTCGCCTGTTCGGA
>JAFSRT010000005.1 GCA_017445995.1 Clostridia bacterium
GAAACCGCTATGAACGAAAACCGTAACTTTATTATGGAAACGGTTAATTCTTCGGATAAGAACTTTGGCTTTTATAAACGGTGCAAAGAAAACGGATATAAAATCACAGTGATTTTTATAGCGACGGAAACATCCGTAATAAACGTTAGAAGAGTTGACAAGAGAGTTTTGCAAGGTGGACACGGTGTTCCGGAAGATAAGATTATATCGAGATATGATAAGAGCATTGAAAACGCTAAACCGCTTTTAAGTTTTCCAGACACGGTTTGTGTTTTTGATAACTCTATTGATGATATTCCGCCTAAACTTTGTTATTACGACAGTGATGGCTATCATTATGAAAGTGAGATTTTTATGTGCGATAATCTGCCGACTTGGGTTAAAGGGATAGTGAAACAATGATTTACATTACAGGCGATACTCACGGTCAACATGACTTTGCCAAAATTAAAACGTTTGCTTACGAGTGCAATATAGCAAGCAAAGACGATTATTTAATTATAGCAGGCGACTTTGGTGCAATTTGGAACGAAAAAACGTTAAAGCAAGACTTAAAACCGTATGAGGATTTACCTTTTACGGTGCTTTTTGTTGACGGCAATCACGAAAATTTTGATTTATTAAACTCTCTTCCTGTTGAAACTTGGAACGGCGGTAAAATTCATAGAATAAGAAATAATATAATTCATCTTATGCGAGGGCAAGTCTACGAGATAGAAGGTAAAACGTTCTTTACGTTCGGCGGAGCGACGAGTATAGATAAAATTTATCGGACGGAAAACGTAAGTTGGTGGAAAGAAGAATTGCCGTCGTATTCGGATATGCAAGAAGCCGATGAGAACTTGAAAAGAGTAAATTATAAAGTTGATTACATAATCACTCATTCTTGTGACGAACGGGCTTTATATTATCCACCGTTATTAAACAGAAATTTCCAAGCAGATAAATATCCCGAAAATTCTATGCTATCTTATTTTGAGGAAAATGTAGAATACAAACATTGGTATTTCGGACATTACCATTTAGACGGGAATCTAACGGATAAGAAAACAGTATTATATAATGAAATAATAGAAATTAAATAATAATGTAGATTTTTAATTTTTTCGACAAAGAAAGACAAATTAACCTGTCATATAGGTCTTGACAAGTTAAAAATATATGCTATCATAAAATTGTACGAGTAATATCGTGGTTTTGTAGTACCCTTTTAAGAAGGGATAGATGAAAATTGTTTCGTCTTGTATGGAAGCGTGTTTGCGCTTCTTCCCGTTGCAGTCTTATGAGAAAGTATTGTTAAAGATTGCGTGTTCGGGAAACGATTACCGCGGGGCTTATTATGGTAATCGTAGGTTTGCCGGAGTTTTCCGTTTTGCAACGATTTTCGTTGCGTTTTTGCGGAAAGCGATGATGGGCTTTTTTGTCATACGATTTTTTCGATATTACAGTATAAAACAAACTAAATATAAAAGCGGAATAAAAGTCCGTACGAGTGTAATTGCGCCTATAAGGCGACGGTGAAAATCGTACGGACTTTTTGTTTCAAAGGAGTTTTTATGACGTAGCAAAGAGCAAGTAAACGACAACTTAATAACAAAGTCAGATAGTCGGTGATAGAAGTGTCATCGGCTTTTTTATGCCCTTTTTTGTGGCAGAAAGAAAACAATTCGGAGGTAAAACAATGCAAAATTACAGAAAATTAAGACCGCCCTGACGGTAAGCAAAATGCAAACAAACGAAAAGCAAAATTTTCAACTTTAACTTAAAGTGTAGCCCACTATACTTCGCGGGCGAAGTTTAGTGGGCTCTGCGAGGCTTTTTGACAAAAAAACGAAACGATTAAAGGAGGTAAACAACAATTTCGTATTTAGTATGTCATATGGAAAAATATCATAAGTCCGACGTTTGCCCTATAGAGAAGGAAAACGAAAGAGACGAGAACTATAAAGCAGACAATCCGCAAATAGACAGCAGTAAGACAATCCGCAATTATCGTTTAGCGTTAAGGTTCAATACTTATACCGAGTTTATAAACGACAGGATTAAAAGTCTTAACTTACTTACAAAACCGAGAAAGGACGCGGTAGTTATGAACTCTTTCGTGTTAGGTAGCGACAACGAGTTTTTCTCTTCTCTTCACCCGTGGGAAACACGAGATTTCTTTACGGACTGTTATGAATTCTTTGCGAAAAAATACGGGGAAGAAAACATCATTTCCGCAGTAGTTCATCAGGACGAAACCACTCCGCATATGCACTTAAATCTTATTCCCATAACCAAAGACGGAAGATTGTGCAGTAAAGAGTTGTTCAACAAACAGCGGTTAAGGGATTTGCAAACGGACTTTTACGAGTGTGTCGGGAAGAAGTATCATTTGGAACGCGGAAAAGAAGGCAGTCAGGCAAAACACTTATCTACCGCCGAGTTTAAGGCGAAAAAGATAATCGAACAAGCGGAAGAGATAAAACAGGAAAATCAGGTTTATGCCGACGCATTAAAGGAAGCGGAAAGCGGAGAGATTTCAAAAAAGAAAGGAAAACTCAAAGAACAAGTCGTTGCGTTATTAGCGGAAAATGCGGACTTAAAGAAAAGGCTTGATAAATCAATGGACGAAACGCTTAAATATGCAAACGAAAACAGAGATTTAAGGAAAGATAACGAGAGAATGAAGCAGGGTTATCGTATTGCGGCTACTTTACAAAAACAAAATCCGAGAGAGTTTGACAGGATAGTTTACGGTAAGCCCGTCGGCAGACTTATGGACAGGTTTTTCGATTCGGTTTTGTCTATGTTTACGCCCGAAGTTACGAGC
>JAFSRT010000006.1 GCA_017445995.1 Clostridia bacterium
CTTGTCTATAAGTTAGACCGTTTTTCCCGTGATAAGTACGAAACGACTATCCACAAACACACGCTGAAAGAGAACGGCGTCAAGTTATTGTCGGCGATGGAGAACATACCAGATAGCCCCGAAGGGATTATCCTTGAAAGCTTGCTCGAAGGTATGAACCAATACTACTCGGCGGAACTTTCCCAAAAGGTACATCGTGGCTTGAACGAGAGTTATCGGAAAGGACAATACACGGGTGGACCTATTATATACGGATACGACGTCGTGGACAAAAAGAACGTTATCAACCCCGAAGAAGGAGAAATCGTCCGAGAAATCTTCACGAAGTATTCGCAGGGATATACGGCGGTTACTTTGGCAAGCGACCTGAAAGCAAGGGGTATCCGCACCAAGAAAGGGCTTTATATCACCGACAAGAAGATATATAAAATCCTTGCGAATACCAAGTATAACGGCAAGATAAAGCACGGCAACGTCGTTTACGACAATATCTATCCCGCTATCATAGACGATGTTCTATGGCAGAAAGTCCAAGATATTCACCGTGAGAACCAACACGCGCCGGGCAGAAAGAAAGAGATATTCGATTTTATCCTTTCGGGCAAACTCGTCTGCGGAGATTGCAAACGTCTGATGGTCGGAGAAAGCGGAACGAGTAAGTCGGGAGCGATTTACTACTATTATTCCTGTCTTGCGAAACGCCGGAAGCAGCACCCTTGCAAACTGAAAGCCGTTGAGAAAAAATGGCTTGAAGATACGGTCATCAATACAACGTGGTCTTTACTTGCGGATAAAGGCGTCGTCAGATACATAGCCGAAACGCTCAATAAGATACACGAAACCGAGAGCAAAAAGAACACGAACATAAAGAGCCTTGAAGTGCAAAGGCAAAACGCTTTGAAAGCGTCGCAAAATCTGATCGCCGCTATCGAGCAAGGTATCATCACCGAGCAAACGAAAATTCGTTTGAAAGAACTCGAAGCAAAGATAGCGGGACTCGACTTCGATATTGGGCAAGAGCGGCAAAGGAATTATACGTTCCTGACCGTCGAGAAAATCGAAAGTTATCTGAACGCCGTTATTTGCGGAGATATACAGGAAATGTCCGTCCGCAAACTGATAGTGAAAACCTTTATCCGAGAGGTCATTTTGGATAACGACAGCGTAACGATAACGTACAATTTCTGCGAAGATTATACGAAGTATAAAATCTCGCAAGAAAGCGTTATACAAGTAATAAGGCAGTCCGTAAAAAAGACTGCCTACAATAAAAATCTGTGTTCGTACAAACTCTCTCCGCTTCCGCCACAAAAACAGGGCATCATTTCGATGCCCTGTTTTTGTGTCAGAAAGTCAACGTGAGGGATTCGAACGAAAGCGACGGCAAAGCCGAAAAAAGTTGCCTGTGGCAAGTTTTTAGCGGCTGACCGAAGTGTTTTGCAAAGCAAAAGCGGGCGTTTTTATTTAATGCTTTGCAAAACACGAGAACGAATCCCTGCTTCTTGCTGTGAGGGATTCGAATAGGGAGAAAATTGCCAAAGGCAATTCATCGTTTGTAGATTCTTATTTTATGAAATTCTCAATTTCTTTTTGTAGCAAACGAAAAACATTTGCAATTAAATATCCATCAGCAATTGCATGATTTAATCTTACGGTAACGGGCATCATTAAATGTCCATTTTCTTCTCTATATTTTCCCCAATTTATAATTGGAGCAAAAAATAAATGTCCATCAGGCAACTCAATGTTTAATGAATCATACGAAAACCATGGGATATATGATGCATCAAACCAGTTTGGGTGATTTTGCATGTCAAGACCATAGTCCCTTGTTTCTTTTGCTCTATCTATATCCATCAATGCATTTTCATAAAAAGTTGGATAATCATAATAAAACTTTGTATATACAAGAGTGCAAGTTTCTGTATCATCATGAAAAACATATTGAGTTGGATTGATCACATCATAACAAATCAGTTTATCTTCTTTATAGAGGTATCCCATTTTGTAATCATCTCTTGAGTTAAGAACTTTTGATAGGATGTATAAAAAGTTTATATAAAACTTTGTTCCAGTTTTCTTTGAATATAAAACAAGATCAGTAACATTAATTCTTGCTGTTATTGAAGTTGAACATTTACAATCTTTAGAAAAATGTTCAAAGACTCCTTTTCTGTAGTATTTCTCTTTGTCTATAACTTTATAATTCATAGTTTTTCTCCAATGTAATTACATTATAGCACAATATTGGTTATTTTGTGTAAAACAGATCTAATTTTTAAAAAATTTTACCGAGAGATAGAATTCTAATGCTCCCGCCAAGTGAAACTCGTTTGAACTCACAAGGTTCAGACGAGTGCTTTTTTATTTCTTCAAGGTTTTCGGCGGTTTCCACTTCTTTTAATTGCTTTTTATTCAGCCGTTTTATCTCTCTGTCGTTACTGTTGTAGAGAATTATCACTTTGTCGTCGTATAAAATAACGCGGTTTATGAACGAGTTAAAGAACTCGTTTTTTTCTTCGCCTTTTTCGTATTTCATATACGCGAAATAAGTTAAAAACTTTTTCACTTCGCATATTTCAAGCGGTTTTACCAGCCGTGATTGTTCGACCGAAATTTTGTTTTCGAGTTCGGTTTGCGTGGCTTCTAAATTAAGCAATCTTTCTTTTGTTGTTTTGGTGAAAATACCGTTTTCTATCGCCGCCATAATGCCGTCTATCGACTTGTTTATGTCTTTTAATTGTTTTTCAAGCGAAAGCAAGGCGGTAGGCTTTGCAAGTTCGGCATTAAACTTTTCGGTGACGAGTTTTGCGAGTTTTTCAATGGTTGCCGTCGTTAAAATATATTTAATCGTCGCTTCAAATACCAGCGTTTCTATAAACTCCTGACTGACGGGCTTTTTATGGCAATCTGTGGTTTTCATCTTTTTGCCGTAACACTTATAATAATGGTAAACTTTACCCGTTTTACTCGTTCCCGTTTCGGCGGTAATTGCCGAGTCACAGTAACCGCAAAACAATTTGCCGCTCAAAATATACGGCTGTTCGTCGTGGTTTTTTCTCTGTTTATGCTTATGTGAATCCATAATTAAATTACACTCCC
>JAFSRT010000001.1 GCA_017445995.1 Clostridia bacterium
GAGTTTTTAGCCTACCACTATAACATACAAAGTTTTAGCGGAAGATACGGCGGATATAAACTTTTGGATATAAACGACTACAAAGAGAAAAAGAAAGAAAACGAGCGGATAAAAGTCGATACGCTTAAAGAGATATTAAAGACTTGCGATGAAAGGCAAAAGCCCGTGATAGAAAGCATTATCTCGGATTACATAAACGCTATTTAGGGGGAATTATATGGACTTAAAAGGAGCAAAAGTATATTCTGACGGGCGGCACTTTCTAGCGATAGCGCACACTACCCGTCCTAAAAGACCTAAAAGAAACAAACCCGAAAAAGAATACGTTATAGACGATAACGGTAAGGTATTAGAAGAAAAGGAAGAAATATCTACTATAACCCTACCGAGCGGTCGCATACTTACCGAAGTCAAATGGAACGGCGAAGATTACGTTCCCGTTAAACGTAAAGCAAAACCGCAAGGCAGAACGGTTACGAAGAAAGAATTATTTACTGAATTATTTAACCAAACGGCGGGACTTAACAAGAGAGAACGTAAGAATAAAATAATAGACGGAATAAAGGGACTATTTGAAGATGAAAAGAAAGCCAAAGACTACGTTAAAGATAATTTGGAAAGAGAGAAAAGGAATTATATAGTACGTATGCAAAGGATGAACAGAATAGCGAATATAACTCCGTTTAACTATTTCTGCACTTTTACTTACGATAGTGAAAAGATAACGGAAGATTATTTTAAGAAACGGCTATTGCAAACTTTACAAAACCTACATAGTAAAAAGGGCTGGTTGTATATGGGAGTATGGGAACGCGGAAAAGATACGGACAGATTACATTTTCACGGACTTTTTTATATACCCGAAATGATAGGCAGTATCTATGAAAAGAAAGATTACAACACGAATAAGAAAAAGATAGTTAAATCTAACGTAAACACCTACTTTGAAGATAAGTTCGGGAGAAACGATTTTCAAGAGATAGACGCTAACCCTATACAGAAGGAATACTCGGTAAAGTATCTACGGAAATACTTAACTAAAACAAACGACAGAGTTATATACTCCCGCGGGCTTGCCCCTATGCGTAAACTTGATATATTAGAAGACGATGTTTTATGCGGGTATTTAGATAACCCCACAAAGTACATATTAGCGGACGATTTCACGGTAATAAACGACGGAACGGTAGAAGGACAAGCGAATAACGAACTACTTTTAAAAATGCCGAAAGCGAAATAAAAAACAGCCCGAACGGGAGATATGTGAAAAGGTACGCCCAAAGCGGGTTAGCGGGCGACCTTTCACACCCCGTCGGGCGTTTTAAGGCTATTAAAAAAGCGTTCCGTCAAGTCGGTCTGCGTGTGCTTGGCTTTGGCGGAGCGATAGCGACGCCACTTGTTTAAAAGCCAAGCACACGTATAACTGTAAAATGGTAAAATTTATATAAAAACGGAGATGAAAAATGATATACAAAGATTGGTTAAGAGAATGGTTAAGGCTTTATGTAAAGCCTTATGTCAAAGAACGGACGTATGATAAATACGTTATATAAAAATAACCGCCCCGTCGCATTTTTATTGCAACGGGGCGGATATTTTATTTTTTATTTTCTATTTTCCGCTTGCACCGTAGTTTGATAAAACACGGGCGGACGGGTCTGATACGTTGCATCCTTGCCACGTTTTATTTGGCATCCAAAAATCAACTATCATTTCCGCTTGGTCTTTATAATACTTTTCAAAAATCTCACGGTATAAAAGCGATTCTTTTGTAAAAGGCGGAACGTAGGAATATGCTTTACACTTTTCCTTAAACTCTTCGTCGGAATAAACCGTTTCCGCATACGCTTTTATGTAATCTACCATAGAGTGTCCTACGGCGTCCGAAAAGGCGGCTTTTTCACGGTAGAGAATATCGTAAGGCAGATAATCGCCTTCGAAAGCCCGCCTTAACAGATATTTGCCTTTATTATACTTATTCATTTTCATTTCGGGGTCTATTGCCATAACGTATTTTACGAAATCAATATCGCCGAACGGCACGCGTGCTTCTAACGAGTTAGAAGAAATACACCTGTCGGCACGGAGAACGTCGTACATATAAAGTTCTCTTATACGTTTTTCCGCTTCCTTTTGAAACTCATTTGCGTTCGGTGCAAAATCGGTGTATTTATATCCGAAAAGTTCGTCTGATATTTCGCCAGTCAATAAAACTTTAACGTCGGTGTGTTCTTTTATATACTTACACACGAGATACATACCTACGCTTGCCCTTACCGTCGTTATATCGAACGTGCCTAACACCGAAATAACGGTATCGAGTGCGTTGATTACGTCTTCCTTCGTAATGATAACTTCCGTGTGTTCGCTACCTATATAGTCGGCGACCTGTTTTGCGTATTTTAAGTCGATTGCGTCGGTATTCATACCGATTGCAAAAGTCCTTATAGGTTTATCGAGTAGTTTTTGAGAAACGGCGCAAACGAGAGAAGAATCTAACCCGCCGGAAAGCAAAAAGCCTATCGGGGCGTCCGCATCCAACCGTTTTTCTATACCATTTATCAATTTTTCTTTGATATTCTTGCATACGGTATCCATATCCATTTTGCAGTACTCTTTAACTGACGCTATATCGCAATACTGAACGAACTTCTCGCCGTCGTAATAACTGCCGATAGGGAAGGGAAGGACCTTGTCGCAAATGCCGACGAGATTTTTCGCTTCGCTTGCGAAGATAATTCCGCCGTCCGAAGTCTTGCCGTAGAAAAGCGGTCTTATGCCGATAGGGTCTCTGCCCGCGATAATTTTATTTTTCTCTGCGTCGTAAATAACGAGTGCGAACTCTGCGTCAAGCATAGAAAACATATTCAGCCCGTATTCGCGGTATAGGGGCAAAAGGATTTCGCAATCGGAATCCGACTTAAAAGTATAACCGCGATGGATAAGTTCTTCTTTAATCGGGCGGAAGCCGTATATCTCGCCGTTGCAAACGATTTTGTTTTTGCCGAGAGAAAACGGTTGCATACCGAAACTCGTTAAACCCATAATAGCAAGCCTGTTAAAGCCCAAAAACCCCGTCGGTATTTCTTCTATTTTAGTATCGTCAGGTCCGCGACTCGCAGTCTTAATTAAAGCGTTTTTAAATATCTCTTTATCTAATGCCGTATGAAAACAGCCCATAATAGAACACATAATTTTTACCTTTATTCAACGTCCTGTAAAGCGTCGTATCCTTCTTCGCCTGTTCTTACTTTAACGACGTTTTCCACGTCGTAAACGAAAATCTTGCCGTCGCCGATATGCCCTGTGTATAATACTTTTTTCGCCGTTTCGATAACCTTTCTTACAGGTACTTTGCTTACTACCATTTCAAGTTGAACTTTCGGCAGTAAACTCGTTTCGACTTCAACGCCACGGTAAAACTCGGGTTTACCTTTCTGCGCACCGCAACCCATAACGTGGGTAACCGTCATACCCGTTATACCTATGTCTATCATAGCGTTCTTTAAGGTTTCAAGCATACGCTCTTTAAAGATAATTTCAATCTTTGTAAACTTCGGCTGACCGACTTTAATTTCTTTCGTCTTCTTCTCGTAAACTTCGACGGCGTTTTCTTCAGGAACAGTACCCGTAACTTTTTCCGCGCTGTAATCAGAAAGAATAGGTTGCACGCTTAACGCGAAGTCGGCGTAAGCCGAAGGAAGCCCGTGTTCCGTTTTGTCAAGCCCTAAAATCTCTTCTTCTTCGGAAACTCTTAACCCGTTGACCTTCGTTATGATATAGAAAGTTATATAAATAGTTATTATCGTCCACGCCATAATGCACGCCATACCGAGCATCTGAACGCCGAAAACTTTTAAGCCTTCTGTAAAATCCGTGCCGTGGATAAGCGCGTATATCGGCCCGTCTACTCCTGCGGAGGCCGTCGACGTGGAAAACAAACCGACCGCAACCGTTCCCCAGATACCGTTTGCACAATGTACGCCTACCGCACCGACGGGGTCGTCGATATGTAGTTTTAAGTCTAAAAACTCAACGACGATATCTACTAAAAATCCCGATACGATACCGATTATCGCCGCGCCGATAATATCGACGTTAGCACAGCCCGCCGTGATTGCGACGAGCCCCGCAAGCGAAGCGTTTAAGCACATAGAAACGTCCGGTTTACCGTTCTTTATCCACGTGAATATCATACAGGTAACGGTAGCCAAAGCAGGCGCAACGGTAGTCGTCGCTAAAACCTGCGCAAGTTCACTTACG
The DNA here is from genome assembly GCA_017445995.1 of Clostridia bacterium. Taxonomy (GTDB): domain Bacteria; phylum Bacillota; class Clostridia; order Christensenellales; family Borkfalkiaceae; genus UBA1259. Next base: position 4,264 of record JAFSRT010000001.1, read on the forward strand.
GAAGTTGCCGCGGCGCCGTTAAACCCGTACCAACAGAACCATAATATAAACACGCCCAACGCACCTAACGTTAAAGAGTGACCTTGTATCGCGTTTACCTTAACGATTTTTCCGTCTTTATCTTTTGTGTATTTACCGAGTCTCGGACCAACGAGTATCGCGCCGATAAGCGCGCATATTCCGCCGACCATGTGTATAAGCGTGCTTCCCGCATAGTCGATAAAGCCGAGTTTCGAAAGCCAACCGCCACCCCAAACCCAGTGTGCTTCGATAGGGTAGATAATTAAACTTATGATAGCCGAGTAGATACAGTAGGAAGAGAACTTCGTTCTTTCCGCCATAGACCCCGAAACTATCGTCGCCGCGGTTGCACAGAATACAAGGTTAAAGAAAAACTTGCTCCAATCATAACTTGCAAAATGACTTATAAAGTCGAAGTTAGGCGTTCCGATTAGCCCGAATAAAACGTCTTCGCCGAAAATAAGCCCTGCACCTAACAAGAGATAGGTAACCGTTCCGATACAAAAATCCATAAGGTTTTTCATTATGATATTTCCGGCGTTTTTCGCTCTCGTAAAACCGGTTTCAACCATTGCGAAACCGCATTGCATAAAGAACACGAGTATAGCACCTATCAAAAACCATAAACTTGTCGTTTCCATAATAATTCTCCAATAAATCTTTTTATCTTACGCCGAACAGCAATTCACCATAAGAAGGGTACGGCCAAACGGAAGACGCGGTAATGCTTTCCGCGCTGTCTACGTCAGCCCTTAATAACGTCATTTGTTCAAAAATCTTTTCTCTTACGAACTTCGCTTCTGTAAGACTGTCGCCTTCAGGTTTATCCGCTAATAATTGTTCCAAAGTCTCGACTTTATCCGCGATAGAAAGTGAAAGTGCCGAAAGTTTTTCTATTCTTCCCTTTTCAAATCCAACGGCGTTCGGCATAACTTCCGAACGGATTTTAACCGTTTCGGATAACTCGGAAATATACTTGCTTATTGCAGGAAGTATATCTTTATTTACCATATCTATCATCGTCAACGCTTCTATATTTATCGTTTTAATATAGTTTTCAAGCATTATTTCGTATCTTGCTTTCATTTCCGTTTCCGAAAGAACTTTATGTTCGGTAAACAGTTTTACGTTCTTTTCGTGCAAGAAATAAGGCAGACAATCAGGCGTGGATTTAAGGTTAAGTAACCCGCGTTTTTCCGCTTCGGCAATCCACTCGTCGTTATAGCCGTTGCCATTAAATATAATGCGCTTATGTTCGGTTATCGTCTTTTTAATCAAGTCGTGAAGCGCAGAAGTAAAGTCTTTCGCGCCTTCCAACGCGTCGGCAAACTGTTTGAGTTCTTCCGCTACCGCGGTGTTTAATATAATGTTTGCTTCGGCAATGGACATAGAAGACCCTACCATACGAAACTCGAACTTGTTGCCCGTAAACGCAAACGGCGAAGTTCTGTTCCTGTCCGTCGTGTCTTTCGGGAACTTCGGTATTACGTGAACGCCTACTTTCATAAGAGTTTTTTCTTTACCTACGTATTTGCCGTCCTTTTCTATCGCTTCGAGTATTTCGGTCAGTTCGTCGCCTAAAAACATAGAAACGACGGCTGGCGGGGCTTCGTTTGCGCCTAACCTATGGTCGTTGCCGGCGGAAGAAGCCGAGATACGCAGTAAATCCTGATATTCGTCGACCGCTTTTATCACCGCGGTTAAAAACAGCAAGAACTGTGCGTTGTCGTAAGGCGTTTCGCCCGGTTCGAGAAGGTTTATTCCCGTATCCGTAGAAATGGACCAGTTGTTATGCTTACCGCTTCCGTTTACGCCTGCAAAAGGTTTTTCGTGAAGTAAGCAAACCATATCGTATTTTTTAGCGACTTTCTGCATTATTTCCATAGTTAACTGGTTATGGTCGGTCGCTATGTTCGTAGTCGTGAAAATCGGCGCGAGTTCGTGCTGCGCGGGCGCAACTTCGTTGTGTTCGGTTTTCGCGAGAATACCGAGTTTCCACAGTTCGTCGTTAAGCGTTTTCATAAACTCCTGTACTTTCGGTTTGATTGCGCCGAAATAGTGGTCTTCTAATTCCTGACCTTTCGGGGCTTTTGCGCCGAACAGCGTTCTGCCCGTAAAGATAAGGTCTTTTCTCTTATCGTAAAGCGCTTTCGGAATAAGGAAATATTCCTGTTCAGGTCCGACCGTGGTTTTAACGCTTTTTGCCGTGGTGTTGCCGAACAGCCTTATTATTCTCAACGCCTGTTTGTTTATCGCCTGCATAGAACGGAGAAGCGGGGTCTTTTTGTCGAGTGCTTCGCCGCCGTAAGAACAGAAAGCGGTAGGGATACATAAAACCCCGTCCTTTATAAACGCGTAGGACGTTGGGTCCCAAGCGGTATAACCGCGCGCTTCAAACGTAGCACGAAGTCCACCCGAAGGGAAGGACGACGCGTCGGGTTCGCCACGGACGAGTTCTTTTCCGCTGAATTCCATGATGATAGCGCCTTCCGAAGTAGGGGAAATAAAACTGTCGTGCTTTTCGGCGGTTATACCCGTCATCGGTTGAAACCAGTGCGTAAAGTGAGTGGCACCGTTTTCTACCGCCCAGTCTTTCATTGCGTTAGCAACGACGTTCGCGGTTGCGATATCGAGTCTTTCGCCTTCGTCAACGGCTTTTTTAACCTGTTTATAGGTTTCTTTTGGAAGCCTTGCTTTCATTACGGCGTCGTTAAAAACTTTACTGCCGAAGAGTTCTGTGATTTGTTCCATATTTATTACCTCCGAAATTTAAAACAAAAAAAGTGCCAAGGATAGTTTCCTTGACACCTTTGCCAAAATTTATTACGCCGTCATTATAATACCAAGAAAAACCGTTTGTCAACGATTTTCGAAAACTTTTTTAAAATTTTTTTTTGAAAATATTTGACAGTCAAAAATCATAGTGCTATAATACTACCGTAAAAAAGGGCAATGGAGTCCTACTTATGTTGTAGGAAATCCATCGCCCTTTTTCGTTTTTAAATTTTTCGTAAACAATAATATAGGAGAAAAACGTTATGTTAAAAGAAGGCGAAATAAGAATACCGTCGGGCTGTGCCATTGCGGGCGTTATTTCAAAAGAAGGAAAGAATATCAACGGAAAAATTATTGTTGACTCAATGACCGTTATGCACGAAAGGTCTAACGGGCTTGGCGGTGGGTTTGCCGGATACGGTATTTATCCCGAATATAAAGACTACTATGCTTTCCACCTTTTTTACGACGGTAAAGAAGCGAAGGAAGTATGTGAAAAGTATCTCGATAAAAAGTTTGAAATAATTAACTTGTCGAAGATACCCGTAAGAAAAACCCCGAAGATAACCGACGAACCGCTTATCTGGCGTTATTTCGTTATGCCTAATCATAACCTTTTAAGGGACAGCCAGTTAGACGAAAAGGAATACGTAAGCAGATGCATTATATATATAAATACCGAAATAAAGGGCGCGTACGTATTCAGCAGCGGTAAAAATATGGGCTGTTTTAAGGGCGTAGGTTTCCCCGAAGATATCGGCGATTACTTTATGCTTGAAAATTATAACGGTTATTTATGGACGGCGCACGGCAGATACCCGACGAATACCCCCGGTTGGTGGGGCGGGGCGCACCCGTTTTCCTTTTTAGATACGTCGGTCGTCCATAACGGCGAAATATCATCTTACGACGCAAACAGGCGTTATATAGAAATGTTCGGGTATAAATGCAACCTTTTAACGGATACCGAAGTTATCGCGTATATCATAGATTTTCTGTCGAGAAAGAAAGGGCTTACGATGGAAGAAATTTCACTCGTTATATCCGCACCGTTCTGGCAGACGATAGATAAGGCGGATACGGAAAAGAAAGAACTCTGCGAGTATTTAAGAAAAGAGTTTCCGAGTCTTTTAATTACAGGTCCGTTCTCGATATTAGTAGGTTTCGACGGCGGGGTAATGGCGTTGAACGACAGGCTTAAACTCCGTTCAATGGTAGTCGGCGAAAAAGACGATAAAGTATATTTCGCAAGCGAAGAGTGCGCGATAAGAAAAATGGAAGAAAACGTAGAGAATATCTGGTCGCCGAAAGGCGGTGAACCCGTTGTGGTTACGGTGAATAAGGAGAAATTATGAATTATCAGTATGCAGAATTCGAAGTGGTCAGAAACGACGACAGATGTATAAGGTGTCGCGTGTGCGAAAGACAATGCGCCAACGAAGTGCATAAATTAGTAGAAACGAAAAAGGGCAACTTTATGATTTCCGACGAAACGAAATGCGTAGACTGTCATAGATGCGTAAGCCTTTGCCCGACGAGAGCGTTAAAAATCGTTAAATCGGACTTGACTTTCAGGAAGAACGACAACTGGCACGAAAGCAACATTAAAGAGATATATAAACAGGCGGAGACGGGCGGAGTACTGTTATCTTCTATGGGCAACCCCGAAAACTTCCCCGTTTATTTCGATAAGATTTTAATAAACGCGTCGCAGGTTACTAACCCGTCTATCGACCCGCTTCGCGAACCTATGGAAACGAAGGTAAGTTTAGGAAAGAGAAATCACGGTATAAAAAGGGATAAGGACGGAAAAATCGTGCCGCAAAAATATCCTTCCCTTGAACTTAACCTGCCGATAATGTTTTCCGCAATGAGTTACGGGTCGATAAGTTATAACGCGCACGAAAGCCTTGCCCGTGCGGCACGGGAATTAGGCACTTACTATAATACGGGCGAAGGCGGATTGCACCAAGACTTCTATAAGTACGGCAAGAACACTATCGTTCAGGTCGCGTCGGGCAGATTCGGCGTGTTCGAAGACTATCTTGAAACGGGTTCGGCAATCGAAATCAAAATGGGACAGGGTGCAAAGCCGGGGATAGGCGGACACTTACCTGGGGAAAAGATTACGGAAGACGTTTCAAAAACCCGTATGATACCGGTAGGTAGCGATGCCATTTCACCCGCGCCACACCACGACATTTATTCTATCGAAGATTTAAGGCAGTTGGTTTTCTCGCTTAAAGAAGCGACGAACTATAAAAAACCGATAATAGTCAAGGTGGCGGCGGTACATAACATTTCCGCTATCGCAAGCGGGATAGCGAGAAGCGGCGCGGACATTATCGCAATAGACGGTTTCCGTGGCGGAACGGGTGCGGCACCGACGAGAATAAGGGACAACGTCGGTATTCCGATAGAACTTGCGTTGGCGTCGGTTGACAGCAGGCTTCGTGAAGAAGGTATAAGAGATAACGTTTCGCTCGTGGTCGGCGGGTCGATAAGGTCGAGTGCCGATATCGTTAAAGCGATAGCGTTAGGCGCGGACGCGGTGTATATAGCCACGTCGGCACTTATCGCACTCGGCTGTCATTTATGCAGAACCTGTCAGGCGGGCAAGTGCAACTGGGGTATAGCGACGCAAGTACCAGAACTCGTAAAGCGGTTAAATCCCGATATAGGCAGTAAAAAACTCGTAAACCTTCTTACCGCTTGGAACAGGGAAATAAAAGAACTTATGGGCGGTATGGGTATCAACTCTATCGAAGCGTTAAGGGGAAACAGGCTTATGTTAAGGGGCGTAGGCTTAACGCAGAAGGAACTCGATATTTTAGGCATCAAACACGCAGGGGAATAAAGGTGAAAAAATGAAAAGAGTTTACGTAAACGAAAAATGGTGTTTAGGTTGTCATCTGTGCGAATATAACTGTGCTTACGCAAACGTGGGCGGAATAAATATGTATTTATCGCTAAAAGATAAAAAGATTTCGCCGAACGTCCGTATCGAAGAAAAAGATAATATTACCTATGCGGTTGCGTGCAGGCATTGTTCCGACCCGATTTGTCTTAAAAGTTGCATAGCGGGTGCGATTTCGCAGGAAGACGGCGTTATAAAAATCAATAAGGATAAATGCGTCGGGTGTCATACCTGTATACTCGTTTGTCCTTACGGCGTGTTGCATTTAACCGACAACGGGGTAATGCAAAAATGCGAACTGTGTACCAACAACGGCAGTAAAACCCCCGCTTGCGTTAAAGGTTGCCCGAATAACGCGATAGTTTTTATGGAGAAGTAATATGAATTACGTAATAATAGGCAATTCCGTGTGCGGTATCGCAACGGTGGAAGGTATAAGAAAACTCGATAAAAAAGGCAAGATAACGCTTATCGGTAACGAAAAATATAAAGCGTATTCCCGCCCGCTTATATCGTATCTTATTGAAGGAAAAACCGACTTAAATAAAATAAATTACAGGTCGGACGAGTTTTACGAAGAGAATAAAGTGCATACGGTTTTCGGCAAAAAGGTAGTTAAAATCGATAATGACGAAAAAAAGGTCGTTTTAGATAACGGCAAAGAAATCTTTTTCGATAAACTTATGGTCGCAACGGGTTCAAAGCCGTTTATTCCGCCGATTGCGGGCTACGAAACGGTTAAAAACAAAACGTCCTTTATGACGATTGACGACGCGAAGTATCTTATGGAACATATCGATATAAGTAAAAACGTTCTCATTATGGGGGCAGGGCTAATTGGTCTTAAATGTGCCGAGTGCCTGTTGGGAAAGGTTAAATTCATTTCCGTCGTCGATTTGGCGGACAGAGTTTTGCCGAGTATTCTGAAAAAAGAAGAAGCAAAATCCGTTCAGGACGTTTTGGAAGAAAAAGGCGTGAAGTTTTATCTTGAAAACTCCGTCGCAAGTTTTGAAAAGAACGTCGCCTTTTTAAAAGACGAACAGGTTTTGCCGTTCGATATTTTAGTTACGGCGGTAGGGGTAAGACCCAACGTAGAACTCGTTAAAGAAATCGGGGGAGTGGTCAATCGGGGTATAGTAATTAACGACAAGTGCGAAACGAGTTTGAAAGATATTTATGCAGGTGGCGACTGTGCCGAAACTTTCGATATATCTTTCGGGGATAAAAGGGTGCTTGCAATACTTCCGAACGCATATTTAGAAGGCGAAACGGCAGGTGAAAATATGGCGGGCGGAAACAAGACCTTCGATAACGCAATCCCTATGAACAGTATAGGCTTTTTCGGGTTTCATATAATAAGTGCGGGAACTTACGATGGCGAAAAAATCGCGATAGAAGAAGACGGGAACAAGCGTATATTTTACGTTAAAGACGACTTGTTAAAAGGCTATATGCTTATAGGAAAAGTCGATAAAGCGGGCATTTATACAAGCCTTATAAGAAACAAAACCAAACTATCGACGATAGATTTTAACGCGATAATAAAAGAGCCGTCTTTAATATGTTTCGATAAGAAAAGAAGAGACGAAATATTGACGAATTAGGAGAAAAAGTATGGAAATTATAGACGCGAAAAACATTGATTTTCAGGACTTAAATAAAATTATAAAAGAAAAAACCGAAGTGGAAATCATAAATTGTGATGGACAAAGGTTTATAGGTAGTGGTACAATAGATAAAAAGATTGTAGTAAAGGGCGTTCCGGGAAACGCACTCGGTGCGTATATGAGCGGGTCGACCGTTTCGGTTTTCGGCAACGCGCAGGACGCTGTCGGTGACACGATGAACGACGGCAAAATAATCGTTCACGGCAACTGTGGGGACGCGGTCGGATACGCAATGCGTGGCGGAAAGATTTTTATAAAGGGTAAAGCGGGGTATCGTGTAGGTATCCACATAAAAGAGTATAAAGATAAAAAGCCCGTTATTATAATCGGCGAGAACGCAGGGTCGTTTTTAGGCGAATATCAGGCGGGCGGACTTATAGTCGTTTTGAACCTTAAAGGCGAAGAAGCGGTCGGCGATTTCTGCGGAACGGGTATGCACGGCGGTAAAATCTTTTTAAGAACCGATAATCCCCCGAAAGACTTGCCGAAGCAAGTCAATCTGTTTAAGGCGACAAAAACTGATTTAGAAGAAATAAAAGATTATTTAGACGAATACTGTCAGGATTTCGGGTTAAAGTTAAGCGACGTTATTCTCGGCACGTTTTACGTTTTAACGCCTAACTCGGCAAATCCTTATAAACAACTTTACGTAAGGAACTGAAATGAAAATCAAGTTTACCAAAATGCAGGGGATAGGCAACGACTATATCTATTTCGACTGTATGAAAAACGATTTATTAGGTTTTGAAAAGTTTGCCGAAAAACTATCCGACAGGCATTTCGGTATCGGTGGGGACGGAATAGTTTTAATTAAAAAAAGCGACGTTGCCGACGCGAAAATGCAGATGTTTAACGCGGACGGTAGCGAAGGAAAAATGTGCGGGAACGCCATCCGTTGCGTGGGCAAGTATCTGTTCGATAACGGCTATACCGATAAAAAAGAAATAGACGTTGAAACGCTATCCGGTATAAAACACCTATTATTAAGCATTAAAGGGAACAGTGTCGATTGCGTAAGCGTCGATATGGGAACGCCCGTTTTTAAAAGTTCTTTAATCCCCGTTGCGGTAAAAGAAGAAACGGTTATCGATAAAAAGGCAGTTATCGGCGGGAAAGAATATTTAATAAACTGCGTTTCTATGGGCAATCCGCATTGCGTCGTTTTTGTGGATAATCTCGATTTCGACATAAGTAAAATAGGTCCGCTTTTTGAAAACGACCCGCTGTTTCCCGACAGGGTTAATACCGAGTTCGTTAAGGTTATAAGTAATAACCGTTTACAAATGCGCGTTTGGGAAAGGGGGAGCGGAGAAACTCTCGCTTGCGGAACGGGTGCTTGTGCCGTCGGTTGCGTAGCCGTGAAAAAAGGCGTATGTAGTGAAGGCGAAATAACGGTTGAACTTTTAGGCGGGGAACTTATTATAACGGTTAAAGATGATAAAGTCATAATGACGGGCAAAGCGGAAGTTTCTTTTGAAGGGGAAATAGAATTAGATGTTTAAAATAAACGACAATTACTTAAAATTAGAAAAGAACTATCTTTTCTCGCTTATTGCGTCGAAAACGAAAGAATACTTAAAGGAAAATCCCGACGTAAAACTACTTAAAATGGGGATAGGCGACGTTACCTTACCGCTTCCGAAGGCGGTAGTTTCGGCGCTTAATAAAGCCGTTTTTGAAATGTCGAAAAAAGAAACCTTCCGCGGATACGGGCCCGAACAGGGTTATCCGTTTTTAAGGCGGGCGATAAAGGGTTATTACGCCGAAAAAGGCGTTAATATAGAAGAAGACGAAATATTCGTTTCCGACGGCGCGAAGTCCGACCTTGGAAATATTCTCGATATATTAGGAAAAGACAACAGCGTGTTAATTCCCGACCCCGTGTATCCCGTTTACGTCGATACCAACGTTATGCAAGGAAGGAAAATCGTCTTTTTAGACGCAAATGAAGAAAACGGGTTTTTACCGCTTCCCAACGAAAAATTAAGGGCGGATATAATCTATATTTGTTCGCCGAATAACCCGACGGGTGCGACTTACAATAGAGAACAGTTAAAAAAATGGGTAGATTTTGCACTCGAAGAAAAAAGTTTAATACTTTTCGACAGTGCATACGAACGCTTTATTGAAGATAAGGACGTGCCGAAATCGGTTTACGAAATAGACGGTGCGAAAAAATGTGCGATAGAGTTTTGTTCCTTTTCAAAGACGGCGGGTTTTACGGGGGTAAGGTGCGGATATACCGTCGTTCCCAAAGAATTAAGTGTCGACGACGTTTTATTAAAAGATTTATGGCTACGCCGACAGACCACCAAGTTTAACGGCGTGTCGTATATCGTCCAACGCGGTGCGGAAGCGGTGTTTTCAGAAGACGGGCGAAAGCAAGTCGATAACAATATGGCCTATTATAAGAAGAACGCAAAAATCATTATGAAAGGGCTTAAAGAGTGCGGAATATCTTATACGGGCGGTAAGAATTCGCCCTATATCTGGCTTAACTGCCCGAAGGGAAAAGACAGTTGGGAGTTTTTCGATTTAATGCTTAAAAAAGCGCACGTCGTAGGAACGCCGGGTAGCGGTTTCGGTAAAAACGGTAAAAACTGTTTCAGGCTGACCGCGTTTTCCGACAGAGAATCGACCGAACTTGCAACGGAAAAAATAAAAGAACTTATAAATAAGGAGTTTTTATGAAAAATACAATTAAAGACGTTATGGAATACGTAAAGGAAGAAGACGTTAAGTTCGTCCGACTTGCCTTTTGCGATTTAAAAGGCAATTTAAGAAACTGTGCCATAAACGCCGACGAATTAGAAAGCGCATTTATAAACGGCGTTTCTTTCGACGGTTCGGCAATAGACGGTTTTTTATCGCCCGAAAAGTCGGACTTAATACTGTTTCCCGACCCTACTACGTTAACTCTTCTGCCGTGGCGACCTTCACGGGGCAAAGTAGTAAGGTTGTTTTGCGATATAAAATATATCGACGGAACGCCTTTTGAAAAAGATTCCCGTGCGGAACTCATTAAAGCGATAAACTACGCAAAGGATAACGGAATAACCTGCGACTTCGGTGCGGAGTTCGAGTTCTACTTATTTAAGTTAGACGAAAACGGCGAAAAAACGAATATTCCTGCCGACTTCGGCGGATACATGGACGTTGCGCCCCTCGATAAGTGCGAAAACGTAAGGCGCGAAATCTGCCTTACGATAGAAGAAATGGGTTTACTCGTCGAGAGAAGCCACCACGAAGAAGGGCCGGGGCAGAACGAAATCGACTTTAAGTATTCCGACGCGTTGACTTCTGCCGACCAGTCGGTAATCTTTAAGAACGCAACGGAAACGATTGCCGATAAAAACGGGCTGTGGGCAACTTTTGAGCCGAAACCTATAAAAGACGCAAGCGGAAGCGGTGTTCACATCAACGTTTCGGTAAAAGAAAAGAACGGAAAAGACGTTTTCGAAAGTTTTGTTGCGGGCGTTTTGGATAAAGCAAGGGATATAACGGCAATTTGCAACCCTACGGAGAGTTCTTATTCTCGGCTTGGTAAACTTAAAGCCCCGAAAGAGATATTTGCGGGCGAATCAAATAGAAACGCGCTGATTAGAATCCCTGCGACGAAGGAAAATAAGCGTTTGGAACTTCGTTCGCCGGATGGAAACGCAAACATTTATCTTGCCTACGCGCTGATAATCTACGCGGGCGTTGAAGGCGTTATTAAAAATATGAAGGCGGATAATTTGCAAAAATTAGAATTGCCGACTTCTTTTAAAGAAGCCAAAGAGATATTTAATAACAGCGATTTTATCAAAAAATATTTAAGTAGCGAAATAATTAAGAGTATAAAATAAATTATCATAAAAAGATGTTATTTGACGGAAGAAGAGAAGTTTTAATCGTTTCTTCGTCTGAAAAGGCAGTAGATTTTATTAAATCGAAAATGAGTGAGAACTATTACTTAGAGTGCGTAAAATCCGGAACGGACGCAAGGCAACTTCTAATTGATAGGGATTACGACATAGTAATAATCAACTGCCCGTTAAAAGACGAGTTCGGGTTAGACTTGGCGGAAAATATAATAAAAGACAGTTATGCCGGCGTTATGGTACTCGTTTCTGCGGACGTTTTCGACAGCGTCTCTTTCAGCATGGAAAAAATCGGTATATACTGCTTATCAAAACCTCTTTCGTCAAGCACGTTTATTCAGGGTTTAACCTTAACTAACGCGACCTATTCCCGCCTTAAAGGTTTAATAAATAAGACGGAAAGCCTTAAAGAAAAAATGGAAGAGATAAGGCTTGTAGGCAGGGCGAAACTGCTTTTGATTACAAATCTTTCGCTGACGGAAGACGAAGCGCATAAATACGTTGAAAAACAAGCGATGGACAGGTGTGTTAAAAAGACCGTTATCGCAAACGAAATTATAAAAAAATATAACGATTAGATAAAAAACTCAAAAAAGGTTAGGTAGTATTATGAAAAAGTATATTTTTGTTACGGGCGGGGTCGTTTCGGGGCTTGGCAAAGGAATAACCGCAGCGTCGCTCGGAAGACTGTTAAAAGCAAGGGGACTTAAAGTTGCCGCACAGAAGTTAGACCCGTACATAAACGTAGACCCGGGAACGATGAGCCCTTATCAGCACGGCGAAGTTTTCGTTACCGAAGACGGCGCGGAAACCGACCTTGACTTAGGGCATTACGAAAGGTTTATCGACGAAGATTTGAATAAGTATTCTAATCTTACGACGGGTAAAGTTTTCTGGAACGTTCTGAATAAAGAAAGACGTGGCGAATATCTCGGTTCTACCGTGCAGACTATTCCGCATATCACGAACGAAATAAAAGAGTTTATATATAACGTCGGCAAAAAGACGGACGCAGATATAATTATCACCGAAATAGGCGGAACGGTGGGCGATATCGAATCGCAACCGTTTATCGAAGCGGTAAGGCAGATTTCACTTGAAGTCGGCAGAGAAAACAGTTTGTTTATTCACGTAACGTTAGTGCCTTTTTTATCGGGAAGCGACGAACATAAGAGTAAGCCTACTCAACACTCGGTAAAAGAACTGCAAGGTATGGGCGTTCACCCGAATATTATTATTCTGCGTTGCGACGAACCGCTTGAAGAAAGTATTTTCAATAAAATCGCACTCTTTTGCAACGTTAAACCCGATTGCGTAATAGAAAACATAACCCTGCCTATTTTATACGAAGCACCGCTTATGCTTGAAAAAAGTAATTTCAGCGAAGTGGTTTGCCGAGAACTCGGAATAACCGCACCGCGCCCGAATATGACCGAGTGGGCGGAAATGGTAAATAAAATTAAAAACCTTAATAAAACCGTGAATATCGCGATAGTCGGTAAATACGTTGCCTTGCACGACGCGTATCTGTCGGTAGCGGAAGCGCTTCGCCACGCGGGGTACGAATACGGTGCGAAAGTCAATATTTTATGGACGGACAGCGAAAAAATAACAGAAGAAAACGTTTACGAAGCACTTAAAGACGCGGACGGCATTTTAATTCCGGGCGGGTTCGGAAACCGCGGAATAGAAGGCAAAATTATTTCCGCAAAATACGCAAGAGAAAATAATATTCCGTATCTTGGAATATGTTTGGGTATGCAGACGGCGGTTATCGAGTTTGCAAGAAACGTATGCAACCTTTCCGACGCAAATTCGGGCGAGTTTGACGAAAACAGTAAGAATAAGGTAATAGACTTTTTGCCTGACCAGAACGAAAAAGTCGATAAAGGCGGAACGTTAAGACTGGGTGCGTATCCTTGTAAAGTTATAAAAAACACCAAACTTTACGAGTGCTATGAAGAAGATGAAATAAAAGAACGCCACCGCCACAGATACGAGTTTAACAACGAATATAAAGAGTTATTAACTAAAAACGGGTTGTTAATCGGCGGAACTTCGCCCGACGGATATATAGTGGAAACCGTTGAAAACCCGAAATGTAAGTTTTTTGTCGGCGTTCAGTTTCACCCGGAGTTTAAGTCACGTCCGAATAAACCGCATCCGTTGTTTTTGGGGCTTATTAAAAACGCTTTACAATAAGCATAAATAAAGTCAGGTATAATCATAAACTATAAAAAAAGTGTAGAAAGTTTTGCCGAATAATGTTAAAATAGAAATATAAAAACAGGTTAGTAGGTGAAATAATGAAAGATTGTTATGAAAACCCGTTATGCGTTAGGTACAGTAGCGACGAAATGAAAAAGATTTTTTCACCCGACGAAAAGTTTTCGACGTGGAGAAAACTGTGGGTCGCACTTGCAAAGGCGCAAAAGAAATTAGGGCTTGATATTACCGACGGGCAGATTGCCGAAATGGAAAGCCATATTTACGACGTTGATTACGAACAGGCAAGTAAATATGAAAAAGAACTTCGGCACGACGTTATGGCGCACTTAAAAACCTATTGCGACGCTTGTAAAACGGCACAACCTATTATTCATCTCGGGGCTACGTCCTGTTACGTCGGCGACAATACCGATATTATCGTTATGAAAAAGGCGCTATTAAGGGTCAGAACGCAACTGATAACGCTTATAGCAAAACTTAAAGATTTTGCGATAAAGAATAAGGACGTAATAACGCTTTCCTACACGCATTTTCAGTCTGCGCAACCGACCACCGTCGGCAAAAGGGCGACGCTTTGGTTGCAGGATTTAGTAAACGATTTAGATAATCTTGACTTTCAACTGAATAGATTAAAATTATTAGGTTGTAAGGGAACTACGGGTACGTCCGCAAGTTTCCTTACGCTTTTTAACGGCGATAAAGAAAAGGTTAAAAAGTTAGAAAACCTTATCGCCGAAGAAATGGGCTTTAACGGTTGTTATGACGTTTCGGGGCAGACGTATAGCAGGAAAGTGGATTATTACGTTATTTCGGTGTTGTCGGGTATTGCGCAAAGTGCGTCGAAGTTTTCTTCGGATATTCGCCTTTTATCGCACTTAAAAGAGTTCGACGAACCGTTTGAAGATAAGCAGGTCGGGTCTTCGGCTATGGCGTATAAGAGAAACCCGATGCGAAGCGAAAGAATAGCGTCGCTGTCGAGATACGTCATAGTAAACTCGTTAAATCCCGCGATAACGGCTTCCGCGCAATGGTTTGAAAGAACGCTCGACGATTCTGCCAACAGAAGAATATCTCTTCCCGAAGCCTTTTTAGCGATAGACGGCATACTGTCGTTATACGTAAATATCGTTGCGAACGGCACGGTCTATCCGCTGGTCATGAAAAAACGGTTAGAAGAAGAATTGCCGTTTATGGCGACGGAAAATATTTTAATGTATTGCGTTAAAAAGGGCGGGGATAGGCAGATTTTACACGAACGCATAAGGGCGCTTTCCGTCGAAACGGCAAAAAACATTAAACTTTACGGAAAAGAAAACGACTTACTCGATAGAATTGCCGAAGATAAAGCCTTTAATATCACGAAAGACGAAATAAAAAAGGTTTTAGGCGAAAACTCGTATATAGGACTTGCCGACGTTCAGACGCAGGAATATATAGATAACGTCGTAAGTCCGTTGCTTAAAAATAATAAAGATTATATAAAAAGCGAAGAAAAAATCAGGGTATAAATTATGTTGACGTCAATAGTGGGAATAAACTGGGGCGACGAAGGAAAGGGCAGAATGGTCGACCTTCTTTCAAAAGATTATAATATCGTTTGCCGTTATCAGGGCGGAAACAACGCAGGGCACACGATAATAGAAGAAGGGCATAAAATTGTTCTTAACCTTTTGCCGTCGGGAATATTAAGGGATAGCACGGTAAACGTTTTAGGTAACGGTATGGTTATCGACTTAAAACACCTATATAACGAAGTCAATGCTTTAAGGAAAAAAGGCGTGGTGGTTTCGCCCGAAAATTTGAAGATAAGCGACAGGGCGACTATATGTATGCCTTATCACGTTCTTTTAGACTGTCTGGAAGAAGACAGGTTAAAGGGCAAGAAGTTCGGTTCGACGCGCCGCGGTATCTCGCCCGTTTACGCCGATAAGTTCATGAAAAAAGCCCTTCGTATGGGCGACCTTTTAAATCTCGACGGATTGACCGAAAGGATAGAAGACTTGGTCGAGTGGAAAAACCTTATAATAGAAGGCGGTTATAAAGCACCCAAAATCAACGCGCAGGAAATTATCGCGTGGTTAAAAGAGTTCGGCTTGCCGTTTAAAGACTATATCGTCGATATGACGCAGTATCTCGACAAACAGATAAAAAATAAAAAATCGGTTATGTTCGAAGCGCAGTTAGGCGCGTTAAGGGATATCGACTTCGGTATCTATCCTTATACTTCCGCGTCCAACACCATTGCCGCTTACGCGCCGATAGGGGCGGGCGTTCCGTTTGCTAAATTAGATAAGGTTATCGGTATTATGAAGGCTTATTCGACCTGCGTAGGCGAAGGCCCTTTCACTTGCGAAATGTCGGGCGACGAAGCGGAAGCGTTAAGGCAGGCGGGCGGCGAATACGGCGCGGCAACGGGAAGACCGAGGCGCGTCGGCGGGTTCGACGTCGTCGCTTCTAAATACGGCGTTAAAATGCAGGGTGCAAACGAGATTGCACTAACTAAACTCGACGTTCTTTCTTATCTCGATAAAATACCCGTTTGCGTCGCTTACGACGTCAACGGCACGCTAACGACGGATTTTCCTAACGGCAAAAATCTCGAAACGGCAAAACCCGTGTATAAGTATATGGACGGGTGGAAATGCGATATTTCGGGGTGCAGAAAGTTAAAAGAGTTGCCGAAACAGGCGATAGAGTATATAAGGTTTATCGAAAATGCAACCGAGTGTAAAATAAAATACGTTTCCGTCGGTGCGGATAGGGAACAATATATGGTTTTATAGTATGAAAAAGAGTTTTTTTATCGCTTTTTTATTGACCTTTGCGGGCGGCTTTTGCGACGCGTATTCTTACGTTTTAAGGGACGGCGTTTTTTCGTCTATGCAGACGGGCAATCTCGTAAAACTCGTGCTTAACTTAACGGAAGGCAGTTTCGGGGTTATTTACTTTTGTCCTATAATCGCTTTCGTCGTAGGCATAGCGGTTGCAAATAGGTTAAACCGATTAAAACATAACGCGCTGATAACCTACGCCGCGTGTTTCTTTTTATCGATAATCGTTTTCGTTTTGCCTTGCGGCGCTACCTATAACGTTATTGCCAACTGTATCCTGTCGATTATCTGCGCTATCGTTTTCGAACAGTTCAGGGAGTGCAACGGCATTACTTATACGTCGATTATGTGTACTAACAATTTAAGACTTTTAACCGAAGACTTAACGGAAAAAGTATTCGATAAAAAGAAAGGCAACGCGCTTTTTTTCGGCGCGGTTATAATATCTTTTGTGGTCGGCGTCGTCGTCGGAAGTTTTTTTTCAAAAATTATCGGCTACTATTCAATACTTATTCTATCACTTGTGTATCTTACTCTTTCAATAACCGAAACGTTATCCTTAAAAAAATAACCAAGATTTTTGACAAAAGGAACGGTCGATTGCCGTTCCTTTTTAAATAATTTTAAAAAACAATTAAAAACGCTTGCTTATTTTATCGTTTTCGCATTAAAATAAGTGTGCTACGGGGATGTGACTCAGTTGGTAGAGCGATGCGTTCGCAACGCATAGGCCGAGGGTTCGAGTCCCTTCATCTCCACCAGATAAAAATAATCCGAACTATGAAAAGGTGGTTTTCGCCCGCGAGTGGTTCGGATTATTCGTTTCTTTGAAATGAACATAAAGGGCAAGGAAGAACAGCAGTTTCCTTGCCTTTTATTTCGGTCTGTATTTTATTCTTACTTGTGGCTGTGGTTTGGTAAAAGATAATTGTTTTTTTGGGACGGGTAGATTGTTCTGCTTGCAGAACTGCTCTACCCGTTTTTGTATTTTATCCTGAAAATACGGAAATATCCGTTTGTCCCGCAATTCTTCTACCGAGATATGACAGCGGTTTGCTGTCTGGCGAACTTTCTTTATAAACGCGTCGTTTGCGGGTTTTTCATATAATCCTACCCGTTTTAAGTTGTCGGCACATTTCAATTCAAGGAATATAAACAGCAGTTTGAATAGACTGCCGAATTTCGTCGTGTATTTATTATACAGTTTTCTGCTATACGGTTCTAATAAATTTGCAAAACGATCAACGGGCTTGGTTACCACTTTCTCTAACCGATAGATAAACATAAAGCAATATTTGAATAACTGATACGTTCCGAATAGACAATAGAGATAACGGAATATCATATTTTGCGGTAAGTTAGTAAGAAATAACAACGTCTTTACGTCGGCAAAACTATCGGTTTTACCCGTAGCAACGTACATTTTGTATTCCGCTTCGGCAAGTAATCTTTTAGGGCTAAACTCGCCGTTATTCATCTTTTCAATAAGCAATTTATGTAATACAACTTTAATTCTGCGGTTTACGAACGACTCGGAAAGATTAAGCAGTTCCGCAACCTTGTTTTGTCTCATCTTGTATTCAATGGTTAAAAGATAAATTGCAAAGTCAATATCGTCAAAACCGTGAACAATTTTACCTTTATCTAAACTCTCGCAGATAAAGTCTTCTATGCGGGAAAACTCCGCTTTCTCTAATTCTATAAGTCTTTTATTTGAAAAGTATTTTTTATTTCCTTTTCCCGTGTCGGTAAATTCTTCATCGTCGTCATAGTAAAATTCACGAAGATCGGTTTTTCTCTCGTCGTGTTTACGGTTATTACTGTATTCTAATTTATCTTGTTCGACTAAAACTTCCCACTCTTCTTTTGAAACGTATATCATTTCATATCCGTGTTTCTTGGTGTCGTTCGGATAGAAATAGACGTATTTACCGTCAACTTTCTTTGACGGTTTTAACTTTTTATTGAGAAGATAAGGCGAAAATCTGCCGAACTCTTTGTTATAGATAGCCATAATACAGGACTATTATAAAGCGTTAAATATGACAGTTTACGGTAGTATTAAAAATTTTTTTAGAAAATTTTAAAATTTTTTCATAAAAAGTGAAATTTTCGGGTGAGTTTAACGGTTATATATAGGGGGAGAAATATTTTTCGGCGTTTGCTTTAAATGCAGACGCCATATTTTTTATTAAAGAATAATGATTAAATTGACCTATTAACCGACTTGTAGGCGGTCGGTAAATGCTTGCGAAAGAGCAATTTAACAGCACGGAAAAATGTCTGTCGGTAGTATTATCGGCGACTTTTTTATGCCGTTTTTTGTGGCTGAAAGAAAGCAATTCGGAGGTAAACAAAATGCAAAATTACAGACAATTAAGACCACCCTGACGGGCAAAGTAAAAGTAAGCGGAATTACCTTTTAAGGTAAGCAAAAGTCAAGCAAAATTTATCACTTTAATTTAAAGTATAGCACACTATACTTCGCAGGCGAAGTTTAGTGTGCTCTGCGAGGCTTTTTAACGACAAAACAAAATTAAAAAACGGAGGTAAAAGACAATATCATATTTAGTGTGTCATATGGAGAAATATCATAAATCGGATATTTGTCCTATCGAAAAAGAAAACGAAAGGAATGAGAACTATGAGGCTGACAATCCGCAGATAGACACGGAGAGAACGAGAAATAATTTTCACCTAGTAAGGCATTATGAGAGCTATACGGAATACATAAACCAACGGCTTAAAGAAAACAATCTTAAACCGAGAAAAGACGCGGTTTTTATGTGTTCGTTCGTAATAGGTTCGGACGGAGAGTTTTTTAAGGAACTTAACGAAACGGAAGAATGGAAATTCTTTTACGATGCGACGGAATATTTTGCAAGTAAGTACGGCAGAGAAAATATTATATCCGCCGTCGTCCACAAGGACGAAACAAATCCGCATTTGCATCTTAATTTAATTCCGTTATCGGGTAATAGACTGTGTGCAAAAGATTTATTCTGTCCGAAGAACTTACGGGCATTGCAAACCGAACTTTATGACAAGGTTGGTAAGAAATACGGATTAGAACGCGGGAAAGAAGGAAGTCAGGCAAAGCACTTATCTACGGCGGAGTTTAAGGCAAAGAAAATCATAGAGCAAGCCGAAGGAATAAAGGAAGAAGTCAAAGAATATGCCGGCGCATTAAAAGCCGCTTATAACGGAGAGTTTCCTAAAAACAAAAATAAACTCAAAGAACAAGTTATAGCGTTGGTGGCAGAAAACAAAGACTTAAACAGACGGCTTGAAATCTCTATGAAAGAAACTTTGCAATATGCAAACGAGAACAGAGATCTAAGAAAGGACAACGAGCGTAAAACGCAAGGCTATCGTATCGCCGCCAAACTACAAAAAGAAAATCCGAGAGAGTTTGACATGATAGTTTACGGTAAGCCGATAGGTAAAAATCTTGATGGTTTTTTCGCATCTGTATTATCTATGTTCACGCCGGAGGTAACAAGCAAGTCTAAAAGATTAAAAGAAATCGAGGAGGAAATCGAAGATGAAAGAGATAGACAGAACAGGCTAAACGGCAATTATTACAGCAAATAATTAAAAACGGTCGGCAATTTTAAGAGAAAGGCAAAATGCCTATGTGAGTAGTAAGAGAAGAAAATAAGACCGACCTAAATGAACTGATTACGTATTCATACGGAGGCCAAAAAAATTATATAAGGAGTGTCTAAAAAATGAAAATACAGTTGAATAGCAGAAAGAAAGAATAAACAGCAGGAGGGGAAAATTACGAGAAAGCGGAAAAATACGACGGGCATACCAGATTACGAGATAGATAGTCTGGCAAGGGTTTTATTGCCTGCGATACAGAACTATTTTGCGACGGAAGAAGGACAAAGAGAATTTGCCGAGTGGCAAAAACAAAGACAACTGAATAAAAAATTAAATAAAAATCAAGAAACTTTATCGGAATCGAAAAGTTAATAACGCAATACATAGCGTTAAATGATGTAAAGTCGCCAAAAGTTAAGGCGCAGGTTTTAGCCGTTTTGTCCTTATAAAAACGGCTGTTTTTTTTGTAAAAAAATTTTAAAATTAAATTAAAGGAGAAATTGTTATGAAATATAAAGATTGGTTAAAAGAGTGGTTAAGACTGTATATAAAGCCTTATGTCAAAGAACGGACGTATGATAAATACGTTAAGCAAGTAGATTTACATATTATACCTTTATTGGGTGATTACGATATGGAAGATCTTACGGCAACTGTGTTGCAGGATTGGTCGGTAAAATTACAGGATAGCGGGCTTTCCCCTAATACCGTAAATAGCATAATATCACGGTTAAAGGATTCGCTTAAAAAGGCAGTTATATCCGGCATTATCACGAAAGAGTTTTCGGGTAATATAATTCGCCCTAAAAGTAGAGAAAAACAGGTAGATTGTTTTAGCAAAGCGGGACAAAAGAAAATAGAACAATATATCTTAACAAAGCAAAAACCTAAATCATGCGGTTTTCTTATTTGTTTATACACGGGACTGCGTATAGGCGAATTGCTTGCTTTAACTTGGAAAGACATTGACTTAAACAACGGCAGAATAATTGTAAATAAATCCTGTCACGACAGTTGGGTAAATGGTAAATATGTTAAGGTTATAGACACTACAAAAACCGAAAGTTCGGAAAGGATAATACCCCTGCCGAAACAATTATTGCCTATACTAAAAGACTTAAAGAAAAAGTCTAATCGTGATTATATAATTGACGGCAAGAGTGAATACGGGGCGCAAGTAAGGTCTTACCAAAAAACTTTTGAGAGATTGTTGAACAAGTTAAATATCCCGCATAAAGGCTTTCACTCATTACGACATACGTTTGCTACAAGAGCGTTAGAGTGCGGAATGGATATAAAGAGTTTATCTGAAATATTAGGTCATAAAAACCCGAATATAACCTTAAAGAGATATGCTCATTCTTTATACGAACATAAAGCGGATATGATGAATAAAATAGGCAGGATTTTACAGGAGATTTAAAGCTTAATTAACCATATAAAAAAGCACATAGATTAAACTAATCTATGTATCTTTTCAGGATAAAAAGCACAGAGATTAAATATAAAAATGTCTTTTTTAATGGTAATAGTGGTATTTTGTTGCAATTTTCATTAAAAACATATATAATGTATGAGTAAAAAAGCACATAGATTAGTTTAATCTGTGTAATTTCTTGAAAAACATATTTACATTATATCAAAGAGGTGTTTATGAAAAAGGTTGCATTGAAGATTTTAATTCTTTGTATGGCGATTTGTTCGGCGTGCTTTGTGTTTACCGCGTGCGGTGATAATACGGTTGACAATGATGTGTGTACTCACGATGACATCGCTGTTGTTTACGAAGATCATGACGAAAATGTTCATATTGTTAAGAGGGTCTGTCGTAATTGCAAGGAGATAATCGAACAAAAAGAAGAAATACACAACAATAGACTTGTTAACAGAGTTGAGCCGGCTTCTTACTTTGACGAGGGATACGAAGAATACGTATGTGAAGATTGCGGGCATATAAGTTGCGTCTATTTTGGGCACGAGCATTCGCTACGATACGTTCAAGGGGAGGATGCCACTTGTACGACCGAGGGGCGTGGCGGTTACTATGTTTGCGAAGAATGCGGAATGATGTTTTCGGACGAAAACGGCGATTTTCGCATATATGATATTCCGAGGACCGGTTATGCGGCGCATGAGATAGACGAAAGTCATGAATATAAAGCGTCAACGTGCGATGAAAACGGTAACGAAGAATATTATCATTGCAGTGTATGCGATAAATATTTCGGAACTATCGACGAACATAGATATCTTTACGATTTCGCCGACGATTTTATAATAAACAAAAGTCACGATTTAAACGTGTACTCTTGGGGTACGAATGCACGCTGTGAAGAAGATGGCGAATATTACGTATATAGATGCGATAATTGTGAAAAATTCTTCATCAGTGTTGGCGGAGAGTATCAGGAAATCGAAGATTTAGACACGTTTGACAGAACTATTCCCGCGCTCGGGCATAATTACGGAGAAATAATGGCAAACGGCTTTGTTTCCGAATCTGTGTGTTCCCGTTGCGGCAAGCATTCGGATCAATCTGTCAATATTAGCAACGTTAATAAAACCGATTTAGAGGTTTTCAATTATACCGTTGCAGGAAACACGTTAACCATTACCGGAATAAAAGGCGATAAGGAAGGCAATTGTCCTTCATATTTAACCATAGATTTTCCGGATTATTCTAAAGTTGAGATTGCAGATAATGCTTTCGATTATTTATCTGCCGATAATCAGACCCGACCTTCAATCAGCCAAATCTATTTGGGCGAAAACGTGAGATATTTCGGTGCGCAATCTAATTACAACGTTGAAAAATTGATATTTGCGACAAACGATTTTAAAATCGGCGGCAGAGTAAGCGGAGTTAAAGAAGTATTTATCAGCAACAGCAGCGGCGGCGCTCAAAATATACTGAATTCTGCAAGTGACACACAAATCTTTAACGACGGATTTAATTTGTTTTGGTATCCGAGTTACGATTCCACCGGAAAATTCAAAGCCACGATTGAAGACACGTATTATTGCAACGCATCAAAACAGGTTAAGGGGTTAAGAGGTTGCGGCAGTTTTGTGAATATCGTTTTCATTGCAGATAGTGCGTCCAAAAAGGTCGTAATGTCGGGCGAATACGGTTGGTTTAAAAATTATGAAAATATTAAAATAATAACGGCATCGGCAGCGATGGGATACGTCGGCGATGATGAAGATTATTCTTATACGATTGAAGGGAATATTTACGCTCCAAACGTATATATTGAATTAAAATCTATTATGATGAGTTCCGATTCAAGTATAAAGTGTAAAAATTTATACTATAAAGGAACACCTTCGGAATATGCGGATAATGTAAAATTGGCGGCAAGAGAACAAATCACAAGTTCCCATTCGACGTATTTTTATCAAAAGGCGAAAACTGTCAGTAGAGAAATAGGGTATTATTTAGCAAATGCGATTAACCTTTACGAATCTAACGGTATTATAAACGATTATCAGTTTTACGGTTTATCCGGTATCGACAAGGTTTGGTTTGAAAATTGTACGGAAATAGGTAATTACGTTACTAATGCGAAAGTAGTTTATTTGTATCCGTGCTTAAAATCAATCGGCTTTAATTTTGATGATAACGTCGAAGTGTTTACCGAGAGGGACGGGTATTTATATATAGGAAACGAAGATAACCCGTATCTATTGATGTACAGCAGTAATGGCAATTCTTCGGATATTATCTCAATAGATTCGAATACTAAGTTTTTGCATATGTCTGACGGCAGAAGATTTACCGTGTATTATAACGAAACGGAAATCAACTGGTCTGAAGACTTATTGTCCAACTACGTTTATATTGATAATCTGTATGTTTTAGACGATAACGGGGATTATACGTATCTTGGCAACAAGTATTCAAAAATGAATACGCTTAAATTGTATAATTCTCCGTTTGAAGAAAGACTTACGATTAACAGTTATAGATTCAGGCGGTTTAATTTCTTGGAAAACGTAGAGATTACCAACTACAAGCTTGTGGGTGATTGTTTCAATGATTGTACCAACATAAAGAGTATAGCACTTTCAGACTGCTCGTATGAATTGGGAAATGAACAATACAGGATATTTACCGGCTCTTACCCGACCAAAATTTCCGCGCCTCTTTATATGATGAATATTGTTGCACCTAGCAACCAATTGGTTGAATATGAAATAAATAGCGCGTTGGACGATTCAGGTAGATGGATTACGGAAATAAAAGGATGGAGAAACCGCTATTGTGCATATCCGAATCTGGAAAGAATTACCGCAACGTCCTCCGTTTTGGGCAGTCAGGATGGATTATCTCACGTAGTGAAAATCGGCGATTATGCTTTCTATAATTGTGCGAAATTAAAGGAATTCCCGTTTGCATATATTCAGGAGTTCGGGAAATACTCGATGTCCGGAACGAGAATCGAAACGCTCAAATTATATGCGAGAGAATGTGTATACGGCATTGCATTCGACGCATTGGATTGCGACAATGCTCACCTTGGCGAGATTATCCTTGCCGTGTATCCGAACGATAATAGCGAATACAATTTAAACGCATATTTTAACGGTCTTTTGACCACCGGATCGACAAATCCATTCCAATATGCCGATAAAGTCAAAGTTCACTTTTATGTCAACGGCGCAGGTTTTACGGAGAACCCTGAAGACCTTTCGGACGAAACGTCGAATCATCACTCGTATTTTGAAAAAATATCTTCGGATTATGACGGATATATTTACGATAAAGCGTTAAAAGGTTTTGAAAAATTCGTCAAAGAAATCTATGCGCCTAATGCGAGGATTGGTGTTTATAGTCGAGAAGACTTGCGAAATCTTGCAAAATTAGAGAAAATAACGGTGAATGATTTATCCGCCTATCTTCCGTCATCTATAAAAGAAGTATGCATTACCGGTGAAGAAAGTCCCAGATTGGACAATAGCGATCAATTGTCGGATTTGATTGTATATCACGGAACGACGTTGTTGAAGATCGGTGCGCAAACAACTTTCACTGTTCCGGAGTTTATTACGGTTATAGGGGGAGCATTTAAAAATTGTAGCAGTTTAACAAGTGTTGTTATAGGAGACAGTGTGACTTCTATCAGTAGTGGAGCGTTCAGAAATTGCAGCGGTTTAAAAAATATAACGATACCCGATAACGTTGCGAGTATAGGTCTAGAAGCGTTCTATGGTTGCAGTAGTTTAGAGAGTATAACTATACCGTTTGTAGGTGCAACAAAAGACGGTACAAGCGATACGTGTTTCGGATATATATTCGGAGCAGGGTCTCGTCACTATAATTCTTATTACGTACCGTCTTCATTAAAAACTGTAGTCATAACGGGCGGGAACATACCGTCTTATGCGTTCTCTGGTTGTAGCAGTATAACGAGCATAACTATATCGGAAAGCGTAACGAGTATAGGAAGTGATGCGTTCGAGGGTTGCAATAGTTTAACGAGTGTATATTATACTGGGACAGCAAGTCAATGGTCGCAAATAGATAGCTTATCGAATTTGATGTTCTTAAATCCGACGTTGTATATAAACAATGAGCCTTTGACAAACGTAGTATTACAAAATATAACCGAAATCAAGCCTTATGCGTTCTATAATTGTAGCACTCTAACGAGTATAACTATACCGGAAGCAGTTACGAGTATAGGTGATTCTGCTTTCGGCGGATGTTCCTCATTAGAGAGCATAACGCTACCGTTTGTAGGAAATAATGAATCTGCAACAAGTGCAAGCCGGAGTACGTTATTCGGATCTATATTCGGTACAAGTAGTTATACGGGCGGAACGGCAACAAAACAATATTATTCAAGCGGTATTACTAATTATGCGACATACTACATACCATCGTCGCTAAAAACCGTAACTGTAACTGGTGGCAACATCTTATATGGAGCGTTCTATGGTTGCACAAGTTTAACGAGTATAACACTGCCTGATAGTATAACGAGTATAGGAAGTAAGGCGTTCTATGGTTGCAGTAGTTTACAATACAACGAATATGATAACGGATATTATTTAGGTAACAATACAAATCCTTACGTTGTTTTCGTAAAAGCAAAATCAAAAGATATTACAAGTTGTCAAATAAATGCAAATACTAAATTTATCGGTGAAGATGCGTTTTATGGTTGCAATAATTTATCAAGTATAATTATACCGGACGGCGTAACGAGTATAGGAACTCAAGCGTTCTTTGATTGTGGTAATTTAACGAATATCATTATACCAAACAGCGTAACGAGTATAGGAACTCAAGCGTTCTCTGCTTGCGGTAGCTTACAATACAACGAATATGATAACGGATATTATTTAGGTAACGAAACTAATCTTTACGTTGTATTTATAAAGGCAAAATCCACAAATGTTACTTCTTGTAAGATAAATAGCGAAACTAGGTTTATATATTGTTTTGCATTCTCTGGTTGCAATAGTTTAACGAGCATGATTATACCCGAAGCAGTAACGAGTATAGGAGATTATGCGTTTAGTAATTGCAGGAATTTAACGAGTATAACTATACCAGAAACTGTAACGAGTATAGGAAGTGAAGCGTTCTCTGGTTGCAAAAATTTAGCGATTATAAATTACGGAGGAACAAAGCGGCAATGGTGGTCAGAAATAAGCAAAGGCTCCGATTGGTATAACGGCGTTTCTACTTCCTGCACAGTGTCTTGCTCGGATGGCGACATTACGATATTTTGAAATTCATAAGCAGATAAAGATTAAATATTAAA
The DNA here is from genome assembly GCA_017445995.1 of Clostridia bacterium. Classification (GTDB taxonomy): domain Bacteria; phylum Bacillota; class Clostridia; order Christensenellales; family Borkfalkiaceae; genus UBA1259. The sequence goes on from JAFSRT010000001.1 coordinate 30,949, forward strand.
AGTTTACGGGGGTCCGCGCGACTCCCGTTTTCATTAAATAAGTATGATACATAAGTTTTACTCTAAAAAATATTGACAATAAAAAGTTTTTCGAGTAGAGGTGTGACAATTTTCCCTATAATTTTTTAATAAAAATGTCATAAACTATTGACTCAATAAGTTAATTGTTATATAATAGTATTGAAAATTTTTGCATATCAATACGAAAAAATCTAATATATAGGTGTGTTATGGAAATTAAAAGAGAAAAATATTTAAGTAAACTTGTAAGCAGGATGCACAACGGTTTAATTAAAGTTATAACCGGAATTCGTCGATCGGGCAAATCGTATTTGCTGTTTGAAATTTTTTATAATTATCTTAAAGAGCAGGGCGTTGACGACTACCATATTATCAAACTTGCGTTGGACGATAGAAAAAACAAAGAATATCGTAATCCGGATAACCTGTATAATTACGTTAAAAGCAAAATCGTTGACGATAAGCAGTATTATATTCTTCTTGACGAAGTTCAGTACGCCAGCGAGTTCGAAGACGTGCTTAACGGCTTTTTGCATATAGACAACGCCGATACCTACGTTACGGGTAGTAATGCAAAATTTTTATCCAAAGATATAATAACCGAATTCCGCGGGCGCGGGGATGAAATACATATTTCACCGTTATCATTTAAAGAGTTTTATTCGGTATATGACGGAACGAAGGAAAACGCTTGGAAAGAGTATTGTCTTTACGGCGGATTGCCGAAAATTTTAGAGTATAAGACTTGCGACGATAAAGTATCTTACCTTAAAAATATCTTTGAAGAAACTTATTTGACGGATATAAAAGAAAGAAACAAAGTGCGTAACGATGCGGAACTTTCGGAACTTTTGGATATTCTTTCGTCATCTATTGGTTCGCTGACTAATCCTAAAAAATTATCCGATACATTTAAAAGCGTAAAGCAAGTTTCGGTTCATCCCGATACACTCAACAACTATCTTGAATACTTGTCTGACTCGTATTTGATTTCGCAATCGAAACGATACGATATTAAAGGCAAAAGATATATTAACACGCCGTCAAAGTATTATTTTACCGATATGGGACTTCGTAACGCACGGCTTAACTTCCGTCAGAACGAAGAAACGCATATTATGGAAAACGTTATCTATAACGAACTGAAAATTATGGGTTACAGTATTGACGTGGGCGTTGTGGAATACAGTAAAACCGAAAACTGCAAACAGGTAAGAGTGCAGGCGGAAGTGGATTTTGTTTGCAATAAGGCGGACAAGCGTTATTATATTCAGTCCGCGTTGCGAATGCCCGACAGGGAGAAAATGTTGCAAGAGCAGAATTCTTTAACGAGAATTGCCGATTCGTTTAAAAAAATCATCATAACGAAAGACGCGGTAATGACGCATTACAACGAAGACGGGGTATTGATTTTAGACTTATTTGACTTTTTATTAGACGAAAACAGTTTGGAAATTTAAGTTTGAAAAAATACAAAGGAGAAAAATTATGAAAACGAGCGATATTGGCAATATAATAGATAATTTTATTGAAAGTCCCGCAACAGCTATAATGTTTAATGGTAATTGGGGAATTGGTAAAACTTTTGCTATCGACACGCTTTTAAATAAAGATAGAGACAAAAAGAAAATATACGATTTTTGTAATATACACTATATATCTTTGTTTGGATTCAAAAATATAGAAATATTGCATCAAGAACTATATAAAATGTTCCACCCATGGAAAGTAAGAACGGCAAAAGCTTTAAGTTATATTTCTTTGGCTATTTCTTTGGAAAAAGTTAGTATTGGACTAAACAATTCTCAAATAAGAGAGGATTTGGAAAAAAATCAAATTAATAAATCGCTTGCAAAGAATGATTTTCAAAATATTATTATTTTTGATGATATTGAACGCATAGCTGTAAAAAAAGAAGGATTTATTGAGTTGTTGGGATATTTTAATCGTTTAATAAATGAAGGTATTAAAGTTATTGCAATTTGTAATTCAGATGAACTTCCTAGTGACAATAAAGAAGTTTATGATAACTTTAAGGAAAAAATTTTTGACCGCATTTATATGATAAACGAAGATAATATAGATGTTATTAAAAAAATATTTGGAGATAAATTTAAATTATTAGATGAAGAAACCATTTATTTTTTCAAAAACAATTTAAGGCTGGTAAAAAAATCTAAAATTTTTCTTGATGAAGTTTTAAAACAGCTTTCAAAAATGAAAAGCAATCCAAATATCAACGATAGGACAATCTGTTTAATTTGTATATTAATTATAAAAGAAGTTTTTACATCGTGTTTTTCTGAAGAACTTTATAAAGAGCAACAAAAGAAATTAAACTCAAAAGAAACAGAAGATCATTTTTATACTAATTTAATACTTGAAAAATATGGAACAGATGATTTGTGTATTGAGGCTATAGATAGAGAATTACAAAAGAAAAAAGTATATGGCGTAAATGCGATAATTAGAGGTTTATTTAATTATTTTAAATATTACGATTGTTCGTTTTTTAATCAAAAAGTATCGCAGAAAAAATTATTTACAAAGAGTTTATTTTATTATAGTGATAAAGAGAAGAAAACAGCAATAACAGAATTATTGACGATTATTTATGAAAGGATATCAGATTTTGATGCAAGGCAAATATATGATGCTGTGCGCGATATTTTAAATTATGATAATGGCAACATAAATGAAGTAGATCTGTATAAACTTTCTGAGATATTTATAAAGATAGAGGACGAAAACAAGAAAAATGATTTAATTGATAATTTTTATCAGGATTTATATTTTGAACATTCACCAACAGAAGAAAAGTTTGTTGAAATTTTAAAAGAAAAAATTAAAGAACAAGAAATCGATGCAATTATAAGTTATTTTGATAAAATAGATATTAAAAAATATGACGGTTCGCTTACTAATTGGATTGTAAAGTTACAAAGCAAAGGACAACCTTTAGCAGCGTCTGTTTGCATAATGTTAAAAAAGAATAATTATTTCTTACCAGCTTTATCAAATACAATATCGGAAAACGAATGGAGGTTTTGTCATGACATGTGTAGTTTTATTAACAATGTTGATAAATCTTTAGTGCCGGACTTAATTGCTGTTTTAGATAATCAAATTAAAGAACATTCTGACTCAATTTGTATAAAAGAAAGAGTGGATGCATTAAAAAAGTATAAGCTTGTAAGTGGATAGGAGAGTGTAACAATGAAAGGAGTAATTTACGCAAGATACAGTTCGGATAATCAGCGAGAAGAGTCTATTGACGGGCAATTAAGAGAGTGTAAAGAGTTTGCCGATAAAAACGGTATCGAGATAATCGGCGAATACATAGACCGCGCACTTTCCGCGAAAACCGACAACCGCCCCGAATTTCAAAAAATGATAAAGGACAGTTATCGCAAATTGTTCGATACCATTATCGTTTGGAAAGTTGACAGATTTGCGCGCAACCGCTACGATTCGGCGCATTATAAACATTTACTTAAAAAGAACGGCGTGAAAGTCGTGTCCGCAAGAGAACATATAAGCGAAGGCGCGGAAGGTATTATTCTCGAATCTATGCTCGAAGGTTATGCCGAATATTATTCGGTGGAACTTACAGAAAAGGTTAATCGCGGGCTTATGGAAAACGCATTAAAAGGCAAATTAAACGGCGGAACGATTCCGCTCGGATACAGGCTTACGAAAGAACAAACGTTAGAGATAAACGAAGAAACCGCACCCGTTGTTTTGGAAATTTTTACCCGTTATAACGACGGCGAACAGATAAAAAGTATAGAGAAAGACTTGGCTTTGCGAGAACTTACAAATAATTACGGCGGTCCGATAACTTATAACAGAATACATTATTTACTTAAAAACAGGCGTTATATCGGAGAATACCGATTCAGAGACGTTGTACATAAAAACGCTTTCCCCGCCATTGTTCCCGAAGATTTATTTAAC
>JAFSRT010000007.1 GCA_017445995.1 Clostridia bacterium
CTTTCATCAAAGCTTTAGAAGAATATATTTATTACTACAATAATGAGAGAATATCTCTTAAATTGAAAATGAGTCCGGTTAAATACCGAACTCAATCTCAAATAATTTAATTTTTTGTCTAAACTTTTGGGTTCACATCAACAGCCACGCTTTTATTTATTAAATACGAATTTTTAAAACTTTCTAATTAGTCCTTTAACTTTTCCAAGTATCATAACGTTATCGAAAATCATATCTTCCATATCGTCGTTTTCGGGGTGAAGGATTATTTTGTCCTGCTTTTTAAAAAATCTCTTTACAGTTGCGGAATCTTCTATTAACGCGACGACAATATCGCCGTTTTCGGCGGTTTGCTGTGCGGAAACGATTATCGTATCGTTTTCGTAAATACCGGCGTTTATCATACTGTTTCCGCGGACTTTAAGTGCAAATTCCGTTTCGCCCGATTCTAATTCTTTCGGGATAGGTATGTACCCGTCAAGATTTTCAACGGCAAATAAAGGTTCGCCCGCGCGAATAGTTCCGACAATAGGAATATTTTTATATAAAACTTTCTCATTATTTAAGGTAATCGTTCTTTTTTTAAGGGGTGATTTTGTTAAAAGTCCTTTTTCTTTAAGTTTTTCTACGTAAGAAAATGCGGTTGCCGTGGATTTTATTCCGCATTTATAACAAATGTCCCGAACGGAAGGGGGAAACCCGTTGTTTTCGGTATAATCCATAATAAAACGGTATACCTGTTCTAATTTAAGATCAATTTTTTTCATAACGATATTATAACAAATAAAATTATAAAAGTCAAACAAATGTTTGAATAATTTTCTGTTAAAATAATTGTTTTCTTTAATAAAATATGTTAAAATAGGGTAAAAGGAAGATAATTATGGCAAAAAAATGTATTTTATACGATAGAATATGTAATGACTGCGGTGAGTGTGAGATAGACGACGTTTGCGAACTTGACCCGAATAAAAAGTGCGATAACTGTGAAAAGTGTTTGGAACTTGATAAAAATTATAAAATAATTAAAATAACGAAGATAATAACCGACGAAAACGATAATTAAAAAATAAAAAGTGGCAATCGCCACTTTTTATTTTTTATGCAGAGTTATGCTTTGCGACGCTTTTTTTCTTACGTCCTCGGTTATCGCCGCATAGTGGCGCTTTGTTGTGTTTACGTCTTTATGACCAAGGCAGTCCGCAACGGCGTAAATATCGCCGGTTTCTCTATAAAGATTAGTGCCGAAGGTACTTCTTAATTTATGCGGTGATATTTTTTTAAGCGGTGTAACTATTAAAGCATATTTTTTCACTAATTCCTGAACGGCGCGGGTTGAAATACGCTTATTTTGTAAAGAAGTGAATAGGGCGCGTTCGTTATCGGGGATTTCCCTGTTATTAGTTCGCTGGTCAAGATAATCCGCTAAAACCGATTTAACTTCGTCGTTAAAAAACAAAACGGCACGGTTTCCGCCCTTTCGGGTTACTATAAAACTGTTTGTATTTATATCGATATCTGAACAGTCTAACCCGACTAATTCGCTGATACGTATTCCCGTGCCTAAAAACAGGGTAATTATCGCCGTATCGCGAAGTTTAAGGCTGTTGTGGTAAGAAAACTGCCTTTTAGTAAGCCCTGAACCCGATTCTACGGCGTAAAGAATATCGCTTATTTCGTCTACTTTTTCGTTAGAATCAAGCCTTATAATCTCTTTTTCGTGAATCTTCGGCATTTCAACCTTGGTCGGCACGTTAGAAGTAAGGGCGTTTTTATTATAGAAATATTTATAAAACGAACGAAGAGTGGAAAGTTTACGCGCTTTTCCTGTTGCCGAACACTTTTCTTCCTTGCCGTTTATCGTATAATGATTTAAATAACTTAAAAAATATTCGATATCGGACGACTCTAATAGGTCAATATCTTTTAAAGATATCTCTTCAATTTTTTTACCGCGAAAAACCTTTTTAGATAAAAAATCGAAAAAAACCCTTAAATCGTAAACGTAGTTTAAGCGCGAAAGGGGTGAAGTTCTGTTTTCGACGCCGATTAAAAAATCTTCGACGTAATACGGCATAGTCTTTAATATCTGATTTATTCTGTCGATGCAGTTAATTTCTCTCTTTTCAAAATAAGATCTCTCTTTCATACCGGTATTATATCAAAGATTGCGCAAAAAGTAAATATTTTGCGCAGAATTATTTTTCTATGTTTCTAAATTAAAGGACGTAATGGGGAAGATATCAACATTTATACAAGATAAATATCGTTATATTTTTACTTGCTTTTTTACGTATATACTATGGGGAATAGATATATAACTATGCGCAAAATAACGCTTTTACGCATAATTAAACGCGTTTAAAGTGGAAAAACGATAATTCATATATTTTTTATTTATTTTATTATAATTTTTATAAATAATAATTTTTTATAAAATTACATTTTACTTAATAATTTTTATTTTTACGTTAAATCGTTATATTTTTTCTATTAAAACGACGTTTTTTTATTTAATACGCTATCTTTTATAAAATCTTACGAAAATTATTTTTTTTACCTATAATGTTATAAATAATTTTTGATTTCTTAAAACATAAAATCGATAGAAAAAATATAATAATTTTTAATATGATTTTATCTGACATAATAATAAAAATCATATATATTTTGTTTTATTGTTGACTATAATATAGATAATGTTGTATAATAATATAAAAGTTATGCAATTTTAGGGGTTTTTATGGATAAATCTTCTATAAGTAGTGATTTAATTCGCGGACATATCGATACTATTATCCTTCATTCATTAAAATCTGGCGATAAGTTTGCGCAACAAATCGGCGACGTTGTTAAAGAAAAAAGCGACGGCGAATATGCAATCAATCAGGCAACTTTATACAGTTCGCTTAAAAGGTTAGAAAAATTAGAATATATTAAAGGCTATTGGCACGATACTATCGGTGGTCGTCGTCGTTATTTTAACTTAACCGAAGCGGGTAAAAATTATGTTGACGATAATTTATCTAATTGGGCTTTTTCTCGTGCGATTATCGATAAACTTATGGATTATAGCGCACCGTCGGAAATTAAAACCGTTTACGTAAGTAATAAAGACGTAAAGACTGAACAAATCCCCGTTATAAATAAAATTGAAACAGATAATACCGACGACGTTATAAAAGAAAAAACGGATAAACCCATTTTTGACGCCGTTAAAGATGATAAAGACGTTAATTACAGGGCAATTTTAAGCGGGCTTATAAACTACTCTAATAAAACGGTTGAAGAAAATCAGGAAATATTGCCGATAAACGCGATTGACAGCGAAAAAGTCGTTGAAATCGAACCTACGGTTAAAAACTTTAACGAAGAAATAACGAGTGATTTTACCGCTAAAAAATATGAAAATTATTCTAGTATAGATTATAAAGACGTAATTGAAATTGCAAAAAAAGATGATTTTTCAATAAGAGTTTCATCGAAAAAATCTATAAAAACGGGTCAATTATCGATAAATAAAATAAGGCTTTTTTCTGGATTATCCGTGTTTTTGCTTTCAATTTTGATTATGCTTACCGTTATTACGGCGTATAACGGCGATTTTTCCGTTAAAAGTTCGTTGCCTATTATTTTATCGTTGATTGCTCTTGCCGTAATTCCAACGGTTTCTTTAGTTTTCTATATTAAAAAACCGCAAAAATCGGTTAAATCGGTAAACGGGGACGGTATTTTAATCAGCGCGATAGTCGTATTTAATTTGCTTTTAATAACGTTTGCGATAAATATGCTGTTTAATAACGATTTTTATAATGCATACAACTTTATCGTTTCCTTTATTTTCCCTGCGATAGTTTATATCGAAATATTTTTATTCTATACCTTTATTTTTGCATATTCAAAATTGCAAAGATTTAAAGTCAATAATTAGAATATAACGTAATTAGAATATAACTTTAAAATTAAAAACGGCGTTTTTACGCCGTTTTTATTATACTAAATTTATAAAACTTTATTATAAATTGATTAAATAATTTATTTCGAAATCAGTTAGCGCCCGAACTTCGCCACGATTAAGCCCCGATACCGTCAGTTCGCCTATTTTAATTCTTTTTAAGAAATCGACGCAGTTATTGACCGCTTCGAACATTTTTCTTACCTGTCTGTTTCTGCCTTCTGTTATCGTTATATGCAGTTTAGAACCGGCTTTCGTCGTTTCAATTAGTTTAATATTACTTTTTTTCGTTCTTACCCCGTCGATTATAACGCCTGAACGAAGTTTAATTAAATCTTCGTTAGATACGGGTTTTTCCGTTTTAACGAGATAAGTTTTCGGTATTTCGTTTTTCGGGTGCGTAAGTTTATAAGTCAGTTCGCCGTCGTTAGTTAAAATCAACAGTCCTTCCGAATCGTAATCAAGTCTTCCGACAGGAAAAAGCCTTTTGATGTTAGGTGGTAATAAATCCATAACGGTTTTTCTGCCCTTATCGTCTTTAACCGAAGAAATATAGCCTTTCGGTTTATTCATTATATAATAATCGTATTTTTTAATTACTGAAATAGTTTTGCCTTCTACGACAACGTGGTCGTTATTTATATCGACGTCGTCGCCGAGTTTTGCCTTTTTTCCGTTAATTAAAACGCTACCGTTTACTATCAATTCGTCTGCTTTTCTACGACTTGCAACGCCTGATTCGGAAATAAACTTATTTATTCTCATAAAAACACCTTGAATTTTTCTTTACTATAATATAGTATATATTTTTTCCTGAAAAATCAAGTTATTTTGACAATAAATATTAACCTTTCCTATTTCTTCGTCGTTTTTCAACTCGTAATCGACCGATTTAGGATAATCGTACTCTATTTTAACGGCTTTATATTCAATTTCGGTAAGCGGTATTATAATATCGTTTTTTACGTGTAGACCGACTTTTTTGCCGTAATTATCGATAAAATCTAAAACGTTTTCACTATCGTATAGATTATAATTCTTATAATTACTAAATGCGTTTTCCATAAAATTTGAAGAATCTTCAAACATATTAGGACAATTTAAAACGACGCAGATAAGTTCCATATCGTCTCTTTTTGCACTACTTACTAAACATCTTCCGGCAACTTTTGTGTAGCCTGTTTTAATGCCTGTTGCTCCTTCGTAATTGCTTAACATTTTATTTTTGTTTATTAAAACCCTGTCGAAATCCTTATTTGTATTTGGTATAACTTTACGCTTGGTTGAAACAATTGTTCTAAAAGTTTCGTTATTCATAGCGTATGACGATATAAGTGCTAAATCGTAAGCAGTTGTATAGTGATTTTCATCGTGTAAACCGTGCGGGTTAGTAAAATTACTGTCTGTTGCACCGATTTTTTTTGCCGTTTTATTCATTAATTCGGCAAAATCTTTAACAGACCCCGAACAATGTTTTGCGAGTGTTTCGGCGCAATCGTTTCCGGAACGCAACATTAAACCGTATAATAAGTCGGAAACCGATAATTTTTCGCCTTCTTCTAAATAAATACTCGAACCTTCGATATTCGTCGTATCTTTTGACACGGTTATTATTTCTTCAATATCGCAGTTTTCGATAACGGTTATTGCAGTCAGTATTTTCGTCGTACTTGCCATGGGCTTTTTTTCATAAGCGTTATCTTGATATAAAATGCGCTTGCTGTCCTTTTCAATAACGATTTTAGACTGTTTATTAGTGGATTTTATTGCATAACTTTTATAACCATTATAATATGTCAGACATAATATAGTTAAAAAAAGCATTATAATTACTAATATTTTAGTTTTTAGTACTTTCATTTAAGTTCTCTATTATCTGCGTTATTTTATCGAGTGCTTTATCGTAAGAATTATCGGCTGAAACCATGCCGTATTCTTCGTTTTTGTCCCTTATTAAAAACCCCGAAGGTTTAAGTGAGACTATTGCGCCGTTTCCTGCCGAAAACGGCAGTTCTTTGTTTTTACTGAAAATCGTGGTGTTACCGTATTCACCGCCACCCGATAAAACCATCACGGTTATTTTTGAAAACGGGATTATATATTCGCCGTTTTCCGTTCGGATTTCTTTACCTATTACGGTGTTTACGTCCGTTATCGTGTTTAAATTTCTTATTGCCGTTTCCACAACGTCTTTAATTCTGTTTTCTTTTCTTTCCATTTTGCCTTTATTATCCTTATTATTATTTTTATTATTGATAAAACTATTATAAGTAGATTGATAACTATCTGTATTTTAACGTCGATTAAAAAAATGTCTTCGTTATCGATTGAAATTAAGTTTTTTGATTTTACGTAAGGTTTTTTTATCGTTAAAAAAATCAAGAGTATTTTGTTTATTAAAAGATTATAAAAAATAAAGTAATTATATTTATTAAAGTCCCCGATTTCGCTATTTATATCTATTTTTAAAACGTGATAATCTTTTATAATGTCTATATTATTGTTTAACGCTTTAACTATTTTAGCGGTGATTTTTACTTCTTTTTTACCCTTAATTAAATATAAGCCGTTGCTTTTTGATATAACTAATAATCGGAATATTTTAATAAAAAAAAGTTTAACGATAATTTGATACTTTTTCTTTTCTACGTCTAAAACGAGATTTATATTGAAAAACAAGGGCAGGACGAGAATAAAAAAGATTGAAATTATTATAAAAAGCACAATAGTATTATTTGTAAAATATTATTTTATATGCAAAAAAGCCCGCCGAAATAATTTCGGCGGGCTTAACTTTTTTTATATTAACCAACGTGGTCTATATCTTCGTTTTTCAAAAAATCAGGAACTTCTTCTTCACTCATATCGGGAAGTTCAAAATCGTCTTCCACTTTATTATCGGAAGGTTTTTCGGCGTTGTCTTTTTGTTCAATCTCTTCTTCAACGTAGACGTCCTTTTTATAGAGATAACTTGCTTCGTCTTTTACGTCGTTTAAGGCGCTTATTTTATTTATCAGTTCGTCGTAATCAGGTAAGTCGTCTAACGAAGAAAGTTGAAATCTTTTCAAAAATTCGTCGGTTGTTCCAAATAGTACGGGTTTACCGACAGCGTCCTTTCTGCCGACAGGTTCAATGACGCCGAGTTCAAGAAGTTTCTGAACGGCGTATTCGCTATTGCCCCTTATTTCTTCTAAATCTATTCTCGTAACCGGTTGTTTATAGGCGATAATCGCCGCAACTTCAAGCATACTTTTTGAAAGTTCTCTTTCCTTTATCGGGTTTAAAACGGAAGAAACCGCGTCCGCATTTTCGGGATTAGAACAAAACTGCAATTTATTGTTAAACAGTAATAATTGAATGCCCGAATCTTTCGAGTATTTTTCCTGCAATTTTTTAACGCAGTTTAAAATGTCCTTTTCGGAAACGCCGAGTTTATCGGCAATATCGACTATTGCGACTTTCGTGCCTGAAACGAACACGATAGATTCAATTATATTCGTCAATTTCTCCAAGTTCTTCATTTCTGTCTTCCCTTAATGATATAGTTATGTCGTCGAAAACACCGTTCTGAACGACCGATATGTATTGAAGTTTAAGTAATTCCAGCATTGCTTGAAAAGTGGTAATTAGTTCTGAACGGGAATATTGATGTTCAAACATTTCGAAAAAACTAACTTCTTTCTTTTCTAAAATAACGTTTTTGATTTCGAAAATCTTATCTTTAACCGTATAAATCTCTTTCGGTATTTCTTTTAAGATGTTTTCTTGCTTTTTCTTGTCGTCGATACGCATCAATAACTTTGAAAAAGCGGAAATAAGCCCGTCCAGATTAAAATCGTTATAAACAATCTTGACTTCGCCCACCGTTTTATCGGGTTCTTTATAAAACCTGTCCACGTTTTCTTGTGTTTTTAATTTTTCACTCGCTTCTTTTAAGAGTTTATACTCTTCAAGTTTTCTTACGAACGCTTCAGGCGAGTTTTCGTCATCGTCAAACTCTTCTATGCGCGGTAAAATAGATTTCGACTTTAATTCTAATAACGTTGCCGCCATATCGAGATATTCACTCGTTTTATCGATATCCAAAAACTCCGCGTTTTTAATGTATTCTAAAAACTGTGTGGTAACTTCCGAAACGAAAATATCTTTAATCTCGATTTTCGCTTCCTTTACTAAATGAAGAAGTAAATCAAGCGGACCTTCAAAATTATCAAGTTTTGTCGAATAATCAACGACGGATTCGAACTTATCCATAATACTCCTTCTTTAATACTTAATAAGTATATAATATAATCGCAAAAAAATCAAGAAAAAAGGCACAAATTGTGCCTTTTTTATAAATCATTTCTTATTAAATCGTCAAGCGTCTGACCTTTAACTACAAGCCTGTCTTTTCCGTTTTTTATAAATACGACGGGCGGAATAAGGTTTCTGTTATAATTACTTGCCATCGAGTAGTTATAAGCGCCCGTTGATAAAACCGCGATAGTCTCGCCGTATTTTGCTTTCGGAAGCATAACGTTCTCGGCGATAATATCTCCGCTTTCGCAACATTTGCCGGCAATCGTATACTTCGTGTCCTTTTTATCTAAAAGCCTTTCCGCGGCTAAAACGGTGTATTTTGCGCCGTATAAAGCAAAACGCGGATTATCGGACATTCCGCCGTTTACGGCAAGATAATTTTTTATGCCTTTAATCTCTTTCGTATACCCCGCGGAATAAAGCGTTAGTCCCGCTTTGCCGACTATCGACCTTCCCGGTTCGAAGATTAAAAACGGCTTTTCTAATCCGTTATTTTTAACTTTAAGTTTTACTTCGTTTATTATCTTTTTAATAAACAGTTGATAATCAAAAAGAGTAAACGTCGGGTCGCTATCGATATATTTTATTCCGAATCCCCCGCCAAGATTTAAAACCGAAAACGAATAGTCAAATTCGTCCTTTATTTTCTTATAAAAATCAAGCATTATATCGGTTGCCAACAAAAAAGAGTTTTCTTCAAAAATCTGCGACCCGATATGACAATGCAATCCTAAAAGATTAAGATTTTTAAGTGCTAAAACGGATTTTATCGCTTCCTTTGCGTCCCCGTTTGAAATCAAAAAGCCGAACTTACTGTCGGGTTTTGCTGTCTGAATATAGTTATGAGTATGCGCTTCAACCCCTGGGTTGACCCTTATTAGTACGCCTTGAACCTTTCCTGTTTCACGTGCAATATCGTTTAATAACTGCGCTTCGTAAACCGAATCCAAAACGATATATTTAACGCCCGTTTTAACGGCGAAAGAAAGTTCTTCTATTGACTTATTATTGCCGTGGAAAATAACTTTTTCCGTGTTAAAACCGACTGATACCGCGGTATAGAGTTCACCTATTGAAACGGTGTCCGTCCCAAGCCCTAAATTATCCATTATTCTATAAATTTCTTTACACGAAAAGGCTTTCGACGCGTAAGATATTAAACCTTCGCCGTATTCACTTTTTAAGGTATTAGAAAAGACCGACGCAATTTCTTCGATTTTATTCTGATTGAAAACGTAAAGTGGCGTTCCGTATTTTTCTTTTAACGATAAAACGTTTACGCCACCTATTTCCATTTGCCCGTTTTCGTTTATTTCATAAGTATTCGTCATATAATCACCTATAATTATATTAACAAATATTAAAACAAAAATCAAGGCAAATTATTATATAGAAAAATAAAATCTTTTTATACTTATCTTAAATAATCGTTATATTCTTAACGATTTTTTTCAAGTTATCAAATATCGTCGCTTTCTCTATTTCCGTTTCGGAAAGAAGATTTATTGACTTAATTAAAACGTTATTTTCATAGACGTTTACCGAACCTATTTTATCTCCGACTGAAATCGGCGCGGATAAATTATCGAATAACTTATATTCGATATCGAACGCTCTTTGTTCGCCTTTTTTCGATAAAATATAAAAGTTTTCTTCTGCTTTACATAATACCGTTTCGGCGTTAGCGTTTTTTACGTCGATATTTATCTCGGCTTTTTCTTCTTTATTTAATACCAACTTATTTTCGTAATTATTAAACCCGTAATTAAACATCGTTGTAATATCTTTGGTTCTCGTTTTCGTATCGGGTGCGGAAATTACGACCGAAATCAGAGAAAGCCCGTTTCTTCTTGCGACGCAAGAAAGACAAAATCCCGCTTCGCTTGTATACCCCGTTTTTCCGCCTTCGCAACCTTCGTAAAATCTTATAAGTTTATTCGTGTTAGTCATTAAAATCTTTTGACCTGACGGGTGAACGAAATCTTCCGTCCAAATCTTACTGTAATCAAAATACTTCTTATGTTTTATTAGTTCCTTAAACATAACCGAAACGTCTTTTGCCGTCGAATACTGCCCGTCTTTCGGTAGCCCCGTACAGTTTGAAAAACGCGTGTTGTCCATTTTCAGGGTTTTACATTTTTCGTTCATCATAGAAATAAACCCTTCTTCGCTACCGCCTATTCTTTCGGCAAGCGCATAGCACGAGTCGTTTGCGGAAGCAACTACTATACTTTTAATAAGTTCCGATACCATATATTTGCCGTTTGCGACCAAAAATACTTGCGAACCGCCCATTTTACTCGCGTCTTCCGAAACGGTTATATATTCGTTTAACGATAATTTTTGGCTGTCTATCGCTTCAAAAGTTAAAAGTAAAGTCATAATTTTGCACATACTTGCAATAGGCAGTTTTTCGTTTTCGTTTTTTGAAAAAATAACCGCGTCGCTTTTTTCGTCCGTTAAATATGCGCTTTTACTTACGATATTTAAGTCGTTTTCCGTGGAAATATTTTGGGCAAAAGCCGACTTTTTAGAAAAAGTCATAATTCCGTTTATCGTCAATAAAAACGCAAAAATAATAAAAAATACAGAAAACCTTTTTTTCATAATCACTCCTTAAAAGTATTTTCTGTATTTTATTAAAATATATTCATTTATTCGCAATCTTTAAGCATATCGTAAATTGAAATGCCGAAACCGCAGGTCGGGTCGTTGATAAAGACGTGCGTTACCGCTCCAACTATCTTTTCGTTCTGAATAATCGGACTACCACTCATACCTTGCACTATACCGTTCGTCGTTGATAATAGCCTTTTATCGGTTATTCTTATCACCATTGAGTTAGTGTCGTTGTTATTAAAGTTGGTTTTTAATATAGAAATCTTATACCTAACCGGTGCGTTACCGTCTATAGTCGTTAAAATTTCAGCGTCGTCAATAGTGGCATTTCCGACCGCCATTTTAGTTTCGGAAGATAGTTTTGCGCCCTTTTCTAATTGCCCGTAAACGCCCGTTTTGGTGTTTTTAATTTCGCTTGATAATAGTTCGGTCGTAAAGTTTCCGTTAAGTTCGCCAGCCTTTCCCCGTTCGCCTTTTTTATATCCCGTTATCGTGGCGTTAAAGATATACCCTTTTTTAACTTCTATTATATTATTGTTTTCATCTAATATCGGGTGTCCTAATATGGCAATTTTACCGTTTTTAATAAAAGTTGCAGTTCCTATGCCGTTTATCTCGTTTCTTAAATAAACGCCTAACCTATACTTTCCGTTAATATCTAACGCGGGTTTAATCGTTTTATAAGTTATCGTATCGTCCCTTTTAACTTCGAGAATATAATTATCCTTACTGTTTACAGTTTTTTCGATATCGTAAGCGTTGTTTACTTCTTCTTTATTAACCGATAAAATAACGTCGCCCACTTTAAGGTCGATATCTTTTGCGGGTGATACGTAGCCTTTTTCGGTCAGAACTTCGCTGATACCTATTATATAAGCGCCACGTGTTTGTAAACTTACGCCGACGGGAAAACCGCCTATTATAAGGCTATCGTCTGCGCTTGCAATATAAAAAGATATATTGCCCGAAAAAACAATAAGAAATAACGACGAAATAAATAAAAATCTTTTTAAGTGTTTTACCATAGTATTTAGCGTTTGTAGAATTAAAAAAAATATACGAAAAAAGCACGGTAAGATTTTTACCGTGCAATTTAACAATAATATATAAAAAAATTAAATTAAATATCGTTTTTATAGGCGTTTGCTTCCAAAAGTAGTTCAATAGCGTGTTTTTTAGACGTTTCGCTTTTTATATCTCCACCCGTTAGCCTTATTATTTCGTCAATTTTTTCTTCATAATTTAACGTTTTTACAGTCGTTAAAGTTTTACCGTTTACAGTTTCTTTTACGATTAAAACGTTGGTATCTGCCATTACGGAAATCTGCGGTAAGTGCGTTATCGCGATTATCTGAACGTCCTTTGCTATCTTATCGAACTTCCGCGCGACGACTTTTGCGATTTTTCCGCTGATACCGGCGTCGATTTCGTCGAAAATAAACGTGCCTATCGTGTTATGTTTTGCCGTTTGCGCTTTTATTGCAAGCATAAACCTGCTCATTTCGCCACCGCTTATTATTTCCGACATAGGTTTTTTAGGTTCGCCAAGATTTGCCGAGAAATTAAATTCGATTTTATCTATTCCGTTTGCATTAAAAGTACATTGAGAAATAGACGGTAAATCGGAAAAAACAACTTCGAACTGCGCGTTTTCCATACCTAAATCTTTAAGTTCACCTATTATGTTATCGGAAAAAGTTTTAGCCGTTTTCTTTCTTATATCGGAAAGTTTAAGATAGTTTGAGTAAAGATTTTCTTCCGTAATTTTCTTTTTATCTAAAAGTTCCTTCGCTATATCGTCGAAGTTCATTAGCGTTTGTTTTTCGGCTTTTGCCTTTTCTAAAAACGCCGTTATTTCTACATAGTTCTCACCGTATTTTTTCTTTAACGATTTAATTACGTTAAGTCGTTCTTCAACGGTGTTCGGGTCGTAATCTAACGTGTCGAAATTATCTATTAAAGAAGACGAAGTTTCTCCGATATCGTCTATTTCCGCGATAACGCCCGATAATCTTTCATAGAGTTCAGAATAGGATTTATCGAAGTTAATAATAGACGACATTGACCTTTCGGCATTTGAAATAACGTCTAAAATACCGCCTTCACCCTTTATACTTTCCTTAACGGCGTTAAGCGACAACGATATTTTTTCCTGATTTAAGAGTTTTTTTCTTATTTCAATTAACTCTTCTTCTTCACCTTCTTTTAAGTCGGCTTTTTCAATTTCGTTTATCTGATAAGTTAAAATATCGATTTTCGTTTCTCTGTCCGCTTTATTCCCGCCTAACTCGTTAAGTTTTGCCTTTATTTCGTTATAGACCGATAAATCGGCTTTAATTTCGTTTTTTATAGTAAAATTTTCGCTTTCTGACAGCGAATCGATAAGTTTTAACTGATTATTTTCGTTCAGTAAATAAAAATGTTCGCTTTGCCCATGAACGTCGACTAAAAGAGACGAAAACCTTTTCAGCATAGAAATAGTTGCCGTATTGCCGTTGATTTTTACAGTCGATTTGCCGTCGATATTAAACTTACGTGTAATTATCAGCGCGTCTTCTTCTTCAAAATCGAACTCTTTTAATAAACTATTTATTTCAACGTTATTAGTAATATCGAATTCGACTGAAACGGAACACTCGTTTTCTCCGTTTCTTATTATTGATTTTTCAGCTTTTGCACCCAAAACGAAATTAAGCGAGTCGATAATAACCGACTTGCCTGCACCCGTTTCGCCGGATAGAACGTTCAATCCTTTATTGAAAGGTATTTCGGCGTATTCAATTAGCGCAATGTTTTTTATCGTGAGTGAAACTAACATTTTATAAACTCTTTAAAAATTTAACCAAAGCGTCGGCTGACGCGTTGTTTTTTGAAATAATTAAAACGGTATCGTCTCCCGCTATCGTACCTATTATCTGCGGAAGATTCATTTTGTCGATGGCGATACAGGCAGAACCCGCGTTACCTACCATCGTTTTTAATACGACGAGATTATTAGCCGATTGTATAGATACGGTAAAACTTTTAAGAAGATTAATTATGTTTTCCGGTATTTCGTTTGACTGTTCGATTTTGGCGTATTTAAACTTTTTCTTTATTCCTTCGATTTTAATAAGCCCTAAATCTTTAACGTCGCGCGATATCGTCGCTTGCGAAACGTTATAGCCCTTGTCTATTAAAACGGCAGTTAATTCTTCCTGCGTATCTATTTCGTTTTCGCTTATTATTTTTAATATTAAATCTAATCTTTTATTTTTCTGCATCAGTCTTTCTCCGTGCTGGCAAGTTTTTTAACGACTTTCTTATAAAAATTAGTCGTTTTCCGCCTTAAAAATACAATCGGCGTTTTAGATTTCGACACGATTACTTCATTGTTTTCATAAAGTTTTTGAATAAACTTTCCGTCGATAAAAAGTCCCGCAACGCTTCCCGTATTGATTTTAGCGACGAGTTTAGAGTCCGCCGAATAAATTATCGGACGTTGAGAGAGTGTGTGCGCGGAAATCGGCGTTAATGAAAGCGCGTTTATACCCGGTGCTAAAATAGCACCGCCCGCAGAAAGCGAGTAAGCAGTTGAACCCGTTGGCGTGCTAATAATAATCCCGTCCCCGTTAATATCTGCTATATCGACGTTATCGATGGTGATTTTTATGCTTGCTATAATTCCGACGTTCTTTTCGTCGTATATTCTCTGGATTACGCAATCGTTAAGCGCAACGAATTTTTCGCCGTTAATTTCCGAAATAAGCGCAATACGTTTTTCTGCAATTAAAAGATTTTCTTTTAAAGTCTTAACTGCAAGTTCCGTTTCGTCCTTTTCAAACTCGGTTAAAAATCCTATCTTCCCCGCGTTGATACCGATTATCGGAATACCGTTAGCGTTTGCAAATTCCGATAAATATAAAATCGTTCCGTCCCCGCCGAGAACGAAAATAACGTCCGCCGAAATGTTCTTTTTTAAATCTTCGTCGGAAAGAAGTGAATAATCGATATTATAATCGGTTAAACTTTTTTTCAGTTGGTTGCACCACGTATTTGATGCGTCTTTTTCTTTGTTTACGTAAATTAGTGCTTTCATATTTTTTTATTATAACATTTATAATTTATAATTACAATATTTTTTGCATAAAATACTGAATATTTTTAAAAATTATATTTATCTAAATTAAACGGCTTTATATCGGAATTTTTTTGACATAATACTAAAAATTCTCTGTTTTTTTTATCGGAAACAGGCGCGGTTGTAAAGTTAATCGGAATAAGCCCGTTTTCTATTGCCGACTGAAAAATCTTTTTGCAAGCGTTTTCGTGATATACGGCGTTTTTTATTATTCCATTTTTAAACCTTATTCTTTCGTCGTTTTCAAATTGCGGTTTTATTAAAAGAATAAGGTGCTTTTTATCGTCCAAAAGATTTTTTATAACAGGAATAATAATTGACGCAGATATAAAAGAAAGGTCGGCTGTTATAATGTCTGCCGTAACAGAAAAATCGCTTTTATTTAACAGTTTTGCATTTTTAATTACGGGTATTACCCTATCGTCGTTTTTTAAGGTCGAGTGTAAAAGTTCGTCGTTTAAATCGACTGCAAAAACTTTTTTCGTGCCGTTTTTTAAAAGGCAGTCGGTAAATCCCCCCGTGCTTGCGCCGATATCGATTGCAATCTTATCTTTTACGCTGAACGAAAAATCTTTAAGCGCTTTAGAAAGTTTATATCCGCCGAGAGAAACAAAGGTTTCTTTCGCGCGGATTTCTATATCGTGGGCAATATTCTCGTTTATTTCGTAAGACGGCTTGTCGATAAGAAGTCCGTTTACTATAACTTCACCGCGTTCTATCGCCTGTTTTGATTTCGTTCTCGAATCGAAATATTTGTTTACGAATAAATAGTTGTCTAATCTCATTTTTTATAAACAAAATAACACAATTTCTTGTGTTATTTCTTTCTGTTGTATAGTTTCGTGGTAAACTCCGATAAAAATTCAGAGTTATTAACGCATTCTAAAATATAAAGGCATCTTTCATAATACTCTTCCGCCTGCGCTTTCGCACCGTCAAGCCCGAAAATCTTTATCGAAGTCAGTTTGTTTTCTTCTTTATCTTTATGCGGTGTTTTTCCTAATACGCTTAAACTGCTTTCTTCGTCTAAAATATCGTCAGTAATCTGAAAGAGTA
This sequence comes from Clostridia bacterium, assembly GCA_017445995.1. Taxonomy (GTDB): domain Bacteria; phylum Bacillota; class Clostridia; order Christensenellales; family Borkfalkiaceae; genus UBA1259. Next base: position 16,053 of record JAFSRT010000007.1, read on the forward strand.
TTCCGAGATTCATTGCAAACTCTTTTAATTCGTAATAATACTTATTGTTTGCTAAAATTGACGGAACAAGTACCGAACACATAATAAGTTTAGACGTTTTATTGATATAGATATTCAATAAATCGTTTTCCGTGCCTTCCTGATTGTTAAACGCCATATCGCCGACTTGCCCCGCAATCATACCCGAAGCACCCGCGCAGTTCGTAATAATCCGCATTGCTTTTATATCGTTTTGATTGCTATCGTTTTTATTAAGGCACAGTTCAAACGCCGTATTTAAAAGCGCGTCGCCGATTAAAACGCCCATTGCTTCGCCGTATTTTTTATGCGTCGAAAGTTTTCCGCGCCTGTAATCGTCGTTATCCATACACGGCAAATCGTCGTGTACTAACGAATAACTGTGAATAAACTCTATCGCAAGACAATAGTTTAGAACTTTATCTCGGCTAATACCAAGCATATCTGCAACGGCAAGGCATAAAACGGGTCTTATTCTTTTCCCGCCGTCCGCAACCGCGTATTTCATAGGTTCAAAAATCTCGCGGGGAATATTTCCATCGTTGCGTAAAAAATACTTGTCTAAATATATCTTGAAATTATTAAGATAATTATCGTATATATCTTCGTATCCTAACAAGGTTTTCTCCTTTTAGCAGAGTTTAACGTATTTAAAATAAGCATTGAAATAGTCATAGGACCGACCCCACCCGGAACGGGCGTTATGTAAGACGCTTTTTTAGATACGTTATCAAAGTCCACGTCCCCTTTAATACCTTCTTCCGTCCTGTTTATGCCGACGTCAATTACCACCGCGCCGTCCTTTACCATATCTTCTTTTATGAAATTAGGTTTTCCTATCGCGGAAACGAGAATATCGGCGGTTTTAGTTATTTCTTTTAAGTTTTCGGTTTTACTGTGGCAAATGGTTACCGTGCAGTTTTCTTGTAATAATAAAATCGACATCGGTTTGCCGACGATATTGCTTCTGCCGACAACAACCGCGTTTTTGCCCGATAGTTCTATGCCGTACTTTTTAAGCATAGTAATAACGCCGTAAGGCGTGCAAGAAATCGTCGTTTCTTCGCCTAAAAGCAGTTTGCCTACGTTTTCCGCCTTAAACCCGTCCACGTCCTTTTCTGCCGGTATTAAATCCAAAATCGCTCTTTCGTTTATACCTTTCGGCAACGGCAACTGAACCAAAATCCCGTCCACCCCGTCGTCGTTTGCAAGGGTAATTATTAGTTCTTTTATTTCTTCTTCCGTTGCTGTTTCGGGTAAAATATAAGATAATGATTTCATACCCACGTATTCGGTCGCTTTAATTTTGTTTTTTACGTAAACGGAAGACGCGGGATCGTTCCCGACAAGAATAACCGCAAGAGTTATCTGGCGGTTGGTTTTTTGAAAATATTCATTGACCTTTTCTTTTATTTCGTCTTTTATTTCGGCCGATAATTTTTTCCCGTCGATTAAAATTGCCATTTTATTTACCCTTTACGTATTCCGCTAATATTCCGTTGACAAAGTTTGTGCTTTTTTCTGTCGAGTATTTAGAAGATAAGTTTACGGCTTCGTTGATTGCAACGGCAATAGGCGTGTCGAAACGGTCTAATTCCGCCATACCGATAATAAGCGCGCATTTATCTAAACTTAAAATTCTGTTTATCTTAAATCCTATCGATAATTCCGATATTTTATTAAGATATTTTTCGGTGTCCGATAAAGAATATTCTAAAAGTTTATCGGCAAAATCCGAGTCGTCCTTTGACAGATTGTTTTCTTTTTTCAAAATAGTAAAAAGCTCCTCATTATCGTTATTGAAGAGCTTGGAATATAAAGTTTTAAATACAATTTCCCTTGCAAGACTTCTCATACGTGTTATTCCTTATTTATCGTCGTGGCTTCCTGACCGTTATCTTCTTGCGGTGTATTTTCTTCCGCCGTAATCTTATCGTTAAAGGTAATACCGTTTACGAAAATATTGACGTTTGCAATCTTATTTTCAGTCATAGATTCTACGTTGTGCCTTATTGAATCCTGTATCTTATAAGCCATTTCAGAAATCGATTGGTTATAATTGATTTTAACGTTTACGTCAACGGTTATCTCGTTTTTCGTTGTCTTAATGCGGATAGATCTGCTTTGATTATTCCCGTAAGTCGGAGAGATAAGCGAAACGTCTTCAAGTTCCGCAATGGACAACAAAACGATATTTTCTATAATATGTTCGCTGTAAGTAATTTTACTTTCAGGTTGCTTTTTGGTAAGTTTTTTGAATTTTTTCATTAAAAAGAACCACCCTGTCTAATCTTACGTATATTTTACCACATATTTCTCTGTTTGCATAGTGTTTTTTTAAGAAATAGGTATAATTTTTACGTTTTCAGGTGAAACGTTGCACTCTTCCTGTATTATCGTATAAATTAAGATTGCGTCGTCGGCACTTAAATTTTCGCTTTTCGTTATTACGTTTATATTATTCGTTTCAAGACCTATGCATACAACCGTGTCCGAAAACCCGTATGCTTTTATAAGGTTTTCAAGATACATTTCCTGTTCTGATATTTTAGTTAAATTAGTTTTCATTGTAAGCGCGGTAGATAATTCGTCGGGCATACTTTCAGAAGACGCAATGATATTGTCTAACTGTAATAATTCTTCGTTTCTTGACGATAGTCTTTCCGTTCTGTACTGTTCGAAGTAATTTGCGGAAGTCTGCGCAACGGGTTCGGTTATGCTTATGCCGTCGTTAGTTAAAATGAAGTTAAAAACGGCGGTAATAGCGAGTAGTGCGACCATTGACGTTAAAATGATAATCTTTTTTTTCTTTGACATATTTTTCTCCTATATAAAATTATTTTTTTGTCAGTATTTCTATCTGATTTACTTCGATATCTAAAAGCGAAATCGTCGCGCGCTGTATTTTATTGTATACGGCGATATTTTTTGCGCCTTCGCAGATTATAAGAACACCCGTGATTTTCGGATAAACTTCCTTTATCGGAACGGTTTTGCCGTTTACTATTATCGGCGTTTCTTCTATTTCCGTTTCCCCCGAACCTTCTTTTATAACCGACTTTTTTGCAAGTACGGTTTCCATGCCCGAATCGACGGCAATTATTACGTCAACGTCCCCCGCGCCTTCCACCTTGCTTAAAACGGTTTTAAGTTTGCTCTCTAAACCGTTTATATAGTTTAATACGACGTCCGTTTCCGTTTCTTTCTTTTTTACGTTCCCCGAAAAGAAAAATACGACTAAAATTAAAATCACTAAAACGCCGACTAAAACGTATTGCAGTTTTTTATTGTTTTTAATTTTTTCTATAAAGTTTTTTTTAATATTTTCTTTATTCATAAATTATGATAATATCCTTATCGACGAGTAGAAAACAAGAAATATAATTTTTAATTTCTTCAATAATATTTATATTGTTGTTTTCCGCTATTATTACTTTTTTATTTAATTTAACCGATATTTTTTTATAAACTACTTTATAATCTTTATCGGTTTCATAATCAAAATAGACTTCCCCGTTCAGGTTTTTACTTTTAAGATAGGTTTTAATAACTTTTTTATTGTATTCCAACTTATTTTCAATCGAATAGTTTAAGTAATCGGTGTTAAGGTTTTCTTCCGTTTTGTAAGCGGTATCTATCGTGATTGAAAAATCTTCCCTATTAAAATAGTTTATTATAGGTAAAATAACGGTAAGTCCCACGATTACGTTTACGCATAGTATTATCGTTTTAGAAGTCTTTCCGCTTGGAATAACAGATATAATCAGGCAGGATAAAATTGCAACGGAAATAACCGAAATAAGATATTCTTTCATACGATAAAGTTGGCGGAAATAACGAGAAGTAAAAGAGTTATAAAGGTCATTACGCCCGTAATTATAAGCGTAATATTTAGGTAAGTTATTCCTGTAGAAAAAGACGAAATTACGTTAGATATTTCCTTATTGTTTAACGTTTCTGCGATGGCGGAAACAAGTTTTAGTATTAAAGACAAAACAGCAAGATTTATTATCGGGTTTATAAGTATTTCAATAATAAAGAAAAGGCCTATTAGCCCTATTGAGTTTTTAATTAGCGTACTTCCCGCGACGAAAAAATCTATACCACCGCCTAAAAATCCGCCGATAATCGGTACGGAGTTTGATAGCGCGTACTTTGTTATCTTAAAAGAGATGCCGTCAAACGAGTTGGACGCTATCCCTTGCGCCGTTATAAAGATGCCGAAAACGGCAACGGTTATTCCGATTATCCATTTATAAACCGATTTTAAAAGGTCTGTATATTTTGAAAAGGAAATATTACTTGAAACGTTCGATAAAACGCCGAAAACGATTATTAAAAGTATAATCGGAAGCAGTATTATCATTACGTTATTAAGTATTAAATCGGATAGAATATTAACAATCGGTTTATATATGCCGGCGGAAGCGTGTCCACCCGACGCAATCATTAAAGTTAGGATTACGGGAGACATAATCTCGTTTAATTCCGACAGTATTTTAATAACGTTTTTAACTTTTTTAATAACGGATATTACGCTTGTTGAAAGTATTATTACAACCGATAAAACAGATATTAAATTGACTATGTTTTTAACGCCGTTATCCTGATCGGTTTTAACGTTATTTATTAGCGAAACGAATATTATTAAAGAAATAATTAAGATAAAGTTTTTAATCTCTAATTTAAAGTTTTTACCTATAATTTCAATAACGTATTTGTAAACGTTATCTGCGCTACTGTCAAAGTTGCCTTTTAAGACGTTAGTTAAAAGAAGATTAAAGTCGATATTTTCAGAGTTTTCGTCGATTAGTCGGCTTATTTCAGACAAATCTAATATTTCTAATTGTTCGTCTATCGTTTCGTTAAGGTTTTCGGCTTTTACCGTAAAAGTTTTACCTGAAAAACATAAAAACGGAATAAATATTAAAACCAACAAAATAAGTTTTTTCATAATAGACTTAAAATTACGTTATAAAAAGAATAAATAACGGGAAAAGCGACTGATAAAATAATAAGTTTTCCCAAAATAACTAATTTATTTGAAAGCGATTTTAACCCGAAATCTTCTAAAATATCCGACGCGAACTCTACGGTAAACCCTATTCCCGTGATTTTAAGTATAACTTCTATTATTCCGCTGTCGATATTAGCCGATTCAAACAGTCGGTTAATAAAACTAATCGTATCTTCGAGATAAAATATTATTTTTGAAATAAGCATCAGGCTTGCTATTACGGTCGTTAATATCGCAAGTTCGCTGTTTATACTTTTTAGATACATTATTATACCGGCAAAAAGTATCGCCGTTATTACGATTTTTATCATTAAAACAAGTTAAAAATAGTGCGTATCGAGTCGAAAAGTTCGCTTACCATATTGATTACGAAGGTTAAAACTATAACAAGCCCCGCAATGGATACGAGTGTCGCTATTTCGTCCCTGTCGCTTTTTTTTAATATCTGAACGATTACCGTTATAAGTATGCCTATTCCCGCTATCTTAAAAATAATATCAATGTTCATATCAAATAATAACAATAAAAATCAATAATCCGATTAAAAACCCCATTTTGATATAGAGTTTTTTATACTTTTTTTCTTCCTTTTCCGCAGTTTCGTATTTTTCGGTCAGATACTTTTTAGTAAACGTTATAAGTTCTAACTGACCCGCCTTGTCCGTTTTACCGACTTTTTCTGAATACTCAAAAAAATAGTCGTTTTCGTCTTTACTCAAAAAGGCGATTTTTTCTTTCTTATCGTTTACGATTTTATCTTCTAAAACCCTATAAAAATATATGTCTTTATCTGACTTTTCAATAATACTTAAAAGGGTGTTATTTAAAAAAGAAACTTCGTTTTCCAAATTAGAGTTAAATTGTCGATAGTATTTATAAAAATCCTTTTTTTCGGTGTACTTAAATGATAGCCTGAACCCGATAAAAGTTGAAATTATTATTGAAATTATTCCGAAAGCGACGTTCATATTTCTTTCATATCTTTATCAAATGTTTTATCGATAATGCCGATAGAATCCCTTCTTAAAACAAAATACCTGCAAAATAGCCCGTCAATAAACTCTTTTTTATCTTTTAAGTTTGAAATACTGTCGGCGTGAATTGTTGCAATAACTTTTATTCCCGAAGAAATCGCGCTACCGACAAACCGCCAGTCTGAATCGGATATCAGTTCGTCCGTTAAAACGATATCGGGCGACATTGACCTTAACGCGTAATTAAAGGCAAAATATTTGTTGGAAAAAGAGATTTTATCTATATTTTCGCCCGAAATTACGGAAAATTCGCCCCTTTCGTCTATTATTAAAATATTTTTATTTAGCGATTTATTAAGTTTTATCGCAAGGTCTTTAACTATTGTCGTTTTTCCGCAAAAGGGCGGTGCGATAATAAGCGAATTATAAACGGAATTATTATCTATTATTTTAGAGAACACACCGTCCGAACAGCCGGAAATAAGATGTGGAATACGAATATTTACAGAACTAATATTTTTAATGGTAATAATATTATCGCCTTGATACACGCATTGTCCGCAAATGCCTATCCGTACCCCGTTTTTTGTCGTTATAAATCCGTTTTTAATATAGTCGTTATAAGCGTAAACAGATTTCTCGGTTACCGTGTTGATTATAAAATCTATATCGTCTTTTTTGCATATATAATCGGACAAAACCCTTCTTGTCCCCATATAATTTACCGTGATTTTATAATTTTCACGAAGTCTTATTTCATAGATTTTCTCTGTCAATAAGTCCCTTATTGCGTTTAAAACTCCGTTTGATAAAAAGGATAAATCCATTTACTATAATATATTAAGAGTATTTTTTTTTAGAACAAAAAAACCGTAGAAAAAACTACGGTTTAAAAATAAATAAGCCACTATTAAAGTGGCTTATCTTATAATCTACAATTAAATTAGTCTTTATTTATCATTTCGGCAATGGAAACGTCGCCCGACGCGTCGTCTTTCCATTCTCTCAATTCTTCTTCGGCATTTTCTTCCGTCTTTTTAGCACGCTTTTTGCCTTTTGCTTTTTTATCTTCGCCGTCTTCCGCGTTTTCTTGCGGTTCTTCAGGAAGAAGTGCTTTAATTGAAAGCGTTATTTTTTCCTTTTCAGGGTTGATATCTAAAATCTTCGCTTCAACTTCCTGTCCTTCCGTTAAAGCGGTAACAGGATTTTCAAGCCATTTATTAGAAATCTGGGAAACGTGAACGAGTCCGTCGATTCCTTTTTCGATTTCAACGAAAGCGCCGAAAGGAACTATTCTTACTACTTTACCTTTAATTACGTCGCCAACTGCGTATTTTTCGGAAACTAAATCCCAAGGTCTCGGTTGTAATTGTTTATAACCTATCGAAACGCGTTTGTTTTCGGTATCGATTTTCAAAATCTTGAATTCGTATTCTTTACCGATTTCCAAAACGTCCGCACAATTTTTACAGCCCGTCCACGAAAGGTCTGAAATATGAGCAAGACAATCAAAACCGTTTACCGATACGAAAGCGCCGAAATTAGTAAATCTTAACGGTGTGCCGAGAACAACGTCGCCTTCCTGAATATTATCGAAAAACTCCGCTTCTTTTTCCGCCCTTTCAGCGTCTCTTATTGCCTTTTCTGCTTCTAAAATCGTTCTTTGAGAACCAACGATTTGTTTTCTTATTCCTTTCGATTCAACCTTTTCGGCTTTAAGTCTTAACTTTTTGCCTACGTATTTTTCAAGGTCTTTAACAAAACCTATTCTGATTTGAGAAGACGGAACGAAAACCTGATAAGAACCGAATTTACCGATTAAACCGCCTTTATTAGTCGATTCAATAACCGCTTCGAAGATTTTACCGTTTTTGATTTCTTCGATTTCCGCTTCTTCGGCAAGTATTTTAGCCATAGCCTTTTCGGAAAATCTCATAGGATTTTTACCAACGACCATAACCCTTATTTCGTCGCCAACCTTAAAGTTTTCTTTTACAAAATCGGAAATCAACTCTTCTTTCGGAAGTTCGAAATCAGATTTTATATCTTTAAGAGAAATCGTTAAGCCTTCGTCTTTAACCGACGATATTTTAGCAGTAACAACTTGTTTTACTCTGAAATTCTTGTTGGTTTTGATACTGTTAAACGCTTTTTCCATTTCTGATTTAACTTCTTTCTGTTCAACCGGTGTATCTTGCTTTGCATCTACATCAATTTCGTTTGTGATAACTTCTTCTGTAATTTTCTCCATGTTTTGGACAACCTCTTGGAATTGTTCTATCGGCGTCGAAGCGCCTAAAACAACCCCTACCTTCCTTTTATTTTTTAATATTTTATAATCAAAATCGCTTGGATCGATTATTCTATAGGTATCGCGACAATTTTTTTTGCAGATTTCAAAAAGTTCCTGCGTGTTGTTGCTGTTTTTTCCGCCGATTACGATTGTCGCGTCGCAAATCGCGGAAAGCATAAACGCTTCTTTCTGGCGTTTTGTTGTAGTATAACAAATTGTATTGAAAATATCAAGCATTTTAGGGGTATTATACTTAATTTTTTTAATAATTTCATTAAATTTTACTTCAGAATAGGTAGTTTGAACTACTATACAGATTTTTTCCGACGTTATTTCGTTTATTTTATCTACGTCGTCGGTTATTACCGCATTATTGTCGCACCATCCGTTTATTCCTATTACTTCGGGGTGTTTTTCGTTGCCGATAATGACTATCGTATACCCGTTTTTATAATGGTCAAGCACCTTTTTTTGTATATCCTGAACGAACGGGCAAGTACAATCTATAATTTTAACGCCTTTTCCCGTAGCAAAATCGTAAGTGCTTTTCGGTTCACCGTGCGTTCTTATTACCAACGTATCATTATCGGAAAAGTCGTGTTCAAAAAGGCTATAAATCGTCTTTATTCCCTTTTCTTTTAAGTTTTCTATAACCTTTTCGTTATGTATGATATCGCCGAGAATAAAGTTGTTTTCGCCCGATAATTTCATTGTTTCGTCGATAGCGCGTTTAACCCCGAAACAAAATCCGCTGTGTTTTGCTTTAATTATTTCCATATTTTTCCTTTAATTTTTAGCAGTTTTCCCCCGCCGTATACCCCGTTGAAAAGGCAATCTGTAAATTAAAACCGCCCGTAAAAGCGTCCACGTCCAAAACTTCGCCCGCAAAGAATAATCCGGAAATTATTTTACTTTCCATTGTTTTCGGGTTAATTTCCTTAACCGAAACCCCGCCGGACGTAATAACCGCTTCGTCGATAGGTCGTAAATTTTTAACTTTCATCGTAAAATTTTTAAGGTTTTTAATAAGTTTGTCCCTTTTTTCAACCGTGATAGCGTTGCAAACGGTATCCTTTTTGATTTCCGAGCGTTTTAATACTTCGTCAATGAGATTTTTAGGAAGTAAACTTCTCATAACGTTTTTAATTTCTTTTGTTGAGTTAAAAGAAAACTCTTTTATAATGCGTTTTTCTAACGTTTCGTAAGAAAGCGCGGGCTTAAAATCGATACTTAATAAAAGGGATTTTAGGTCTAACCTGTTAATTAAAGCGGAAAGAGTTAAAATAAGCGGACCGGATACCCCGAAATGAGTAAAAAGCATTTCGCCTTGTTCGGAAAAGATTTTTTTATCGTTATTAAAAGCCGAAAGCCTAACGTTTTTAAGAGAAATACCCTGAAAATCTTTATAATAATCCCCGATTAGTTCAATGCCGACTAACGACGGTTTTGTATCGATTACAGTATGTCCGACGCTTTTTGCGAACATATATCCGTCCCCCGTGCTACCCGTTAAGGGATAAGAAAGTCCGCCCGTACATACGACAACCGAATCGCACTTAATTTTTTTTCCGCCCTTTATTAAAACGCCGATAACAGCGTTATTTTCCGTCAAAATCTTTTCCACTTCGGTGTTAAACAAAAACTTCACTCCGAATTTTTGACAGATTTTTTCTAACGTTTTCGTAACGTCGCTTGCCTTATCGCTTTCGGGGAAAACCCTGTTTCCGCGTTCGGTTTTAAGTTTTAAGCCGTTGTTTTCAAAAAACGATATAGTATCGCTTGGCGAAAAATTATTTATCGCGCCGTATAAAAACTTATGATTATTGACGACGTTTTCTAAAAAAGTATTGCTATCGGTATTGTTCGATAGATTACACCTGCCTTTTCCCGTGATGTAAATCTTTTTACCGCACTTTTCGTTTTTTTCAAGTACCAGAACTTCGTTTCCTTTTTCACTTGCTTTAATCGCCGTAAAAAGTCCGCTTGCTCCTGCCCCTATTACTATAGTTTTTTTCATTATGTCTATCATAAAGATAAGTATTTTCGCCTTTATTTTACTTATCTTTTCCTTTTCTTAAATATTTTAATTTCGTCGCTGTGTTTCGATATATAAATTGACGCCGTAACAAGAAGAAAAATAATTATACACCATATAATTATTCCCCACCAAGTATTATAAGGAATCAGACTGTTGTTTATCGAATAACAAGCGACGAATACGCCCGTTATTCTCGTTAAAAATATCATTACGATATAAAAAGAAAAACTAATAGTCGTAAGTCCCGCGACAAAACATAAAACGTCGTCGGGGAAAAACGGCAATAAAAACATAAAAGTTAATATAACCTTATCTTTTCCCTTTATTGATTTCAGCCACTTATCGAGCGGTTTTTTTCCGACTATCCACGTCGCGACTTTATACCCGAATATTCTGCCGACGATAAATGCGACGATTGAACCCGATATAATGCCGATACAGGAATAAACAGCCGACTTAAAAGCGCCGAATAAAATTACTCCGGCACCTATCGTTATAAACGACGGTATGGGCAGTAATACTACCTGTAAAAATTGTATCAGAATAAAAATGATTGCAGAAACGCCGTTAAACGACGATATATAAGACCTTAAATCTTCAATCGAATCGATTTTATCAAAAAGTCCCGTTATTTTAAATAAAAACAACAGAAAAATAACGAATAATACGCTTATCGATACTATAAAGAAAAGTTTATATAAAACTTCTTTATCAAGAAACAAAAGTAAAACCGATAAAATAGTTATCGCGGTAATAACGCTTACCGTTATTGATGAAATAAGGGTTTTATTGTTAAATAAAAATCCGCTATCGTACTTTTCCAAAAACAAAAGAAATAAGACGATACTTAAAATGCCGAATATAATATTTAATACGGTAAAACAAACGGTTTTCAGGTTGTTTTTATACTGCATATAAATATTATATTTCAAAAGAATTAAAATAATCTATTAAACGAGTTTTTTATATTCATTTACGGCAATTTTATCGCAACGGTTATTGTATTCGTTATCAGCATGCCCCTTAACTTTAATAAACTCAACGAGATGCGTTTCTAATAATCCGTATAACGTTTGCCATAAGTCGACGTTTTTAACTTCTTTTTTGGATGCTGTTTTCCAACCGTTTTTAATCCAGTCGGTTATCCAGCCTTGCCTGAACGCTTCCACGACGTAGGCGGAATCGCTGTATAGTTTAACCGAACAAGGCACTTTTAAGGCTTGTAGCCCCTTTATTACGGCGAGAAGTTCCATACGGTTGTTCGTTGTGTCTTTTTCCGAACCTGAAACAACTTTTTCCTTTTTACCGTATATTAAAATCGCACAGTATCCGCCGTTTCCGGGATTTCCAGAACAGGCACCGTCGGTGTAAATAATTACTTCTTTCATTATAAACTTTCTAATTCCTTTGATCTTTTTATACAGGACTCTACGGCTTTTTCCGTAATCTTTAAAAGATTATCGTTTTCAAACGAATTCATTGCTTCAATAGTCGTTCCGCCTTTACTGCAAACCGCGTTTATTAATTCTTCTATCGATTTATCTTTATTATTGAAAATCATTTCCGCACTACCTTTCATTGTCGATACGACAAGATTTTTTGCCGTTTCAAAGGAAAGTCCGTTTTTAACGCCCGCGTCAATTATTCCTTTGACGAAAAGATAGAAATAAGCAGGCGAACTGCCGGATATTCCCGTTACCGCGTTTAATAATTCTTCATCAACTTCTTCAACCTTTGCAAAAGACGTAAATATACTTTTTATAAAGGCTTTTTCGCTATCTAACGTATAATCTTTTAAATCGATTGCAACCGCCCCGCAACCTATCGAACAAGGAGTGTTCGGCATACATCTTGCAATCTTTGCACCTTTAATAACCGCACTGATTTTACCTTTTTTAACGCCCGCCATAATTGAAATAAAGTTGTTGCACGACGTATCTTTTATTTCTTCTAAAACGGCGTTAAGATTTTGCGGTTTTATTGCGAATAAAACGTATTCTGAATTGTCGCATAAAAACTTGTTGTCTTGTGTGGTATTTACCCCTGTCTGCTTAATTTTATTTAAGGCGTCAAGAGAAATATCGCTTACAATCACGTTTTTATTTTTGATGATTTTAGATTTAATTATACCCTTTATAATCGACGAAGACATAAATCCTGCCCCGATTATACCTATTTTATATTTCTTTTTCATATTTTAACCTCAAAAATAATTGACAATACCTGACTTTTATAATATAATCTTATTGTTTTTAGGGGAGTGGCTCAACGGTAGAGTAGTGGTCTCCAAAACCATAGGTTGCGTGTTCGAATCGCGTCTCCCCTGCCAGTTGCAATCGCATTCTAATATGCGGTTGCATTTTTTTATACACATGCAACCTATTCCATAGGTTGCTGACTGCTCCGTAAAACTACGCAGGACTTGTCCGTTGTGAAAGCCTATAAAAGCCGTCTGAATCGCGTATCCCTTTCATCAATAAATTTGGTTATTTATTTTATTATTATATCAAAAAAAATAAAAGGTGGCAATATTTTACCATCTTTTATTTTATATTATTTTTTGATAGTAATCGTATATTTTTCAAGTAATTTAATCGGGTGATATGAAAGTTTTGATTTTTGTAATCCTAAATCGTTCATATCTTCTTCCCTATTTATATATAAGGCGTTATCTGAATATTTTTTCGCAAAATTATAAACAAGCGTTTGATACGCGCCTTTTATATCTTTTCGCGCCTTTTCAATATGAATATATATAGTGTCGTTTATTTTTTCCGCAAGAGAAAAACCGAAAATTATATTATTACAAGTTAAATACGAACCAAAAAAGTTATAAGTTTCAAAATTATTTAAAACTTCCAAAACCTTTTTTTCTTCTTCGATTTCATATGCCGAAGCGTTGTAATCAACTTTATAATCGTTTTTTAAGAATTCTGCTAATAACGGCACGTTTTCGCCCGTTATACCGATAAACTTATAATCGGGATATGCCCTATTAAACTGGTGAATCAGATTTCTTTGCGGTGAATATTTTTTACCCGAAAACAAGGCTAAATCTTCCGCTTTATATAAATAATCGAAAAATCCCCGTTCTTCCTTTACGGTATATTTAAGATGGTTTTCTTCTAACAAGAAAAAATAGTCCGACGGGTAAACGCAAAAATTAATTTCATTATCGGAAAGCGAGTTTATTAAATATTTAAAATCCGACTTAACGTCTTTTGAAAGCGGAAGAAAATAATAACAATCACCGTTAAAATACTGCCTTAAATACAGACACTCGCCATTTATCGCGAACTCAGTATTAAAATAATCTTTCCACATAAATAAACCGCCGACGGTAAAATCGCATATTCTACTATCATTGTAATTAAAAAACGGTTTAATAATATTTAAGTCTTTTATTGTAATTTTTTGAAAATTCATTTAGTGCCTTTAACCGAAAACGTAATTTCACGGTTTTTATCTTTTATGTCTGACATAATAAATCGTATTTTTATTAGAAAATATATAATAATTCATTAAATAAAATTAAAAACGTTTGATTTATTTTATCTTTTTAATTATTATATCATTTTTTATCTAAAAAGTAAAATAAATCGATTAGTCGAATAATATTTCGTCCCTTTTTTTACTTTTTGTGAGAAAAATAAAGACGAAAATTAAAATTGATATTTATATTATTTGACTATATTATATAATTATACTATAATAATCTTGATATTTTTTGAAGAAATCGGAGGCTTCTTTAATGGACATTAAGAAAATCGAAAAGAAATGGCAAGCAATTTGGGAAAAAGAAAAGTTAAACACTTTTAATCCAAAAAACGTTGATAAAAAATATTACTGTTTAGAAATGTTTTCCTATCCGTCTGCCGCTAAACTTCATTTAGGGCATTGGTACAACTACGGCCCTACCGACAGTTTTGTAAGATATAAAAAAATGAAGGGCTATGAAGTTTTTCAACCGATGGGATTTGACGCGTTTGGTCTTCCTGCTGAAAATTACGCGATAAAAACGGGTATTCACCCGAAAGATTCCACAGAAAAAAATATTGCGAATATGGAACAGACTCTTCGCGAAATGGGTGCAATGTTCGACTGGAACGCCGAAATTAAAACCTGTAACGAAGATTATTATAAATGGACGCAATGGCTCTTTTTAAAACTCTATGAAAAGGGTTTGGCATACAGAAAAGAAGCGCCTGTAAACTGGTGTCCGTCATGTAAAACCGTTCTTGCTAACGAACAGGTTGTAAACGGCGTCTGCGAAAGATGCGGTTCACAAGTTGTAAAAAAAGATTTAACTCAATGGTTTTTTAAGATTACCGAGTATGCGGAAGAACTTTTGCAAGACCTTGATAAACTCGACTGGCCTGAAAAAACGAAACTTATGCAGAAAAACTGGATAGGAAAATCAACGGGCGGAGAAATCGAGTTTTCCACCGAAAGCGGTGATAGTTTCAAGGTGTTTACGACAAGGGCGGATACTCTATTCGGCGTTTCTTACGTCGTTTTAGCGCCTGAACACCCACTCGTTAAAAAACTTACTACGAAAGCGCAATTAAAAGCCGTTGAAAACTATATCGAAGAAACGTCAAAAACTAACGAAATAGACAGACTTTCCACTTCGCGTGAAAAGACGGGCGTGTTTATCGGTGCTTATGCAATTAACCCGATTAACAATAAAAAAGTCCCTATTTACGCTGCCGATTACGTTCTCTATTCTTACGGAACGGGCGCGGTTATGGGCGTGCCTGCGCACGACGAAAGAGACTATGCTTTCGCTATTAAATATAATCTTCCTATCACTCGCACGATTAAAGGCGTAAACTGCAACGACGAACTGCCCTTCTGTGATGACGGAATAGTTATAAACAGCGTCGGTTTTGACGGGCTTACGAGTGAAGAAGCGAGAAAATCTATTATAAATACCCTTGTAAAAGTCGGTAAAGGCGCGCATAAAACTAATTACAGATTACGCGACTGGCTTATTTCCCGTCAGCGTTATTGGGGCGCACCTATCCCTGTTATTCATTGCGATAAATGTGGCGCTGTTCCCGTGCCTTATAAGGATTTACCTGTTAAACTACCTTACGACGTTGAGTTTAAGCCGGACGGTGAATCTCCGCTTAAAAAACACGAAGGGTTTATGAACGTTAAATGCCCTGTCTGCGGTGGTCCTGCGCACAGAGACCCCGACACTTTGGACACTTTCGTTTGTTCGAGTTGGTATTATTTAAGATACCCTGATTCTAAAAACGCCGAAATGCCTTTCGACCCTGAAATAATTAACAAAATGCTTCCTGTAGATAAATACGTCGGCGGTGCGGAACACGCTTGTATGCACCTTCTTTACGCAAGATTTATTACGAAAGCGTTGAGAGATATGGGCTACTTGAAGTTTGACGAACCTTTTACTTCTCTCGTTCATCAGGGCGTTATTTTAGGTCCTGACGGGCTTCGTATGAGTAAGTCGAAAGGAAATATTATTGCGCCTGACCCGTACGTTCAGAAATACGGTGCGGACGTGTTAAGGCTTTACCTTATGTTCGGGTTTTCTTATACCGAAGGCGGTCCGTGGAGTGAAGACGGTATTAAGGCGATAGTAAAGTTCCTTGACAGGATTGAAAGATTAGTCGTTAAGTATAAAGATATAAAATCGAAAGAAACTATAATAGGCAAGGACGAAAAAGAACTGTTATACGCGACGAACTACGCTATAAAGAACGTCGATAAAGATATGGAAGCCTTTTCTTTCAATACCGCCGTTGCAAGACTTATGGAATTATTAAACGCGCTTTATAAATACGACGGACTTGAAAAACAAAACGTTACTTTATTTAAAGAGTGCTTAACGAAGTTCTTGTTGCTTCTTGCACCTTGCGCACCTCATTTTACCGAAGAATTATGGGAAATATCTGGCAATAAAAAATCCGTTTTCTATTCCGAATACCCTATTTGCGACGAAAAATGCCTTGTGTTAGACGAAGTTGAAATTGCGGTTCAGATAAACAGCAAAATCAAAACGAAAATTATGATTCCGTCTTCAGCAACTAACGAAGAAATCGAAAAAATCGTTTTATCGGACGACAAAGTCAGCGCGGAAGTAAACGGTAAAGAAATTAAAAAAGTTATTATAATTCCGAAGAGATTAGTAAATATTTTAGTAAATATTATTGTATAAGGTAACGCCTTTATGAAAAAACAGAACGTATTTTCTATTGAACGGTTTAACCCCGATTATAAAGTCGGCTTAACCGAAGAACAATTAAATAGCAGAATACAAAATAATCTTGTAAATCAAAACACGAAAAAATACTCGAAATCGGTTTTATCGATTTTCTTGGGTAATCTTTTCACGTTCTTTAATTTATTAGGTTTTATCGTGGCTGTCGCCCTTATTTACGTCGGCGCGCCTATCGTTGATTTTTTCTTTTGCGTTATATTTATTGCTAACATTTTAATCGGGATTATTCAGGAATTAAGGGCTAAAAAATCTATCGATAAATTGACCCTTATTTCCGAAAAAACGATAAAAGTAGTCAGAAACAGTCAGATTTGCGATATTATGTCAAAAGATATCGTATTAGACGATATAATTCTTTTAGGTTTAGGCTCGCAGATTCCGACCGACTGTATCGTTGTAAACGGCGAAATCGAAGTAAACGAATCTTTACTTACGGGCGAATCCGTGCCTGTAAAAAAGAAAGTCGGAGACCCTATTTTTGCCGGTAGTTTTATAACAACCGGTTCTTGTTATGCCCGTGCGGAAAAAGTCGGGCGCGAAAATTACGTTGAAAAACTTTCCGAAAAGGCAAAAAAATATAAAAAACCTTACTCGGAACTTATGTCTTCGCTTAAAATCATTATTTCAGTTATCGGCGTTATAATCGTTCCGCTTGCTACAGCGTTTATTTATAAATCGCTTGATTCTTCGTTATACGATTCTATTCGCGGAACGTCCACTCTCGTTATCGGTCTTATACCTTCCGGGCTGTTTTTACTTACCAGTATGGCGCTTGCCGTCGGCGTAATAAAACTTGCTAAACACCACACTCTCGTTCAGGACCTTTATTCACTTGAAATGTTAGCGAGAGTAGATACTATCTGTTTCGATAAAACGGGTACTATTACCGACGGGAAAATGAACGTTAAAGACGTTATCGAGTTGATAAGTTTCAAAAAATACTCGGTAAACGATATTTTCGGGTCTATGCTATTCGCTCTTAAAGACGAAAATCAGACGGCAATAGCACTTAAAAATTATTTTGGACTGAACGACTTGTTAAAACCGAAAGAAATAATGCCGTTCAATTCGCAAAGAAAATTATCGGCTGTTTCTTTTTCGAGAAACGGAACTTACGCGTTCGGTGCGCCCGAATATATTTTATCTAAAAAAGATTACGCTAAAATCAGAAATCAGGTAAATCAATACGCAAAAATCGGTTACCGTGTAATAATTCTCGCGTCATCACCAAAAAGTATTGAAAATGACGTTTTACCTAACGATTTTAACCCTATAGCTATCGTATTGATTGTTGACAATATCCGTGAAGACGCGATTTCAACTATAAACTGGTTTAAAAATAACAACGTTGATATTAAGGTAATATCGGGTGATAACCCTATTACCGTTTCGGAAATATCGAAAAGAGTCGGCATTGAAAATGCCGGAAATTATATCAGTTTAGAAGGTTTATCGGAAAACGAAGTATACGACTCGGCAAATAAATACACGGTTTTCGGCAGGGTTTCTCCTGAACAGAAAGCCATTTTAATTAAAGCGCTTAAAGCGGCGGGACATACGACCGCTATGACGGGCGACGGTGTAAACGATATTCTCGCTTTAAAAGAAGCCGATTGCGCAATCACGGTTGCATCGGGTAGCGACGCGGCGAGAAACGTATCAAACATAGTTTTAACCGATAATAACTTTAATTCTCTTCCGAAGGTCGTTTTCGAAGGCAGAAGAGTTATAAACAATATTCAGAGTACCGCGTCTTTATACCTTATGAAGACGGTATTTACTCTGTTTATCGCTCTGTTTACTCTGTTTTTGCCTTTCTATAAGAACTATCCTTTCCAACTCCCGCATATGTTTATGCTTGAAATGTTTATTATCGGGCTACCTTCTTTCTTTTTATCGTTACAGTCAAACGACGCGCTTGTTAGCGGTAGGTTTTTGCCTGCGGTTATCAGAAAGGCGTTTCCGTGCGCAATACTTATGCTACTTAACGTCGTGTTTATAGAAATATTCAGGTTGACACTCGGTACTTTTACAACTAACGTCTATATAACTATGGAAGTTTACGCGTTTTCTTCCGCGGGACTGATTTGCTTATATAATATTTGTAAACCGCTCAATAAGTTCAGGGGAATACTCTTTTCTGCCTCACTTATCTGTATGCTTATTATAATGCTCTTTCTAATTATGAACGGTATTTCAAGTCCGGTTGGTTATATTTTAGTTCCTATGTCCGATATATCTTCTTATTGGCATCATATTTTGATTATTATAAATATTATTCTTCTCGACTTGCCTATTATGAAACTATTTAATATTATCTTTAATAAAAACGACGGAAAAGTTACGAATAAGGTAAGAAAGAAAACGGTATAACAATATAAACAAATAAAAAAAGATTATCGAACCGATAATCTTTTTTTTATTTTAATCTTTAATTATTTTTTAATTGAAAACCTATATTCCGTTTTACTGTAAAACTTATCGTCTTTATTTAAAATCGGAGACTTAAAGTTTTCATGATTTATAGCGTTAGGATAAAACTGTGATTCAAGGCAAAATCCCGCATATTTTTTATAGTCTGATTTACCTTTAACTAAAACGATAAGATTTCCCGAATAAAACTGAACGCCGTGCAGGTCGGTATAGCAGTCCATTTGTATTCCCGTTTTCTCTGAATATACCGTGGCAAAATGGCTGTCTTTAATACAAAAATTATGGTCGTATCCACCTTCAATCGCCAACTGTTCGTCGTCGCAATTTATATCTCTACCTATTTTTTTAGGCACGTTAAAATCAAACGGAGTATTTAATACGCTTCTTATTTCACCCGTCGGAATATAGTTTTTGGTAATAGGCAGATAATAATCGGCGTTAATTTTCATAACGTTATCTAATATTGACCCGTCGCTTTCCCCGTTTAGGTTAAAGTACGTATGGTTTGTCGGATTAAATAGCGTTGTTCCGTCGCTTTCCCCGAAATATTCGATTATTAAATCGGATTTTTTAACGGTGTATTTTACGGTAAAATTAAGATTAGAAGGATACCCTTCTTCCATATCGGGACTAAAATATTTAAGCGTTAGAGTGTTGTTTTCCGCTTTATAATCAAAGATTTTTTT
Organism: Clostridia bacterium; assembly: GCA_017445995.1. GTDB lineage: Bacteria > Bacillota > Clostridia > Christensenellales > Borkfalkiaceae > UBA1259. Next base: position 35,762 of record JAFSRT010000007.1, read on the forward strand.
ATCGAAACCTTCTATTCCGCCGTGAAGATGGGAAATACCGTCTTCGTTTTTATTTAACTGATAATTTTTGCCGTTTAAGGAAAAAATGCCGTCTTTTATTCTATTCCCGCACCTACCGACAACAACGCCCATATATCCCGAATTAACCATATTGTCAGTTCCGATTACACCTAATGCAACGTCGACCGTTTTTCCTTTTTTATCTGGTACTAAAATAGATAAAACGGTTCCGCCAAGCGTTGATATTTTAACTTCTATGTCGTCTTTAATAGTAAAATTATAGACGTCTTGTCCTTTGTATTTTTCATAATATTCTTTTTTAATCATAAATTTACTTATAAATCTTTATTTCAACCGTCGTGTCGCACTCAACGTAAAGATTCATCCCCTTTTTAATATAGATTTTTAACGACGTTTTATTTATTTTTCCGTCCGTTCCCGCGCAAACAAGCGGAATCGGTTCGCTTATTGTACCGAGATAGATTAAAATCGTGTGCTGTTTTAAGACGTCGCCTTCAAAATAGTAGTATATTTCGCAATTATAAAATCCGTCGTCTAAATCGGTTTTTATTACCTTCTTTTTAGCGTCGCGATAACGTTTTTCCATTTCTTCACAATACACCGAAGGAACTTTTGATAAATCTTTTTTAAATACTAAAGTCTTTTCGGTAGTATCGTCGTCAGGTAGTTTCCCGAGACCTTTTTTATACGTTAAAGTGTTTATCGCAAAGTTAATTATATTGATAGCCGAACGCTGTAATTCCGCTAACGTCAAATAACCGCTATCAAGCGCCGATTTAACGTCGTCGTCGTTTTTAACGGTGTCGGAAACGGGCATATAAACGTCGTTTTGCGCTTTTACCATTGTCGCTATATTATGCTTTCCGAAAGATTTATCAATCGGGCTGTCGATATTTGTCCACCAGTCGGACATAACGAAACCCTGATAATTCCACTCGTTTCTTAAAATTGCCGTCGTTAAATCGTAACTTCCCGCCGTGGCAATACCGTTTACCCTGTTGTAAGAAGTCATAATCGCCTTTACGTATCCGCTTTTAACCGCGATTTCAAAAGGTTTAAGATAGATTTCCCTTAACGCCCTTTCAGATAAAACTTCGTTTTCGGCGTATCTGTTTGTTTCTTGCGAGTTTACCGCAAAATGTTTAAGCGTACAGAAAACACCGTTATCAGAAAAGCCTTTTGCAACGGCGGTCGCGAACTCGCCGTCTAAAAAGGTATCTTCCGAAAAATATTCGAAGTTTCTTCCGCACAGCGGACTTCTATGAATATTTATTCCCGGTGCTAATACGACGTCTACCCCGTAAGAGAGTAATTCGCGTGCAAATCCCGAAAAGATTTCGGTAAGAATTTCCGTATTCCAAGTTGCTGAAAGAAGTGTTCCCGACGGAATACATGTCGCAGGTGCGCCCCCTTCCAAACGGATTCCGCTCGGCCCGTCGCAACAAGTGATAACGGGAAGACCCAAATCGTTCCATTTTTTTGTCAATCCGCCGAAACAACTTGCAGTTCCCGTTGCGGACGCTTTCGGGCTTGACATACCTTCGCCTTTAACGAGATATGAAAGTTCAAGCGCGTTAAATTGTGCGATAAAGTCGGTTATACTCGCTTTTTTTTCGGCAACGTCCGATAACTTTATTCCTTTATCGCCCGTATACGGTACTTCTTTTGGTAGATTGTTTTTTATTCTCTCACTTAAATCGTATTCCCTTTCTTTTACCGCTTCGTAAATCGGTTTACCGTTATTATTTACTAATCGGTTAAACTTAACCGTCGGCGCTAAACATTGAGAAAGTTTTTTAATAAGTATCGTTGTATCAATCTTAAAATCAAAAACCTTTTCAATATCTTTTACGTTTTTGCCAACGAAAACCGTATACGTCCCGTCTTCTAAAACGTAAGAAAACGGATATTCGGTTTTACCCGAATCGTCGTAGGAAGCAAATTGAGTTAAATTAAAAGATAACGATAAAGTCTCTTTTTCGCCCGACTTTAACATTTTGGTTTTCTTAAACGCAACGAGTGTATATTTAGGTTTGCCGAGTTTTCCGTTAGGAATTGATAAATATACTTCTACAACGTCCTTTCCGTTAAAATCGCCGGTATTTGTAACTTCAACGTCTAAATCGATTATATAATCGGTCTTTTTATAAGATATTACCTTTTGAGAAAAAGTCGTATAATTTAAGCCGTAGCCAAAAGGGTATAAAACTTTTTCAGGTGCAAAAGTTTCGAAATATTTATAGCCTACGTAAATATCTTCGGTATGAATATTAGTCGTTTCGTCGCCGAAATCGTTGTAGCACGGGTAATCGGAAAGCGAGTAAGCAATCGTATCGTTAAGTCTTCCGCTTGGCGGTATTTCGCCCGTTAAAGCCTTAACGGTGCCAAGTCCGCCTTCCTGTCCGCCTTGCCAGATATATGCAACGCACTTTAAGTCGAACTTTTTAACGAAGTTCATATCGATAACGTTTCCGCTGTTTATTAAAACAATAAGGTTTTTATAGTGTTTTTTTAAGATAGCAAGGTTTTGTTCTTCAACGTCGGTTAAAAACCAGTTGCCCTTTTCTTCCTTACAGTCAAAACATTCGCCGCTAATTCGAGAAATAATATAAATCGCTTTATTAGTCCTTTTTTTTGCGTCTATAATTAAATCTTTACTTATTTCAGGCTGAACCTGACTTGTAGGAAATTCCCACCCGTCGCCTATATCGAACGGGTTTTTTTCTATGTAATCTTTATAAAAACTACTTACCGTTTCGTCGACGTAATTTACCTTACTTAATTCGTCGTGGATATTTCTTATATACGGGCAGTTCACTCTTCCGCCCGACCCCGTTCCGCTTTTTAAGTATTCGAACTGCGCTCTGCCGAAAAGTGCGATTTTATCGTCTTTTTTTAACGGCAATGAACCGTCGTTTTGAAGTAGTGTAAAACCTTCCGCAACGGCATTTACGCAACTTTCTATAAATAATCCGTTATCCATATACACCCTGTATTTTTTATTTATCGTTTAATACTGAAATTATTTGTTTTCATAACAGAAAATAAAGGCATAACGGTCTGCTATGCCCATTTTCATATTTAATTATAATTATTGTTTATTGTCGATTAAGTCGACGATATCTTTTACGGTAACGAGTTTAGTCGCTTCTTCTTCAGGTACAACGATACCGAATTCTTCTTCAAAAGTCATAAGCATTTCAACAACGTCGAGTGAGTCCGCACCCAAGTCCTTAACGATTTCCGAATTAACGCTTATTTCGTTCGTTTGTTTGTTTAACTGTTTTGCAATCAAGTCGATTACTTTTTCTGCTGTCGTCATAATTTTTCTCCTAAATATATATTAATTTTTATTTTATTTTACTTAATACTTTTTAAGTTCCAAATATTGTCGGCGTATTCTCTTATACTTCTGTCCGCCGCAAAAATACCCGCTGACGCAATATTAAATAAACTCTTTTTAGCCCATTCGGTTTTATCTTTATACACTTCGTCGGCAACCTTATGAATATCGCAAAAAGAACCGAAATCCGCAAGACACATATACGGGTCCGCAACAGGACTGCCTGTTAATAAATATTTAGCAATATCGGAAAAGGACTGACCGTTAAAGCCTTCGTTTAACGCTGAAATAATCTTTTCTAACTTAATATTATTTGAATAATATTGCGAAGCGTCGTACCCCTGTTTCCAGAGTTTATCGACTTCATGCGCCGTTAAACCGAAAATAAATATATTATCGTCGCCACACGCTTCCTTCATTTCGACGTTCGCGCCGTCCAAAGTGCCGATTGTTAATGCGCCGTTAATCATAAACTTCATATTTCCCGTTCCGCTCGCTTCTTTACCCGCAAGAGAAATCTGCTCGGATATTTCGGAAGCCGGCATAAGTTTTTCCGCCATGGAAACGCAATAATCTTCCATATAAACGACGTTTAATTTTTTATTGATTAAAGGATGCTTTCTGATGTCTTCGGATAAGCAACAGATAAGTTTTATTATCTGTTTTGCAAAATAGTACCCCGGTGCCGCTTTCGCCCCGAAAATAAACGTTTTCGGCTGAACGGGAAGGTCAGGATTTTCTTTAAGGTCGATATAAAGCGAAATAATGTAAAGCGCGTTTAATAACTGCCTTTTATATTCGTGCAAACGTTTTGCCTGAACGTCGAAAAGCGAATCGGGGTCGATATCGAAACCTTGCGTTTTTTTCGCGTATTCGCAAAACTGCAATTTTTTAATCTTTTTGATTTCGTTTAACCTGTTTAATACCGTTTTATCCTTTGCAAATTTCTTGAATAAGGATAATTTAGACGCGTCTAAAACGTAGCCGTCGCCGATACAATCGTTTAAGAGTTCGCAGAGTTCAGGGTTGGACTGACAAAGCCATCTTCTGTGCGCGATACCGTTAGTAACGTTAGTAAACTTATCAGGCCATACGTCGTGAAAGTCTTTAAATATACTGTTTTTAATAATTTCAGAGTGCAGTGCCGAAACGCCGTTTACTTTATGCGACGCAATAACCGAAAGGTTCGCCATTTTTATTTGGTTATGAGAGAAAATACTCATCCTGTCGATTTTGTCCCAGTCCCCCGGGAACTTCTGCCACATTTCGGCGCAAAATCTTTCGTTGATTTCCTTTAATATCATATAGATACGCGGTAATCTTCTCTGAATTAAGTCTTCGTTCCATTTTTCAAGCGCTTCACTCATAACGGTGTGGTTAGTGTAAGCAACCGTTCTCGTTACGATACTCCAAGCGTCGTCCCAAGAAAATCCGTTTTCGTCGATTAAAATACGCATAAGTTCAGGAATACAAAGTGCCGGATGCGTGTCGTTAATATGGATTGCCGCTTTATCAGGAAGAGTTGATAGTGAACCGTATCTGTGTTTATGGTCCTTAACGATATCCTGTAAAGCCGCGGATACCAACATATATTGCTGTTTAAGTCTTAACGATTTGCCTTCGAAGTGATTGTCGGAAGGATATAAAACTTTTGAAATAAGGTCGGCTTCGTTATCTTCCTGCATACTTCTCATATAATCGCCTTGCGAGAAGGTTTTCATATCGAAATCGCGGATATTCTGCGCTTTCCACAGTCTTAAAACGGAAACCGCTTCGCTATCTTTACCCGAAATCATCATATCGTAAGCAACGGCTTCTATTTCCTTTGCGTCGACGTGTTCGATTGTTAAACCCTTATCTGTCCAATGTTCTTTTATATAACCGTCGAATTTGATTTTATAGGTTTTATCAAGTCTCGGTGTAAGCCAAACTTCGCCACCCGGTAGCCAGATATCAGGAAGTTCGAGTTGCCAACCGTCAACTATCTTTTGCTTAAATAAACCGTATTCATACCTTATCGAATAGCCCATTGCAGGGTAGTTCTGCGACGCCAACGCGTCCATAAAGCAAGCGGCAAGTCTTCCTAAACCGCCGTTGCCAAGCCCCGCGTCGGGTTCGATTTCGTATAATTCTTCAAGCGAACAGTTAAAGTCTTTTTTAAGCGCGGAATTAAACGCATCCTGAACGCTTAAATTATAAGTATTGTTTTTAAGTGATTGCCCAAGCAAGAACTCCATGCAAAGGTAATAAACTCTCTTACCGCCTTTATTACGGTATTTCTTGTTGAAAGCACTTCTCGTCTGTAAAAGAATATCGCGAACGCACATTACGACCGCTTTATAAATCTGTTCTTTCGACGCTTCTTTTTCGGTAACGCCGAAATAGTTAGAAAGTTTGCTTTTAATAAGCGAAGTCGCTTCTTTCTCGGTAAAATTAGTCATGTTTTAACTCCTGTAAAAAATATATTAGTTTATTTATTATACATATTTTCGTATTCGATAGAGGATTTATTCCACGAAAAGTCGGAACTCATAGCGTTGTTTTGAACTTTCTTCCAACTTTCTTTATTATAGAAAGTTTTAATTGCTTCGTTAATTGTATAAAGCATATCGTGAGCGTTGTAATCGTGGAAGGTAAAGCCGTTGCCTACCCCTTCGTAAAACGCCTTTATACTGTCGTTAAGTCCGCCTGTTTCCCTTACTACCGAAACCGTGCCGTAGCGCGACGCTATCATTTGAGAAAGCCCGCAAGGTTCCATTTTGGACGGCATAAGGAAAATATCGGCGCCCGAATAAATCTTTCTCGATAAGTCCTGATTATAAGCGATTATAGAAACGCATTTGCCTTTATAATTATACGCGACGTGATTGAAATAGTTTTCATAAGATATTTCGCCTTTGCCGAGAATAATTACCTGAACGTCTTGTTTTAACAGGTCTTCTATGGTGCAACGCACTAAGTCGAGACCCTTATGCGATACGAGACGGGAAATTATAGCGATAATAGGCACGTCTGACCTTACCGGAAGAGAAAGCATTTTTTGTAATTCTTCTTTACAAACCGCTTTACCGGATAAGTCCTTTTCGTCGTAATTCTTAAATAGGTATTTATCGGTTTTCGGATTATAATAATCGTAGTCGATACCGTTCAGAATACCGAATAATTTATGTTCGTTTCTGATTATAATGTTTTCAAGCCCGTGTGCAAAATAGGCGTTCTTTATTTCAGAAGCGTACGTTGGGCTAACGGTTGATACGATATCGCACATTTCGATTGCGCCTTTCATTAAGTTTACGTTTCCGTCAAACTCGATAAACGCGCGTAAATTCTGAGAAAAACCGAACAGGTCTTCGTAAGTATCGATACCGAAAACGCCCTGATACTCAATATTGTGAATTGTGAAAACCGCTTTAATTCTTCTGAACTTTTCGTCGCCGTAATAGATACCTTTAAGGTAGATTATCGACGCTGCCGTCTGCCAGTCGTTGCAGTTAATTACGTCGGGATAAATATCTAATCGGGCAATCGTGTCGAGAGCCGCGCGAGAGAAAAACGCGTATCTTTCTCCGTCGTCGTAAAACCCGTAAATATTTCCTTCTCTCTTAAAGTAATATTCGTTATCTAAAAAGTAATACTTTACCCCGTCCTGTTCGTAAGAGAAAACGCCGCAGTATTGCCATCTCCAACCGACGGAAACGTTAAAATTCGTTATATAAGTAAACTTCGACTTAAATTCGTCCGAAATATTGCTGTATAACGGCAAAATAACGCTGACTTCGTAATTGCCACGTTTTGCAAGCGCTTTCGGAAGCGAACCCATAACGTCCGCAAGCCCACCCGTCGCAATAAAAGGCGCACATTCAGAGCCAAGGAATATAACTTTCTTTTTATCAGGAATTTCTTCCTTAATTTTTACGGCTGTTTTTTTCGTTGTAGTTTTTACTGTGTTTTTCTTTTCCATAATTCACCTTATCAATATTTTTTATCTAAATCATTATACCTTTACTGATGTAGAACGGATGATTTTCGCTACCCGACAAAATCTTTTTATCGCGTATTACAACGTTTTTATCGGTAATAATGCAGTTTAACATTGCGTTTTCTCCGATAACGGTATCTTGCATTACGATACTGTTTTTGATAACCGCACCGCGCGCTACCTTTACGTTTCTGAATATGATGCTGTTTTCGATATGTCCTTCAATTATACAGCCGTCCGCAATCATAGAGTTTTTAACTACGGCGTTGTTGCCGTATTTTGTAGGCGCTGAATCTCTGATTTTTGTAAATACACTTCTGTCGCCGAACAATTCGTGGCTTATTTCAGGGTTTAATATGTCCATATTGCTTTGATAGTACGCTTGAAGGGACGTGATACCCGCATAGTAGCCTTCGTGTTTATATCCTATAATGTTCATACTCTTTAAGTTATTTACGATAACGTCGGTAGTAAATCTATGCTTATTTCTTGCAATCGCGTCCAAAACGATACTCTGTAAAAGAGATTTTTTAAGAATAAACACGTTAGTAAACACGTTAATTTTTTTATTGTGTTCAGGGATTTTATATTCAAGCCCTACAACCCTATTATCGTTTATTTGAAGGGAAGTAACCGCTTCTTCGGATATTACGTCAGTCATTTTTTCTTTATAAACGAGAGTGATATCCGCCCTGTTTCTTATGTGGTATTCTATAATTTCGTTAAAGTTAAGTCTTGCTATCGTATCGCAGTCGGTCATAACGACGTAATCTTCGTCTGCCCTTTCGATAAAGTTAATAGCGCCTTTTAAGGCTTCTAACCTTGAATTATAGATACTGTCGTTTCCAAGATCGGAAAATGGCGGAAGGAAAATGATACCGCCGTCTTTTCTCGCTAAATCCCAGTCTTTACCGCTTCCTACGTGGTCCATAAGCGACTGATAGTTGTTTTTTGTTATGATACCTACCGTATCGATACCCGAGTTTACGAGATTTGAAAGCGGAAAATCTATAAGCCTGTATCTGCCCGCGAAAGGAATAGAACCCATAGTTCTTATTCTTACGAGTTCGGGAACGTTTATATCGTGAATATTAGTAAATATTATTCCAACGGCTTTCATTATTTATTACCCCCATTAGATACGTCTTTATCTATCATTGCACCGCCTTCGACAACGGCGTCCGATACGACGATTAAGTTTCTTCCGACAACCGCAATACCTTTATTGCTTTCTTTCGGTTCGCCGACTTTTGCGTTCGCGCAGATTACCGTGTTTTCGTCGATAATCGAATATTCGATTTTAGCGCCTTCTTCGATTGTTACGTCGGACATAATAATACTGTTTTTAACCGACGCGCCTTCTTTAACGATAACCGAACTTGCCAAAATCGAGTTTTCTACGTCGCCGTATATTTCGCAACCGGACATTATAATACTGTTGGTAACCTTTGCGCCGTCCTTAATGTAGTGCGGTGGCGCAAGCGGGCTTCTCGACTGTATTTTCCATGAATTATCGGTAACGTCGAACTTCGGCGAGTCGCCGAGTAAGTCCATATTCGCTTCGTAAAGCGAATCAATCGTTCCAACGTCTTTCCAGTAGCCCTTAAACTCGTAAGCCATCATCTTTTCGCCATTTTTTAACATTTTAGGCAAAATATCTTTACCGAAATCGTTAGACGAGTTCGGGTCGGAATTATCTTCTTCCAGATATTTAAAGAGTTTTTGCGCGGTAAAAATGTAAATACCCATAGACGCTAAAGTCGATTTCGGTTGTTTCGGCTTTTCTTCAAATTCGTAAATCGAATTATCGGGATTAGTGTTTAATATACCGAAACGCGACGCTTCTTCCTTCGGAACGTCGATAGCGGCAATCGTACAATCCGCACCGTTTAAGATATGATAGTTAAGCATTGTCGAATAATTCATTTTATAAATATGGTCGCCCGATAAAATAAGAATATAATCGGGATTAAACTGTTTCATAAAATGCATATTCTGATAAATTGCGTTTGCAGTTCCCTTATACCAGTCTGACGAGTGTTTTCCTTGATACGGCGACAAAATATGTATTCCGCCGAACGCCCTGTCAAGGTCCCACGGTTGCCCGTTTCCGATATAATCGTTTAATAAAAGCGGTTGATACTGCGTTAAAACACCGACGGTATCGATACCCGAATTGACGCAGTTTGAAAGCGGAAAGTCTATAATTCTGTATTTTCCGCCGAAAGAAACGGCAGGTTTTGCAATATTATTCGTTAAAGCATAAAGTCTGCTACCCTGTCCGCCTGCAAGAAGCATTGCAACGCATTTCTTCTTCCTTATCATATAATTCTCCTTAAATTATTTATTTTCTTCTTTTTCTTTTATAAAATACATACCCGTAAATTTAGGTAGTTTTATTAAAAACGAATTATCTTTGCCGTGCGACGGCTTTTTAACGGTTTTATAAGATTTTGTTCTGACCGTTCCCGTTCCGCCGTACTTTAAGTCATCCGAATTAAATATAAGTTTATATTTTCCCTTTATAGCGCCAAGCCTATACGACGCAAAATCTTTACCTGAGAAATTGACGATAAATAATATCGCGTTTTTATCTTTATCGAATCTGTAAAAGGCTAAAACGTTGTTGTCCCGTTCGTCGACGGAAACCCAATTAAACCCGTCCCACGAATCTTCGATTTCAAAAAAAGGTTTATTTTCTTTATAGATTTTATTAAGGTCTTTATTGAATATTTGCAGTTTTTTATGATTTTCATACTTGGTCATAAAAAACTCTAAACCTTCGTTCTCGTTCCATTCTTTAAACTGCCCGTATTCGTTGCCCATAAAGTTAAGTTTTTTTCCGGGGTGCGCGAACATATAGCATAAAAATGCGCGTAAATTAGCGAATTTCGTTTCGATATCCCCCGGCATTTTATCTAAAAGCGATTTTTTGCCGTGCACCACTTCGTCGTGCGAGATAGGTAAAACAAAGTTTTCCGCAAACGCATAGAACATCGAGAAAGTCATTTTATTATGGTTTCCCGAACGGAAATACGGGTCGCATTGCATATAGGATAAAACATCGTTCATCCAGCCCATATTCCATTTGAAATTAAATCCTAATCCGCCTACGCTTGCAGGTTTGGTGATAAGCGGAAAAGCCGTGCTTTCTTCCGCAATCATCATAACGTTAGGGAACTGCGCGAAAACGACGGTGTTTAACGTTTTGAAAAAGTCTATTGCTTCGAGATTATAGTTTCCGCCGTTTCTGTTCGGTATCCACTCGCCCGCTTTTCTGTCGAAATCGAGATAAAGCATAGATGCAACCGCGTCAACACGAAGACCGTCGATATGGAACTTTTTAAGAAGGAAAATAGCGTTCGAGATTAAAAAACTTTTAACTTCGTTTTTGCCCCAGTCGAAAAGTCTTGTACCCCAAGTTTTATGTTCGATTTTGTCCCAAGTGCCGTATTCGTAGCAAGGTGTTCCGTCAAACTCGTATAAACCGTGTTCGTCTTTCGGGAAATGCCCCGGCACCCAGTCGACTATTACCGCGATACCGTGTTTATGGAATTCGTCGATAAGACCCATAAAATCTTTCGGCGTTCCGAAACGGGAAGTTATCGAATAATACCCCGTAACCTGATAGCCCCAAGACCCGTCGAACGGATATTCGGAAACAGGCATAAACTCTACGTGGGTATACCCCATATCGACGACGTATTTAACTAATTCGGAAGATAATTCCTTATAAGTGTAATAACTTCCGTCGTCATGTTTTTTCCAGGACGCAAGATTCAGTTCGTAGATATTAACGGGCTTATCGTAATAAGGCGTTTTATTTTTTAAGTATTCGCCGTCTTGCCAAGCGTACCCTTCTAAATCGTAGATTTTCGACGCGGTACAAGGCGGAACTTCCGAATAAAATGCGTACGGGTCTGCTTTTAATACCGTTTTTCCGTTATTATTTACCGCAAACTTGTATTTATCGTATTCGTTTAAGCCTTCGATAAACAACTCGAAAATACCGCCGTCTGAAATCCTTTTCATAACGTTCGCGGAATTATTCCAGCCGTTAAAATCTCCGACAACCGAAACGCTTTCGGCTTTCGGCGCCCAAGTCCTGAATACAACGCCTTTTACGTCGTTTTTTTTGGTAAGATGCGCACCTAATAAGTCGTATGCGTCGTAATTAGTTCCCTGATGGAATAAATATACGGGAAAATCTTCACTATTCTGTTTTTCTTGTCGTTTTATTTTTTCCATAACCTATAAATATCGTTTTATTTTTTTAACAAAAATATTCCGGATTTTTCTTCGGTGAATTGTCCATTTCTTTTTTGGTGTTTTCATAACCTTTTCTTCCGAAAAGTGCGTAAGTCGCGTTTTTACCGCCTTCTACACCCGGTTGATTAAAGGTGTCGATATTAAGCATTGCACCGCAATAAGCAGTTTCAAGTTCGAACATAAATAAAAGTTCGCCCAAGGTAAACGCGTTGATTTCAGGAAGTAAAACGGTGTAATTCAATCTGTTAGCCGTTGTAAGCGCGTATTCCGTCGCTACCCTTTCGGTGTTTATTAGTTCACCCATAGTGTGCCCTGATAAAAAGGCAACGTCCGGAATATTATCGCAACCGTTAGGGATTTCAACGTTAGTTCTGAAGTTTTTAACGCCTAAAATGGTGATGACCTTATCAAACGGCCCTTCCCTGTATAACTGAACCTGAGAGTGCTGGTCGGTAACGCCAAGCGCTTTAACAGGCGTTTGACCTACGTTTACGACGTTTCCGTCTCTGTCAACAGATTTTCCGAGACTTTCGCCCCAAAGTTGACAATACCAGTCGGCAATATATTTAAGCCCGTCGCTATAAGGCATCATTACCGATATATTTTTGCCTTTTTTCATAGCAAGACATTCTAAAAGTGCGGACATTAAAGCAGGATTTTTTCTAACGTCTTTATTTTTACAAACCTTGTCCATATATCCTGCGCCCGCGAGTAATTGTTTAATATCTATACCGACTACCGCGGCAGGCAATAATCCGACAGGACATAACTCGGAAAATCTTCCGCCAACCCCGTCCGGAATATAGAAGGTTTTAAGCCCTTCTTCTTTTGCGATTTTTATTAAGTTGCCTTTTGAAAGAGACGTCGTCGCTATCATATGGTCTTTTGCGTTTTTGCCGTATTTTTTCTTTAAGATATCCATAATAATCAGATATTGCGACATCGTTTCGCTCGTTCCACCGCTTTTCGTTATAACGTTAAAACAGGTTTTATCTAAATTTAGAACGTCTAAAAGTGCCTGCATCCTTTCAGGGTCTACGTTGTCTTCAACGTAAAGTTTAGGGAACTTTCTTACTGATTTAGGAAGTTCGTTGTGCTTTAAATGGCAAAGCGCCTGAAAAACCGAAATAGGTCCGAGTGCCGAACCGCCGATACCTAATACTACGAAATTATCAAATTTTTTCTTTATATCTTTTGCCGTCGCGATAATATCGTTTACGATTTCCTTTTGATTATAAGGAAGTTCCGTCCAACCCATCATACCTTCGCCACGGTGTTCTTTAACGTAATTAAAAGCAAAAGAAGAAAGTTTTTTGTTATCGTTAAAATCTTTAACGGTAAATCCTTCTTTCTCTCCGACGTATTCCGCCATCATATTGTTGTAATCAAGCGTTAAAGACATACTTTTGCACCACTCTTTGTTCTTATAATTCATATAACCGTCTCCTTTTTTACATACTAATTTAATATATATATAATATATAACAATAAAAAATAATTGTCAATAATTATTAAAAATTTATTACAATATTTACCATTTTTTATTGCATATTTTGTGCAATCCGCACAAAAAAGCGTAAAAAAAGTCCGCTACCCTTTCGGTGCGGACTGAAAAACTATAATAAACAAACTTAACCTTTAAGTTCTTTCATTTGTTTTAAGAGTTTTTCTCTCATATCAATATACTTATTGAGTTTTTCTCTTTCGCTGTCAACAAGTTGTTTTGGCGCTTTCTCTAAAAATCCGTTGTTGGATAATTTTCCGCTTGCCCTTTTAATTTCGTTTTCAACGTCAAAAAGTTCTTTTTCTATTCTAATAATCTCTTTTTCAAAATCAACGAGTTCGCCGAGCGGAATAAAAAGTTCAAAACCGTTAATAACCTGTGAAACGGTCTTTTCTGTCAACTGATTTTTATCTTCTATTATTTCAATCTTATCAACGCCCGCTAATTTTTCAATATAAATAGAGCCGTTTTTAATAGTCGACTTACGATCGGTTTTAATAAACAGATTTACCTTTTTAGAAGGACTTGCCCCTACTTTTTGCTTAACGTTTCTAACCGATTTAATAATTTCTTTAATAGGGTCTATTTCCGATTGCGCTTTAACGTAATTGAACTTCGCGTTATATCTCGGGAAAGACGCAAGCATCAAAGGACCTTCTGTATTCGGTAAACTCTTATAAATCTTTTCCGTAATAAACGGAACGAACGGATGCAACAACTTTAATACTTCGCCTAAAACGTATATTAAAACGCTTATTGTATAATTGCGACGAACATCGTCGTCCCCGTATAAATACGGTTTCGTTAATTCAATATACCAGTCGCAGAAATCGTTCCAAACGAAATCGTAAAGGTTGGCAAGCGCAATACCCATTTCGTATTTTTCCATACAAATAGTAACGTTTTTAACCGTTTTATTGAGTTTCGTTATAATCCATTTATCGGCGGAATTGAGTTTAACTTCGCCTATCGGATATATCGTTTTATCTTCCGAGTTTAAGATAACGAATCTCGACGCGTTCCAGATTTTATTCATAAAGTTTCTTGCGCCTTCGATTTTTTCGTCGGAAAATCTCATATCGCTACCGACCGAAACGCCGTTAATTAAAGAAAACCTTAACGTATCCGCGCCGTATTTTGAAATAATTTCCGTCGGGTCGATACCGTTGCCTAACGACTTACTCATTTTTCTGCCCTGCGAATCGCGGACTAAACCGTGAATTAAAACGTCCTTAAACGGTATTCTATTCATATGTTCAAGCCCCGAGAAAATCATACGTGCTACCCAGAAGAAAATAATATCGTACCCCGTAACCAAAACGTCGGTCGGATAGAAATATTTTAAGTCTTCGGTATTGTCGGGATATCCAAGCGTCGAGAACGGCCAAAGCGCCGAAGAAAACCAAGTATCCAAAACGTCTTCGTCCTGCTTGATATTTTTGCCGCCGCATTTAGTACAAACTTTAACGTCTTCTTTGCTGATTATCATTTCACCGCAGTCCTGACAGTAGTAAGCGGGTATTCTGTGCCCCCACCACAGTTGACGGGAAATACACCAGTCTTTGATGTTTTCCATCCAATTAAAATAAATCTTTGAAAACCTGTCGGGAACAAAACGAACGCTTTTTTTCCTTACTACGTCGATAGCAGGTTTTGCAAGCGGTTCCATTTTAACGAACCATTGTTTTGAAACAATAGGTTCTACCGTGTGATTACATCTGTAACAATGCCCTACGCTATGGTGTAAAGGTTCGATTTTAACTAAAAGACCTAAATCTTTAAGTTCGTTAACTACCTTTTCGCGACAGGTAAGCGCCGGCATACCGTTGTATTTGCCCGCTTTTTCGTTCATAGTTCCGTCGTCGTTCATAACTTTTACTACTTCGAGATTATGGCGAAGCCCTACTTCAAAGTCGTTCGGGTCGTGCGCAGGCGTGATTTTTACCGCACCGGTACCGAATTCAAGTTCAACGTATTCGTCGGCAACGACGGGTATTTCTTTGTTGATTAAAGGTAAAATAAGAGTTTTACCCACGTATTTTGCAAATCTTTTATCTTTAGGATTAACTGCAACCGCCGTGTCGCCGAACATTGTTTCAGGACGGGACGTTGCGACGGTAATAAAATCTTCGCCGTCTTTAATCGGGTAGTTTATATACCAAAGGTGGCTGTCTTCTTCAACGTACTCTACTTCCGCGTCGGAAAGCGCAGTCTTACAGTCGGGACACCAGTTGATTATTCTGTCGCCCCTATAAATCAGACCTTTATTATATAAGTTTACGAAAACTTCCTTAACGGCTTTAGAACACTTTTCGTCCATGGTAAAGGCAAGCCTTGACCAGTCGCAAGACGAACCCAAGGTTTTAAGTTGTTCTATTATTCTTCCGCCGTACTGTTCCTTCCAAGCCCAAGCGCGTTTTAAAAATCCTTCTCTGCCGATATCGTTTTTAGTAACGCCTTCTTTTGCCATCTGTTCAACGATTTTAACTTCGGTAGCGATAGACGCGTGATCCGTTCCCGGAAGCCAGAGAGCGCTGTAACCCTGCATCCTTTTAAACCTTATTAAAGTATCCTGCAAAGTTTCGTCAAGCGCGTGCCCCATGTGGAGTTGCCCGGTAATATTTGGGGGCGGTATAACTATGGTGAACGGAAGTTTTTCCGAATCTATTTTTGCTTTGAAATATCCGTTATTTTCCCATTCTTCGTAAATTTCTTTTTCAAATTCAGAAGGGTTATAGGATTTTGACATATCCATAGCAATTTCTCCTTAATAAAAAATATGCAAAAGTTATTATACAAAAAATGATATAAATTGTCAATTATAATTCCTAAATCATATTATATTTTATAGATAAAATTTTTTAGGAGAAAAAGTATGAAAAAAATTATTACAATTTTACTGTCGTTCGTGCTTATTCTTTCCGTTTTTTCGGGCTGTAAAAAAGAAGAAAGCATTAAAACGATAGAACTTAACGAAGTTACTCACTCGGTATTCTATACCCCACTTTACGTAGCCATAGAAAAAGGTTATTTTGAAGAAGAAAACCTTAAAATTAACCTGACGAACGGCGGTGGCGCGGACAATTCAATGACCGCTATACTTTCAAAGAGTGCCGACATTGCGCTTATGGGTCCGGAAACGGTAGTTTACGTTCATAATCAGGGCAAAAAAGACGCGCCGAAAGTATTCGGACAATTAACACAAAAAGACGGGTCTTTCCTTGTGTCAAGAAACGAAGAACCTGATTTTAAGTGGGAAAATCTTGTCGGAAAAGAAATATTAGCAGGTAGAAAAGGCGGTGTTCCCGCAATGACTTTTGAATACGTTATGAAGGAAATGGGATATATTAACGGCGTTGATTATAATCTTAATTTCGACGTTCAGTTTAACCTTATGACAAGCGCATTTTTATCGGGTACTGCCGACTATTGTACCGTTTTCGAACCAACCGCTTCGGAATATCAACAGGAAGGAAAATGGCATATCGTTGCAAGCGTAGGAGAACAGGGCGGTGAAATACCTTATACTTCCTTTATCGCATTAGACAGTTATATAAACAACAATAAAGACACGATAAAATCGTTTATTAAAGCAATAAAGAAAGCGTACGATTTTATAAACGGTAACAGCGAACACGCCGTTGCGGAAGCGATTATAAAACAGTTCCCTTCAACGACAATCAACTCGGTTGAAACGTCGATTAAAAGTTATAAAAAGATAAACGCTTGGCGACCAAACTTCCAGATGACGCCTGAAAGTTTCGACAGGCTACAAAATATTATGATAAACGCAAACGAACTATCAACGAAAATCGATTTCAACAGCGTTGTGGATAACAGTTTGGCAAAAGAAATATTCGGTTAAAATGAAAGACGTACTAAAGTTTAAGAACGTTTCATTAACGTATCAGACGGCAAATGACGAAATAAAAGCGATAGACGACCTTTCTTTTTCGGTAAAAGACGGAGAATTCGTTTCGATAATAGGACCTTCGGGCTGTGGTAAATCCACTATTCTCTCGCTAATCGCAGGTTTAATTAGCCCAACGAAAGGAACGATTGAAAAAAGCAACGACGACGTCGGATATATGCTTCAAAAGGACGAATTGTTCGGTTGGCGCACCGTTATAAAAAACGTGTATTTACCGCTTGAAATCAAAAAAATAAACGATAAAGAAAAAAAAGAATACGCCGACCATTTATTAAATAAATACGGCTTAAAAAAGTTTATTAACAGTTATCCGAACGAGTTGTCAGGCGGTATGCGTCAACGGGTAGCACTAATAAGAACTCTCGTTTTTAATCCGTCGCTACTACTTTTAGACGAACCTTTTTCGGCACTCGATTATCAAACGCGCCTATCGGTTTGCGACGACGTTTATAAAATTATTAAAGAAGAAAAAAAGACGGCTATCCTTGTAACTCACGATATAAGCGAAGCGATATCTATGTCCGATAAGATTATAATTTTATCGAAAAGGCCGTGTTCTGTTAAAAACGTTATATACACCCATCTTGACGGGGATACCCCGTTTTTCAAAAGAGAAAGTAAAAACTTTACCGTTTACTTCAATAAAATCTGGAATGAATTAACTTATGAAAAAAACTAATTATTCTGCCGAAAGGCAAAAATATCTTTTAGGGAAAAAGAAAAACAAAATATTTATTATAAGTTGCAGAATACTGATACTTATAGCGATACTATCCCTTTGGGAAATACTTGCAACCCTAAACGTTATCGACGCGTTTATTACAAGTTCTCCGTCGAAAATCATAACGACGGCAAAAAAACTCTTTGCCGAAAACAACCTGACTTATCATATGTCGATTACCTTATATGAAACTTTTATGGGATTTATGATTTCGGCAATATTCGGATACCTTATCGCACTTTTACTATGGTGGTCCGAAAACCTTCGTAACGTTTTAGAACCGTATATCGTTGTATTAAACAGCCTTCCTAAAATTGCATTAGGTCCTATAATTATAGTTTGGTTCGGTGCCGGAATAAAATCCATTATTTTTATGACGATAATTATAGGAATAATCGTTTCTATAATCACGATGTTAAACGGATTTATCGCGACCGACAACAACAAAATACTGCTACTTAAAACTATGGGCGCAAGTAAGTTTCAGATACTTAATAAACTCGTTATTCCAAGTAGCGTAAAAACTTTTATAAGTATGCTGAAAATAAACGTCGGGCTATCGTGGATAGGGTCTATTATGGGCGAATATTTGGTATCGAAAGCGGGGCTTGGCTACCTTATCGTTTACGGCGGTCAGGTGTTTAAGTTAGACCTTGTTATGACTGCAACCGTAATACTTTGTTTTATGGCAACGGTTATGTACCTTATCGTCGCCTTTATTGAAAAAAAGATTTCTAAATCTTAAATAAATATAATAAATAAGTCCGTTTTAGTTTTTACTTAAAACGGACTTTAATTTTTTATTAAATTATAAGAGAATACAGATTATACCGCCCTTATTTTCGTTTACTATTTTAGTAACGGTTTTCCGCATTTTTACCTGCGCTTCTTTCGGCATCGAGTTGACTTTACTCGATATTCCTTCGTTCACTAAATCGTGAAGACTTTTTCCGAACATATTAGTTTCCCAGATATTATTCGGGTTATCTTCAAACTGGTTCATTAAGTATTTAACCATATCTTCTCCCTGCTTTTCCGTGCCGACGGTCGGTGAAACTTCGGTGTTTACGTCCACTTTCATTATGTGTAAACTCGGTGCCGACGCTTTAAGTTTAACGCCGAAACTTCTCCCTTGCTTAACAAGTTGCGGTTCTTCCAAATTCATTTCGGAAACGGACGGTAATACTACGCCGTATCCGTTTTCTTCGGCATCATTTAGCGCCGACTTTATTTTTTCGTATTTTTTCTTTTCTTTTGAGAAAGTTTTTATATAGTTAATAAGCGAATATTCGTCGTTGATTTCAGTTTCGCACTCGTCGGATAAAACTTTATAGAAAAGTTCATTTTTAACTGCCAAATCGAAAAATAGTTCGCCCGTTGAGAGATTTACATTCTTTAACGTTAAACCGTCGCAAAAATCTAATTCTTCGGTGCAATCGGAAAAATTGACGTAATCGCACATTTTATTGACGTTTAAGGACGCTTCTTTAAGGGTTTTAACGGCTTTTTCTATATATAAATTATTTTCGCTCATGGAATTAAGCCAAGACGGAAGATTGATATTTATATTGTTTATCGGAAATTCCATTAAAACTTTTTCTATTATAACCCCGATATCTTCCGCGCTCATTTCTTTAACGTTCACGCATACAGTCGATACTGAATATTTACTTTCTAATTCGCTTGCAAGTTTTTGGGTAGTAGACGCGTTCGGATTAGCAGAGTTAAGAACGATTACGAAAGGTTTTTTTGACGTTTTAAGTTCATTTACTACTCTTTCTTCGGCTTTAATATAATTTTCTCTCTTTATATCGCCGAAACTTCCGTCGGTAAATACCGCTATTCCTATCGAAGAATAATCGTTTATAACTTTATCCGTACCGAACTCCGACGCTTTATTAAACGGCATTTCTTCGTCAGACCACGGCGTTTTAATATATCTTTCCTTATCGTTTTCGGAAGTTATCGCACCGTCGACTATGTATCCTACGCAATCGACAAGCCTGATTTTTGCGCTTACTTTATTTTTAAATTGAACTTTAACCGCCGACTGCGGAACGAATTTCGGTTGCGTTGTCATAACCATTTTGCCGTCCCCTGATTGCGGTAAGTCGTCTATCGAAATATTTTTTTGTAATTTATTACTGATATTCGGAATAACGATTTTTTCCATAAAGTTTCTTATAAACGTCGATTTACCCGTTCTTACAGGTCCTACAACGCCTATAAATATATCGCCGTTAGTCCTTTCTGATATATCTTTATATATATCGAATTTTTCCATAAAAAAACCTCCCATACATTACAAAAATAATATATGAGAGATAATTTTTTAATATGCTATAAATTATATTTTATTGTTTTCTTCCATTTTTTTCTCTTTCATCTTAACGACCATCGCTTTAATTGAAGTCGGGTGTTCGTCGCCCGATAACATTCTGTCGATATTTTTGCGGTGCGCAAAACAAGTGAGAAAACAGATAAGGAATATAAATATATTCGTAAGTAAATATAATATCAGATAAGATTTATTAACAAAATTGCCGTAATAAATATATAATCTTATACTACCGCTTATCGCCGAAGGAATTATCGCGATAAAAGACCCCATTGCACCGAATTCGGTAAAATAAATAAAAGCCACGGCGGCAACGAGAGACATTATAATAATAACGACCCAAAGCCCGTGAACGGCTTCGCAGACTATAAACACGCCGATAGACGACGCGATACCTTTACCGCCTTTAAACTTCAATAAAACGGGATATATATGCCCTAAAACGACGGAAAATCCGCAAAGGTATATAGAAAACTCCGAAACGGGGAAATTAGACGATTTAAAGTATTGATTATGAAATACGAAAAAAGCGACTAATACGGGTATTGCGCCCTTTAAGATATCGAGAAAGAAAGTCAAAAGACCTAATTTCAGCCCGAAGTTTCTGCTCATATTCAAAGTTCCGGGGTTACCGCTTCCCATTTCGCGAATATTCTGTTTTTTGATTTTGGAAATTATAATTGCCCAGTTACAGTTGCCCATAAAGTAAGATAATATCGGCAATATTATAATTAGTGCAATATTAGTCATCGTCGTCCCTTTCTCTTATAACGAGTTTAATCGGCGTTCCCGAAAAATCGAACGCTTTTCTCAAACAGTTTTCTAAATACCGTTTATATGAAAAGTGCATTAAGTTCTGTTCGTTTACAAAGAACACGAAAGTCGGCGGATTAACGCCGTTTTGAGTTACGAATTTGATTTTTAAGCGTTTACCGTTAAAGGAAGGCGGTTCGCTTGCCCTTACGCAATCTAAAACAAGGTCGTTAAGTTGTCCCGTCGTTATTCTTCTTCTCGAGTTTTCTAAAACCCTGTCCGCTATATCGAGTATTTTATCGGTGCGTTGTCCTGTTAGGCAGGAAACGAAAATCGGTTGAAAATAATCCATAAACTTTAAGTCTTCCTTCATTTTTTCGGTAAACTTGTTTATCGTGTTGGTATCCTTTTCAATCGTGTCCCACTTATTCATTACGATTACGGACGGTTTTCCCTGTTCGTGAACGTATCCGCAAATTTTTATATCCTGTTCGGTAAGCCCTTCGTTTACGTCAATCATAATAACGCAAACGTCGGCACGGCGTATCGCCCCTAACGCCCTTAATACGCTGTAATATTCTAAATCTTCTTCGACTTTTTTCTTCTTTCTTATTCCGGCGGTATCGATAATCATATATTTTTTATCTTTATAGGTAAAAGGCGTATCGATAGCGTCTCTCGTCGTTCCCGCAATATCGGAAACGATAGTTCTATTGTACCCTAAAATCTTATTGCAAAGGCTGGATTTTCCCGCGTTGGGTTTTCCGACGATAGCAAGTTTTATATACTCGTCGCTATAGTTATTCCCTTCGTCGCCGATTAAAGATACGACCGCGTCCAAAAGATCGCCTATTCCCGTTCCGTGTTCGGATGAAATACCGTAAGGTTCGCCAAGACCCAAATTATAGAATTCGTAAAGTTTATTCGGGTCGTAATTATCGAGTTTATTAACTGCAAGTAAAACCGGTTTTCCCGACTTACGGAGTTTATTAGCAACGTCTTCGTCGGCTGAACTAAGCCCCGATTTCGCGTCGGTAAACAAAATGATAACGTCCGCCGTTTCAATCGCAATTTCCGCCTGTTTTTGTATGTGTTTCCACATTTTATCGGTCGATTTTAATTCTAATCCGCCCGTATCTACAAGCGTGAAAAATTTGCCGTTCCACTCTGCGTCGGCATATAATCTGTCTCGGGTTACCCCCGGGAAATTTTCCACTATTGATATTTTTCTGCCGACAACCTTATTAAAAAACGTTGATTTTCCGACGTTAGGTCTGCCGACTATCGCCACTAATTTATTTGCCACGGTATTTAATTCCTTTTTAAATAATCCAGATTAAAATCGAAACGAGAAAAACTATCGACATACAAACGTAATATACGATTTTAAGCCAGTTTTTCCTGTTAATTACGTAATTATAGCAAGAATAACCGAAAACGAATAAAATACACAGGTTTTTTACGTCGTCTAAAATCTTCGCTATCGTGCTCGTTTCTTTATTTGCAATTATGGATACTATTTCCAAAACGGTAATTATCATTAAACCTATAAAGGAAAAAAATCCTATTAAACTTTTATGATTGTCTTTCATTGTCCTTCTCCGTTATTATTTTTCTTTTAATTTTTTTAATACTTCGGTGAAATAAGTCGGCAATTCGCACTCGAATTCGCATTGTTTATTCGTTGTTGGATGAATAAATATAAGTTTTTTTGCGTGAAGTAATTGCCCGTTTAACTTAAACTTCTGATTTTTAAAGCCGTATTCTGCGTCGCCGACAACGGGGTGTCCTATATATTTTGCGTGTACTCTTATCTGATGCGTTCTGCCCGTTAAAAGCGAAAACTCGCAAAGCGTGTAGTTTTCAAACCTTTTGATAACCTTATAATCGGTTATCGCCTTTCTGCCCGTTTTCCCTACCGCCATTTTCGTTCGGTCTTTCTGGTTTCTCGTAATAAAGGTTTCTATTCTTCCGCAATCTGATTTAACTTCGCCTTCTAAAAGCGCGTAATAAATCCTTCGGCAGGTTTTGTTTTCAAGTTGCTTTGCAAGCGCGATATGGCTTTTATCGTTTTTGGCAACTACGAGTAGACCAGAAGTGTTTTTATCTATTCTATGCACGATCCCCGGTCTTATAACACCGTTTATGCCCGATAAATTGTCTAAATGATAAAGAAGTGCGTTTACAAGCGTATTTTCCCCCGTGCCGTTTCCGGAGTGAACGACAAGCCCTTGCGGTTTATTTATAACCGCCAAATCTTCGTCCTGATAAACGATATCGATATCGATATTAACGGGTTTTACGTCGAGAGTAGTATTTTCCTTAATATTTAAAGTTATTTCGTCGTTTAACTTAACGGTTTTATTGCATTTACAAGGCTTACCGTTAAGAAAAAGCGCACCGCTATCCGCAAGTTTTTTTATAAACGAACGGGAATAATCGGTGTTTTCACTTAAAAACAAATCTATTCTTTTATCGGCGTTATTCTGAACTTTTATTATCTTCGTTTCCATCTTTATTTTGTGCGGTTTCCTTTTGTTTTTTTGAAAAAACCGCGTTTTCGTCTAAAAAGAAAAAGTGAATAATAAGTAAAATTAGCCCGACTGACAAAAAAGTGTCCGCAAGGTTAAACACGGCAAACGGCGTAAACGAACCTATTTCAATCGTTAAAAAGTCAACGACCCCGCCGTAAGCAAGTCTGTCAATAAGGTTTCCTATTGCCCCCGCAATAATGAATATTACGGCGACTTTCATAAACGTATAATTTTTCTTTACGGAATAATAGTATAGGTAAATAAAACCTATAATAGCAATAAAAGTCAAGATTATAAAAAAGGTTTGTCGCCACGATAATCCGCCTAAAAATCCGTAAGCGGCGGCGTCGTTTAGCGGAACGGATTTAAAGTAGAAAAAACCTTTAATAACGACGATAGTAGACCCGACGCTAAAACCCTTGTTTTCGCGTAAGTCTTTAAAAAATATTTTCGTCGTCTGGTCTAACGATATTAAAAATAATATCAGGCATATAAAGGCGATTTCGATTATTATTCGTTTCCGATTAGCCCCAACTCTTTGCATATTTCCTCCAATTTAAGGTCTTTTGGGTATAATACTTCGTTAAGGTCGAACCCGTTATCCGAAGCGACTGCGTTTTCGCTGTCTTTTCCGCTTTTTTTAGTTTTTACTGCGGGTTTAGTATCGATTAAACCGTTTATTTTAGCGTATTTTTCCGATGACGATACCTTTTCCGATAAAATAAGGTCTAATTCGTTTAATACTTTCTGAATTTTATCGAGTTCTTTATCAACGGGATAAGTTTTCATAATCAAGGTAAAATAGTCGCGGAACTTTTTTGAAAAGTTTTTGATTTTATTTATTTCCGCGTCGTACTTAAAGTTTACTTCCTTTTCGTTCTCGTCCAAAACTGATTTTGCCTTATTTAAGGCGTAAAAAACCTGCGAATCTTTGTCCTGATAATTCAAAACTTCGCTTTGAAGTTTTTTATTATCGGCTATAAGTTCGCTGATTTTATCCTTTTGTTCAAACAAAATACTTTCGTATTCTTTTGCATTATTATCTAAAAGTTCTTTAACTTCTAATTTTTTGTACTTTCTCTTTTTAAGTTCCAACTTTTTACCTATAATCATTCTGCACCGCGGATTTCCGTCAGCATATCGCGTTTTAATTCATACAATTTATCAGATAAGTCCACCTTAAATAAATGCGGACTGTCAAGCCTTTTGTATTCGTCCCAGAAACTGTCGAGTTCAACTTTTGCATACTCTTTAATCTCTTTTAAGGACGGCAGTTTATAGACTAATTTTCCGTCGATAATGATTTCTTTCTGTAATTTTTTTACGGTATAATTTTCAAAAGTAATTTTTTTCCATCTTTCGGTCTGGTGTGTTAACGTAAGCGGTTTACTTTCGACGATATCTTCTTCACTTCTTAAAAAGATACAGTCGGCTTCGGCTTTGCCCGTCGCTTTATCGTAAACCCTGTAAATATTCTTAAAGCCCGGGTTCGTTATCTTTGCAGTATTATTTGAAACTTTGATTTTCGGTATTTCGTTGCCGTTTTCGTCGTAAACCGCCGATAGTTTATAAACCCCGCCGAGTGCAGGCATATCGGCACTTGTAATAAGTTTCGTTCCTACGCCCCATAGATTGATTTTCGCACCCTGATTTTTAAGCGAGTTAATTGAATATTCGTCTAAATCTCCCGACGCGCAAATTTTAGCGTTCGGATAGCCCGCATCGTCAAGCATCTTTCTCGCTTCTTTACTTAAATACGCAAGGTCGCCCGAGTCTAACCTTATTCCTTTAGGTTCGTGCCCCTGACTTCTTAAATAATCGAAAACTTTAATAGCGTTAGGAACACCGCTTCTTAAAGTATCGTAAGTATCGACTAACAAAAGCGTGTTGTCGGGATATACTTTTGCATATTCCATAAACGCGGTGTATTCGTCCTTAAAGTTCATAACCCAACTGTGTGCGTGCGTTCCGGAAACGGGAATATCGAACATTTTACCCGCTAAAACGTTTGACGTAGACGAACAACCGCCGATAACCGCCGCCCTTGCCCCGTAAATGCCCGCGTCGGGCGCTTGGGCGCGACGGAGACCGAATTCCATAATAGCGTCCCCTTTACTTGCATAATTTATTTTAGCGGACTTGGTTGCGATAAGCGTTTGAAAGTTAATTATATTTAATATAGCCGTTTCAATCAACTGCGCCTGCATAATCGGTGCTTTAACGGTCAGTATCGGTTCGCCGGGGAAAACTATCGTTCCTTCCGGAACGGCGTAAATATTACCCGTAAACTTAAAATCTTTTAAATATTCGATAAACTTATCGGAAAAAATATTAAGGCTTTTAAGATAAGATATTTCTTCTTCGCCGAAATGAAGATTTAATATATAATCGACAACCTGTTCAAGACCGCAAGCGATTGAGTAGGTTATCATACCGTTTTGGCGGAAAAATACGTCGAAGACGGCGATTTCATCCTTTCTTCCGTGCTGTAAATATCCGTTCATCATTGTAAGTTGATATAAATCGGTTAAAAGCGTTAGATTTCTGGTTTGCATATTTTCTCCGTTTTATAAATAATAATTTTAATAAGTATAACATAATAATATTTTTTTGTAAATTATTTTTATAAATTAACGGCAAATTAAATAACAAAAAAACCGCGTAATTTTCGTTGAAATTACGCGGTTTTTGATTTTTTATCGTTTAATTCATTTCGTTTATTGCGACTACTTTTCCTACTACTTCGTTTGCAATTCTTTCGTTTAACTCTGCGTCCTGACTTTCAACCATAACCCTGATTTTAGGTTCTGTTCCGGATGCGCGTAGCATTATTCTGCCCTTGCCTTCGAGTTCTGCGTTAAACTTCGCTATTTCTTTTATTATGTCTTCGTTATTCATAATTCTGAACTTATCTTTTACGATTACGTTCTTATTTGATTGCGGGTAAAGTTTAACGTCAAGCGCTTCCGAGAAAGTCTTATTCTCGCTTAAAATCATATTCGCAACTGTAATTGCCGAAAGCATACCGTCGCCCGTTGTTGCAACGTCTTTTAATATTATGTGTCCGCTCTGTTCTCCGCCTATCGACAAGTCTTTTTCGAGAAGTTTCATTAAAACGTATTTATCGCCGATATCCGTCCTTATTAAATCAAGCCCTTCTTTTTTTAACGCTATTTCTATCGCCATATTCGTATGACTCGTTCCGACAACGGCGTTTCCTTTTAATAATCCTGTCTTTTTATAGTATTTTGCAAGTCCGTAGATTATCATATCGCCGTCTATAATATTGCCTTTTTCGTCGACCGCTATTAACCTGTCTGCGTCCCCGTCGAAAGAAAAACCGACGTCGGCGCGGTATTTTAATACTTTTTTAGCAAGAGACTGCGGATATAACGCACCGCAGTTTTTATTGATTTTCAGCCCGTCGTTCATACAGTTGGTTGCAATTACCGTTGCGCCTAACGCTCTGAAAACTTCGGGCGCGATTCTGTGCGAAGCACCGAAAGCGCAATCTAAAACTATCGTTAAACCTTTAAGCGATTTTTTGCTTGCGTTAATTAAAAAGTTTTTATAGGTTTTAACCAGATTAAAGTTCTGTTCATAACTTCCTATGTCCGGAAAATCGTTAGTTTTTTCATGAATAAAACAACGTTCAATTCTTTCTTCTTCCTTGTCGCCGAGTTTGTAACCTTCGGACCCGAAAACCTTAATTCCGTTATATTCTCCGCTGTTGTGCGAAGCGCTTATAACTACGCCGTAATCGGCTTTATATTCCTTGGTAATATAGGCTATCCCCGGCGTCGGACAAACGCCGATATCGATTACTTTTGCGCCCGCTTTCATTGCCCCACAAGCAAGCCCCGCAGTTAAATAACTGTTCGATATTCTCGTATCCGAACCGACGATTATAGTCGGTTTATGTTTAAGCATACCGAGTGCGTTCCCTATTTTCGACGCTATTTCAAGCGTTAAATCTTCGTTTACAATACCGCGAAGCCCGTCTGTTCCGAAATATAAACCCATTTACTTTTTCTCCTTTACTTCTTTAAGATAATTATGCGCCCTGTTTTCCTTTACAATCTGGCGTACCCTTCCTATAACGAAATCGTCGGTATGAACGTCTTCCGTTATCGTCGTTCCCGCACAGATATAGGAATTACTTTCTATATTTACAGGGGCGATTATATTACAATTACTACCTATAAAACAGTTGTCGCCGACCGTCGTTCTGTTTTTAGTTCTTCCGTTATAATTAACGAAAATCGCACCGCAACCTATATTACAGTTTTTGCCGATATCCGCGTCTCCTACGTATGCCAAATGGTTTGCCTTCGTCCCGTTGTCTATTACTGCGTTTTTAATTTCAACGAAATCGCCGATATGAACGTCGTTTTTAAGTTCCGCTTTCGGTCTTAACCTTGCAAACGGACCTATCTGACAATTATCACCCGTCTTCGCGTCGTCAATCTGGCTGTGATTTACGACGGTGTTTGCACCGATATAACTGTTTTTAATGTAGTTATTAGGAAGAATTACAACCCCGTCTTCTATAACGGTGTCGCCTTCTATTCTGTTATTTTCATAGATAGTAACGTTGTTTCCGATTTTAACCGTTTTATCGATAAAAACCGATTTTTTGTCCACTAAAACAAAATTTTTACCGTGATTTATTTTCATTTTTGCCCCCTTTAAGTACTAAAATTGTAAATTTATTATATCTTAATTTGTAATTTATGTCAAGTTTTTTATTAAAAATATAAGAATTTTTTCAAAAACACGCATTTTTCTATAAATAAAATTTCATAAATCAGGGTTAAAATTATTTCTAATTTTGGGGGTAATATTTTAATCTTAAATTAAAAATCTTTTGAATTAAATATTATTATATACTTATTATTTTATAATTGACACCTTTTTATTACTATGTTATAATTACAAATATGTTAGGAATTGTCGTAGCACTAAAAAAAGAAGCGGATAGTTTTTTATCTTCTTCGACAATAATAAAAGAGTACGATATCGGCGAAAAAAAGATATTTGAAGGTAAGTTTTCGGGGTATGATTTCGCCCTTATAATATCAGGTATCGGGAAAGTCAGCGCAGGTATTGCAACGCAGATTATCATCGACAGATATTCCCCTTCTTATATAATCAATTTCGGTTCGGCCGGCGGAACGGAAGACCTTTTTACTAAAACAATTTATTTAATAGAAAAGGCTTGTCAGTACGATTTCGATATCACCGCAATAGACGACGTACCGATAGGGTTTATTCAGGAATACGGTTGCGTTTACTTTAATACCTATACAAACGGATTAAACTTTTTACCGAAAAAAAACCTTGCGTCGGGCGATTCCTTTGTCGGCACTAAAGAAAAAGTCGATATAATTAAAAGCCTTCAATGTTCCATATTCGATATGGAAGGTTGCGCGGTTGCCCAAACGTCTAAAACGAACGGTATTCCCGTTATTATTCTTAAAGGCGTTTCCGACGTTTTCGGTAGCGGTAGCAATTCCGAACAGTTTTTAGCGAACTTAAAAGAAGTTTCTGATAGTTTTCCGAAAATCTTAAAACAGGTTTTTGAGAAAATATTATAAAAGGAGAAAGTTATGAGTAATAAATGGAAATACGTTTCCGTCGGAAAATGTATTTTTGTAATGATTATTTCACTAATCTTTATAGGTAGCGCGTTTATACCTTATTCACTCGCCCCATACGCAGGCGAAACGGTATATACTTATACTAAATTGCCTTACGTCGGCGATTCGTCTTTACTTAACTATTTCGACGAGTTGGTAATAACCGTACAAGACCTGTTAAAAATCGACGGATATATTTTCGCCGTCGTTTCGTTCTTAATAAAATATTCGCCTTATCTATTATATGCAACGCTATGCTTTAACGTTGCCGGCGCGTTTTTAGTTGCGATTACGAGATTTAATTTCTTGCGTTTTATATTCAGAGTCGTTTCGATTTTTGCGGCGATATATCTTATTTTTGCAATGATTATCTTTAATTGTACCGCCGTCGTTTCCGTTATTCACAGTTTGGAAACGATAACCGATATTTCTTCTATCGGCGCAATAATATTCGATAACGGTATTATCTTGTATCTCGCTCTCGGCTTAATATCGTTTATTATGATTTTCGTTGAATTCAAGGCTTTTAAAAAGCCGTTCTGATTAAAGGTAAAAAAAAGAAAAACCACCAGAGTTTCTGGTGGTTTTTTGTTTTAATAATAATTAAAAGAAATCCGATCTTGCCTGTTCCTTTATTTCACTCGTCGTAGCAAAAGGAATTCTCGTCGTGTATCCCTGTTTTGCCGCAACGATCATTTTAGTAGGCCATGCCTGAATATCGGCGTTCCATCTGTTTATCGTGTCGTTATAAACTTCACGCGCTGCGGTAATTTCTTTTTGAAGATAAGAGTTCTGTTGCATAGCGTCCGCAATTTCGTCGTGCGCTTTTAAGTTCGGGTAGTTTTCAAAAGCAACGTTTATATCCCTGCTTAAAGTATCCAACTTCGAAGCGTATTCGTTTCTTGCGTTGTCGTCGTCGGATTTCCCCGAACGGTATTTAGCGATATTCGTGAAAGTGTCCTTATCAAGGTCAATCGCTTTATCTAAAAGTTTCGCGCAGTTTTTAAGAATCATAACGCGCTGTTCGAGATAGTTGTCAATCTGCGACGCATCGTGCTGAATCTTTTGTTGTAATTGACGCAAATACGTTCCCGCTTTTACTTTCATAAGTTGGAAAATTAACCCCGGAATAATGAAAATCCAAAGGATAACCTGAAAGATTGTCGAACCAACGCCGACTTTAACGGGTATTTGTTTAGCAATTACCTTGGTGTCTCTCCCTTCGGTTAATTCGGGAGCGTTCATTTCGTCTAATTCGTTTGCCATTTTTGTTTTCTCCTATATTTTTAATTTTTATTACTGTTTAAGTTGCCGTTATTTATATATTTCGACAATACCGCGTCAAACCCGTTATCGCCCCTATTCAATATCGTTGCGAACATGCCGTTTTTATAGGCAATCGGGTTTCTGTTTACGTCGTTATAAATATTAGAATTATTAAACTCTCTGTCGCTTAAATTGAGTTCTTTCATTAAAACGACGTTCTTTTGCCAAACGGGAATATATTCGACCCACGGCACGGGAACGGCGTGAAACCTTCCGTCTCCGCCTAATTTCTGCACGAAATCTACTCTTTCCATCGTATCGTAAGAATAAGCGGTTACTTCGATTTTATCTGATTGCCCTTCTTTTTCTATAAACTGCGTTTTAAGTATCGATTCCGTTTTAGAAGAAGGATGCGATAATCTTTCCTTATTAAACTTATTTACAACCGCTTCCGTCTCGTAACTCGTGTAGTTTCTTTTATATTCTTTATGGTAAATATATTCGTGCGGTTTATGTTGTTGATATAAAGGAATAGATAAAAGCGGTGCAAAATCGAAATATAACGCACGAAAATACCCCGTATTATAATCCTTAAACGTCTTTTTCGATATATCTATATCGTAAGAAACGTATCTGTCCGCCGTAGTATTCATATCGAAACTATTTGAGTGTTCTGACGAAATATAGTTTAAAGATTTTCTTTTATTAAAATAAAAATCGTCGCCGTATGGTTTCGGATTTTTCATTAAAGTCAGCATATTTTTCTGTGCAAGCGGTGTAAACATAAGCCTGTACTGAACTTCGTTATCCCTGTCTAACCCGTCGAACAGCGCGTCGAACTCTTCGTTACCCATTTCGGTAAACCCACCCGAATTAGTCGTTGACTTTACCGTTTTTCTATGTATTTTTTTAGATTTATTTTTAAAAAACCTTTCAAGTTCTTTTTCGGACATTTTTTCCGCGTGTGAAGGCGTGTGCGAAAAAGAAAGGTCGGGCGCTACTTCGTTTCCGTAAATTAAAGTCGTGTTTTTATGATAAAACGGTTTAGGTTTAACGACGGAAGCAACCAAGGTCTGCGTTCTCGTAACGTTATGATAATTACCGTTCGAATCCCTTACTCTTTCCGTCCACGAAATAACGAGACTTCCGTGATAAGTTTCCGTTCCCATACGGTGAACGCGGTTTCGCGTTATTATAAAAGGGTTTCCGATAATTTCGCCCGATAAAACGTCGGTTGTCGACTCGTTAAGGTCAAGATTGTCGGTTAGGCCGTATTTCCCGTTCAGATAGTCGAACCTTTTAAGGTTAAAGTTCCTGTCAATATTTAATATCGGCACGTTTTTAGTTATAAGTTGACGCGTCATATCCGAATCGAAAAGGTCGTTAAGCGGTCGCATTTGGGCGTAAGCCCTGTCTAATATTTCCTTCGCTTTTATACCTTCTCTTTCTTTCTTATTAGAAAAATCTTTTATGGTTGGCGAAATCTTTTTTACGATAAATATTATTAAAACAATCGCTAAAATCGGACAAAGGACTGCAACTAAAATACCGACCGTCGACGCTTCGTTTTGTCCTATCATGCCGAAAACCGATACGAAAAATGCGATGAAACAAAAAATTACCGCAATTATAGAAAAAACCTTTAACGTTCTGTATTTTGAAATCTGTTTACTTATTCCGTCTATAACTTTTAGTTGATTTCTGTATTCGGTGCAGGTTTTACGGTTTTCTTCCCTGTCTACACCCGATTTTTTAACCAAATCTTCAAAAAAATCGTCGGTAGATTTTTCAAACTGTTTTTCTAATGCTTCGGTATAATATTTTGAAGGTTCTAATATCGCGTCAGATGGCATAATTTTCTCCAAATATCTTATTTATTATTTTATCATAACCTAAAATAACTGTCAATCGGTTATCGTCTTTTTATCGACTATTTTCGTCAATATTGCACAAATAAAAGGTCGGTATAGTATTATAATAAACAGCGGTAATATTTGTTAAAAATATTTATAAAGAGAGATATTTAGCCCCGATTTTAATTGACACTTTTTATTCGCGTTTATATAATGTTTATATACTGATATTATATATTTCTAAAAATAGTTCGGAGATAAAAATGATAAAAGAAAAAAACGGCACGAAACTGAGTTTATCGTCGCAGATAAAAATCGTTTCAAAATCTATTCGGGAATATAAAAAACCGTCAATTCTTGCCCCTATTTTCGTTATGATGGAAGTTGTTTTAGAAGTACTTATCCCTTGGATAATGACGCTTTTACTTGCAAAAATCAACGAAATCAGTACGTCGGGGTCGGGTAATCTTTTGCTTGAAATAGTTAAATACGGTCTTTTACTTATTTTAGTCGCAACGCTTTCATTGTTCTTCGGAATATTAAGCGGAAAGTTTTGCGCAAAAGCAGGTAGCGGGTTTGCTAAAAACCTTCGGAAAGACCTTTTCTATAAAATACAGGACTTTTCGTTTTCGAACATCGATAAGTTTTCTTCGTCAAGTTTGGTAACGAGAATGACTACCGACGTAACCAACGTCGAAATGGCGTATATGATGCTTATCCGCGTCGCTATTCGCGCACCGTTTATGCTTATATCCGCGCTTATTATGGCGTTCCTTATTAACTCCACTATGGCGCTTATCTTTTTAGTTACTATACCTATTTTAGGGTTTGGGCTGGGGTTCGTTATTTACCGCGCGTTGCCATTCTTTAAGAAAATATTCCCTAAATACGACGCGCTTAACGAATCGGTTGAAGAAAATATCAGGGGTATGCGCGTAGTTAAGTCTTACGTAAGAGAAGATTACGAAATGCAAAAGTTTAACGTCGCGTCTTCAAACGTTAAAAACGACTTTACAAAAGCCGAAAAAATCGTTGCGTTTAATACCCCGCTTATGAACTTTACGGTATATTTAGCACTTATTCTTATTTTCGGAATAGGTTCGGTTTTAATAGTCAAAAACAACGAAGCGGTGCTTAAAATCACCGAACTTCAAAGTTTTATGACGTATTCTTTCCAGATTTTAATGAGTTTAATGATGTTTTCAATGATAATGGTAATGCTTATCATCAGTATCGAAGGCATCAAACGTATTTCGGAAGTTTTAACCGAAGAAAGTTCAATAGTTTCCCCCGCCAACGCCGTAACGGAAGTCAAAAACGGAGAAATAGAGTTTAATAACGTCTCGTTTAAGTATTCAAAAAACGCTGAAAAATTCGCACTCGACAATATTAACTTAAAAATTAATAGCGGTGAAACGGTAGGAATTATCGGGGCGACGGGTTCGTCGAAAACGACGCTCGTTCAGTTAATACCGAGATTATACGATACTACGGACGGCGAAGTTAAAGTCAGCGGTGTAAACGTTAAAGAATACGACTTAAACACCCTTCGAAACGACGTTGCTATGGTATTACAGAAAAACGTTCTTTTTTCGGGAACTGTAAGAGAAAATATGAAATGGGGAAACCCTAACGCTACCGACGAAGAAATTCAACAAGCGTTATTATCTTCGCAAATAGGAAACGTCAGCCTTGATAAAGTCATAGAACAAGGCGGTGTAAACGTTTCGGGCGGACAAAAACAACGGCTTTGTATTGCAAGGGCTTTACTTAAAAAACCTAAAATACTTATTTTAGACGACTCTACAAGCGCGGTCGACACTAAAACCGATAGTCTTATAAGAAAAGCGTTTAAAAATTATTTACCTTTAACTACGAAGATTATTATAGCGCAACGAATAGCGTCCGTTTCGGAATCGGATAAAATAATTATAATGGATCACGGCACGATAACGGCAATCGGCACGCACGAAGAACTCATGAAAACCAACGAAATATATCAGGAATTATATTATTCGCAAAATAAAGAAGCGGAAAAGGAGAATATGTAGTATGCCACCAAGACCTAACATTAAAAACGGTTCTTCCTTTTCCCCTACTAAACCGAAAAAAGGAACTTTAAAAAGACTATTAAATCTTTTATTTACCCAGAATAAGGCTTTACTTATCGTTATAGCCGTTTGCTTAATAATAGGTGCAGTTACGGGTGTGGCGTCATCTATTTTTCTTAAAAACATTATTAAAACGCTTGAAAAGGCAATTAACCTTATAAACAACGAAGGCTATTCGGCGGAAAATGCGTTTAACGTTATCTGGTCGAGTATTCTTACGATACTTATTATAATGTGCGTAGTTTACGGCGTTAGCGTCGTTTGTTATTTTACCTATACTCGTTTAGGTGCGGTTTTAACGCAAAAGTTCTTGCACCAGATACGGACGGGCGTATTCAATAAAATGCAATCCCTTCCTATACGGTATTTCGACACGCATAAAACGGGCGATATAATGAGTATCTACACCAACGATACCGACGCGCTCCGTCAACTCGTTTCGCAGAGTATTCCGTCCCTTTTAGGGTCGCTTGTCAGCGTTATTACCCTGCTGATAATTATGTTTATGAACAGTATCTGGCTGTCTCTCGTAATTTTCGGCGGAATTGTCGCTATGTTTATGGTTACAAAAAAAATCGGCGGTAATTCGGCAAAATACTTTATGAGAAAGCAGATGTCGTTAGGCGCTGAAGAAGGCTTTATCGAAGAAATGATACAAGGCACGAAAGTCGTTAAAGTTTTCTGCCACGAAGAAAAATCCAAACAGGATTTCGACGAAAAGAACGACAGGCTTTGTAGCGATTCTACAAAAGCAAATACTTTTGCTAATATCTTAATGCCGATTATGGGCAATATCGGAAATATCTTGTACGTTTTCGTTGCCTTCGTCGGCGGACTTTTGGTCGTTCTCGGCGCTAAAAACCTAACGATTACGGGTTTACACTCCGAAACAGTTGTAGGCTTTTTAGCGATAATTATGGCGTTTTTACCTATAAGCAAACAGTTTACAAGCAATATCGCACAGTCTTCGCAACAAATAAACTCCGTAGTTATGGGGCTTGCGGGCGCTTCGAGAGTATTCGCGCTTTTAGACGAAAAATCCGAAGATGACGACGGATACGTTACACTCGTAAACTGTTATATCGACGAAAACGGAAATATAACGGAAACTACCGACAGAACCAACAAGTGGGCGTGGAAACACCCGCATAAAGCGGACGGCACGATAACCTACACGGAACTTAAAGGCGATATCAGAATGTTCGACGTCGATTTCGGGTACCTTCCCGATAAAATCGTTCTTCATAACGTTACGCTTTACGCTAAACCGGGGCAAAAAGTCGCTTTTGTCGGCGCAACGGGGGCAGGTAAAACCACTATCACCAACTTAATTAACCGTTTTTACGATATAGCGGACGGAAAAATCAGATATGACGGAATAAATATCAATAAAATTAAAAAAGCCGATTTAAGGCGTTCTCTCGGTATCGTATTGCAAGACACTAACCTGTTTACGGGAACGGTTATGGATAATATCCGCTACGGCAGATTAGACGCAACCGACGAAGAGTGCATTGAGGCTGCAAAACTTGCATACGCCGACGATTTTATTACGAGATTGCCGAACGGCTATAACACTATGCTTACGGCGGACGGGGCTAACCTTTCGCAAGGTCAGAGACAGTTATTATCTATTGCAAGGGCTGCCGTTAAAAACGCGCCCGTTATGATACTCGACGAAGCGACTTCATCTATCGACACGAGAACGGAAGCGTTAGTTCAGAAAGGCACGGATAGACTTATGGAAGGCAGAACGGTGTTCGTTATCGCGCACAGATTATCGACCGTTCAGAACAGCAACGTTATTATGGTGCTTGAAAACGGAAATATCATTGAACGTGGCGACCATAACGAACTTATCGAGAAAAAAGGTCAGTATTACCAGTTGTATACAGGGGCGTTCGAGTTAGAGTAATATGTATTGTAATCTTTGCCCTAATAACTGTAATACCGACAGAAATAATAAAAAAGGTTTTTGCGGGTGCGACAATAACGTTAAAATCGCTAAATATTATCTTCACCCCTTTGAAGAACCCGTTATTTCGGGCAAAAACGGGTCGGGTACGGTCTTTTTCTGCGGTTGTTCTCTGCAATGCGTGTTTTGTCAGAATTACGAATTGTCGCGCAATTTACGCGGTAAAACCATTACCGTATCAGAACTTGCCGATATTTTTCGCGAATTAGAAAAAATGGGTGCTAATAACATTAACCTTGTTAACCCCACTCACTACGTCGATAAAATTATTTCGGCGTTTAATATTTATAAACCGAATATTCCCGTCGTCTATAACTCGCACGGCTACGAAAAAATCGAAACACTATCTAAAATCGATAAATACGTCGATATTTATTTGCCCGACTTAAAGTTCTGTTCCTCCGCCGTTTCAAAACGCTATTGCGGTAAAGAAAACTATTTTGCCGTCGCAAAAGAAAGCGTTTTGTTTATGGCAAATAAAAAAACAGAGTTTTTTGATAACGGAATTATGAAAAGCGGAACGATTGTAAGGCACTTGGTTCTTCCGCAAAACGTTGCGGACAGTAAAAATATTATAGATTTTTTAGCAACAATTAAAGATAAAATCTATATAAACCTTATGTCGCAATACACGCCTTTCGGCGATATAAAAAACTTCCCCGAATTGCAACGGAAAATTACGGCACGCGAATACAACACCGTTCTTAATTACGCTATCGATTTAGGTTTTGAAAATATGTTCTATCAAAAGAAAGAGAGTGCAAACGAAACCTATATCCCCAACTGGGACTATTAAAAAACACGGATTTATTTCCGTGTTTTTTATAATATTTCGATTTCTTTAATTTCTTCAAACGGTATTGGGGTTTTTATTATCGTTATTTTTTTATTTATTATATCTATTAAACTTACTAAACCCGTTATGGTTTTATAACCGCGTTCGGCGTAATAATCTATTTTACACATATCGCCCTTTTTGATTTTTAATAAAAGATTTGATATCTGTTCCTGTTCGTCTTCCGACAGGTATTTTTTTGGTTGACAAATTGCCGATACGGTATCGATTTCGTCTTCATAACCGCGAAGGGCGGCAAACGGCATAAACTGTTTTGCGCGTTCTATATTACTCATCTTCGCCACTATTGTGTCCCCCTATCATATTATTGCGTTCTTTTTCGGTTGAACAGTCTTCTAAACTATGACCTTTAAGAATTGCGTTCTTACCGAACTTATTTTTAATATCGATAACCGTTTTTAACAGGTTATTTTCCTTTTCTTCGCTTTCTAAATCGGTGAAAAAGTCTATCGTTTTATAATTTTCGTCGACGAGATTATTAAAGCCTATCGTAATACGCTTAATTAAAGTGTGTCTATCCGTCGTTTTATTATAATAGTCGACGACGTATTTAAGCAGTTTTTTACGGGAATTAGTCCGTTCGTTTATCTTAAAAGACCCGCCCGTGCCTTTTATTACGTTTTTATTATACGATATATAAAGCGATACGTTATCGGTAATAAGTTTTCTATCGACCAACTCTAAAACAGACTGTTCCGCCATTTCTTTAACGATAAGTTTACACTCGTCGAAAGTATATCCGCGCGACAAAACCTGTCCGTTTGAAATGGACGTCGATTTAGAACGGTATTCGTGAATATCGGCAATAGTACACGGTTCAACGCCGTTTGCGTGATCGATTAAAAGTTCTGCATTAACGCCGAACTCACGGTAAAGTATCTTTTCGTCGAAGTTTGCTACGCCTTTTAAATCGTATATACCGTATTTTTCAAGCCGATTTGCTATACCCTTTCCGATATTCCAAATATCGGTTATAGGACGATGCGTCCATATCGTTTTATAAAAAAGCGCGATATTCAAAAAGCCCATATAATCTTTAGCGTGTTTTGCCGTAACGTCGAGTGCGACTTTTGCCAAAAAAAGATTAGTGCCTATACCGACAGTCGCGGTTATTCCCGTTTCTTTTAACACGGCACCCGTCAGCATTGTCGCTATTTCTTTTGCCGTTTTATTATAGAGTTTTATATAATCTGTAACGTCTATAAAACACTCGTCGATTGAATAAACGTGTATATCGTCCTTTGAAATATACCTTAAATAAATAGAAAAGATTTGCGCCGATTTCTCCATATAGAGTTTCATTCTCGGTTTCGCAATCTCGTATTGGATATTTTTCGGTATCTCGAAAAGTCTGCATCTATTCTTTACTCCGAGTTTTTTCATAGCGGGGCTTATTGCAAGACATATGGTTTTTTCCGTTCTCGTTGGATCTGCAACAACGAGATTAACCGTCATCGGGTCATAACCCCTATCAACGCACTCTACGGACGCATAAAAACTTTTCAGGTCGATACAAAGATATGTTCTTTCTTTCATATTTCTATTATACTATTTATTTTCGATAAATTAAAGAGTTTTATAAATAATAAAATAAGAATATAAAAAACAAGGCACGTTTGTGCCTTGTTTTTTACGTTTTAATAAAAATTATTTCTTTAATGCTTCGGCAACGGCAACGGCGCAAGCAACCGTCATACCTACCATCGGGTTGTTTCCTGCACCGATTAAGCCCATCATTTCTACGTGAGCAGGAACCGAAGACGAACCTGCAAACTGCGCATCGGAGTGCATTCTTCCCATCGTATCGGTCATACCGTAAGAAGAAGGACCTGCCGCCATATTATCAGGGTGCAACGTTCTGCCCGTACCACCGCCTGACGCTACTGAAAAATATTTTCTGCCGTTTTCAACGCACCATTTTTTATAAGTGCCTGCAACAGGGTGCTGGAATCTCGTAGGGTTCGTAGAGTTACCCGTAATCGAAACACCTACGTTTTCAAGTTTCATAATAGCAACGCCTTCCGGAACGTTATCAGCACCGTAGCACTTAACGTTAGCACGAGGACCTTTGCTGTATGGAACTTCTTTAACGACGGTAACTTCTTCACTATACGGGTCGAACTTGGTTTCAACGTACGTAAAACCGTTTATTCTCGAAATGATAAACGCCGCGTCCTTTCCTAAACCGTTTAAGATAACTCTTAATGGTTTTACCCTTACTTTATTTGCATTTAACGCAATTTTGATAGCGCCTTCTGCCGCTGCGAAAGATTCGTGCCCCGCTAAAAAGCAGAAACATTCAGTTTCTTCCGACAAAAGCATTTTACCGAGATTGCCGTGTCCTAAACCTACCTTTCTGTTTTCGGCAACTGAACCCGGAATACAGAAAGATTGTAAACCGATACCGATATTAGCGGCAGCGGTTGCAGCAGATTTATCGCCCGTTTTTTCCGCAGCCTTAATCGCTATTGCAGAACCTACGGTGTACGCCCATTTAGCGTTTTCAAAGCAGATAGGTTGAGTTTCCTGTGCAATAGTATACGGGTCGATACCCGCTTTATCGCATATTTCTTTGCATTCGTCGATTGACTTAATGCCGTATTCTTTTAACGTAGCGAGAATTTTAGCTTCTCTTCTTTCATAACCTTCAAATTGAGCCATTTTAATTCCCTCCTTATTCCTTACGCGGGTCTATGTATTTAACTGCCCCGTCTTCCTTTTTAAATCTGCCGTACGTTCCTTTCGATTTTTCATACGCTTCGTTAGGTTCCATACCTTTCTTTATAAAGTCGGTCATTTTACCGAGAGAAACGAACTCGTAACCGATAACTTGGTCGTCTTCGTCAAGAGCCATTTTCGTGCAATAACCTTCAGTCATTTCAAGATAACGAACGCCTTTTGCTTTCGTGCCGTACATAGTTCCTACCATTGAACGCGCGCCCTTACCTAAATCTTCCATACCGGCGCCGATTACTAAACCGTCGTCCGAGAAAGCCGATTGAGAACGGCCGTAAACGATTTGTAAGAAGAGTTCGCGCATAGCGGTGTTAATAGCGTCGCAAACAAGGTCGGTATTAAGTGCTTCAAGTAAAGTTTTGCCCGGTAAGATTTCGGCAGCCATAGCGGCAGAGTGAGTCATACCCGAACAACCTATCGTTTCAACGAGCGCTTCTTCGATTATTCCGTTTTTAACGTTCAACGAAAGTTTGCAAGCGCCTTGTTGCGGAGCACACCAGCCTACGCCGTGAGTGTAAGCCGAAATGTCTTTAATCTCTTTTGCCTCAACCCATTTTCCTTCTTCGGGAATTGGTGCAGGGCCGTGATGCGGACCTTTTTGAACGCAACACATTTCTGTAACTTCTTTAGAATATTGCATAAAAATATGCCCTCCGTAATTTTCTAAAATATTTCTTAATTAGTATAACATAAATAATTTATATTTACAAATATTTTTATTAAAAAATAATCGCCTTTCGGCGACTTTTTTATTTTTTATCTAAACTACGTTTAAAGTAAAACATATATTGCTGAAAATAACCCGAATTATCTTTATAAGTATCGACAAAATACTTTGAAATAGCGTTTCTGTCGGTAACGTTGCCCTTAAAATCTTCCTTATATACCTTTTCTATCCATGTATCAACGGGGAAACTGTCGCCCCTATGAAAGCCAAATAAAACCGTGCAATCGGCAACCTTCGGACCTACCCCGTATATTTTAGTAAGATTTTTCTTTAAGTCATTAGTAGATAACTTTTCGTAATCGGACAAAGTAAACCCGTTAATAAAATCCTGCGCAAGATTTTTTAAGTACGGCGCGCGATAACCAAGCCCTATTCCCCTATAAAATTCAAGCGGTGCGTCGGCCATTTTAATTAGTGAAGGAAAAGAATAATATTTCTCGCCCAAAAACTCTCTTTCTTCGCCGAGATTTACGCATAATTTTTCTATAATCGCTTTAATTCTCGGAATATTATTATTCTGCGACACGATAAACGAAAAAAGCGTTTCAACGGTGTCCTGACGCAATATTCTAATGCCTTTCCCTAATATGGCGCATTTAATTAAAAACGGATTATCGGAAGAAATCGCCGTATCCACGATTTTTTTATAGTCCGCGTGTAAATCAAAATAGTTGTAAAAATAATCGTAATCACAGTCGTTAGTTTCAATAATAGTCTTTCCGCTTTCTTCATAAGCATAGCAACATTTATCTAAAGAATACACTAAATACCCGTTTAAATATGGCTTAAACCTGAAAATCTGACCGCATTGTAGCGTATCGGAAATATTAAAATACGTACTTAAAAACTCTATCTTTTTCATAATAAAAACAGGCCGAAAACCGACCTGCTTAAAAAACTATTTTGCGTAAACGCTAACCTTTTTGTCTTTTCTGCCCATTCTTTCGAATTTAACAACCCCGTCGATAAGTGCAAACAACGTATCGTCGCTACCTATACCAACGTTTTCGCCTGCGTGAATCTTCGTTCCGCGTTGACGAACGAGTATGCTACCTGCTAAAACTTCCTGACCGTCCGTTCTTTTAATTCCTAAACGTTTTGCGTTACTGTCTCTGCCGTTCTTCGTACTTCCGCCGCCCTTGTGGTGAGCAAATAATCTAAATAATATCATACTTTTCCCTCCTTACTTCGCAGCGATTTCAAGAACTTTAATAGCCGTGAAAGGCTGTCTGTGTCCCTGTTTCTTTCTTTCGTTCTTTTTGGCTTTATACTTAAAGACGATAATCTTTTTGTCTTTTCCTTGTGCGGTAATTTCTCCAACTACCTTAAAGCCTTTTGCTTCGTCGCAAACTTTAATCCCGTTTTCATCGGAAATCATGATTGCGTTGAATTC
The DNA here is from genome assembly GCA_017445995.1 of Clostridia bacterium. GTDB lineage: Bacteria > Bacillota > Clostridia > Christensenellales > Borkfalkiaceae > UBA1259. The sequence goes on from JAFSRT010000007.1 coordinate 77,711, forward strand.
AACTTTGTCTCCAACGTTGCCGGCAAGTTTTTCAAACTTAATGGTCTTGCCAACTTCCGCTTTGTACTGTTTTGAACCGTTTTCTACGATTGCGTACATTTTTTATACCTCCGTCTCTCCAGTCTCGCCGAAATAATTTAGGGGCGACGAAATTCGTTCTTTTTACCCCTTTCGTGCGGCACGTTTAATATTTTACATTAAAATAAAATATCTTGTCAAATGTTTTTTAACCTTTTATTTTTAAATTCAATTATTTTTTTATCATTCACTAATGGAAAATCTAATCTTTTAATAATATTTTCATACTTGTCAACAGATGCTCCATCAGGATATCCTCTTTTAATTTTTTCTTTTAATTCTTCTTTTGATTTTGTCCAATAATGATTAATTCTAATTTTATATGTACTATTAAATAATGTAATAGAATTTGAAAAAACACTTTCAAAAGACGGAGCACAAATTGTATTCATATTTTCATCAACGGCAAAACCATGTTTATAATGACAAAAATGAGGCGAATTGCAATACGAAACACATTTAGGTCTTACAATACTTTTAATTCTACAATTTAAAGGATTATCTTTATCAGCAAAAGTCATTTGATAATTATCAACTAATAGACCATCTTGCTGTTTTTCATGATTGCAATGTCCAAATGTAATCCAATTAACCCCTATAGCAGGAAATTTTTCATAATTTTTAAGAAAATCTGGTAGGGATATATCTTCTGTAGGGAATAAAAACTCATCTGCATCAATTAAAGCCAACCAAAATGTTTTTTTTCTTAATTTTTTAATAATATAATTATACGCTTTATATTGAACAGCTTTTCCTGGAAAAAAAATATAATCAACAATCCCTTTTTCTATATAAGGCTTTAAAATTATTTTTGTATCATCATCTGATTCGTTATCAAAAATATAAAATTTTTCAACACCTGCTAAAATATGAAATTCTATCCATTCTTTTAAATACTTCCCTTCATTTTTTACAATAGAGGCAACAGATAAATAATAATGCTTTCTTATATCATTAGAAACTATTTTAATTCTGTTTTTTTTATTGTATTTTCTTAAATTTATTTCAATTTTAATTTTTTTTAGTAAATTTGGAAAAAATAAATGTTGTATTTTTTCTATTTTTTTTTGGTTAATTTCATAATCTTTAATTGAAAAACCGTTTACATTATAAGAGAAAAGATTTTTATTAAAAAATCTATAAAAATTACCCCGCCTATTTTTATAATGTTGTAAAAAAATATGTTGATTATTTATTAATTTTTTTAAATTATCTTTTGATAAGTTTTTAATATTATAAGAATCATTCATAAAAAACCTTTTTTTTATTTTAAAACTTTTTTTATTTTAACATATATTTATTAAAATGTCAATTATTTAAAAATATATTATTTATGTATTATTTTATCTAAAATTGAAATAATAATATTAATAAGGAGTTAATATGGAAAATATTAAAAGAAACAGTAAGGCAATCAACGACGTTTATAAAAACGCGCATATGGCGTTGCAAAGTATTTCGAATATAATTACGACGGACATTGATAAAGAACTTAAAAAAGAATTACAGGAAGAATACGAAGGCTATGAAAAAATTATCGGCGAAATATCTTCTTTTATGACCAAAAACAATTACGTAAAACAAGACGTAAACGCTATTAAAAAAACGATGTTAAAGGTAAGCATTAAAACCAAATTATTCTTTAATAAAAGTAAGAATAAAATAACAGAAATGATGATTTTGGGAACGGTGATGGGAATCATTGAACTTACCGCAATGCTTAACGAAAAAGAAACGCTGAATAAAGACGTTGTATCTTATATCGAAACGCTTTTAGGACTTGAAGAAGGCTACGAACAGAAATTAAAACAATATTTATAATAATTTTTCCGTAGGCGTTTTTAGCGTTTACGGATTATTTATTTTAAATTGACTTGAAAAATATCGTTTAATATGATATACTCAATAAAGGTAGATTATGAAAATATCATTTAACGAAAACGAAAAAGTAAAAAACGCTGTCCTTGAAGGGCTTAAAAAAACGGGCGGATACTGTCCTTGCAGACGGGAAAGAACGGAAGATACGAAATGTATGTGCAAAGAGTTCCGCGACCAAATAAACGACCCTGATTTTGAAGGGTATTGTCATTGTTTTTTATATTATAAATCAAAATAGAAGGTAAAATTATGGAAATAACTTTAACAAACGCAAATTTTAACGAAGAAGTAATAAACTCGGATAAGCCCGTTCTCGTGGATTTTTGGGCGACGTGGTGCGGTCCGTGTATGATGATTGCCCCTATCGTCGAAGAAATTGCACAAGAATTCGCAGGGAAAATTAAAGTCGGGAAAGTAAACGTCGACGAAGAAGACGAACTTGCTTCCGAATACGAAATATACAGTATTCCGACGCTTTTATTATTTAAAAACGGCGAAGTTGTCGGACAACTTATAGGTTATAACACGAAAGAAGAACTCATTAGATTTATTAACGAAAACTAAACTTAATAAAAAATAAAAAGGCACAGATAAGTCTGTGCCTTTTTCTATGCCTAAAAATTACTTTTTAGGAACTAAAACTTTTTTAAGTTTAGCAAATCTCGGAAGCCCGTCTTCCTTTACCATACCGCAATCGCCCTGAATAAGCGGAAGCGCGTATTTAATGAATTCATCGGAAATACCCGTGCCGTCGTTGATTATCCACTCTTTCGGAACTTGTTTTTCTGTGTTAGCGGCAAGTTCAAGCGGTAAAAGTTTATATTCGATTTCGTACTTATCGCCCGCCTTTCTTTCATAGCATACCATTTTGTCGGTTTCGCCGTTTACCGCAGCCTTAACCGCTTCTCTGCCCGCTCTGAACGTTTCTTCTATATCCGTTCCCGAAGCGCAATGCGCACCGCATCTTTGCATTAACGATAATTCGATACCGCGCGTCTTAAAGCCAGTTTTTTCTTTAATAAGGTTAGCAAGTTGACTTGCAACACCGCCGAGTTGCGCGTGTCCGAACGAATCCCTTGCGCCTGCCTGACCTAAACTTTCAACGATAAGTTGACCCTTGTCGTCGTGAATACCTTCGGAAACGGCGATAATGCATTTGTTGTTGTTTTTAGCGCATACGCCTTTAACGTCTTCAATAAACTTATCGATATTAAAATCGGCTTCAGGCAAATAAATAAGGTCAGCGCCTAAACCCTTGTAATTTGCAAGTGCCGCGGAAGCGGTAAGCCAACCCGCGTTTCTGCCCATACATTCAATAACGCAAACCATAGGCGTATCGTAAACTTTTGCGTCGAGATTGATTTCCATAATGGTCGTCGAAATATATTTCGCCGCGGAAGCAAACCCAGGGCAATGGTCGGTACCGAATAAGTCGTTATCAATCGTTTTAGGAACGCCGATAACGTTGATATCGTAGCCTGATTTTGCCATATACTTGCTTATCTTATTGCAGGTATCCATACTGTCGTTTCCGCCGTTATAGAAGAAATAACGAACGTTATACTTTTTAAATACTTCTAAAATCTTTTTATAATCGGTATCGTCAACGGACGCGTCTTTAAGTTTATACCTAACGGAACCCATAGCCGAAGACGGGGTGTTTTTGAGTAATTTAAGTTCTTTGATATCTTCTTTCGAAATATCGTAAAACTCTTCGTCTAATATACCCCTGATTCCGTGTGCAGCGCCGTAAACCGCAGTAACGTTTTTAGATTTAAGCCCTTCAATGAAAACGCCGGCAGCACTTGCATTGATAACCGAAGTTGGTCCGCCGCTTTGTGCAAAGACCAAAGCACCTTTTAATCCTTTCATTTTGTTTTTCTCCTGTTTATATATATTTTTTTAATTATTTACTCAATATTTTCGAAGCGTTATAAAGTTCGGTGTTAGTTTCTCTCTTTACCGCGAACGCTTGTTCAAACGGCATAGCGATAATTTTATTTTCCTTTATACCGATTGCACTCGAAACGCTTTTTTCGTTCATTAGTTCTTCAACAGCCCTTACGCCGAATCTCGTTGCGAGTATTCTGTCCGCCATAGTCGGTGAACCGCCGCGTTGAACGTGCCCCAAGTGAGTTCTCTTTATGTCAACGTGTGCGTGTTCGGTTAAAAATGCCGCTATTTCTTCAAGATTTCCCGCGCCTTCCGCTAAAACAAGCATATTAGAAGTTTTACCGCGAAGTTTACTTTTAACGAGTGATTTTGCTATCTCGTTTAAATCGTATGGTATTTCAGGCGTTAAAATATATTCCGCACCGCCTGCAATACCCGAATACAACGCTATATCACCGCAATGTCGACCCATAACTTCGACGATACAAACTCTGTCGTGAGACTGCATCGTATCGCGAAGGTTGTTTATAGCGGATAGAACGGTGTTTACCGCCGTGTCGAACCCGAGAGTATAATCGGTGTAAGCAAGGTCTTTATCAATCGTTCCCGGGATGCCCATGCACTTGATACCGAAATCGTCCGATAAGTCTTTCGCACCCCTGAAAGAGCCGTCCCCACCGACAACGACGAGACCTTCAATACCATAGGCTTCCAAAGTGTCGGCAGCCTTTCTTCTGCCTTCGAGTTCGGTAAACTCTTTACACCTTGCCGTCTTTAAGAACGTACCGCCACGCTGAATCATATCGGAAACGGAACGGGTTTCAAGTTCGGTTATCTGACCGCTTATTAAACCTTCGTAGCCCCTTTCAATGCCGTAAACCTGCATACCGTAATAACGTGCCGTTCTGACTACCGCGCGAACAGCCGCGTTCATACCCGGAGCGTCGCCCCCGCTTGTTAAAACACCTATCTTCTTCATAAAAACACCTTCTTGTATTTTCTATTTTAATTTTAACATATTATATTGATTTTTGCCACTTTTTTTATCGTATTATTTTTATTTTTTTGTAAAAAATATTATATTCTTTTCGTCGACGTAGCCTTTAAGTTCGGAAAGCAGTCCTTCGCACTTCCTGACAGATATTTTAGTATCGAATTTTTTATTGTTTATTGATACTATCGCACGAATATCGCCCTTATAACTGTCTAAAATATCCAACACTTTATCCAACACTTCTTTATCGTCGGGAAGAATTATGCCCATATATTGCTGTTCTTTCGGCAATTCTTCTTCCGCTTTATTCTCAATAGTCCTTATTTTTTCGGTGTTTATGGACGCTACGCCGTCCTTAATATGAATTCTTCCCTGAACTTCAACAACGTCGTCAACGTTTACTTTATCTTTGATTTCTAAAAAGAGTTTAGGGAAAATCGTGCACTCGATAGACCCGAACAAATCTTCGACGGTTATAAAGCCCATATACGTTCCTTTCTTCGTAAGTATCTTATCCGTTTTGGTAATTATTCCGCCGAAAGTTACGTAATCGTTTTCTTTTATATCAGTAAAGACTTTTATTTTGTTTTCGCCCGTTTCGTCTTCTTCGTCGTCAATTTCTTCGTAGTTGTCGAGAAGGCGCGTAGAGAAAGAATATTTATTCAATAATTCGTTATAGTCGGATAACGGGTGTCCCGTAATGTATACGCCGACAACTTCCTTTTCGCGCAAAAGTTTTTGTTTTGAATCGAACTCGTCGATATCCGGATACGGACAGTATAAAACGTCTTCTTCGTCTAATAAAGTATCGAACATTGACGTTTGCAGACTGTTTTTATTTTTATTTCTCGCGATAGCCCTGTTTAATATATCAGAATAAACGGCAATCATTTGCGAACGCTTTCTATGAAGCGAATCGAACGCGCCGGCATATATTAAGTTTTCTATCATACGGCTATTGATACCGAATTCCGCGCAACGGAAAATAAAGTCTTCAAAGGACGCGAAATCGCCGTTTTTATTGCGTTCTTCGATAATAACCTGACAGAGACCTACGCCGATATTTTTAATAGCGCCAAGCCCGTATCTGATTTGCTTGTTTTTAACCGAGAAAAGGGCTTCCGACGCGTTGATATCGGGCGGAAGCATAGTTAATCCCGCGTTCTTAACGTAGTTGGTGTATTTCTTTATATCGTCCGTTTTATCTATTCTGTTATTTAATACGGCGGTTAAAAATTCCGGTTCGTAATAAGTTTTAAGGTACGCCGTCTGATAAGCGACGAAAGAATACGCCGCGGCGTGCGATTTATTGAAGGCGTATTTTGCAAAGTCTTTCATTTGCGACCATATTTTTTTAGCAACGTCTTCAGAAACGCCACGTTTTAAGCAACCGTCAATCGCTTTACTTACCCTACCGTGTTCGTCCGTCGTTTCTTCCTTGCCGTAAATAAAGACGTTTTCTTCCCTTGCCATTTCGTCGACTTTCTTTTTGCCCATCATACGCCTTACCATATCGGCTTGTCCTAACGTGTACCCCGCAAGAGACTGAACGATTTTCATAACTTGTTCCTGATACACGATACAGCCGTACGTCTGCTCTAATATCGGCTTTAAGAGTTCGTGTAAATACGTTATATCTTTTCCGTTATGCTTATTTGCAACGAACGTACCGATTGAGTCCATAGGCCCCGGACGGTAAAGAGAAACGGCGGCGATAATGTCTTCCAAACAAGTCGGGCGCAATTCTTTCAAGAACTTCTTAAAACCCTGCGATTCGAGTTGGAAAACGGTGTCGGTATTTCCGCTTGATAACAGTTCGTAAACTTTCGGGTCGTCGTAAGTGCATTTGGAAAAATCGACTGTAATACCGTAATTTTGTTTAACGAACTCGATACAACCCTTAATATCGGACAAGTTAGCAAGACCTAAAAAGTCCATTTTCAAAAATCCAAGATGTTCGAGTTCCGCGCCCGTGTACTGGCTGGTAATAATTTCTTCGCCCTTTGAAACGTTTTTCGATAACGGCATATGTTTATCGAGAATATCGTGCCCGATTATTACTCCGCACGGGTGAATACTGCTTTGTCTCGGCGTGTCTTCAAGCCGCATGGCGATATCAACGACCTTTTTTATGTTCGGGTCGCTGTTGTAAATATCGACAAGTTCGTCCACCGCAAAATGCTTGGACGTTAAACCTTCTTTTTGTTCTTTTTTATTAGGTTCGTAGTAGCCGAATATTTTTTGTAAAATATGCGGGCGTTTTATCTCAATCGCTTTACCGAACTTGGTCTGTTTTGTCGGCATTGCTTTTGTAATTCTGTCGCAATCGCCGTACGAAACGCCTAATACCCTACCTACGTCTTTTATGGCGTTTTTTGCCGCCATCGTGCCGAAAGTTATAATTCTGCAAACCCTATCCGACCCGTATTTTTTCTTAACGTATTCGATAACTTCTTCACGCCTGCAATCTTCGAAGTCTATATCGAAGTCGGGCGCGGATATTCTTTCGGTATTTAAAAATCTTTCAAAATAAAGGTTGTATTTAAGCGGGTCGATATCCGTTATTCCCATAAGATATGCAACGATTGACCCCGCACCGCTACCACGCCCCGGCCCTACCGCGATACCCATTTTTTTCGCGGCGTTAATATAGTCCCACACGATTAAAAAGTATTCGACGTATTTCTGCTTTTCGATAACACCGAGTTCCATTTCAACCCTGTCTCTTATTTCCTGCGTTTCTTCGCCGTATTTTTGTTTAATACCTTCGTTTACTAATTTTCTTATGAAAACGGACGGTTCTTCACCCGTATCAGGCGTATATTTCGGGAACATATATTTCCCGTAAGTAAACTCGAAATTACACTTATCTGCAATCTCGACCGTAGTTGCAAGCGCGTCAAGGTCATCGGGGAATAATTCCGCCATTTCTTCATAACTTTTTATATAATAATCGTCGGAAGAAAATCTCATTCTGTTCGGGTCGTCGTAATCGCTTCCCGTCTGAACGCAAAGTAAAACGTCGTGCGGTTCTGCGTCGCTTTTATCGACGTAATGCACGTCGTTAGTTACAACGGTTTTAACACCGAACTTTTTAGAGTATTCCCTTAAATACTGATTGACTTCTTTTTCTTCCGGTAAACCGTGGTTCTGCATTTCAAGATAAAAGTCGTCGTGAAATACGTCCTTAAACCATTTGATAAGGCTTTCCGCCTTTTCAAAATTGCCGTGTAAAATTGCCTGCGGAATATCGCCCGCAACACAAGCCGATAGGCAGATTAGCCCTTCGCTGTGTTCTTTTAACGTTTTTAAATCTATTCTCGGTTTATAATAAAACCCGTCGCGGAAGGCTATCGCGTTAAGTAGCGAAATGTTTTTATAACCCTGTTCGTTTTTAACAAGCAAAATCAAGTGCCTTCTGTCGCTTTCATCCGACGCGTTATAGATTTTAGAGTGAACGGTAAGATCGTCGCACACGTAAAACTCCGTGCCGAAAATAGGCTTAATCGTATTCTTTCCGCTTTCTCTCGCTTCCTTATTATACGAACAAACGGCGTCGAAAAAGGAAACCGCACCGTACATATTACCGTGGTCGGTTATCGCCATTGCTTTCATATTGAGTTCGCCCGCCCTTTTAATAGCAAGCGGAATAGTCGTCAATCCGTCAAGCAAACTGTATTCCGTGTGTAAATGTAAATGAACGAAATCACCCATTTCTTCTCTCCGTTTAGCCTAAATCTTTTGCAATTTCAATTATTTTTCTTAATCTGTGGTTTAAGCAACTTTTTGATATATTAAGTATTTCGGCAAGTTCTATTAAAGACGTTTCGGGATTTTCAAGCCTTTTTTCCGCGACTTCTTGTAGCGGTTTTTTTAAAGACGATAACCCCCTTTTTTGTTTGATAATCTGAATAGCGGAAAGTTGTTTTGCCGACGCTTCAACCTGTTTATTCAGGTTATTTAAGTCGCAATTTTTCTGCCTGTTGCTGGTGTTTTTTATTTCCCTTTCAATCATTGTTTCGGTAATCTTAAACACCGATACCGAAAGCCCTAAAAAGGCAAGAAAGTCTTTTATTTCTTCCGCGCTTTTAACGTATAAAATAAACCTGTCCTTTCGACGCGTTATTTTGTTGTTAATACGGTTTGATAAAAGTTTTTCAGAAATTATTGACGCCATTTCACCGTGCGAAAATGATAATTCCAGGTGATACCCAGTCTTTTCGCTATGGTTATCGGCAGGCAAAATGCAACTGCCGACCGAAATAAATAAGCCCTGTATAAAGTTCTTAAACGAGTTAATATCGTCAATAAAATCGGAAAAATCGCTGAAATTAACGCTTTTTATTCCGTTGTTATCGTAAATGATTTTTAAGTCTTCGATTATATCTTCGGTATTTGCGCCGTATAGGTTTATTACTATTTTTTCTTTATTGAACCTATTGTCTTTAAGATAGGATATTTCCCGTACTTCGTAGTTATAAACCTTTAATAGATAATCAGATATTTTCTGAACGCCGAGTTCGTTATCCAACTTAAACTCAATGCCTATCTCTCCGTCTCTTTCGTAGAGTATTCCGCCACGTAAAACGCCGGCCAAAAAACTTTTTTTCCGTTCGTTTGACTTTATATCTTTACTGAATATTTCGCTTTTTATCGCTTGCGTAAAATTCATTTTCCTTCCTTAAACCGTCTGAACCTGAAATCAGGCAATTTTCCGTTTACGTTCATTATTCGGCTTTCGGGGATATCGACCCTTTTTAACGTTTCTAAAACGAGTGATATTTCGCCCACCCTTTCTTTGCCGTGCGCGTCAGAATCGATAACGAAATTAACGCCCGTTTTTGCAATATTAAATAATTCTTCGTCAGATAAATGCGTTTTTTTCGCGTTTAATTCTATATAAGTGCCGTAATCCGCCGCAACTTTCGAGACTTCAACCGCGTCCGTAAAACAGCAAAAGTTTAAGTGCGTTATTACGTCAACGGGATTATTTTTTATAACGTTTATAAAAGTTTTAGTGTTCCTATCTATCAAAGACTTTGAAACGGTTTTTTTGTTAAATAAAGTTGCCGTAAAGTCGGGCAAAAAAACGGAAAGGGCTGTTTTCGGCTTAAATAAAACAAACTTATGAAACCCCGCTAAAAACAAATCGAAATCGTCGTAATTTTTGGGTTTTAAGTCAACCGTTCCGTCAATTCCTAAAATATTAGATTCTATGCCGACTAAAACTTTAACTCCCGTTATTTCCGTTGCGTTTTTACAGTCTTCTTTTAAGGATTTAAGTTTTCTTTGCCTTAACCCGAAAGCGGGGTGAGAAAAGCCGTGGTCGGTTATTCCGAGTTCAATAAGCCCCTTTTCTTTTGCGACGCAGGCGTTATCAATAACCTTGTCCTTTCCGTGACTATATATAGTATGCGTATGATAATCCGCCGTTAAAATCATTAAAAATCTCCTACGTACTCTACTTCTTCTTTTAATAAAATATTAAAATCTTTATAAACTCTGTTTTTTACCGTTTCGATAAGATATTTTATATCGGAAGCGGTTGCGTTTTCGTTTATTATAAAATTACAATGTTTATCGGATATTTTAGCGCCACCGTAAGTATAGCCCGATAAACCGCATTTTTCAATTAGTTGCCCCGCACTATAACGTTCGGGGTTTTTAAATACCGAACCGAAAGTTTTTCCTGTCGGAAACTTTAATTTCCGCAATCTTACAATCTCTTTTATCGTTGAAGTTATTTCCTTTTTGTCTTTTTTTGGAAACTTAAACCTGGCTTTATAAATAAACGCGCCGTTATTCTTAAAAATACTGTTCCGATAAGAAAAATTACAGTCGTTTTTATTTATGGTTTCAAGTTTGCCGTTATTTATAACGTAAACTTCCGTCAAATAATCGGAAACGTTAAAAGAAAAAGCCCCCGCGTTATTTACTATCGCACCGCCAACCGTTGCGGGTATACCGAATAAGGACTCTGATCCCGAATAACCTTCCGCCCTACAAAAGGAAATAAGGTTATTAAGGTTAGCGCCTGAAAATGCGACAATATATTCCCCGTCTTTATATATTCTGTCGTGCCGATAGGAAATTATTGCGCCGTTATACCCGTTATCGGAACATAAAAGATTACTGCCCTTTCCTATAAGTTTATACTTTATTCCGTAATCGTTTAATATATCAATCGTTCTTTTAATATCTATAAGACTGTCAATCGATAGATAAAATCTTGCTTTTCCGCCCACGCCGATGGTAGTTTTTTCCGATAAACTTACGTTTTCGCGGTAGGTTGCGTTGGTAAATCTTATAACGTCGTCCTTTAACGCCATATAACTCCTTATATATTTTACTATAAAATAACTATTTTTTCAAGAAATTATAATAAAAGATTTTTAAATATTTTTATCTTTAATAAAAACCTTTTCTTACACTTATAATTATATTAAAAAGCAACAAAAAAAAGACTTTAAAATGAAGTGCACCCCAAAAGTTAGACACTTTTGGAGGTGCATTTTTATGGCAAAAAAAGGACAAGTATTTAAAAAATACTCGCCAGAATTCAAATTATCGGTTATACTAGATATGCGTGAGCATCATTTGGGTTACAGTGAA
>JAFSRT010000008.1 GCA_017445995.1 Clostridia bacterium
TTCACTGTAACCCAAATGATGCTCACGCATATCTAGTATAACCGATAATTTGAATTCTGGCGAGTATTTTTTAAATACTTGTCCTTTTTTTGCCATAAAAATGCACCTCCAAAAGTGTCTAACTTTTGGGGTGCACTTCATGTTTACCACGCTTTTTTCTATTCTTTTTATAAATATTCTTTAATCGGAAAAATCGGTGTCTAATACAACGTTAAAGAAAAAGTCAGGAAATTTTTCCTTCATTTTACTCGTAATATTATCTATAATCATATGCGGGTCTTTTTCTTCAAAATCAAAAATTAAATCGAAAAATACGACCTTTTTTATTTCGTCCACGTAAAATCCGTGCATCTGGACGATACTTTCGTAATTTTTTAATTCTAAAAGAAGATTTTCTTTTATGCTTTTAGAAACCGCAGTCGAATCGTTCGCCGCATAAATACCAACCGTCATAATAATTGAAAACGCGGTATAGATTTCTATCTGAATCTGACGTTCTAAAAACTGAATATCTTTCGCAGAAAAATTATCGGGTATTTCAATATGCACAGAACCTATCGATTTATTAGGCCCGTAATTATTTATTACAAGGTCGTAAACTCCGCTTACTTCTTTATGTGAAGACAAAATTAAATTCCTTATTTCTTCCGATTTATCTTTTTCAATACGATTGCCTATAAGATGCGAAAGCGATTCTTTAAGAGCTTCTACACCTGATTTTACGATAAATAAACCGATAAGAATACCTAAATAAGTTTCTACGTAAACTTTTAACGTAAGCGAAATTACGACTGCAATTAAGGTAGATAAAGAAAGAATACTGTCAAAAAGTGCGTCAGTCCCGGAAGATTTTAACGCATCCGAATCAACGGCCTTCGCTTTTAATCTGAAAAACAAACCTAAACCGATTTTAACTAACACTGCAACGCCAACGATTATTAACGCCCATTTGTCGTATGATGGCGTTTGGTGATTTATCCACGATAAAACCGATTCGTAAATCGCCGTAATACCCGCAAAAAGAATAATAAACGATATTAAAGTCGAAGTTATGTACTCGATTCTCCCGTATCCGTACGGGTGCGATTTCGTCGGTTTTTTGTTTGCAAGTTTAGTGCCGACAATCGTAATAAGTGAACTTAATGCGTCGGTTAAATTGTTTACAGCGTCCATAATAATCGATACTGACGACGCAAGAAACCCGATAAAAGCCTTAAAACCGACTAATAAAATATTGACAAGTATCCCGACAATTGAAGTTTTTACTATCTCTTTCTCTCTGTTCATAATAAACCCCTTATTTTTTTTTGAATTGTTTTCTTATATTAAGATACAGCCTCGGAAATACCGCTAAGAAAATATGCAATAATTTTTGCTTAAATGTGTCTTTTTTAAGCATATATTTTAGGTTCTTTCTATATAACTTTATGACCGATTTAAAATACTGTTTTCTAAAAACGTTATCGTTATAAAAATTATTTAGCATAACTAAAAGCCTTGAACAAAAAAAAGCTTTAATCTCGTTTTGTAATTTTTTGCTAAATGAATATTTATTTATTAAAATATTATACGCATCAATCTCTGTCATTTTTTTTATGTTAAAAGGTGAATTCATTGCCGAATTTGGATTTAATCTGTAAAAATATAGATTCATATTTGTTTTTACAATATTTTTTGAACACAAAAAAACATCGGTTAAAAAACATAAATCTTCACCATAGTATAAATTTGTATTGAAATAAATATTCTCTACACTTTTTTTAGAATATAACACAGAAACACTTGAAAGATGAATTTTATTAATCCATGTTTCTAAAGCATTATATAACATATAATCATTTTTTAACGCTTCAATGTTCTCATCAATAACTATATAAGACATATGTTCTACACGTTTTATTTGAGAAAGAGCAACCTGAGTACCGGTTTTTTTAATTAAATAAAGTAAAACTTCTAAATAGTATTTAGATATATAATCGTCGGAATCAATAAAGGTAACATAATCGCCTTTAAAAAGCGATAATCCGTAATTTCTTGCATTTGACACACCCCCGTTTTCAATATGAAAAACTTTAAATCGATTATCTTCATTACAAAAATCATCACAAATTTTACCAGAACCGTCGGTTGACCCATCATCAATTAAAAGGCACTCAAAATTAGTGTAAGTTTGATTTTTTATTGAGTCGAGACACTCTTTTAAATATTTTTCCACGTTATAAACAGGAACAATAAAAGAAACTAAATTATTCATAAATCTCCTTATAAATCCATATTTTTTAATGCGATTTTGCAATGTTCGTAAGTTAGTCCGCATTGAAGATAGCCGATATACGGGGGCCTAATTGGCGCGTCGGCGGAAAGTTCTATTGAAGATCCCTGAACGAAACAACCGGCAGCCATAATAACCTGACTAGTATATCCCGGCATATCCCAAGGCAATGCCAACACGTTGCTGTCTATCGGCGAATTAGCCTGTATCGTCTGAATAAACTTAATGAGTTTATCTTTATCGTTAAACTTTATTGCCCTTATTATATCGTTTGGATACGAATTAAGTTTAGGCGACGTTTCATATCCGAGTTCCGATAAAACGGCACCGAAAAGTAAAGAACCTTTAACCGCCTGTAAAACGACGTGTGGCGCTAAAAATATACCCTGATAAAATTGCTGATAACCAAAAGAGTACGACCCGACTTCACCCGCAATAGACGGTGCTGTAAGCCTTGCGTTGACTTTATCGATTAAATACCCGTCGCCAACGATATAACCGCCTGTCGGGGCAATTCCGCCACCCAAGTTCTTTATCATTGACCCCGCCATAATATTTGCGCCGACTTCCGTCGGTTCAAGTTTATCTAAAAACTCACCGTAGCAGTTATCGACCATAATTATTCCGTCAAATCCTGACGATTTAATTGTTTCAATAGCAGACTTAATGTCGTTTATAGATAGCGCGTCGCGCCACTCGTAGCCCCTTGAACGCTGAATATAAATCAACTTCGGATTAACGTCTTTAATAAGTTTAATTGAAGCGACGTAATCTATTTTATCGCCTTTTAACGGTACTGAATAAAAAGAAATATTATAATCGTCTAACGACCCGTCTTTCCCTTTAATCACGTCGGAAAGCGTATCGTACGGTTCACCGGTTATACATACGGCGCAATCATTTGGTCTTAAAATCGCGTAAAGACACAAAGAAAGTGCGTGGGTGCCTGAAACTATAAACGGTGAACATACAGCCTTTTCCGTGCCGAAAACGTCCGCAACAAGTTGGTTTAACGTGTCTCTTCCTTCGTCGCCGTAACCGTAACCGCTACTCCCGTTAAAATGCCGAAGCGCAATTTTATTTTTCTTAAAAGCGTTTAGAACTTTTTCCTGATTATAAAGCGCGATATCTTCAAAATACTTAAAAGTATCTTTTAACTTATCTTCCGCCTTTAATATAACTTTTTCATCAATCATAATAAGTCGATAATTCTCCTTGCTAAAATCTTCGGGTCGTCTGGCTTTAAATAAACCAAATCGGGTAATTTCTTAAAAAAAGTTATCTGCCTTTTTGCATAATGCCTTGTATTGAGTTTTATTAAGTTAACTGCTTCCGACAGACTTAATTCACCATTAAGATACCCGTATATTTCTTTATAACCTATCCCTTGCATACATTGATTATCTATCGTAATACCGCTTTCGATAAGCGACTGAACTTCGTTTACCAAACCGCTTTCAATCATCAAATCAACTCGCTTGTTTATTCTGTTATATAGTTCGTCCCTGTCAAAATCTATTGAAAAGGCGCAATAATTAAAATTCGGAATCAATTCGTCGATAATTTCTGATTTTTTAGTGCCGTTTTCGCATATTTCAAGCGCACGTACAACCCTTTTAACGTCGTTAAAATGCAATTTTTCGGCAGAAACGTTGTCTTTTTCCTTTAAAATATTGTAAACGTAAAGATTACCTTTTTCTTTTGCAAGTTCTAAATATTTACTTCTTACGTTAAGATCGGCGTTGATATTTCCGTAAGAATAATTATATAAAATTGAATTGATATAAAATCCCGTTCCACCGCAAATAATAGGTATTTTATTTTCGCTTATAATACGCTTAACAATCGGTAAAGCGATTTCGCGATAATCCCCGACCGAAAAAGTTTTATCGGGGTCTGCAACGTCAATTAAATGATGCCTGATTGTTTCTCTGTCAGTTTTAGACGGTTTAGCAGTCCCTATATCTAACTTTTTGTAAACGTTTAACGAATCTGCCGAAATAATCTCGGTATCAAGAAGTTTAGCAAGTTCCATTGAAAGTGCGGATTTATTTGATGCCGTCGGCCCGCAAATTATAATAATTTTATTGTCTATACTATTCTTTTGAACCATTTATCTATTTCCGTTCTGGTAATTTTAATAGCAATCGGTCTGCCATGCGGACATTTTAACCCAAGATTATTATTGAGTTTTTCCATTAAAATACTGATTTCGTCTTCCGACATCTTATCTCCCGATTTTATTGCCGATTTACACGCTTTTTGAGCGATTTTATCTTTTAATAAATCGTTTACGGTAATCTTTTTCAGTATATCGATATCAAAAAAGAGTTCGTTAAAGAACTTTTTTAAATTGATTTCAGTTAAAAAAGCGGGAACGGACGATATTTTATAGGTATTCGTTCCAAACTCGTCAATAATAAATCCCATATCGTTAAGCACGTTTAATTTTTCTTCCAAAAAATCACTTTCGTTGTTATCGGTAAATAAAATATAAGGAACTAAAAGCGGTTGAGAAACAACCGACGCATTTTTAACTTCTTGACTGAACTTATCGAATAAAATCCTTTCGTGCGCGGCGTGTTGGTCGATAAAATATAAATCTTCCCCGTCTTCAAAAATCAAAAAAGTATTTAAAGCCTGTCCTATTAAAGAAAGTTTTTTATCGATTTTAATAAACGTCTGATTTTCTTCCTTAATATTAACGGTTTTATTTTTCTTTTCTTCTTCGAGTTTTTCTAAATACGCTTTATTTAAGGCAAAAATATCTTCGACGTCCTTTTTTTCTTCTTTTTTATCAATTTTGTTATAGTCAACGTCTAATGATTTTGCACCCGAATCGTTAAAAACAAAGTTTTTAGGCGTATTTATGCTATTATGTCTGTCATAATGAATTATATTTTCAGTAGATTTTACCTGATTATTATCTGTTTTTTTATCAACAATTATATTTAACGCTTCGTTCGTTCCGTCCAACGCTTTACTTATTACCGAATATATTGAAGAATATATAATTTGGTTATTGTTAAACCTTACGTCGATTTTATTCGGGTGAACGTTCACGTCCACAGCATCGGTTGGAACGGTAATATTAAGAACGTAAAACGGGTACTGTCTTTTCATTAAATAAGACGAGTATGCGTTTGAAATTGCGGAAGAAACAGTATTGTTTACAATATATCTTCCGTTTAAGAAAACAGTCTGATGTCCCCTGTTTGATTTTGTAAAATAGTGTTTACCGATATAGCCCGAAATAATTATTCCGTTCTTTTCCGATTTAATATAAAAGCAGTCGTCGATAGAAGACGCACCGTAAACACATACGAAAGCGGATTCCTCGCCTTCACCGAAAGACTGTAATACAACTTTACCGTTTGCAATATACTTAAAAGATATTTCGGGATGTCCTAAAATAAATCTCGACATTACGGCGGTAATTTCCCCTTCTTCACTCTTTTCGCTTCTTAAAAACTTCGCCCTGACAGGCGCGTTATAAAAAAGATTATCTACTTTTATTTCCGTGCCGTTATTAAGACTTGTATCCGATATTTCTGAAAATGCATTATTCGAGTAAGATATCTGCGCGCCGAACTCTTGTGAAATCGGCTTTGATTTTATAGTGATTTTGGAAACGGAAGCAATACTTGCAAGCGCTTCGCCGCGAAAACCCAAGGTTGAAATACAGTCCAAATCGTCAACCGACTTAATTTTACTCGTCGCGTGCGGTAAAAGTGCCTTTTTAAGTTCCGATTTTTCAATCCCGCACCCGTTGTCTTTAATATTGATTGATGAAATACCGCCACCGACTATTTCGACGGTTATTGCCGTCGCTCCGGCGTCGATAGCGTTTTCTACTAATTCCTTTACGGCAGAAGCCGGTATTTCAATAACTTCACCCGCGGATATTCTGTTGTAAACTTCGCTTGATAATAAGTTAATTTTACTCATTTATTTTCCCTTTTTATAAACTTCTTTAAGTTCCGATAAAATATTTAAGGCTTCTATCGGCGAAATAACGTTTATATCGATACCTTCTATAATTTCGTTCAGTTTATCGTTATTAGTGTTCGTTTCTTCCTTTTCGTTTGTAGGTTTATAGTTTATATCGCTGTTTTCAAGTTGTTTTAATATGTTTTTCGCTCTATCTATTATCGACGACGAAACACCCGCGAGTTTCGCTACTTCTATCCCGAAACTTCTGTTTGCTCCGCCACGAACGATTTTTCTTAAAAATACGATACCTTTTTCAGTCTCTTTTACGACGACTTTATAGTTTTTGATGCCTTCTATTCTGTTTTCAAGTTCGGTAAGTTCGTGATAGTGAGTTGCGAACATTGTTTTTGCCTTAACCGTATTGTTAAGATATTCAACGACCGCCCAAGCGATAGAAAGCCCGTCGTAAGTACTCGTTCCGCGCCCTATTTCGTCTAATATTAAAAGGCTTTTACTCGTAGCATTTAATATAATATCGGCAACTTCCGTCATCTCGACCATAAAGGTACTTTGGTCGGAAATAAGATTGTCGCTTGCCCCGACACGTGTAAATATTTTATCGACAAGCGGTATTTCAGCATATTTACAAGGTACGAAAGACCCTATATGCGCCATTAGAACGATAAGTGCCGTCTGACGCATATACGTACTTTTACCCGCCATATTAGGACCTGTTAAAATCATCGTCCTGTTTTCCGCGTTATCTAAAAACGTATCGTTCGGAATAAAAATATTTTTTGAAAGAGTTTCAACGACGGGGTGTCTGCCGTCGACGATATTAAGTGGTTTTTCGCTATCAACCATTATAGGTTTAACGTAATTATTCTCCTTTGCAACGGTAGATAACGAAATTAACACGTCAAGTTCCGACAATGCTTCGGAAGTCTTTTGCAAATCGTTGATATTTTTTATTAAAACGTCTTTTATATCGTTAAAAATCTTTGCTTCAAGTCTTAACGCTTTTTCTTCGCTCGATAAAATATTGATTTCAAGGTCTTTTAATTCTTTCGTTATATACCTTTCCGCACCCGCAAGAGTTTGTCTTCTTTCATAATCGTAAGGCGCAAGAGATTTAAAGGAATTAGTAAGTTCGATATAATACCCGAAAACTCGGTTGTATCCTATTTTAAGGGTTTTAGCACCCGTTCTTTCACGCTCCTTTGCTTCAAGTTGCGCTATTAACTGCTTGCCGTTTTCATAATAATTTCTGCATTTATCAAGTTCGTCGTCAAAATAAGGTTTAATATATCCACCGTCTTTCATATTCGTCGGCGGTTTGTCGTCTATCGCCCTATCGAGAAGGTTAATAAGTTCCGAAAAATCGACTAAATTATTTATAATATCGTTTACAAATTCCGACTGCATTCCGCTTAAATTAAACTTGATTTTCGGAAGAAGCGCTAAAGAGTTTTTAAGCGCGAGACAGTCTCTCGGCAAAAGGTTTCCGTTTGAAATCTTACCGCAAATTCTGCCGATATCTTTAATATCGCCAAGCGTTTCATATAGACTTTGACGAACGAGTGTGTTTTTATAAAAATCTTCAACGCCGTTAAGTCTATAATTTATTTTTCCTATATCTAAAAGCGGGGATAACAGATAACTCTGTAATTTTCTTGCCCCCATGCTCGTTCTCGTTTTATCTATAACCCAAAGTAGCGACCCGTATCTTTTACCGTCCCTTATCGTTTTTATCAGTTCAAGGTTTCTTATGGCGTTTATATCAAGCGTCATAAAAGAATTGTCGTTTAAAAGTCTTATTCTATCAATATTTATAAGCCCGTGGCGTTGCGTATCGTTTAAGTATGAAATAAGCGCACCGCAACTTGAAATAACGTCCTTATCGTCTTCAATGTTAAAGTGTTCTAACGTTAAAACGTTAAAGTGATTTAAGAGAGTTTGTCTTGCGTTAGAGAAGGTAAAGAAACTTTCTAAAACGCCGTTAAACTTCGGCAGAACACCGTGAATAATCAGTGGCGATTCATTAAAGGAAAGCGCGTTTTTATTGCATATAATTTCGGCGGGGTTAATCTTAACTAACTCGTTAAAAAGTTCTTCCGAAAGATTTTCGCCTTTAAAACTTTTTGCAAAAAATTCCCCCGTAGTAATATCGACCCACGATACGGAAATGCTGTTATCGGAATAGTAAACCGACGCTAAAAAATTGTTTGTTTTATCGTCAATCAGTTCGTTATTAGTAACGGTTCCCGCGGTAACGACTTTAACAACGTCGCGTTCGACAAGCCCCTTGCCGTTCGGTTCTGACAGTTGTTCGCAAATTGCGACTTTTTCGTTTAAGGCAACGAGTTTAGCAATATAGATTTCCGCCGCATGGAAAGGAATACCGCACATCGGCGCGCGCTCCGATAACCCGCAATCTTTACCTGTTAACGTTAAATCGAGAAGGTTTGAAACTTTCACGGCGTCATCGAAAAACATCTCGTAAAAATCGCCGAGTCTGTAAAATAAAATACAGTCTTTATATTGTTCTTTAACCTGTAAATAATGTTTCATCATTGGTGAAATAGCCATATTTTATACCTTTTCCCCGAAAAGAGAAATCCCCCCCGAACTAATTATTTTTACGTCGATAAACTTACCTATATCGTCTTTTTCTCCGTCAAAATACGCCATTCTGCCGTATTCGTCCCTACCTAAATACTTGCCTTTCTTTTCGTCGTACCCTTCGCAAAGGATTTCAATGGTTTTACCGACGTATTTAAGTGATTGATTCCTGTTAAACTCGTTCTGAAACTCTAAAAGTTTCATAATTCTTTCGGTCGCAATTTTTTCATCTACCTGCCCGTCCATTTTAGCGGCGGGAGTGCCTTCCCTTTTAGAATAAATAAAGATAAACGCGCCCGAAAAGCCTACTTTTTTCATTAAGTCGAAAGTGTCGTTAAAATCCCCTTCGTCTTCCGTCGGAAAGCCGACCATAACGTCGGTAGTAATAGCAATGTCGCTTATTCCGTTTTTTAACATTTCGACTTTATTAAAATAATCTTCTCTCGTATAATGCCTGTTCATAAGTTTTAATATTCTATCAGACCCGGATTGAACGGGCAAATGTATCGAGTGGCAGATTTTCGGATTATTTTTTATCGTTTCTATCAGTTTCGGCGAAAGGTCTTTCGGATGATTAGTCATAAACCGAAGTCTGAACTTCCCGTCAATCGACGCGACCTGCTCTAATAAATCGGAAAAATCTTCTTTATTTAAGTCTTTCCCGTAAGAATTAACGTTCTGTCCTAAAAGAGTAATTTCTTTATATCCGTCTTTAATTAACTGTCTGCACTCGTTTACTATATCTTCCGCCTTTCTGCTTCTTTCCCTACCGCGAACGTAAGGAACTATACAATAAGTGCAAAAATTATTACATCCGTAATTTATGTTTACCCAAGCGTTCGGAAAACTCGTTCTTTTTTTCGGCGTGCCTTCAATAATTTCGCCTTCTTTATCGAGAACCGATATAACAGCCTTTTTTTGCGCTGATTTTAAAATAAGAAGAGACTTAAAGTTCTCAAGATTATGCGTACCGAAAACGATATCGATAAACGGGAATTTTTTTATAAGCGCATCAGCCTTTCCCTTTTGTTGCGTCATACACCCGCAAACCGCAATTATCAGGTTTTTATTTTTCTTCTTTAATTGTTTAAGAGCACCGATATTGCCTTCCGCTTTCTGTTCGGCGTTTTCACGAATACAGCAAGTATTAAAAACTATTACGTCGGCGTCATTTTCACTTTCGGAATAAACGTAGCCCATACTTTCAAGTATTCCCGCAATCTTTTCGGATTCGTGAATATTCATCTGGCAACCGTAGGTTAAAATATGATATTTTTTGCACAAAATTTCCATAATAAATATAATAATATATTTATTGCGTTTTGTCAATTTATAATTAGAGAATATAAAAACGAAAATTATATAAACTACTTTTATGAGTAAAGTTACGCATAATAAAAAGGCTTTAAAAGTTTTTATTTTAATAAATCTTTTTTTAATTCTTATCCTTTCGCTTTTTTTCTTTTATATGCTGATTGTCGCTATCCCTTATAAATTAGACGAAAATAAACTTATAAACAGCGATAAAAAACTATTTTTTTACGACGAAAACGAAAACGAGATTGACTCTTACGCCTCCGAAAATCAAACGGTAAAAATAAGTGAACTGCCCGAATACGTTAAAGGCGCGTTTATTTCAATAGAAGACAAACGGTTCTACTACCATAACGGGACGGATAAACGGGCGATATTAAGGGCGTTTTTTAATAATTTAAAGTCATTTTCGTTTAAGGAAGGTGCGTCGACAATTAGCCAGCAACTGATTAAAAACACCCATTTAAGTAGCGAAAAAACCTTAAAACGAAAGGCAATCGAGATAAAACTTACAAGGCAGTTAGAGAAAAAATACAGTAAAAACGAGATACTTGAAATATATCTTAACACCATTTATTTCGGGCACAACTCTTACGGCATCGTATCGGCTTCAAAATACTATTTCAATAAAAAGCCGAGTAAATTATCCATTAACGAAAGCGCGGTTTTAGCGTCTATTATTAAAGCCCCGTCTGTTTACTCGCCAAAAATCAACGCTATAAATGCGGAAAACAGAAAAAATACGGTATTAAAAGAAATGTATAACCAACGTTATATCACAAAAGAAGAATACGATAAAAACGCCGATACTCCTATTTCCTTAAAAGCCGAAAACGATAGTTTCTATAATTATATCGACGCGGTAAAAGATGAATTAGACGGCATTTTAATAAATAAAAGTTATTATAAAAATCAGTTAAAAATTATAACCTATTATGATAAAAACTTGCAAAACAGCGTCGAAAACAGCATAAAAACGATAAATAACGACCAAAACGCGTCATTTTTAATATTAGACGATAAAAGTAAAGTAAAAGCATACGCTTCGACAACTTTTAATACAAAAAGAAACGTCGGAAGCGTCATTAAACCCATATTAGTCTACGCACCGGCAATCAACGAAAACATAATTACGCCCTACTCTAAAATCGTAGATGAAAAAACCGATTTTAACGGTTATTCCCCGTCAAACTATAACGACGTATATTATGGGGAAACCGACGTTAAAACCGCACTTTCAAAAAGTCTTAACGTGCCGACAATAAAAATACTGAACCGATTAGGCGTTGAAAAAGCCATAGATTATTTGAATAAATTCGGTATTGAAACGACTGAACAAGATAAAAATCTTTCAATCGGGCTTGGCGATATTCCCGTTTCTTTTTTTAAAATATCATCGACTTATTCGGCGTTTATTAACGACGGAAATTACTACGATTATAAACTTATCAAGGAAATAATTGATGAAAAAGGAAACGTAATTTATAAAGATAGCGATAAAAAAATACAGATTTTTTCTTCTGAAACGGCATTTTATATTAACGATATGCTAAAATGCGCAGTAAAAAACGGCACTTCAAAAAAACTTAATAATCTTAACACCGCAGTCTATGCAAAAACGGGAACTGTCGGAAACGAAAACGGCAATACCGACGCTTACTGCATTTCCTATAATAAGGACTATATCGTAGCAAACTGGATAGGAAATAAAAAAAACACCCTGTTAGAAAATAAAATAACGGGCGGAAACACCTGTGCTGATAACTTAATAAGTATCTGGAACAGCGCATATAAAACTAAAACGGACGGGTCGATAAGTAAACCCGATAGTATCGAGGAGATTTTTATCGATAAAATCGCCTACGATAGCGAAGGTATAATTGAGATTGCGGAAGATATCGCGCCGAAAAAATATAAAACGGCAATTTTCGTAAATAAAAATAAAAGCGAATATAAAAAATCCACGCGATTTAGCGTACCTAAAATCGAAAAACAAGAAACATCAATAAATAACAAGGGGTTTTCGGTGAGATTATGTCTGCCACAATACTATGATGCAGAGATATATAGGGTGTCTGACGGTAAAAAAATTAAAGTTTACGACACAATAAATAATAATAGGCAAGTTTTTAACGATTATAATCTTAAAAGCGGAAAGTCTTATGAATACTATATCGTCCCTTATTACGTTTATAACGGTAAAACCTATTACGGCGACGAAATGATTTTAAGTAAAATAAAATCGCCGAACAATTCTTTCGACGATTTCTATATAGACGATTACTCGTAATTAAAGTTCGATTTTTTCAATTTTACTAAACGCTTCGTTAATCAAACCTTCAATATCGAGTTTTTCCTCGGCCTTTATTACCTTATTTAAGTCGGGTTTAATAGACGGAAACTTCGGTAAAAATACGGTGCAACAATCTTCGTACGGTAAAATCGAAGTGTTAAACGTGTCTATCTTTTTAGATATATCTATAATTTCGTTTTTATCAAAACCGATAAGCGGTCTTAACACGGGCATTTTTACTACGGAATTAGAAGAAGTTATACTTTCTATCGTCTGACTTGCTACCTGACCTAAACTTTCACCCGTGATAATCGCTTGGTCGCCCTTTTCAATCGCTAATCTTTCGGCAATTCGCATCATAAAACGGCGCATTAAAGTTATCATAAACTCTTCGGGACAATTTTCGTGAATTGCTTCCTGAATATGCGTAAACGATACGATATATAGATTTATTCCGCCGTTATAAGTCGCAATAATTTTTGTTAAATCGATAACTTTCTGTTTTGCCGCTTCCCCCGTGTACGGAAAACTATGGAAATGCAAACAGTTAAGTTTCATACCGCGCTTACTCATCATATATCCGGCAACAGGGCTATCGATACCGCCCGAAATAAGCAAAAGCCCCTTTCCTGCCGAACCGACGGGCATACCGCTTATTCCGTGAATAATATCGGTATAAATAAACGTCCTTTTATCTTCACGAATATCTACGTAAACGGTAAACGACGGGTTTTTAACGTCGACTTTAATTTTCTCGCCGTATTCTTCTAAAAGTCTTCCGCCCAAAATCGTTGAAGTTTCAACGGAATTAGGTAAAAAAGTCTTGTCCGCCCTATTCGTTTCCACCTTAAAAGTGCCAAACTTATCGCAAACCAGATAAGAACAAGCGGAATATATTTCTTCCAAATCGTTGTTTACGACAAGCGCACGGCTTACCGTGTGAATACCTGCTACTTTTAAGAGTTTATCTATTATAATATCGTAATCGGTATCGTCGAAGTTTTCTATTAAATATCTGCTATGCATAGCGGTAAACGTATAGTTTATTCCGTTAAGCGTTTTTTTGATGTTTTCTTTAAGTAGTTTTTCAAAAAACCCTTTATTTTTGCCTTTTAAGTGTATTTCACAATACCTAATTATTATTGCGTTCGTCATCAGCCCATTATTCCTTTTAGTTTTTTTGCCGTTTCGTTAAGAATATTTACCGCATATTTTGCTTCGTCTAACGTATTTTCTATTCCGAAACTCAATCTTATAACACCGCTTAAAACGTCTTCCCCGTATCCGCAAGCCGTTATAACACGGCTGTTTTTATGTTTTGAAGAACACGCCGAACCGTTGCCGACAATTATATCTTTCATTTCAAGCGAGTGCATAATAACTTCGCCTTTTAAGCCCTTTGCCGAAAGCGAAAGAATATAAGGAATTGAGTTATCTCCTGAAATTACGGTAAAAAGATTTTTATCGATATTCTCTATAAAAAAGTCCTTTATTTTTTTAACTTTTTCATAGTTTTCTCTTAATAAACTATAATGCAATTCCGTCGCGTATTCAAAAACTTTAATACCGAAAACGTTTTCCGTTCCGCTTCTGATATTATTTTCCTGTCCACCGCCTATAATAAGCGGTGAAACGTTAAGCCCTTTTCTTCTTATGAGCGCGCCCGTGCCTTTTAGCCCGTTGATTTTATGCGCGCTTACCGAATACAGGTCGATATCGTTGGAAAGTTTATAAGGCAGTTTAGCAAACGCTTGCACTCCGTCCGCGTGAAAAATTATATTTTTATTTATCGATTTAATAACTTTTGCAATATAATTTACGTCGTTAATAGCGCCCGTTTCGTTGTTGACGTGAACTATAGAAATAAAATCGACCCTGTTATTTCGTACGTAATCGAAAAGTTTCTGAGTATTTACCGACCCGTCATTATTTAAGTCGATAAAAACCGTTTCAAACCCTTTTTGTTTAAGGGTTAAAAAGCAATTATAAACGGACGCGTGTTCGCCGTTATCGGTTAAAAAAACGCCCCTTTTGACCGCGCAGAAAATCGCCGTATTATTGCTTTCCGTTCCGCAAGAAGTAAAAGTTATCTCGTGATTTAAAGCGCCGAGACAACGCAAAATATACTCTTTTGATTTATTTATTTCTTCTTTAACCGATAGTCCGCCGTGATATAATGTCGACGGGTTATAAAAAAGTTCGTCGTTAAACTTATTCGCGCGTTTAAGACAATCACTATTCGGTTTCGTCGTTGCGGAGTTATCATAGTATATCATACGAAATCCCTTTCTAAAACGCCTTTGCCCGCATATTTAATTAAGTTTACTAAAAACGTCTTCGAACATTCGAGAAGATAAAACTTCTTTTCACCGTTTACCTTGCAAACGATATAATAAAAGTCTTTATTCTCACTCGCGTTGCTGTTTTTGGTTAAAATATTAAGTTTAAGTTCGGGCATCTTTTTATAATTATTAAAAGTATCGCTGTTGTATTTACCTATCTTTTCAATGTCGGAACAATCGAAAATCGCTATACTTTTTCTTTTAGTATTCATAATTATTTTTGAAAATCTTACAGACCCCGTTACAATCGTGTAATCGTAATCGACGTAAAATCTGTTTTTGAATATTCCGAAAAATACCGCCCAAGAAACCAAGAAAATTAAAGGGAATATAAACGGAATAAGATTGCCTATTTCCACGTTTGAAAGAACAAGTATAAGATAAATTACCGATAACACTATAAATATTATCGAAAAAACCTTAAAAGTCAGATATTTATTTCTTTCGCCCTTTTCGTTTATTACGTGCGAACTTTCTTCATAAAACGATTCTATCATAATTCACCTATTTTAGCGTTATTATCGTAACGCCGTTTTCTCCTTCTCCGTATTTTCCCCTGCGGTATTCTTTGATGCGTTTATCTTTTTTTAAATATTCTCTGACGGTTTTAAGCAGTATACCTTCGCCTACCCCGTGAATAACCTTTATTTCTTCTAAATTATGCATTACTGCGCCGGCAATAAAGTTTTCAAGTTCCGTAATCGCTTCAAGCGACGTTTTGCCTACGATATTCAGTTCGCTTATCGGCAGATTACTTATATTCGACCTGTTGACCTTAACTTTTTCGTCTTTTTCTACTTTGCGGTTATTATATAGGTCGCTGATTTTTACAACGGATTTCATATTGCCTATCATAATTTCCGCTTCGTTTTTATCGGCTTTGATTTTATTTACCGTCCCGTATGCGCCGATAGATTTAACGAACACTTCGTCTCCGACACTCATTGAATTATCAACGGGAATTAACTCGTAAGGTTCGTTTTCGTTATCGTTAAATAAATACTTACTGTTTTTCAGCCTGTTTTTAAGTTCGCTTGCACGGAAAACTTCTTTACTTTCAAGCCCCGCGCGCTTTAATATGTCTTTAAGTTCATCAATTATCTCTTCCGCGTCGGCAAGTTTTTCCGCAACGATACGTTTAATTTCCTGTTTCGCGCTATTAACTATCTTTTCCCTTTCGCGTGCGATTTTTTGCTTTTCTTCTTCGATAATCTTAAATTCTTTTTTCTTTTCTTCTTCGACTTTTTGTAAACTTTCTTTAAGTTCTTCCGCTTCCCTTCTCGTTTCTTCCGCCTTTTTAATAACGTTTTCAAATCCGATTTTATCGTCGGACAGGTTAGTTATCGCCCTTTCGATTATATCGGAAGAAAGCCCTAAAGTCTTCGCTATATCGATAGCGTTCGAACTGCCCGGGATACCGATATTGAGTTTATACATAGGTTTTAAGTTCTTTGCGTCGAACTCCATAGACGCGTTTTCAATCTTACCGCTTTCTATCGCGTATTCTTTAAGTTTTGAATAATGCGTCGTTATAATGCCGAAACAGTTAAGCGACAAAAGTTTTTCAATTATAGAAAGGGCAAGCGCGCTACCTTCGTCAGGGTCGGTCCCCGCGCCTAATTCGTCAAGCAAAACAAGGCTGTTTTCGTTTACGTTGTCAATAATATTTATAATATTTTTAATATGCGAAGAAAAGGTCGATAAACTCTGTTCGATACTTTGTTCGTCCCCGATATCGCAATAAATCCCCGAAAAAAAGGAAATATCGCTTTCGTCGTCGGCCGGAATAAACAGCCCGCTCATTGCCATACACGATAACAGCCCGACAAGTTTTAGAGTAACCGTTTTTCCGCCCGTATTAGGACCCGTTATTAAGATAAAATTATATTTTTCGCCGAAAGATACGTTTACCGGAACGACGCTTTGTTTATCGATAAGCGGATGTCTTCCGCGTTTAACGTTGATTTTCCCCTTTCTGTTTAATACGGGTAAAGAACATTTATTGTCAAACGAATAAATGGCGCGTGAAAAGCAGAAATCGATTTCCGTTATTTTTTCGGCGTTATTTCGTATCGCGTCGGAAAAAGTAGCGACTTTTCCGGAAAGTTCGGATAATATTCGCCTTATTTCCGTCGCCTCGTCCAAATAAGCGCTTTTTAACTGGTTATTAAGGTCTAATACCGATTCCGGTTCGATAAACACCGTCGCGCCGGACGAAGACTGGTCGTGAATAAATCCCTTAACGAAACTTCTGTATTCGCTTTTAACGGGAATAACGTATCTGTCCTGACGCATTGTTACGACACCGTCTTGCAAATACTTCGACGAACTGCCGTGCATATAAGAATTTAATCTTTCTCGGATTTTAACGTTTAAATCCCTTATCGATTTTCTTATCGAAGAAAGTTTCGGCGACGCGTTGTCGCTTATTTCGTCTTCCGAAATGATTTTATCTCTTATTTCCTTTTCAAAATCGGGGTTTGTATATAACGAATAGCAAATATCGGGAATAAACGATATATTTTCGTCGCTAACGGATAAAACCGCAGTTTTTAGTATTCGTGCGCTTTTTAAGTTATCGGCAACTCTTAATAGTTCGCCGTTAATCAGCGTTCCACCCATATCCGCCCTTCCGAGTTCTTCGGTTACGTCGGAAAAATAATATATTCCCGACACGCTGTACTTATATAAAAGAGAGAAGGCTTCCTGCGTTTTTTTAAGCAAAAACTCTGCTTCCGAATAATCGGACACAGGTGAAAAAGCCTTTATCTTCTCTTTAGTTTTTATAAGCACCGCCCTATCCGAAACGTCCGATAAAATCTTATCGAATTCAAGTGCTTTTAAGGTTTTTGCGCTAACCATCTTTTATTATCTTAATTCCGCACCGACTTTTTGTTTCAACGCCGATAAAACGTCCGATATCGACGCGTCTATTTCTTCGACGTTTAACGTTCTTAATTGAGAATTATACACCAAATTAAACGCCATACTCTTTTTGCCTTTTTCGACTTGATTGCCCTGATAAATATCGAAAAGCGATACTTCTATAAGGTTTTCGCCCGCGCTTTCTTTAATTACGTCGGTAATTTCTTTACATGTAATCGTCTCGTCGACTAAAATAGCGATATCTCTTTCCACCGTCGGGAACTTCGAAATATTAGAAAATACGATTTTCGGCACGAAAAGCGTACTTAACACGTCGTAGAATATTTCACCGCATAAAATAGGCTTATCGCTACCTACTTTTTCGGCTAAAATCGGGTTTAACTGCCCGAAATACCCGATAATCTTATCGCCCGATTTAATTATTGCCGAACGGGTCGGGTGCATAAACTTATAATCGCAGGAAATATAATCGAAGTCTACTCCGTAAGCAAAGTTAGAAAGTAATTTTTCAATAACGCCTTTTAAGGTAAAGAAATCTTCCTTTTCGCCGAATACCGAAAAAGATAAGACGTTATTTTCAATCGGGAAATCGTTAAGCGGTAACGATTTCGGATGATAAACTTTTGCAAGTTCGAAAAGTCTTCCGCTATCGTTCTGCCTGTTCTGGTTATATACAACGGTTTTAACGATAGACGGCAGTAAACTCGTTCTCATAACCGCCATATCTTCGCCTATCGGGTTGATTATTTTTATAAACTTATGTTCTTCGCTTTCCTTATCGAACCCGAAAAGGTCGTAATCTTTTTCCGATACGAAAGAATAAGTGATTATTTCGTTAAATCCCAAACTCGTTAAAAAGGTTTTTACGTTATCTACCGCTTTCTGACTGTCCGTCTTTTTGCCGTTCGTTATCGAAGAATTTTTAAGTAAAGTCGGCGTAATATGAGAATAGCCGTATTCCCTTATAATTTCTTCGGCAATATCCGGATAAGATTCCATATCTTCACGATAAAGCGGAACTTTAACGGTTAAATTATCACCGTTTATTTCTACCTTAAAGTTAAGTTTAGTTAAAATGTTTTTAATTTCGTCTTTCGGAACGTCAATCCCTAAAACGGCGTTTACCTTTGAAAGGGTCGTTTCAATAGTTTTTTCAACGAGTTTTTCGGCGCATAAGTCGTATTCGTCGCAAGCGATTGTCCCGCATTTTAGGGTAGTTATTAAGTTTAACGCCCTTTTCATACCGATTTCCGTCGTGTACGCGTCGATACCCTTTTCAAATCTCGAAGAAGAATCCGACCTTTGACCTAACGCCCTTGACGTTTTCCTTATATTATCGCGCTTAAACTTTGCCGATTCAAATAAAACGTCTTTCGTATCGTCTTTTATTTCGCTATTTAATCCACCCATAACGCCCGCTAACGCAACGGGTTTTACGCTATCGCAAATAACAAGGTTATTTTCGCTTAAAATAAACTCTTTTTCGTCAAGCGTAACGATTTTTTCATTTTCGTTAGCCCTTCTTACTATAATTTCGTTTCCTTCAATGTTGCTTAAATCGAAAGCGTGCATAGGTTGCCCTATTTCAAGTAAAACGTAGTTAGTAATGTCTACGACGTTATTTATCGAACGGATTCCCATTCTAAAAAGCCGTCTTTTCATCCATAACGGCGACTCTTCGATTTTGATATCTTTAACAAGGTGAGAAACGTATCTCGGACACAAGTCGGTTGCCAAGTCGGATACTTTTACCGTCTTTACAGTCGATATATTTTTATCTGTCGTATAAGTTAAATCGGGCATCTTAAAAGGTTTCGACAAAACTGCCGCCACTTCCCTTGCAATACCTAAAATCGACTGACAATCAGGGCGGTTTGCGGTAACGTTTATGTCAAACATAACGTCTTCTAAATCGAGTAAAGTTTTAACTTCTTCGCCAAGCGGGAAAGATTTGTCGAGAATTAAAATCCCGTTTACGGACGCACCCTTATACCAGTCGTCGTTGATACCTAATTCTTCACCGCTACAAAACATACCTTCGGACGGAACGCCACGTAATTCGCCGTTAAAGATGCGTTCGCCGTTAAAAAGCGTCGCCCCGTCAAGTGCAACGGGAACTACGTCGCCGACAGCGATATTTTTTGCGGACGTAATAATCTGTTTTTCACCGTACTTACCTGCGTCGACTTTCGTAACCGAAAGTTTGTCCGCGTTCGGGTGCTTATCGATACTCAGTATTTTACAACTTACGATTTTATCGATATTTTTTGCAATATATTCCATTTCTTCGACTTCAAAACCGCAAGAAAATAACTTATCTTTTAAATCTTCCGCCGAACAATCTATATCTACGTACTCTTTTAACCAAGAAAGTGGTGCTTTCATATTTCTTATCTCCTATTGAACTGTTTTAAGAACTTAACGTTGTTTTCAAATAAAGTTCTGATGTCGGATATACCGTATTTTATCATCGCTATTCTCTCTATTCCAAGCCCGAAAGCAAGCCCGGAATATACGTTTGAATCGATACCGCTCATTTCGAGAACGTTTTTGTTTACTATGCCCGCGCCGAGTATTTCTATCCAGCCCGTTCCTTTACAGAGATTACAGCCCTTTCCGTGGCACTTACAACAGGTAACGTCCACTTCAACACTCGGTTCTGTAAACGGGAAATATGACGGACGGAAACGGGTTTTAGTTTCCCTGTCGAACATAATGCGAACAAACTCGTCAAGTAGCCCTTTTAAGTCGCATAACGAAACGTTTTTATCGATTACAAGCCCTTCTATCTGGTGGAACATAGGCGAGTGCGACGCATCATCATCGGCACGGTAAACCCTACCGGGACTTAAAATCTTTATAGGCGGTTTATTATTTTCCATCGTTCTGACCTGCCCCGGTGAAGTGTGCGGACGAAGAAGAATATTATCCGTAAAATAGAAAGTATCCTGCATATCTCTTGCCGGATGGTCTTTCGGAATATTCAACGCCTGAAAGCAATAGTAGTCGGTGTCGATTTCAGGCCCTTCGAAGATATTGAAACCCATACCCATAAACGCATCTATAATCTGGTTTTTAACAAGATTTAACGGGTGAAGATTACCAACTTCGGGGCATTTACCCGGCAACGTAATATCGATTGCTTCACGCTTATATTTTTCGTTCAGTTCGTTTTCTTTTAACACGTTTTCCTTTTCGTCGAAAATAGTAGAAACTTCGTCTTTTAAGTCGTTGACCTTTTTACCAAAAGACGACCTTTCTTCCGCGGGAATATCTTTCATACCGCGAAGTAAAGCCGTTATTTCACCGCTTTTGCCGACGTACTTAACTTTAAGATCGTTAAGTTCCTTACTCGAAGAAACGGTTTTTATTTCTTCTTTTGCCTTTTCTCTTAATTGTTCGAATATATCCATAATATCTCCTTAACCGCAATAAAAAATAAAAAGCACCCCTAAAACATAGGGTGCTTAAAATCTAAACACGGTACCACCTAATTTCGTCAAGAAAACCTTAACCTTATTTACTCTGTTACGAAGAGATACGCCACAGCCTACTTTATTTTAATATTTCGGTGCAGAACTCGGAAGTGAATAATACAGAACACTTGTAAAAAACCTTACAGCCCACGGGTTTTTCTCTCTTAAAAAGCGATTTTCTGTATCTGTCTTCGTCATCGTCTTTTTATTAAATTATAAAGCAAAAATAAGCGTTTGTCAACCATAATTAGGTTATATTCTATTCAAAAATGTTTCCGTTTAAATAAACGTTCGGTATTTTGCCGACAAGAACCGCTTCGCACACCAAAACGGGCGTCTTAATCAAAATATCCTGACTATTAAGCGGAAAATTGATGTTTACTTTACTCACGATATTTATGTAAATTGAGTGTAAAGTCTGATTTATTCCAACGCTTAAAAAATCGGAATCGAACTTGCACTCGACACTCGATATTGATACCGATTTATAGATAATTTCCCGTCCCATACCCGAAATTAAGTTTATTCCGCTGAAAGCAAGAATAGGAATCGGTATTCCTTCTTCTATTTTTTCTTTTAATATTTTTTCGGCGGAAAGAGCAATTTCCTTACTCAACTTATTTATTTTATAAGAATTAGCGGAAAGCAGTACTATTTCACCGCCCCCGTCCTTTTCAACGAATACTAAATCGCTGTAATTTACGCTGTCCGAGAGTGAAAGGCTTATCGACTTATTTACCGATTCCGTCACGTAAGAATAAGAATAGTTATAACAAATATTAACGATATTTGTAGTAATTACGTTTTTATAATAGAAAAAAAGCGATATAAAAATTGCAGAAGTTATAAGAAAAGATAAAAAAGACTTAAAAGTCCTTTTTTTCCGTCTTTTTTTATACCATATATTTTTATTACAGTATTCTATCATAATATAAATATATGGCGATATACTTTATAATATTATAATAGCCTTTTAATTCCTTTTTGAACGGGCTTTCGATAAAAGAGCGAAAATAAACCCGAAAACTATTGCCGCCGTAATACCGATTCCCGCCGACTTAATTCCGCCCGTCAGCGCCCCGAAAAGGCTTTCTTTAGCCCCTTTTCTCGCCCCGTCCGCAAGCAAAAACCCAAAGCCCGAAATAGGAATAGTCGCCCCTGCGCCGGCGAACTTAACGAGCGGTTCATATAGTCCTATCGCACCGAAGAAAACGCCGAGTAAAAGAAAGATAACGAGTATTTTACCCGAAGTGATTTTGGTGTAATTTATTAAAACCTGTGCAAGAGTACAGATTAGTCCGCCCACAATAAAAACTTTTAAAAACATAAAATAATCTATAATCATTTTTTACCTTCCATATTTTCTATGCAAACCAAATGCGCGATAGACGGTATACTTTCGCCTTGCAAAGCCGAAAGCGAAGATAAAAGCGCCCCCGTCGCAATAAGAATAACCCTGTTTAATTTTTTCTTTTTAAA
Organism: Clostridia bacterium; assembly: GCA_017445995.1. Taxonomy (GTDB): domain Bacteria; phylum Bacillota; class Clostridia; order Christensenellales; family Borkfalkiaceae; genus UBA1259. The sequence continues at coordinate 22,618 of JAFSRT010000008.1, forward strand.
AAGTTCCATAAAAAAGGAACAGAAAACCAACGAACTGCATCCTGCACCGCTACCGCCCTGATATTCTTTTTCGTTGATATTGAAAACGAGTTCACCGCAGTCGACGTGATTTCCGCTTACGTCGTATCCTTTTTCCCACATAAGATCTTTAAATACCCGAGTTCCGAAAACACCTAAATCGCCTGTAATTATAAGGTCGAAATCGTCCACTTCGAGTTTTGTTTCCTTAAAAAAGGTAAGCAACGTGTCCGCACAGGCAGGAGCCATAGCCCCGCCCATATTGTTCGCATCCTTAACGCCGAAATCGACGATTTTACCGACTGTCGACATAGTGATTTTAGGACCTTCCCCCTTAACGTTCAACATACACGCCCCCGCACCCGTTACCGTCCATTGCGAAAGCGGTGGACGAACAGAACCTAATTCCAAAGGATAACGGTATTGCCGTTCGGCGGAAGAAAAATGACTGCTTGTAGCACATATAATATTATCTTTATAACGTCTGTCGATAAAAAGCGAACCTACTAAAAGCGCTTCCGTAAACGTAGAACAAGCGTTATATATTCCTAAATACGGGCAGTTAAAGTTCCTTACCGCAAAAGTGGACGAAATTATCTGATTTAATAGGTCGCCCGCAAGAATAAGCCCGATTTTATCTTCTTTAATCTTACTTTTCGAAAGTAATATATCTATCGCGGAATACATTATTTTTGCTTCCGCTTTTTCAAAAGTTTTCTCGCCGTACATATCGTCTTTTAGTTTGTAGTCGAAAAAGTGGGAAAGTTCCCCTTCGCTTTCCTTGGGCCCCGCAACCGACGATGAAAAAGTTATTACGGGCGGATTTTTAAATATTACAGTCTGCATAATCGTCCCCTTTATAAAACGTTATAAATAAAATAATAAATAAGCCCGACCAAAACGCTACTCGATATTCCGAAAACGATAATAGGTCCGGCGATTACGAACATCTTTGACGCAAGCCCGTAAATGTAACCTTCCGTTTTAAATTCTATTGCGGGCGATACCACGGAATTTGCAAAACCCGTAATAGGAACGATAGACCCCGCGCCCGCGTACTTACCTATTCTGTCGTAAACCCCGAACGCCGTTAATAGTCCCCCTAAAAATATCATTACCATTGAAACGTACGCCGCTAAAACGTCGTCCGATAATGAAAAAACGTTTTCAAACAGCATCCTAAAAGATTGCCCCAAGCAACATATAAGTCCGCCCACCCAAAAGGCGCGGAAAAGCGTTCTTACTTCGTTTGTTCTCGGTGAAACTTTACTTACGTAGTTAATAAAATTGTCGTTGATAAACTTACTGTTTTCCATATTTACTCTCTTTTTTTACAACCTTGCCAAAAAAACTTTCCTTTTCGTCGCTTGTTTTAAGGTAGGTGTAGTCTATTTCTTTTTTCATAGATATATTTTTGTCAGAAAAATAAAAATATATACAAAAAAATACGGCTAATATTTAAGCCGTATCTTATCGATTATTTTATTTTCTATTCTTGAAATCTGAACTTGTGAAACGCCGATTTCTTCCGCCACTTCGTTCTGCGTTTTGTCCTTAAAATACCGAAGTATAACGATTTTCCGTTCCCGTTCGGTAAGTTTATCGATTATGTTTGAAATATGGATTTTATCTATCATTTTCTCTTCCGTTTCGCCTATGCTTATCTTGTCTATAAGTTCAATGCCTTCTTCGTCGTCTTCGTACTTTTCGTAAAGCGAAACGGGCATTTTCGCGCTGTCTATTGCAAGCGCAACGTCTTCCTTTTCGATATTAAATCGCGTCGCAATCTCTTCAAGCGTCGGGTAGGCGTTTTTTTCGGTAAAAAAATCTTCTATATAGTGGTTTATTTTGTTTGCAAGTATCTTTATATTTCTTGAAACTTTAATAGCCCCGTTATCACGGATATAGCGTTTTATTTCGCCGATTATCATGGGTACTGAATAGGTCGAAAACTTAACGCCGAAACTTTCGTCGTAATTATTTATCGCTTTAAGTAGCCCTATACTCGCAATTTGGTATAAGTCGTCGTATTCAATTCCTTTTCCCTTAAACTTATTGATTATACACTTTATAAGCGGAATATTATTCTTATAAATTATTTCTTTTGCGCTTTCATCACCCTGTTTTGCTTTTCTTATGTAATCAAGAAGTGTGTCTTGATTAAGCATTATCGTCCTGTCAGGCTCCTATTTTTTTTACCATATAAACTTTCGTGCCGTTGCCGACGGTCGATTCCACCTTGATATCGTCCATAAAACTCTTCATTATGGTAAATCCCATACCCGACCTTTCGTCGGTCGCAGAAGTCGTAAAAAAGGGTTCAACGGCACTATCTACGTTCTCTATTCCGACACCGTTATCGCAAACGTTTATATGTATTTTCCCGCCTTCTATTTCCGCTTCTAAAACTATTTCGCCGACGGAATCGGGATAGCCGTGAACGATAGAGTTAGTTACCGCTTCGCTTACAGCGGTTTTTATGTCTGTAATTTCCGCGACGCTCGGGTTAAGCCCAAGAATAAAACAGGAAATAACCCCCCTTGCAAAAGATTCGTTTTCAGATAGTGATAAAAATTTTACTTTCATTTTATTGTTCATACCAGTAATAACCCCTTAGTATTTTGGCATAATAGAATATAGCCCTGCAAGTTCGATAACTTTTTCCGCCGAAACGGACGCTCCGCTTATATACGACGGAATATTAAGGCTTCGTAGTTTTTTATATCTGCCGATTAAAAGCCCTATTCCCGTACTGTCCATAAACGAAAGCCCCGATAAATCGAAAATAACTTTCGACGAATTATAGTTATCGGAAATAACGTTGTCTAAATACTGCTTTACTTTACTTGCGTTATACTCGTCTAACTCACCGTAAACGTATAAATATAGACTACCGCCGTTTTTTTTATATTTAACTTCCATAAATAACTCCTTTCCGAAAAAGAATAGCATAATAAAAAATAAAAAAATTATAAAAAAATAACAATAAATTGAATATATTGTCAAAAATATAATAATAAAAAAAGATATTAAAAAATTAAAAAAATTTAAAAAAAATGCTAATTATTTGTTGACAATTCGCTGTGTTTATATTATTATATATAAGCGTTGTAAGGAACGGGGTGTAGCGCAGTTGGTAGCGCACGTGGTTTGGGACCATGGGGTCGGGAGTTCGAATCTCTTCACCCCGACCAA
>JAFSRT010000009.1 GCA_017445995.1 Clostridia bacterium
ATCGTATTGCGGCTACTTTACAAAAACAAAATCCGAGAGAGTTTGACAGGATAGTTTACGGTAAGCCCGTCGGCAGACTTATGGACAGGTTTTTCGATTCGGTTTTGTCTATGTTTACGCCCGAAGTTACGAGCAGATCAAGCCGATTAAAAGAGATAAAGGAGGAACTCGAAGATGAGAAAGAAAGGCAAGATAAAATAAACGGTTATTACAACAGCAAGTAAAAAATTACATTTAATCTGAAAAAATTGCATTACATAACGGCGAGAGAGATAAATGCCGAGAACTATATAGAATGAAAAGCAACAATTGCAATTTTAGGATTTAATAAAACTGCCATAGAGAGAAGCAGGAGGATTTTCAAATGAGAAAAATCAAATAAAACAAAAACAATAATTCGGAGGGGAAAGTTTACGAAAAAGTACAAGGACACGATGGACATACCGGACTTTGAAATGGAGAATTTAGCGAGACTCTTATTGCCCGCGATAAGAAAACTTTTTGAATCGGAGGAAGGTAAAAAAGGATTTGAAAAATGGCGTGCCGAAAGGCAAAAATTACAACTTAATAAGAAAAATAATGATTGTTTTAAGCCCGATGAATCCAATGGGCTACCGCAATAATATGTGTTAAGCGGCGGTTTGTCGTGAACCGAAAAAACGGTAAAGTGGTTGATAAAATTGAGATTTTACCAACCACTTTTTCACTTTTAAAACTATTGCTTGAAATACACGATAAAAGCGAATCCGTCTCCGAGAGGAAACGGGTTCGCCTTTAACTTGTTTGGTAGCCCCACGGAGACTCGAACTCCGGATTCAGCCTTGAGAGGGCTGCGTCTTAACCGCTTGACCATGAGGCCGAAAATTATTATCTTTTTATTTACCTGCATTATTCTATCATATAATAAAAGATTTTGCAAACTTTTATGATAGAAAAATAAAAAAACCCGCTTTAGCCGACGAAAAATAAAATAACAACCCGTTTTTTAAACAGGTGAAAGATATTCAATCTCTATCTGCATTCCTTATTTATCGACCGGAAAATACGTCGGTCAAGGACTCCGCTCCAAAGATTTTTTATATCTTTCGTTATAGTGTATTGTGGATTTTTTTTAATTTTTCTATCGCACCAAGCAGGTATTTATATTTTAACAGAATTAAATATTTTTTTCAATAATTATATTGACAATCGGCGTAATTTTTTATAATATTTTATTGTAATATACGGTGGGGAAAAAGCATTGAAAAAGTTTGTTAATTTTAGACCGATATTTTTTGCGTCGTTATGTGCTATGCTGGGCATTGTCGACGCATATTTTTTCGTTATGAAAAATTACCTTCTGTCTATAATATTATTAGCAATATTCGTTATTTTAATAACGCTTTTTATAATAAAATCGAACGGCAAGTTGTCGCGTCGTTTTTTTATTTCTATCACGCTTTTTCTTATCGCCACACTTTTCGCGCTTAATTTCTCTTTTAACGTAAACTCATATATTAACGCCGACTTAAAAACGCAACGGCTTTTAATCACGGGTACGGTTTCTGAAATACAAAACACCGAGAACGGCGAGAGAATTACAATGAAAGACAATACCGCGAAAGGGACTTTCAGCGGTAAACTTAAATATAACGTATTAGTCTACGTTGACGGCGAAACGGACTACGACGTAGGGGACGTTCTATATTTTTACGGCGATATATACGATAACGACTATATTTACGAAGCCCGTTTCGAGTCGTATAAAATTGCCGACAAAACAAAATATTTCGCCTTTATCGACAATACCGACCTACTTAAAGCGGGCGAAAAGAAAACGGTTTTCGATAGGGTACGGTTAAGCCTTCGCGATACCTTAAAGGCAAACCTTTCGGAAGACGGATTTTCAATCGCTTATGCGCTTTTACTAGGCGATTCCGATTATATAGATAACGATATAATAACAAACTTCCGTTCGGCTGGCGTTGCGCATATATTCGCAGTTTCGGGACTTCATATCGGGTTTTTGGCGACGATTTTTTATTTCGTCCTTAAAAAACTGCGAGTAAACGGTTTTCTCAGCGTAATAATCTGTGCAAGCGTTCTTTTAATTTATTCGGGCGTTTGCGGGTTTTCGTCGTCTTCGATCCGCGCCGTTATAATGTCAGTCGTGTTACTTCTTTCTACCGTGTTCGGCAAAAAATACGATATGCTGTCGTCGATTAGTCTTGCAAGTTTAATAATACTTTTTATATCGCCCGTGCAGTTATTCTGCGTCGGCTTTCAACTCTCTTTCGGCGTCGTTTTAGGCATTATGCTACTCGGTAAAAAGTTCGCGTTGATTATTCCTGTTAAAAACGATAAAATATCAAACTTAATAGGCGGCGTAATATCGGCGCAACTTATTTCCGTGCCTATCTGCCTTTATGCGTTTAACGAGTTTTCGCTTATTGCGATTATAGCAAACCTTTTGTTTATTCCCGTTGTCGGCGTTATTTATAGCGCGTTGTTTATTGTATCCGTCGTCGTTTTAATTTCGGGGCTTAACTTTTTATTCTTTCCGTTAAACTACGTCGTTTTAGGCGTTATATATTTAATAAAAGCATTTGACTACACCGTGTTTATGGTCGGCGGAATAACGTTCGGCTTATATTCTCTTTTTTATTACGGCGCGCTTATACTTGCTGCCGACCTTATAAACCTTAAAACGATAGTAAAACGCGGTTTAATTTGCCTTTTCGCACTCGTTTTCGCGTGCGGTACGACGCTACTTAATGTCAGGGATATAAACGGCGAAAAGTGTTATATAATAGGTGACAGAGATATTTGCGCTACGCTGTTTACCGGAAAAGACGATAATACTTTAATAATAAGCAACGTTAAAAATAATTTTTCTCTTAAACGTGTGGACAGGTGTCTTAAAAAATCATATAACAAGAAAATAGACAGGGTTATTATCGCCAACTCCGAACAGACTGTAAACGCCGACAGAATACTTGCTAAACTCTACGCGTATTACGGCGTTAAAAAAGCGGTTTTATACGACGGTGTTGACGAAGAATATAAAACGGCGCTGTCTAAAATGTTTTTCAACACGGAAATAATTTACCTGTACGACGGTGATACGGTAAAAGTTCGTAATTCGACTTTTTCTTACGATTACGGCGGGTATGCGGTAAAGTATAAAAACGGGGCAAAAAATATAATAATCTTTTCGGCGCTTGACAGGGGAATAATGAATAAAGAAGACGAAATAGAATACGGCGCACTTATCGCGACGGATTACGTCGAGATACTAAAATCACGCTTTAAGTCGGAAAATCTTATAGCCTATAATTTAAAAAACTATACTAACGCATATTATCGCGGGAATTATTTGATAAAAATATCTTAAAACAGGAAAAATCACCGATAATTATTGTTGCAAAAAAATAATTTTAATGCTAAAATTATTTATGGAGTAGTAGGGTGAATTTTATAGATTTTAAAAGTCAGTTAAATAACGGGACTGAAAAAAGTATATATCTCTTCGAGGGGGAAGACGCGTTTTTTATAAAGCGTGGCGTTTCTTTGCTTAAAGATAAATATATATCTGAACCGCAATTAAACCTTGCCGAATTAGACGGGGAAACAGCGTCCCTTTCCGATATACTGACTTCCCTTAACACCTTTCCCTTTATGGGGGAAAAACGGCTTACGGTTATAAGGGAATTTTATCCCGATAAAAAATCTTTCCCGAAAGAGTTAGACGAATATTTTTCCGCCCCGAACTCCGACAGTCTTTTTGCAATTTGCAACGTTAAGCCTTGCGACGCGTTCAAAAAATATCAGTCGGTATGTTACGTCGACTGCAATAAGCAGGACGCGGGTATTCTCGTTAAATGGATAAAGGCGGAGTGCAATAAGAATAATTGCGTAATAGACGGCGAAACGGCGACCTTAATCGTGAATTACTGCCTTGCCGATATGACGAGAATAGAAACGGAAACGAAAAAACTTTGCGATTACGCTTTCGGCACGGAAATCACGGCGGAAACGGTAAACGAGTTAGTAAATAAAGATAGCGAATATAAAATATACGAGATGACCGATTGCGTTGGCAAAAGAAAGTACGGCGAAGCGATATCGGTTGTCAACGATATGCTTGAAAAGGGCGAGACGGCGCAACGGATTATTATCAGTTTATATAACTATTACAGGCGCATGCTACACGTCGCGATAAGCGATAAGACAAACGCCGAATTATCTTCACTTTTAGGCGTTCAGGAATACGCCGTTAAAAAGACGAGAGAACAGGCAAAACTGTTTAAGAAGAAATCGCTTAAAAAAGTGGTCGACGTTTTGTCGGATTTAGATTATAAAACCAAATGCGGGCTTATTGATATCGACGAAGGTATGTGGGTTGTTATATTTAAAATAATGATGGGGGAATAAAGATGAAGGTTTATGAAAGGTTACAAGCATACTTTATTTTATTAAAGCAGGATTTACCTACGCTTATGACGGCGATTATCACCGTACTTGCGCTTACCGTTCTGTTTTTCTATATAATAAAGTTCCTTGCCGAAAACAACGCAAAGCCTATGATAGCGGTTTTTATTTTCGTTATTATAATCGCGGGCGGTATTTCCCTGTTTAACGAAACAACGGGCGGAATACTCTTCTTAATCTGTTTAGCGTCCGTCGTTTTAATGGTTGTCGTTTTATACGCGATAGAAATAAAAAGCGTTATATGGCAACGCAATAATATGAAACTCGTCGACGTAAAGTATGAAAATATTTACGACGCGGAAAAGGTAGATAAATGCGTAAACGAGATTATTAAAGCCTTACAAGATATGTCTAAAAACGACGTGGGCGCGATAATCGTTTTATCGAGCGGGAACGTTCCTACGCAGATACTCGATAGCGGTGTAAAAATGGACAGCGATATTTCGAGTGCGTTAATAGAAAGCGTGTTTTTCCCTAAAACCCCGCTTCACGACGGGGCTATGATAATAAACGGTATGAAAATCGTTGCGTCCGGTTGCTTTTTACCGCTGTCGCAGAATATAAATATTCCGAAAGACCTTGGAACAAGGCACAGGGCGGGGCTTGGCATTACCGAAACTATCGACGTTGCGTCCATTATCGTTTCCGAAGAAACGGGCATTATTACCGTTGCAAGGGCGGGCAAGTTCACGCGGTACGCCGATACGGAAACGCTGAAAAAAATTCTTAACAAATATTACTGGCAAGAAATTAACAGTACGAAAAAATAAAGGGGGAACGGTATGGATTTCGAAAAGAACGATTATCAGATTTCAAACGAAAACAATAAAGGCAAAAAACACGTTGCAAGAGATATCGGATTTATTTTCTTATCGATTATTCTCGCGGCTGTTTCGACCTTGGTTATCAATTTAAGCGGTATAATTTTATGAACGAATTAGCAATAACTCCCGCAGAGATACTTTTACCGAAAACCGACGATATGTCGGCGTTCGCCGTTATCGCTTGCGACCAGTTTACAAGCGAAAGCGCATATTGGGATAAGTTGGCGGAAACGGTAAGGGGAAAAAGGACGGCGCTTGACCTTGTGCTTCCCGAAATATATCTTGAAGACGGGCTTGACGATAGAATAACCAAAATAAACGAAAATATAAAATCGTATATAAAAGACGGCGTTTTTACCGCTCTTCCGAAGGGATTTATTTTAACGGTAAGAACAACCCCGTTCGTGGAAAAGAGAATAGGGCTTATCGGTGCTGTCGACCTTGAAAAGTACGAATATAAACAAAAGTGCGACGCACTCGTTCGCGCGACGGAAGGCACGATAGAAGAACGTATTCCGCCACGCCTTAAAATAAGGAAGAACGCCGAGATAGAATTACCGCACGTTATGATTTTGTTCGACGACGAAAAGAGAGAAATCGTCGAGAAACTTTACGAAGAAAGGCACACGCTTAAAAAACTGTACGACTTCGAACTCAATATGGGCGGGGGACACCTTGAAGGTTATTTTGTAGAAGACTATAACGCGGTTTTAGGTAAGTTCAAAACGCTGTTAGAAAAAGAACGGTTAATCGCAAAATACGGAAGGGAAGACAGGTTTTTGTTTGCCGTGGGGGACGGTAACCACTCTTTGGCGACGGCGAAGACGCATTGGAACAACCTAAAAAAAGAATTAAGCGAAAAAGAAGTTGAAAATCACCCCGCACGGTACGCGCTTGCGGAATTCGTGAACGTTTACGACGAAGGAATATATTTCGAACCGATTTATAGGTACGTTAAAAACGTTAATAGGAAAGATTTCATCGACGGGCTTAATAAAATATCTGCGGGTAATTTTTATATCTTCGACGGGACGGCGGTGGTTAAAAAGGGTGGCGATACCGATTTGCCGACGGCAATTTCGGGCGTAGATAGTTTCGTTAAAGAATATATAACGAAAAACGGCGGGCAGGTGGATTACGTTCACGGTGAAAACAATATAAAAAATCTTGTAAAAAATAACGGCAACGCCGTTGGAATACTGTTTGATAAACTTGAAAAATCCGATTTGTTTAAGTACGTTTCCAAAAACGGCGCTTTCCCGAGAAAGACGTTTTCTATGGGCGAAGGCGTTGAGAAACGCTACTATTTAGAAGGGAGAAGAATAAAGAAATGTTAAAAGTTTGTAAGTTCGGCGGAACGAGTATGGCAAACGCCGATTCGTTAAAAAAAGTAAAAGATATTATTACGGCGGATAAAAGCAGAAAATACATCGTTGTTTCCGCCCCGGGGAAAAGAAATAAACAGGATACGAAAGTTACGGATACGCTTTATAAGTGTTTCGACGAAGTTGTTTCTACGGGCAGTTGTAAAGAGAGTTTTAAGTTTATTCGCGAAAGGTTCATCGGCATCGTAGAAGACTTGGGGCTTGATTTCGACGTTAAGTCGGTTTTAGATAAAACGGAAAGCGATATCGCGGAAAAAAAGAGTAAAGACTTCACCGCTTCCCGCGGGGAATATTTAAGCGCGATAGTAACGGCGGAGTTCTTGGGCGCGAAGTTTATCGACGCGGAAGATATAATTAGGTTTGACAGCCAAGGAAAACTCAACGAAGAATACACCGACGACAAGGTTAAAACCAAATTAAACGGCGTTGAATTCGCGGTTATTCCGGGATTTTACGGCAAAGATTCTTTCGGCAACATTAAAACGTTCAGTCGTGGCGGAAGCGATATCACGGGTTCGATAATCGCAAGGGGCGTTAAAGCCGACCTGTACGAGAACTGGACGGACGTTTCGGGCTTTTTAGTGTGCGACCCGAGAATTATTCCCGATTCAAAGGCAATCGATAAACTTACGTACAGAGAGTTAAGGGAATTATCCTATATGGGCGCGCAGGTTTTGCACTCGGAAGCGATTTTCCCCGTTATGAAAGGTAAAATACCTATAAACATTAAAAACACTTTCAGCCCCGAAGATAAAGGCACGATGATAGTTCCGACCGAATTATCGGGCGACGAACCCGAAAACGTTATTACGGGCGTTGCGGGGAAAAAAGGTTTTACCGTTATCTACATAGAAAAAAATCTTATGAACGCCGAAGTAGGGTTTATAAGAAAGGTTTTGTCCGTTATCGAACATCACGGGTTGGGTGTTGAACACTTGCCTTCGGGAATCGATACCTTATCGGTGGTTTTAGAGTCCGAACAATTAAAGAACGGGCTGTTAAACGACATAGTGAACGAAATAAGGGAAAGCGTTAATCCCGACTATATTCACGTTATAGAAAACATTTCGCTTATAGCGACCGTTGGACACGGTATGGCAAGACGGCGCGGAACGGCGGCTAAAATCTTTACGGCACTTGCGGAAGAAGGTATCAATATAAAGATGATAGACCAAGGTTCAAGTGAACTTAACATTATAATCGGCGTTCTGAATTCCGATTACGAAAAGTGTATCAAAGCGATTTACAACGCTTTTATAAAATAAAAAATATTTATAAATATATAAGGAGTTTTTTATGGACTACGCAAAGGAATCATTAAGACTACACGGTGAATGGAAAGGCAAAATCGATATTGTTTCGAAAGTTCCCGTAAAGACAAAAGAAGACTTATCGTTAGCATACACGCCGGGCGTTGCCGAACCGTGTCTTGCTATACAGAAAGATTACAGTAAATCTTTCGAATTGACGGGCAGAGGCAATCTCGTTGCCGTAATTACCGACGGAACGGCGGTTTTAGGTCTCGGCGACATAGGCCCTGAAGCGGGTATGCCCGTTATGGAAGGTAAATGCGTTTTATTTAAGACTTTCGGAAACGTAAACGCTATTCCGCTGTGTGTCAGAAGTAAAAGCGTCGACGAAATCGTTCAGACGGTAAAACTTTTGGCTGGCAGTTTCGGTGGGGTAAACTTGGAAGACATTTCCGCACCGCGTTGCTTTGAAATCGAAAGAAGGTTAAAAGAAGACCCCGAAGTAGATATTCCTATTTTCCACGACGACCAGCACGGCACTGCGGTGGTTTGCGTTGCCGCTTGTATCAACGCGTTGAAAATCGTAGGCAAAAAATGGGAAGACTTATCCATAGTATTCTCGGGCGCGGGCGCAGCGGGCGTCGCTATCGCAAAACTTATGATTTCCATGGGTGCAAAAGACGTAGTAATGTGCGACAGACACGGTATCATTTATAAAGGCAGACAAGAAGGTATGAACCCGTCGAAAGAAGAAATAGCGGAGTTTTCTAACAAACTCGGCAAAAAAGGAACGTTGGCGGAAGCCCTTAAAGGCGCGGATATGTTCGTCGGCGTAAGTTCGCCGGGGCTTTTGACCGAAGAAATGGTAAAAACTATGAACAAGGGCGCAATCGTTATGCCTATGGCAAACCCTGTTCCTGAAATTATGCCTGACCTTGCTAAAAAAGCGGGTGCGGCGGTAGTAGGCACGGGCAGAAGCGACTTCCCGAACCAGATTAACAACGTTCTCGCTTTCCCAGGTATTTTCCGCGGTGCGTTAGATTGTAGGGCAAGCGATATAAACGAAGAAATGAAGATTGCGGCTGCCAAGGCAATCGCGTCGTTAGTTTCCGACGAAGAATTGAACCCTGATTATATAATTCCTGCACCTTTCGATAAGAGAGTAGGCGAAACCGTAGCAAAAGCAGTTAAAGAAGCGGCGATTAAAACGGGTGTAAACAGAATATAGTAATAAAAACGTTATAAAGCGTCGGCAAAGGTTTGCCGACGCTTTTTTAATTAAAAAAATAGACATAATTTAATTTTTCTGCTACAATATAAAAGTTATGAGGATGAGAAGAAAAAAGCACTTAACGGAACGATTAAACTCTGTTTCCGACTATATAATAGTCGCCGATAAAAAGTTTACTAACGTTAAAGAAGCGTTAGAATATAAACGACTTATAGATTTTAGTAAAGTGTTTAATAACGACAATAAAGTGTGCCTTGAAATCGGTTGCGGAAAGGGAAGGTTTATCTGTGAAACCGCGAAGAAGTTTAGTAATCTTAATTTTTTAGCAGTCGAACTTTTGGAAAACATAATCGTTACGGCAAGCGAAAAGGCAAAAAAAGAAAACCTTTCCAACGTCAGGTTTTTAAATACGGGGGTCGAATACCTTTTAAGGTATATTCCCGAAGGTTCGATTGATAAAATCTTTCTTAACTTTTCCCCGCCGTATCCCGCTAAAAGTTATGAAAACAGGCGCTTTACCAACGATAGAAATATAGCGTCGTATAAAAAAATGCTGAATAACTGCGGTGAAATATACCAAAAAACCGACGATAAAGAGTTTTTTCTCTACTCGAAAGAGAAATTATCAGACGGCGGATTTACCGTTTTAGATATTTCCGACTGCTACTTAAAAAACGAATATATAAACGTAAAAACGGAATACGAAGAAAAGTTTTTAAATAACAATATAAAAATAAACGCACTCGTCGCGAAAAAGAACTGAACGCGGTGAAAAAAGGTTTTGTATGAAAAGAAAACTCAATTTCGAAATGATACCCGACGGTTGCTGGTATTCTAATTTAAGAACGATTTTAACAAAAACGCAATGGGATTATATAAGGCTTAAAAGAAAGCAGGACGCAAACGGGAAATGTATGATTTGCGGAAGAAAAACCAACCGCCTTGAAGGGCACGAAGTATGGTCTTACGACGAAGAAAAAGGTATTCAGAAATTAGAAGACGTTATCTCTGTTTGCCACGACTGTCATAGCGTTATCCATATAGGGCGGACGGCGTTAATGGGCGATATAGAACGTGCTGAAAAACACTATCTTAAAGTCAACGGCGTAACGACGTCTGAATACCACGAAGACTTAAAAAAGGCGAACGAAATCCACCAAAGAAGAAATAAAGTTTCGGAGTGGAAGTTGGATTTGTCTTACTTAAAAAAATTTGCCGAAGAGTAAAAAGGCGTTAATAACGCTTGTCGTTTTTTCGGCGCATATGCTATAATAAAAATAAGGTTATTATGAAAATTATCAATTCACACGCACACATATACCCGAATAAAATCGCGAAGAAAGCGACGGACGCTATCGGCGCGTTTTACGGGATTAAAATGGACATAGAAGAAGGAACGACGGAAAGGCTTATCCGCATTGAAAAGGCAGCGGGGGTCGATAAAATCGTCGTTCACTCTTGCGCTACAAAACCCGAACAGGTAAGGTCTATTAACCTTTTTATCAAGTCGGAAATGGACGCGCATAAAGAGTTTATCGGGTTTATGACCCTGCATCAAGACTTGTCGGCGGAAGAAATCGAAAGTGAAATTGAGTTCGGTATAAATAACGGCTTTTTGGGAATAAAACTTCACCCCGATTTTCAGAAATTCGATATCGACGGGGAAAAGGCGCATAAGATATATAACGCCTTAAATAACGCCAAGAAAAAACTGCCTATATTATTCCACACGGGGGACAACAGGTACGAATACTCAAAGCCTTACCGTCTTGCAAACGTCGCGAAAGAATACAAGGGGCTTAACTTTATCGGCGCGCATTTCGGCGGATACCGTTGTTGGGACGAGTTGGATTGCTATACGGGGCTTAATAACGTGTTCTTCGACACGAGTTCTTCGCTTGCTTTTATATCGAAGGAAAAAGCCGTGTCTTTAATAAAAAAATTCGGCGTAGAAAAGTTCTTTTTCGGGGACGATTTTCCTATGTGGGACGTCAAAGAAGAAATAAAGCGGTTTGACGCACTTTCTTTAACCGAAAGGGAAAAGGAACTTATCCTTTCAAAAAACATAGAAGATTTCTTAAAATTGTAATAATTTAATAATTAGCGCATAAAACAGTTGACTTTTAGTATAACATTTAATTATAATATAAGCATAAAAAATTAAATAAAATGCGTTGAAGGAAAATATATATTTCTTTTTTTGCAAAGAGAGTTGGGTAAGGTGAAAGCCAACCGAAAAAGCAATATATTCTCGTTCCGGAGCAGGAATTATGAAATTAAGTAGTTTTTCCCGTTTATGGTTGCGTCAAACTAAAAAGAGAGATTGCGTTTTGCAATAATCCGGGTGGTACCACGGTTTCTTATCGTCCCTGAACTTAAAGTTCAGGGCTTTTTTATTTTCGGAGGACAGTATGAAAAATATAATTATATCGGACACGTCGATAAAAGATTCGATTAAAAATCAGTCTAATTTTTCTTTTAAAGAAAAACTTGAAATCGCAAAACAGTTAAGCGAACTTAACGTGGACGTAATAGAACTCGGCGAAGTTAAATCTAAAGCGGACGAAGTTTTATATAAAACTATCTGCGCGCTTATCAAGAATACTACCGTTGCAATCAACGTCAGCGACGAAAAGGCGCTTGAAAAAAACTTTTCTTTAATTAAGTCCGCCAAAAATAAAAAAATCGTTTTATCGGTTCCCGTATCGCCGGTTCAGATGGAATACGAACTCGGTAAAAAACCCGCTGTTATTTTAGACGCCGTAACTAACCTTACAAAAAAAGCGACGGCTTGTTGTCAGGACGTCGAAGTTGAGTTTACCGACGCTACGAGGGCAGACCCTGCCTTTTTGTATCAGGCGATAACTAACGCCGTAAACGGCGGTGCAACTTGCGTTTCTATTATCGATAACGCAGGTATCAGCACGCCGAAGGAAACGGAAGAGTTTATCGACGGTATATATAAAAACGTCGAAGGATTAGATAAAGTTATATTCGGCGTTCAGTTTTCTAACCTTTGTTCGTTCGCCATCGTAAACACGCTTTACGCTATGAACTGCGGTGCAAGACAAGTTAAAATCAGCGCGGTAAACAACCAAAATTATTTCGCGCTTAAAGATTTTGCCTTGGTTATGGATACGATAGGCGCAAAACACGGTTTTTCGTTTAATATTAAAAAGACTTCTCTCGGCAGAGTTTTGCAGAGAATCGAAAGCCTGTTTGTAAACAACAATACAAGCCTTGCTATAATAGGCGACAAGGAAAGTAAAGAACTTTCAAAAGACATAACCGAAGAAAAACTCCGTAAAGTTATCTCGTCGCTCGGCTACGATTTATCGGACGACGACTTCGTGAAAGTTTATCAGGAAGTAAAGCGTATTGAAAGCAAAAAAGCGATAAACACCAAAGACCTTGAAGCGATTATTTCAAACACCGCGCTTCAAGTTCCCGAAACTTACGTTTTAGACAGGTTTTCCGTTAATTCAAGCAACGTTTTAACAGCGACGGCAAGTATCGTTTTAATAAAAGATAAAAAACAGATAAGCGGATTGTCTTACGGCAACGGCGCGATAGACGCGGCGTTTTTGGCGCTTGAAAAAATCGTGGGAGAACATTTCGAACTTGAAGATTTTGAAATTAGCGCGGTAACCGAAGGCAAAGAAGCGGTAGGGCAAGCGATAATAAAACTCCGTTCCGACGGAAAGAGATATTCGGGAAAAGGTATTTCCACCGATATTATCGGGGCTTGCATTAGGGCGTACATTAACGCCGTAAATAAAATCGTATACGAGAGGAATAATTGATGAAACTTTCTTTTTCGACAAACGGCTGGAACGTTTCTTTTATAGAGATAGTGCAGTTGTGCCACGACAATAAAGTGGGCGGGCTGGAAATTCACGATATCAACAATTTCAATAAAGAAAAACCGTTTGACAGAAACAATTATCAGAAAACAAACAAAACGCTTATTGAAAACGACGTTGTTATTTCCTGTTTCGATTCCATATCTAATTTAGCAGACTTAGATAAAAAGGACGAAATAATAAACGAAGTTATTAACCTTATAGACGTTTGTAAGTGTTATAACTGTAATTACGTAAGATTACAAGCCTATACCGATAACGAGACCGAAGGGCTTGATGATAAAATTGCGGAAATATTGTCCGTTTTATTAAAAAAAGCAAAAGAAGAAGGCGTTACCTTGCTTATAGAAACGAGGGGGCTTTACGCCGATACCGAAAGGCTTGCAAAACTTCTTAATTCTTTTGCGTCCGACAAATTGTCCGCGTTATGGGACGTAAACCATACGTATAGGTTCGGCAAAGAATTGCCCGATAAATCTATTCAGAATCTCGGAAAACATATTAAACACATACATATAAGGGACAGTTTTTTAGAAGACGGCAAATTAAGTTACAGTCTTTTAGGCGAAGGCGACCTTGACTTGATTTCTGTGTTTAACGGACTTCGTTCGATAAATTACGAAGGTTTTGTTTCCCTTGAAATAAGACAGAAATGGTTGTCGAGTCTCGGCGACCTTGAAATTGTTTTACCGCAATTCGTGGGCTTTATGAGTACCTTTGAAAAGCCTGCGTCGTGGCAAAACAATCTTTTCGACAACAAGAGAAAAACGGGCAAGTTTATCTGGGAAAAAGAAACGCTTATCGAAAAGACCTTTTCACAGGTGTTAGATAGGGTCGTTGAAGAATTTCCCGACCAGATAGCGTTTAAGTACACCACTCTCGATTATACGAGAACTTATAAAGAGTTCAGGGACGAAGTGGATATCGTCGCAAGGGCTTTAATTAGTATGGGCGTTAAAGCGGGCGACCACGTTGCCGTTTGGGCGACGAACGTTCCGGAGTGGTATCTTACCTTTTGGGCGACGACGAAAATCGGCGCGGTTTTAGTTACTATGAACACCGCGTATAAAATCCACGAAGCAGAGTATCTGTTAAAACAGTCTGATACGCACACGCTTGTTTTGATTAAGGGTTGGCGTGATTCCGATTACGCGGGCATTATAAACGAATTATGTCCTGAACTTAAAACGCTGAAAAAGGGCGAACACCTTCACTCGGCGCGCCTTCCGTTTTTAAGAAACGTTATAACCGTCGGTTACGAACAGGACTCTTGCCTTACCTATAAAGAGTTTATGGAAAAGGCGAAGGAAACTTCGTACGAAGAAATGATAAAAATGGCAAATAACGTAAACGTGAACGACGTTTGCAATATGCAATACACTTCGGGTACGACGGGTTTTCCGAAAGGGGTTATGCTTACGCATTATAACGTAGTAAATAACGGCAAGTGTATCGGCGACAGAATGGACTTATCGACGGCGGACAGGATGATGATACAAGTTCCTATGTTCCATTGTTTCGGTATGGTTCTTGCTATGACGGCATCAATGACGCACGGCGTATCGTTGTTCCCGCTCCCGTATTTTTCGCCGAAACCTGCCCTTCAATGCATAAATCAGGAAAGAATAACCTGTTTCCACGGCGTTCCTACTATGTTTATCAGTCTGTTATCGCACGAAGACTTTAAGAAAACGGACTTTTCGTATATGAGAACGGGAATTATGGCGGGTAGCCCTTGTCCCGTTGCGGTTATGCAGGACGTATTAAATAAAATGAATATGACCGAAATAACGATAGTTTACGGTCAGACGGAAGCATCGCCGGGCTGTACTATGTCGAGTACGGACGACGATATTGAAACGAGAGTTAATACCGTCGGAAGACCGCTTTCTAATATCGAGTGTAAGATAGTTAATCCCGAAACCAACGAAGAAGTGCCGGATAACACGGTCGGCGAATTCGTTGCAAGGGGCTATAACATAATGAAAGGCTACTATAAAATGCCGAAGGAAACGGCACAGGCAATCGATAAGGACGGGTGGTTGCACACGGGGGACTTGGCGCTTCGCCAGCCTGACGGCAACTTCCGTATTACGGGTAGACTTAAAGATATGATAATAAGGGGCGGTGAAAACCTTTACCCGAAAGAGATTGAAGACTTTTTGTATACACACCCTAAAATATCGGACGTTCAGGTTGTCGGCGTTCCCGACGAAAAGTACGGCGAAGAAGCGTACGCGTTTATTATTCTTAAACAGAACGAAACGCTGACGGAAGCCGAACTTCGCAACTTCTGTGTGGAAAGGATAGCAAAACATAAAGTTCCGAGATATTTCGACTTTGTTGACAGTTTCCCGACCAACGCTGCGGGCAAGATATTAAAGTATAAAATGCGTGAAGACGCACAGGAAAAAATAAAAAACAAATAAAATAAGAAAAAGGGGTAATAAAAATGGAAATTAAAATAGAAAAAGCGAAAGTGTTAAAAGAAAAACCGGATTTTTCTAAACTCGGTTTCGGCAAGTATTTTACCGACCATATGTTTTTAATGGATTATTACGACGGCAAATGGCAGAACGCCAGAATAGTTCCGTTCGGCTATATTCCTATTCACCCTGCGTCGACGGTTCTTCACTACGGTGCGGAAATATTCGAAGGTATGAAGGCGTATAAGACGGAAGACGGTTATCAGATGTTCAGACCTTACGAAAATGCAAAAAGATTCAACGATTCCGCTGAAAGACTTTGCTTACCGCAAGTTCCGGAAGAAGATTTTGTTCAGGCAATTATAGAACTTATTAACGTAGATTATTCGTGGATACCGACTGCTTCGGGTACTTCTCTTTATATCCGTCCGTTTATGTACGGCAACGACGAAGCGTTGGGCGTTCACGCCGTTCATAACGCTACGTTTGCCGTTATCTTGTCGCCTGTCGGCAACTACTATTCAAGCGGACTTGCGCCTGTTAAAATCGCGATAGAAAGCGAAGACGTTCGTGCGGTTCGCGGCGGCACGGGCTACGCGAAATGCGGTGGCAACTACGCTGCGTCTTTAAGGGCAGGCAAAAGGGCGGAAGAAAAGGGTATTTCGCAAGTTCTGTGGCTTGATGGCGTTGAAAGAAAATATATAGAAGAAGTCGGCGCAATGAACGTTATGTTCAAAATCGACGGCACGATAGTAACCCCGAAACTCACGGGTTCGGTTCTTCCTGGAATAACGAGAAAATCTTGTATTGATATTTTAAGAGATTGGGGTTATAATGTAGAAGAAAGGCTTTTATCTGTCGACGAACTTTTGTCTTCTGCCGAAAACGGCAAGTTAGACGAAGCGTGGGGCACGGGAACGGCGGCAGTCGTTTCGCCTATCGGATTGTTGACTTATAAAGGAAAAGACCATATAATATCTAATAATACTATCGGCGAACTTACTCAAAAGTTATATAACGAATTAACGGGTATTCAATGGGGTAGGATTCCTGACACCAGAAACTGGATATTAAAAGTCAAGGTAAAATAAGGTTAAATGTTAAATAAAAGAATAACTTTGTTTTTAGGGCATTACGGAAGCGGTAAAACCAACGTCGCCGTAAACTACGCGATTAACCTAAAAAAACAGGTTAAAGCAGTCAGTATTTACGACCTTGATATCGTAAATCCGTATTTCAGGACGGTGGACGCCGTAAATATCTTAAAAGATAACGGCGTTGAACTGGTCGTATCGCCTTATGCGGAAACCAACGTCGATATTCCCGCTATGAACTCTAAATCGTATCAGATGGTGGACGACTTAAATCGCTACGCCGTCGTAGATATCGGCGGGGACGACAGGGGTGCTTTGGCACTCGGCAGGTTTTCCGATAAAATAAAACTCGAAAATAATTACGAGATGCTGTTGGTTGTCAATAAATACCGCCCAGAAACGCGTGATTTAGACGGAATACTTAACGTTAAAGACGAGATAGAAAGGACGGCGCGCATAAACTTTACGGGGGTCGTCAACAACTCTAATTTAGGGAACGACACCACGGCGAATACGATTTTTGACAGTTTTAGTTTTATAAACGAAGTTTCAAAAAAGACGGGCTTACCGATAAAGTTTACCGCGGTAAGGAAAGATTTAACGGAAAAGGTAAAAGAAAAAGAAAACAAAATATTGCCGATTGAACTTATAAAATACGGAGATTGGCTATAAAATAGGAGACAAAATGGCAAAAACAATTTTTAATGAAGAACGTTGCAAGGGCTGTGGTCTTTGCGTGACTGTTTGTCCGAAAGGCATAATCGCGCTTGCAAAAGAAAAAATCAACGGAAAGGGTTATCACCCTGCGGAAAATACCGACGTTTCAAAATGTATCGGCTGTGCGTTCTGCGCAACGATATGTCCCGACACGGTAATAAAGGTTGAAAGGTAGGTGTATTATGGCAGAAAAAGTTTTAATGAAAGGTAACGAAGCGTTAGCGGAAGGCGCTATTCAGGCCGGATGCAGACACTATTTCGGATATCCTATCACACCGCAGACGGAAGTAGCCGCTTATATGGCAAAGCGTATGCCTAAAATCGGCGGAACTTTCTTACAGGCAGAATCGGAAGTGGCCGCAATCAATATGGTTATCGGCACGGCTTCCTGCGGATATAGGGCAATGACTTCGAGTTCTTCGCCGGGGATATCGTTAAAAAGCGAAGGTATTTCGTATATGGCGGGTTGTGAACTTCCTGCACTTATCGTAAACGTTGAAAGGGGCGGTCCAGGTCTTGGCGGTATTCAGCCTTCACAGTCGGACTATTTCCAAGCGACGAAAGGCGGTGGACACGGCGACTATAAACTTATCGTATTAGCGCCTGCGTCCGTTCAGGAAATGTATTCTATGGCGTTTAAGGGTTTTGACCTTGCCGATAAATACAGAGTGCCTTGTATGATACTTGCCGACGGTACAATGGGACAAATGATGGAACCTGTTGAACTCATTGAAGGCGAAGTTAAAAAATACGACAAGCCGTGGGCTACAACGGGTACGGCAACGCACGAAGGCAGAAACATAATAAACTCGCTTTCGTTATCGCCTGCGCAACTCGAACAATGGAATAAAAACAGGTACGACCGTTATAAGATTATCGAAGAAAACGAAGTTATGTTCGAAGAGTTTATGATGGACGACGCCGATTATTGTATCGTTGCGTTCGGTATCGCGGCAAGAGTAAGCAAAAATGCAATTATGACTCTTAGAAATAAAGGTATTAAAGTCGGTATGATAAGACCTATTACCTTATGGCCTTTCCCGAAACAGGCACTAATTAACGCGTCCAAAAAAGTTAAAGCATTTTTATCGGTAGAACTCAATATGGGACAAATGATAGACGACGTAAAACTTGCTATTAACTGTTCTAAACCGGTATATTTCTGCGGTAGAACGGGCGGTGTTATTATGAGTCCTGACGAAGTTATAAAAAGCATTGAAGATATAGAAAAAGGAGTGGCACAAGAATGGTAGTATTTGATAAAACGAAAGGTTTAACCGAAGAACCTTTGCATTATTGCCCGGGTTGTACTCACGGAATTATTCATAGATTAGTAGCGGAATCGCTTGAAGAGTTAGGCGTTTTAGACAAAACGGTCGGCGTTGCGTCGGTCGGTTGTTCGGTTTTCTCGTATAACTATTTTAACTGCGATATGATTCAGGCGGCGCACGGAAGAGCGCCGGCAGTAGCAACGGGCGCGAAAAGGGCAGACCCAAGCAAAATCGTCTTTACTTATCAGGGCGACGGCGACCTTGCGGCAATCGGAACTGCCGAAACCGTGCACTCCGCGGCAAGAAACGAAAATATAACGATTATATTCGTAAACAACGCCATATACGGTATGACGGGCGGTCAGATGGCGCCGACAACCCTTCCTAATCAGATTACGCAGACTTCGCCTTACGGCAGGGACGTAACCGTTGTAGGTTATCCCGTTAAAGTGTGCGAAATGCTTAAAGAAATAGACGGTGCGTCTTACGTTGAAAGGGTTGCCGTAAATAACGTTAAAAACATTATGGCGGCGAAAAAAGCGATTAAAAAGGCATTTAAAAACCAAATAGAAGGAAAGGGGTTTTCGCTTATTGAAGTGCTTTCTACCTGTCCTACAAACTGGGGCTTAAAGCCTGTCGACGCGATTAAATGGCTTGACGAGAATATGGAAAAATATTATCCGTTAGGCGTTTATAAAGATAAATACAAGGAGGAGAAATAAAAATGCCGAAAACGACTAAAATATTGATTGCCGGCTTTGGCGGTCAGGGTATTTTGTTCTCCGGCAAGGCACTTGCTTACACAGGGCTTAAAAACGATATGGAAGTCAGTTGGCTTCCGTCGTACGGTCCGGAGATGCGTGGCGGAACGGCTAACTGTTCCATCACGGTATCGGATACTCCGATAGGTTCGCCTATCGTCGACAAACCTGATATTTTGATAGCAATGAACAAACCGTCGCTCGAAAAGTATTTTTACGAAACGGAGAAGGGTGGATATATTGTGTATGACAGTTCGCTGATTATTACGCAGGCTACCAGAGATGATGTTATCACCATTGGTATTCCTGCGACAAAATTAGCAAGTGATAACGGCCTTGACGGACTGGCAAACATGATTATAATGGGTAAAACCATAAAAGAAACCAACGTTTTCTCTTTAGATCAGGTTAAAAACAGTCTATCGCAAATGGTTCCTGCAAAAAAAGCGGAACTTTTAGAAAAAAATATTAAGGCGATAGAATTAGGTTATAATTATTAAAGTTTTGGGGGATTTTTTATGGAAGAACAACTGATTGAAATGGGTATAAGGCTAGCGGAACTTCGCGAAATCAAGGGATTATCGCAGGGCGAACTCGCAAGAAAACTCGATATGACGACGGAAGAATACGTTGCGCACGAAGAAGGAAAAAGAGATTTCTCGTTCAGTTTTATGTTCAACGTGGCAACTATTTTAGACGTAGACGTATTTAATCTGTTGTCCGGACACTCACCAAAACTATCAGATTGCGCTGTTGTTAAGCGTGGACACGAATTCTTTATCAAAAAAGAAGGGTCTTACGACTATAAACATTTAGCGTTCACTTTCAAGAATAAAAAAGCAGAACCTTTCTTTGTAACGAGTATGCCGGGCGAAGAAGACGACAAACTTCACAGCCACGAAGGGCAGGAATTCAATTTCGTTCTTTCGGGTGTTATGTTATTCAAGATAGGTAATATGTCTTACGAACTTACAAAAGGTGATAGCGTATATTTCAATTCGAAAATACCGCACGGAATAAAAGTTGTCGGGGACAAACCTGTTAAATTTCTTGCAGTAGTTATGAAATAATTTTTGCGCCTACAAAAAAAAGGAGTAAAAATATGACAATCTACGAAAAATACGTCGGAAGAAACAGAGACGACTTTAAAGATTATGATGATTTAGTAAAAAACTATAAGGTAAGTTATCCCGAAACGTTTAACTTTGCCTATGACGTTATAGACGAATTAGGCAGGGAAAAACCGGACAAACTTGCCATGATTTGGCTTTCTAAAAATAAGGAAGAAAAAAGGTTTACTTTTCGTGATATGATGCTATGGTCTAATAAGGCGGCAAACTACCTTAAAAGTTTAGGCATCAATAAGGGCGATAAAGTTCTTTTAGTCCTTAAAAGAAGTTATTATTTCTGGTTTACCATGCTTGGGCTACATAAAATCGGCGGTATCCCTATTCAGGCAACTAATATGCTTGTCGGGCACGATTTTACGTACAGATGTAATAAAGGTGAAATTAAAGCCGTAATTATCACGGGGGACGACGACGTAACCGAACATTTCGACGCCGTTGAAAAAGAGTGTCCTACCGTTAAACTCAAACTTGTTACCAAGCATAAAGTTCCGAAAGGCGGAAACTGGATTGACTTCGAAGACGGCATAGAAAAAGCAAGCGACGTTTTCACTCGTCCTACGGGTAAAGACGCCGTGAACGCAAAAGATATTATGCTTACGTCTTTTACTTCGGGGACTACCGGTTATCCGAAAATGATTATGCACGATTTTACCTATCCGTTAGGTCATATCGTTACGGGCGTTTTCTGGCATAGGGTAATAGACGGCGGTCTGCATTTCACCATTTCCGATACGGGCTGGCTGAAATCGTTATGGGGCAAGTTCTACGGTCAATGGTTCGGCGAAAGTGCCGTTTTAGTGTACGACTTCGATAAGTTCGACGGCGAAGATATCTTAAAAGTTTTACAGGACTATAAAGTCAATACTTTCTGCGTTCCGCCGACAATGTATAGGTTTATGTTACAAAAAGACATAACGAAATACGATTTAAGTTCACTTAAACATTGTTGTTCGGCAGGCGAAGCCTTAAACGCAGACATCTTCAACAAATGGAAGGAAGGCACGGGTCTTGAAATCTACGAAGGGTTCGGTCAGACGGAAACGACCGTTTGTTTAGGAACTCTCGGCAGATACCAAACGCCGATTTCCGGATTTATCGGAAAGGCGATGCCGGGGTACGAAATATCTATTCAGGGTTCAGACGGTAGAGAGTGTATGATAGGCGAAGAAGGGGAAATCTGCATAAAGGCGACTTTACAGAATAAACCTTGCGGACTTACTTGCGGATACTATAAAGACGAAGAATCCACCAAACACGGTTTCAGAAACGGATATTTCCACACGGGCGACACGGCTTATTTCGACGAACGCGGTAATATCAAATATATCGGCAGAAACGACGACGTTATTAAGTCTTCGGGATATAGAATAGGGCCGTTTGAAGTAGAAAGCGTTATGCTTGAACACCCTGCCGTTTTAGAAGTAGCAGTGACGGGCGTTCCCGACGCAAAAAGGGGTTTTGTTGTTAAAGCGACGGTAGTATTAAAAGAAAATTATAAACCGAGCGACGAATTAGTTTTAGAATTACAAAATTACGTCAAGAATAATACTGCACCATATAAATATCCAAGGATAGTAGAGTTTGTTTCTTCACTTCCTAAAACCATAAGCGGAAAAATACGAAGAGTAGAAATAAGAAATACTGACCTTGAAAAATATAAACAGTAAACGGGGGTAATTATGAAAAAAACGAAGTATACGGGAACACAGACGGAAAAGAATCTTCTTGCCGCTTTTGCCGGCGAATCGCAAGCAAGGAATAAATACACTTATTACGCGTCAAAAGCAAAGAAAGACGGGTTCGAACAGATTGCCGACATTTTCTTAAAGACGGCAGACAACGAAAAAGAACACGCAAAACTCTGGTTTAAGGAATTAGAAGGCATCAATTCTACGGCTGAAAATCTTTCGGACGCTGCCGACGGCGAAAATTACGAGTGGACGGACATGTACGAATCTTTTGCTAAAACCGCGGAAGAAGAAGGGTTTTTAGACCTTGCAAAGAAGTTCCGTTTGGTCGGCGCGATAGAAAAAACGCACGAAGAAAGATACAGAGCGCTTCTTAAAAACGTTGAAACGAACAGCGTGTTTAGTAAAAGCGAAGTTAAAATCTGGGAATGCAGAAATTGCGGTCATATTGTTGTAGGCACGAAAGCGCCTGAAATCTGTCCGACCTGCGCCCATCCGCAAAGTTATTTCGAGATAAAAGAAATAAACTATTAAGTCTCAAAAAAGCAATAAAAAAAGAACTACCGAGTAGTTCTTTTTTTTTGCACCGCAAACGGTTTATTTTTGCGTACCTATTTTAAGGTCGTCCCACGTCATAGGCGGTTCGTTATAGTTTTCGATATAATTTAATACGTCTTCCGCATTATCAAAAGACTTGTATAATTTAAGCGTTGCGTCGGTAACGAAATCCTTTTTAAGAACGGTTTGCATAAACGCTTCTAATTCGTCGTAAAACCCGTAAGCGTTTAACATCACGATAGGTTTATTGTGTCTGCCTAACTGTTTTAAGGTCAGCGTTTCAAAAAACTCTTCGAAAGTGCCTATTCCGCCGGGGGCGATAACGAACGCGTCGCACTCGTTTTCCATAAGCGTTTTTCTTTCAGCCATTGTTTCGGGTTTGGTTATTTCGTCCGCGTCGTAAAAAATCGCTTTATACCCGCAATCGAAAAAGAAGGTAGGCACGAAACCGTGCACGTAGCCGTTCGCCTTCTTAAAGCCTCTTGCGGCAGCGCCCATAATACCCGACGAACCACCGCCGAAGACCAACGAGTGATTTCGTTTAGCGCATAATTCCCCGAAATCCTCGACAACTTTTATATATTTTTCGTCTATTCTACTGCTACTTGCGCCATAAATTGCAATTTTCATTTATATACCTTCCATAATATGCATATTTCTCAAATTAAAGTCTGTAATCTTGTCGTTTATAGAATATGCGTGATTTTCGAGATTATTACAGGTTGCCTGCGTTATTTTCTGGTTTTTGAATTCGGCAATAATAAGGGACGCAACGTCTTCTATTATAGCGCGTTTTTCCGTCGCTTCCGATTTAGAGTTTCCAAGTTCCGTAAGTCCCGAAAGCGACAATTCAAGGTCTGCTAAAAAAGGCAAATCTCTCATACCGCGATACGCCCACTTGTAAAAGGGCTGATATTTATTGTTCAGTAAATAGATAACCGAAATAGCGTGCTTAACAAATTCAAAGACAGCAAGTTGCGCGGCACCCGTTTCCTTTCTGTCTATTAGTCTGCCGTAATTATATTGTCCCGCCTGCGCCATCATTATAGTGTTTGCCGCTATCTTTTTAAGTCTTATATCTTCGGGGTATCCTTTAATTATTTTGTTTCGTATCGCCGAAAAAATACCCAAATCGTCCCTGAACACCTTGCCGTTAGACGCTTGCGCAAGCATAGACGACGGAGTATATAGCCATTGTTTTATGGACGACGGCGCGTCGCTGTCTCCTAAAAACTTTTTATAAAAATCTTCAATCACGATAACGCCGTGTCTGTTTCCGCCCGTAGGGGAAAGTGTCTGACGTTTTAAGCCCATATATTCCTTCGGCAGTTTAGAATACGCCCTTTCTAATTTAAACCCGAATTTTTTTTCGTCTTCTTCGGTGATAAAAAGGCAGAAAGCGGGTTCGAAATCGTGGTCTCTTGAAATATCGTCGTCAAACCCGAAACACTCCGAACCTTCGCCGACAAGCCCGACCGCAATTCTGTCTTCCACGTCGGCAAACTGTTCGCTTATCATTTGTTTTCCGTAATCTTCGTAAAACTTTTCGGCAATTTCAATTCCTTTCATAAATCTTCTCCGATTTTTCTTTCAGTTCTTTTGCTATAATTTCGTACCCGAAGTAGGAAAAGGACGGATAACACTTTTCATAAACGAAAGCGGTGTAGCCGTTTTCTTCTATACTTTCGTCGGTCAATAACTGATAAGCATTATAAAGTAGGTCGACCGTTTCGCTTTTTCTTCCCGTTCTGTCTAAAAGGTGCGATAGGTTTATATAGGAAATAGCCGTATCCAACTTGCAGTCTTTATAGTTACTTAAAATATTTATAGCGGTTTTATAGTAGTTTTCCGCTTGGTCGTATTTTTCTAAATCTTCCAAGGTTAAAGCATAATTATTGTATAATCCCGCGAACATCTTGTCGTTTTTATCGAGATGTTTATTGTAAATATCTAACGCTTTTTCAAAATATAAAACGGACAGGTCGAACTTTTTATATACTTTATAGGCAGTACCGATATTAAGAAATATCGTCGCGGTAGAAAGCATATCGCCTATTTTTAATCGGTCGATTAAAAAAAGCGTTCTTTCGATATTTTTTAAGCCGTTATCGATATCGTTTTGCTTGCGGTAAAACCCAACCAGTTCGTTATCTATCGCGAGTTCGCCTTCTTTATCTGACAGTTCAATCGCTTCGTTTTTCCAGTAAACTAACAGTCTGCTCGCTTCGGCGTAATCGTTTTTAGAAAAACTTTCGTCAACTTTTTCGATTATGCGTTTAACGGGTATTCTGCCCTTAGCGTCGTTCTTATCGGGGTTATAAAACTCTTTTCCGCCACAAAGTACGCATGACGGTTCTTTAAAATCAAACGGGTCAATCATAATTTTATTATACCATACAAAAAAATAGCGGTCAAACCATATTAAAAAAAATAATTTAGTTATAGCGTTTATTTTTGGCGATTTTTATGATATAATATATTTGCAAAAATATATTTTTGATTTTTAATATAACGCGATACGAGAAGATTATGGTTGAATTAAAAAAGATACTCGATAAACTCAATGAAGAACAGATTAAGCCCGTTTTAGACACCGAAGGGGCTGTTTTAGTCGTTGCCGGGGCAGGAAGCGGTAAAACGCGCGTTTTAACCAGCAGAATAGCGTATCTCGTTATGGAAAAGGGTGTAAATCCCGCCGAAATACTTGCTATTACCTTTACAAACAAAGCGTCGGGCGAAATGCGGGAAAGGCTTAATAAAATAGTGGGCGACGTATCTGAAATGTGGGTTTCGACCATACATAGTATGTGCGTTAAGATTCTCCGTCGCGATATCGATAAGATAGGTTATGAAAAGAACTTTACAATATACGACGAAACGGATAAAGACAGAGTTTTAAAAAGAGTTTTAGAAGACAATAATATAGACGCGGACAAACTGTTTAAGACTATTAAAAACTGCATTTCAAACGCGAAAAACGACTGTTTGTCGCCGGAAGAATACCGTGAAAACAATTTAGGATTACGCTGTATCGACGAAGTGTACACAGCCTATTCTGAATATGAAAAAGTTTTGGGACGTTCTAACGCGCTTGATTTCGACGATTTACTTTATAAAACCTATCAGTTATTTAAGGTGTCGCCCGAAACGGCGGAATATTATGCAAGAAAGTTTAAGTATATACATATAGACGAGTTTCAGGATACTAACGCCGTTCAGTTTGCTATTGCAAAGGTGTTGGCGTCTGTTCACGGCAATATTTTCGTAGTAGGCGACGACGACCAGAGTATTTACGGTTGGCGCGGTGCAAAGGTAGAAAATATTTTAAGATTCGACGAATATTTTTACGGCGCGAAAGTCTATAAATTAGAACAGAATTACCGTTCTACGAAAAAGATATTAAGTCTTGCGAACTGTATTATAAAGAACAATAAAGGAAGGCGCGGAAAAGAACTGTGGACTAATAATCCGGACGGTGTTAAAGTTGAAACTTTTGAAGCGAGCGACGAAAATCAGGAAGCGTCTTACGTTGCTATGCAAATAAAGAGTTTGATAGAAAGAACGGACTTGGCGTATAAAGATTTTGCGGTTTTTATGCGTATAAACTCGCTTTCACGGGCTTTTGAACAAGAGTTTATAAAATACGGTATTCCGTACCGTGTATACGGCGGTTTCCGATTTTTTGAAAGAAAAGAGATAAAAGATATACTCTCGTATTTAAAAATAATCGATAACCACGCCGACGACGAATCCTTTTTAAGGGCAATATCAACCCCGAAACGCGGAATAGGCGAAAAGACGCTTATGGAACTTAAAGAGTTCTGCGTCGGGAAAGGCTTATCTTTATACGACGGGCTTAATTTTATCGATGAAGCGGATATAGGTGCATCGGCGAAAAATAAACTCGCGACTTTTAAGGCGCTTTTAGATAAGTTCGTAGAGTTTTCGCGCGACAATACGTCCGATAAAATTATCGATTTTGTTTTGGAAGCGACGAGTTTTAACGAACAGTTCAGCGAAAAAACCGAAGAAAACGTTTCAAAACTTATGAATATCGGCGAATTAAAAAACACCGCCGTTCAATTTCATAAAGACAACCGAGAAACTACGCTTCGCGACTATTTGAGTTCGGTAACTTTAAGTACCGATACCGACGATATTAAAAGCGACGATACGGTTACCGTCGCGACTATTCACGCGTCTAAAGGGCTTGAATTTAAGTGCGTTTTCGTTGCGGGGCTTGACGAAAAGATTTTGCCCGTTTCAAGATGTATGGACGACGAAGACGAACTTGAAGAAGAAAGAAGGCTTATGTACGTTGCGGTAACTCGCGCAAAAGAACGGCTGTATATTACGAGAGCAACGAGCAGATATATGTACGGTAGCCGAGAGTTTATGGTGCCGTCAAGATTTTATAAGGAAGCAAAACGCGCGATTTCACCTGACGAAGCGGTCGATTACGGTTACAGAAGGGAAAGTTATATAAAAAGAGAAAAAGATTACGGCAACGAAATGCCGTCTTATATAAAGACCGAAGACAATAACGGCGGATATTCGTCTTCGTACGCTAAAACCTTGTTAAATAATGATAGACCCAAAGAAGTAAACAACGGGTCGTACAGTAATTATAAGACGGGTACGAAGGTAAGACACGCAAAGTTCGGCGAAGGCGTGGTTATTGCCGTAAACGAAAACGGAGAAAATACGTCGGTCGACGTTGCTTTTAAGGGCGTGGGCATTAAAAAACTTATATTAAAATACGCGCCGTTGGAGATTGTATAATGGATAGAATGCACGAACTTGTCGAAATACTTAATAAATACGCCTACGAGTATTACGTTTTAGATAACCCGACGGTTGCCGATATCGAATACGATAGGCTGTACGACGAACTGAAACGCCTTGAAAAAGAAAGCGGTATCGTTCTGTTTAACTCGCCGACAAAGAGAGTAGGGGGCGAACCTGTTTCCGCATTTAAAAAGCACACGCACCTTCAAAAACTGTATAGCCTTGATAAGGCGACGACGGTTGACGAAATGACGGCTTTCGATAAGCGAATAAATAAAGACGGCGAACAACTCGAATATACCGTAGAGTATAAGTTCGACGGGCTTACAATCTGTATTACCTATCAGGACGGAAAGTTTTTGCGCGCGACTACAAGGGGTAACGGAACGGAAGGGGAAGACGTTACGGCGCAAGTTTTAACCGTTAAAAGTTTTCCGCTGACAATAGAAAATAAGGGAACCGTCGAAGTTCAGGGCGAAGCGATAATGCGCTTATCGGTTTTAGAAGAATACAATAAAACCGCAGACGAACCGCTTAAAAACGCAAGGAACGCGGTCGCCGGCGCGATAAGAAATCTCGACCCGAAAATTACCGAAAAAAGAAGGGTTGAAATTATGTTTTATAACGTAAACTATATGAGTGAAGGGTCTCTCTCTTCGCAAGTAGAGTGCGTTGAGTTTTTAAGGAAAAACGGATTTAAAGTTCACCCGTTTTTGCGCGTCGTTAAGGGTATAGACGCGGTTATGTCTGCCATAAAGGAAATAGAAAACAGTAGAAAAACACTTGATATTTTAACCGACGGGGCAGTCGTTAAAGTAAACGATTTTAAAATCCGACAAGCCCTTGGTTTTACAGATAAGTTTCCGCGCTGGGCAATAGCCTTTAAGTTCGAAGCGGAAGAAGTTACGACCATTTTAAAAGACGTTATTTGGCAGGTCGGAAGGACGGGAAAACTAACCCCGTTAGGACTACTTGAACCCGTTGAATTAGGCGGTGCGACGGTTAAAAAAGCGACGCTGAATAATTACGGAGATATATTAAGAAAGAAAGTTAAAAAGGGCGCGAGGGTTTTAGTTAGACGAAGCAACGAAGTTATCCCCGAAATATTAGGAACGACGGAATATTACGAAACTTGCGAAGACGTAGAAAAGCCCGCTTTTTGTCCCGACTGCCATACCGGACTAATAGAAACGGGGGCAAACCTTATTTGCCCGAATATTCATTGCAAGCCGAGAGTTATAGCAAAACTTAGTAATTTCGCCTGTAAGTCGGGTATGAATATAGACGGATTTTCCGAAATGACAGCGACCGTTTTATACGATAATTTCGGGGTGGAAAATTTCAGCGAACTGTATACGCTTAATAAAGAGAAAGTTTTAGAACTCGACGGGTTTAAGGAAACGAAAACCGAAAATATTTTTAACAGTATCGAAAACAGTAAAAAGGTTAAACTTCCTAACTTTATTTTCGCACTCGGAATAGACGGGGTGGGGAAAAAGACGGCGAAAGATTTAGCAGACAGGTTTTTATCTATAGACAATCTTATAAAAGCGACCAAGGAAGATTTAGTTAAAATAAACGACGTGGGCGATATTATAGCAGAAAATATCGTCGGGTATTTTGCCGACGAAAAGAATTTAAAAGAAATAGAAAAACTTATAGCGTGCGGTGTAAAAATCTACGTCGAAGAAAAAAACGAAACGGGCGTATTTTCGGGCGAAAAAGTCGTTTTAACGGGAACGCTTACCGACTTTAAGCGCGACGAGGCGGGCGCTATTATCGAAAAGTTGGGCGGAGTGGTTTTAGGCGGAATATCTAAAAACGTAACGTTAGTGCTTGCGGGGGAAAACGCGGGCAGTAAGTTAGACAAGGCAAAGGCGCTTAATATAAAAATAATTGACGAAGAAACGTTTAAATCTCTTATAAAGACTTGAAATATTTAATCTTATATGATAAAATATATAAAATATAAAGAGAAATCGGTTTTGGCGATTGCAGGAGAGATTTATGTTTAGTATGACGGGTTACGGAAAAGCCGAATATCAGAACAACGGAATAGACCTTATTGTTGAAATAAAAACCGTAAACAACAGGAATTTTGATTTTAACGCGAAAATGCCGAGAATATTTTTACCGTTTGAAGGTGAAGCGAGAAAAATCGTTTCTTCGTTCGTGTCAAGGGCGAGAATAGATTTATTCGTTTCTTTTTCGGATAAAAGGCAGGTAAGTCAGGATTCGATAGTCGATATTTTTAAAGCGAAGAGTTATTACGACGCGTCGAACCTTATCGCACAAGAGTTGGGGATAGAAAACGACTTGTCGGTATCTACGATAATAAGGCTTCCTGAAGTAATTGCGGACAACCGCCAGTCGGAAGACGAGTTTTCCGAGATTTTTTTAGACACCGTTAAAAAAGCGTGTGAAAAACTTAACGAAATGCGTAAAACCGAAGGCGAAAAATTAGTGAAAGACCTTCTTGCGCGTATGGAAACCATTAAAGAGTTAAGGGAAAAAATCATAGAAAAAGCACCGATTGTAGTTTCTAACTATAAAGAAAAATTAAAATCGAGAATAGAAGAGTACTTACAAGACGTGCCGTTTGACGAAGCAAGGCTGTTAAACGAAGTAGCGTTTTTTACGGATAAGGTCAATATCGACGAAGAACTTACGCGACTCGGGTCTCACGTGTCGCAGTTTATTGAAATTGTCAAAATTGACGGTATGGGAAAAAAGTTAGACTTTTTAATGCAAGAGTTTAACAGAGAAACGAACACGATTTGTTCAAAATCAAACGACGTAGAAATAACGAATTACGCGTTATCGCTTAAAAACGAAATAGAAAAAGTCAGAGAACAGGTTCAGAATCTGGAGTAGTATGAAAAATATTTTGTTTATTTTATCAGGACCTTCGGGGGTAGGGAAAGGCACGCTGGCTAATTTACTAAGGGAAAGAAATAAAAACGTTGCGTTATCGATTTCCTGCACCACGAGACAGCCGAGAGAACACGAGACGGACGGAAAGGAATATTTCTTTATTTCAAAAGACGAGTTTATAAAAGAAATAGAAAGCGACGGATTTTTAGAATATTCGTCCCACTTCGGCAATTATTACGGAACGCCGAGAAAGTTCGTTGAAAATAAATTAAAAACTCACGACGTTATGCTGGAAATAGACGTGAACGGCGGGCTTTCGGTAAAAAAGAATTATAAAGACGCGATACTTATTTTTATCGCACCGCCTTCCTTTAACGAACTGAAAAACAGGCTTATTAACAGGCACACCGAAACGGAAGACAAGATTGAAGAACGGCTTCAAAGAATAGATTACGAATTTGAAAAAGAAAAACAATACGACTACACCGTTATAAACGACGATTTAAATAGGGCGGTTAGCGAGTTGGAAAAAATTATAAACGAAGAAAAGAACAAGTAAAGGAGAATTGTTATGATACATAAACCACCGATTGACGAATTAGCACAAAAAGTAGGTTCAAAGTATGCGCTTTGCGTTGTTGCAAGTAAGAGAGCAAGGCAAATTATGGAACAGCAGGAAAATCACGGGTTGACACCGGAGTTTAGCGAAAAGGATAAACCGTTATCGCAAGCCGCACAGGAAATTTACGACGGTAAATTGATTGCAACCAACGATTAGTTTTCGTATGTTCACATTAGTTTGTGAACATATTTTTTAAAAAGATGTTTGCCGAAGTTATCGTAGACATAATCCATTACGAAGTGGATAAAATATTCGAATACTCTTTTTCAGACTGCAACGTTCAACTTGGCAGTCGCGTTTTGGTGCCGTTCGGGGCTAAATACGTGGAAGGTATCGTTATAAAAATAAACGACGAAAGCAACTATCCGATAGAAAAAATTAAACCTGTTTATAAGGTATTAGAAGAAACGCCGGCGCTTACAAAAGAGAGTATTTCCCTTATGGAATACGTAACTAAATCGTGCTACGTTACCAAGGCTTCCGCGTTAAGACTTTTCTTGCCGAGCGAAATGCGTAAGGGAAGGATTAAAGAAAAGTTTACTCTTTTTGCCGAACTTAAAGAAAATATCGACGTAGATAAAGTGATTTCGGCGCTTAAATCTTCCGCAAAAAAACAACGGGACTGTATTTTATTCCTTGGCGAAAACGGAAAGACTGAACTTTCCTTTTTAAATAAAGAATTCGGCAGTTCGGCGGTTAAATCCTTAAAAGATAAAGAAATAATTTCGGTTATTACGGAACAGACTTTCCGTTCGCCCTATAAAAATCTCGGGAATACGGGAAAGCAAGTGGTTTTAACGAATAACCAGTTATCCGCAATAGACAGTATCGTAAACACCGATAAAGAAATCACACTTCTTCACGGCGTTACGGGTAGCGGTAAAACGGAAATATACTTAAATCTTATCGACAGGGCAATAAAGGACGGGAAAAGCGCGATAATGCTTGTTCCCGAAATATCTTTAACACCGCAGATGCTTGCGCAACTTCGCGCAAGGTTTTCGGAAAACGTCTCGATATTACATAGCGGACTCTCTGCCGGCGAACGGTTCGACGAGTGGTGGAGAATACGGAATAAAGAAGCAAATATCGTTATCGGTGCGCGAAGCGCGATTTTCGCCCCGATAGAAAATATAGGAATAATAATAATTGACGAAGAACACGACGGCAGTTATATAAGCGAATCGAGTCCGCGATACAACACGATAGACGTTGCGTCGTTTAGGGCTAAATATAACGGCGGAAAAATCGTGTTAGGGAGTGCGACCCCGTCCGTCGAAAGTTATCTTCTTGCCAAAAACGGCGAGTATAACTTGGTAGAATTAAAGGACAGAATTAACAAAAAACCGCTTCCCGAAGTGGAAATTGCGGATATGCGTAACGAAGTGAGAAGGGGCAACAATTCGCCTTTTTCTTCGGTGCTAAAATCGGAACTTTCCGACTGCTTAAATAAAGGCAATCAGGCGATACTCTTTTTAAATCAGCGCGGATATTCGCGAACGGTTATCTGTACCGAGTGCGGACACGTGCAGAAATGTTCCGATTGCGACGTGTCGCTTACCTATCATTACGAAGACAACTCGCTTTTATGTCATTATTGCGGTGCAAAGTATAAAATGATAGACAAATGCACTAATTGCGGAAGCAAATACTTAAAATACGGCGGAATAGGTACGGAAAAAATCGTTTTAGAACTTCATAAACTTTTTCCGCAGGCAAAAATCCTTCGTATGGATAGGGACACAACGCAGAGTAAAGAAGGGCATTTCAGTATTTTATCGGCTTTTGCAAGGCACGAGGCGGATATTTTGGTCGGTACGCAAATGATAGCGAAAGGCCACGATTTTCCGTCGGTTACTTTGGTCGGAATACTCGACGCGGATATGAGTTTGCATTTTGCAGATTAC
This sequence comes from Clostridia bacterium, assembly GCA_017445995.1. Taxonomy (GTDB): domain Bacteria; phylum Bacillota; class Clostridia; order Christensenellales; family Borkfalkiaceae; genus UBA1259. Next base: position 32,860 of record JAFSRT010000009.1, read on the forward strand.
AGAAGTGCGGAACGGACTTTTCAACTTATAACGCAGGTCGCGGGCAGAAGCGGGCGCGCCGACGAAACGGGCAAAGTGGTTTTGCAGACCTATCAGCCCGATAATCTCGTTTTAAAAAGGGCGATACAGTACGATTACGAAGGGTTTTATAAAGAAGAAATAGCGATAAGAAAAGCGACTGCTTTTCCGCCTTACACCGATATAGTAAGGATACTTATTTCTTCCGAGTCGGAAGACGACGCGTTAATCGTTACCAAAGCCGTTTATCAGGAACTATCTTTTGTACACGAAACGTATAGAGATAAGTTCAGATTTTTCGGGTGTATGAAAGCGCCTATTAAAAAATTACAGAATAAATACAGGTTTCAGGTTCTTATGCGTATAAATGCAAAAGATAAGGACTTAACCGATAAGATTTTCATTACGGTAAACAAATATAAAAGTAGCCACGTAAACGTCGTAATGGAAATAAACTCTAATAATTTATCGTGAGGTAATAATGGCAATAAGAAATATTATTCAGGTGGGCGACGAAACGTTAAGGAAAAAAAGTTTTCCCGTAACCGATTTCGGTGAAAAGACCGCGCAACTTTTAGACGATATGAAAGAAACGCTTATAAAATCGGAAGGCGTGGGGCTTGCCGCACCGCAGATAGGCGTTTTAAGGCGCATTTTTATCGTTTTGATTGACGACGAGTATTACGAATGTATTAACCCCGTTATAATAAAGCAAAGCGGAAAACAGATAGGCGAAGAAGGTTGCCTGTCAGTTCGCGGGAAATACGGCACGGTCGAAAGACCTATGAAAATAACCTGTTCGTATTTCGATAGGAACGGTAAAGCGCGTAAAACCACCGTTTCGGGGTTTACGGCGCGGGCTTTCTGTCACGAGTACGACCATTTGGACGGCGTTTTGTATATCGATAAAGCGAACGACGTTAAGGAGTGTAAGTAATTGAGAATAGTTTATTTAGGCACGCCCGATTTTGCGGTTTTACCGCTTGAAAGCATAATAAAATGCGGAAAAGACAAGGTGATTGCCGTTATAACTAATAAAGATAAGCCTGTCGGAAGAAAGCAGATTTTAACACCGCCGCCCGTTAAGGAAACCGCAGAAAAATACGGTATTCCCGTTTATCAGTACGATAAAATAAGAATTGAAGGCGTAAACGACTTAAAAGCACTTAACCCCGATATTATGATAACCTGTGCTTTCGGGCAGATTTTATCGCAGGAAATATTAGATATTCCACGGTTAGGGGTAATAAATATTCACGGTTCGCTTTTGCCGAAATACCGCGGTGCGTCGCCTATTCAGAGTGCGATACTGAACGGCGAGAAGGAAAGCGGAATAACCATAATGAAAACAGATATCGGTATCGATACGGGCGATATCTTGTTGCAAGAGAAAGTTAAAATTGAAGATAGCGACACGGCACGAGAACTTTTCGATAAACTTTCGGTTTTAGGCGCAAAAACGATACTAAACGCGCTTGATTTAATAAGAGAAAATAAAATAAATCCTATAAAGCAGAAAGAAGAAGACGCGACGCTTTCAAAAATGATAAAAAAGGAAAGTGCAAAAATCGACTTTTATGAAACGAAAGAAAAGATAGTCGATAAAATCCGCGCGTATAATCCGTGGCCCGTCGCGTTTTTTACCTATAACGGGCAGACAATAAAAGTATACGGTGCAAAACCCGACGAAAGAAAAGGGCAATGCGGTGAAGTACTCGTTTCCGATAAAGAACTCGTTATCGGAACTGAAAACGGGTCGGTAAGCCTTCTTACCGTGCAAAAAGCGGGCGGAAATAAAATGAATATTTCGGATTTTTTGCGCGGAAACAAAATTGTTAAAGGCGAAATAATAAAATAATGATAAATTATTTTTACGACGTTTATTGTATTTTAAATAAAGTATATAGCGACGGGGCGTTCGTAAAACAGGCGATATCGTCAACGCCTATCGAAGAAGTCAATAGGGCGAAAACGGTAAAAACCGTGTACGGCGTTTTAGATAAAGATATTGAACTTTCGTATTACGTAAAATATCTTACCGAAAAATCGCCGAAACTCGCTATAAGAACGATATTAAAAATTGCAATGTACGTTATAAAATATCTTAATAAGCACGATTACGCCGTTACTAAAAGCGCGGTTGAACTGACTAAAAAGTTGGGTAAAGGTGGTGCAAGTGGGTTTGTAAACGCCTTTTTAAGAAGATTTTTAAGCGAAGAAATACCTTTACCGACGGATAAAATCGAAAATCTTTCGGTAAAATATTCCTATCCGCCATTTGCCGTTTCCGAACTTATTAAAGATTACGGCGAAGAACGGGCAATATCTATTATGTCTTCTTTTAATCAAAAGACGTGCCTTGCTTTTTACGGGACGGACGGGGCGACATATTTAAAAGAAAAGGGGCAATCCTTTTCTGAAACGCCATATAAGAACGTGTTTTTATTAGATAATTTCGTACGGAACGCCGATTACGACGACGGTGTTTATACTTATCAGGCTATCGGGTCTGTCGCTATATGCGAAGGGATTGAACCTTGCGACAAGATACTCGATTGCTGTTCTGCCCCAGGAGGGAAAAGCATAAGGCTTTCATATAAATGTAAAGCAGTGTACGCTTTCGATAAGCACGAACACCGCGTAAACCTTATATCGGAATACGTAAAAAGGATGAAACGGGAAAACGTTTATTATAGCGTTTGCGACGCAAAAGTTTATAATTCTGAATACGAACGCTTTTTCGACGCCGTGTTATGCGACGCGCCGTGTAGCGGATTAGGGGTTGTAAACGATAACCCTGACATAAAGTTAAATAGGGACGAAAAGGCAATAGATAACCTTAACGTTGAACAGTTAAGTATATTAAAAACGGTTGCTAACTACGTTAAAGTCGGCGGGTATCTGTACTATTCTACCTGTTCGGTTTTAAGTAGAGAAAATATAGAGATTATTAAAAAGTTTATGTCAGACATAAAAGGGTTTGAAATAGTAGAAACGAAGCCTGAAATACCGTATTTAGACGTTTTAGGTACGGTTCAGTTTTTACCCGATATTTCTTACGGGAACGGCTTTTATTTCGCCAAGTTAAAGAGAGTTTATTAGTGAAAAAAAATATTTCGGATTACAATTTAATCGAACTTGAAAGTATCTTAAAAGAGTACGGCGAAAAACCTTTCAGGGCAAAACAGATTTTTTCGTTCGTTTCAGCGGGGTCTTCTATTTCCGATATAACGGTAATACCGAAAGAACTTCGCGAAAGGTTAAAAGAAGATTTTTTCGATAGTACGCTTACCATAATTAAAACGCTTACGTCGAAAGACGGAACTATTAAGTTTTTGTTTTTATTAAACGACGGAAACGTCATAGAAGGCGTTTTAATGAAATATAAGTACGGGAACACGCTTTGCGTTTCGACGCAGGTCGGTTGCCGTATGCATTGCGCTTTTTGTGCGTCGACGATTAACGGGCTTGTAAGGAATATGTCGGCGGGCGAAATACTTTCGGAAGTTATCGCCGTAAATAAATATCTGGGCGGTGGACTGTCCGATAAAAGGCAGATAACCAACGTCGTTTTAATGGGAAGCGGTGAACCGCTTGACAATTACGACAACGTCGTTAAGTTTATACGTCTGCTTTCCGAAAAAGACGGGCTAAACGTAAGCCCGAGAAACGTAAGTTTATCAACTTCGGGGCTTTGTAAAGAGATGTATAAACTTGCGGAAGAAAAATTGCCGGTCAATCTCACGGTTTCCTTACATAATCCTTTCGATAGCGAAAGAAAAAAGATTATGCCCGTCGCTAATAAATATTCCGTTTCGGAAATTATCAAGGCGTGCGATAACTATTTTGAAAAGACGGGTAGGCGTTATATTTTCGAATACGTTTTAATAAAAGATAAAACCGCGACGAAAGAGTGTGCGGACGAACTTATAAGGCTACTTAAAGGAAAACCGTGCCACGTAAATCTTATTCGGCTTAACGAAGTCAAGGAAAATAATCTTTCGGGTATTTCCGATAAAGACGCGTACAGATTTTTAGGATTACTTGAAAAGGGCGGACTGTCTGCGACTTTAAGGCGTAAAATCGGCGAAGATATAGACGGGGCTTGCGGACAATTACGCAGAAGATATATAATGGAAACGGAAGAAAAAAGGAGAGAAGAAAATGAAAGTTAAAATTGCACCTTCGATTTTATCGGCGGATTTTTCGTGCATAGGAGAAGAAATAAAGAATATTTCGGCGTTTGACGTGGATTATATCCATTTAGACGTTATGGACGGTTCGTTCGTAAACAACATTACTTTCGGTCCGAAGTTTATTGCGGACGCGAGAAAGTACACCGATAAACCTTTCGATACGCATCTAATGATAGAAAAACCGTGGAAATATATAGAACGATTTGCAAAAGCGGGTAGTAATATTATCACCGTGCATTACGAAGCGTGCAAAAATAAAGTTAAAGAAACGCTTTTCTTAATTAAATCTTTCGGTTGTAAATGCGGTCTTGTCATTAAACCAGACACCAAAGTTTCTAAAATCAAAAAATATATTCCGTTATGCGATATGGTTTTAGTTATGAGTGTTTACCCCGGGTTCGGCGGACAGGCGTTTATCGAAAGTACTTTAAATAAAATAAATGAAGTGCGAAAGATTGTGGACGCGTCAGGCAAAGATATAGAAATCGAAATAGACGGTGGCGTAAACAGAGATAATATTAAAAAGATTAAAGAAGCGGGTGCAAACGTTATAGTTGCCGGAAATTCTGTATTTTCCGCAAAAGACAGGGGAGAAACGATAGATTATTTTAAAAATTGCTGATTTTTTATCAGATTTTATAACTATTTTTATAATGCCGACATATAAATATAACGTGAGGTAATTTATGAAAATATGTTGTATTAAACCGCCGAAAATTATAAGATTTTTTTTAAGAATATTTAAAAGAGAAAAAAAATAAAAAACTCACGGATTTCCGTGAGTTTTTTTGTATATATTATTGATTAACCGAAAAAATATGTTATAATAAAGAAAAAAGGGTAATCGATAATGAGTTTTGAAGAAATCTGGCAAAAAATACAGGCGTGGGGACTTAACGTAGGAATAAAAATTATCGTTTCTATCGTTATCTTAATAGTTGCCTTCACCCTTATTAACGTTTTAGTAAAAACGCTTAAAAAGAGATTAAGTAAAAATCCGAAAGCCGATAAAACGCTTACGAAAACTATTTTATACGTTTTAAGAATAGTCTTAAAAATATTAGTCGTAGTCGGCATTATCGGATATTTGGGGATAGATACGACGGGGATTTCCGCACTGATCGCGTCGGCGGGCGTTGCCGTGGGGCTTGCCGTGAACGGCACTCTTTCGAACTTTGCGGGCGGGGTGGTTATTCTTGTAACACGGCCGTTTAAGGAAGACGATTATATAAGCGCGTTAGGGCATGAAGGCACGGTCGAAGCGATTAGAATTATTCATACGATAATAAAAACGCCAGACAATAAAACGGTATATTTGCCGAACGGCGAACTTTCTTCTTCCGCAATCACTAACTATACGGAAAAAGGCACGAGAAGGGTCGACTTAAAGTTTTATATTTCGTATAAAGCGGACTATAAAAAAGCAGAAGACGTAATAAAGAATATTTGTACTTCTTACGAGTATATTTTGCAGGATAAACCTATGGATTTCGGTATCGCCGAACACGGGGAGAGTTCTATCGTTTTATTCTGTAAGGTATGGGCAAAATCGTCCGATTACTGGACGGTCAATCACTATTTAATGAAAGCGGTTAAGTCGGCGTTCGACGAACAGGGCATTGAAATACCTTATAACCAACTTGACGTGCATATTAAAAACGACTAAAATTAAAAGGAGAATATAAAAAATGAAAGACTTTATTAAAACGATGGACAATTTACCGAAACTTATTAAACTTATCTTCGCGCTTCCGTTTTTAGATATTATCTGGAACGTTACGAGATTGTTTAAGAGTATCATTAAGCAAAATCTTATCGGCATTATCTTCGCTATTATACTTATAGTCCCAGGCATTGCGTTTATGTGGCTTGTAGATATTATTTGCGTTCTTTTATACGATAAGGTTTTATGGATAGAGTAGTTATTGTGTAATCAGACAAAAACGCCCCGAAAGTTTTTTAACTTTCGGGGCGTTTTTTTATTATTTATAACTCTGTCCTAAAAAAGTTCAACGATAGTTTCGTGTATCGGTTGTTCATTTTTAATTTTGTCGTTTAACGCTTTAAATGTTTTCGGAACGGCTTCGTAAGACACCGTGTCGACTTTAAGTTTAGAAAGGTCTATCGCTTTATTAGCGAGAATATTAATACTCGTTGCGGTATTACCGAAACTGCCGTTTATACAATGTATTTCAAGTTGTTTTTTAACTGCGAGTGCAAAAGAAATCGCGCTTGCCTTCGTCGAATTACCGGTAAAGGCAACGGACGCGTTGTAGGACGCAACGGCAAAAGCCTTCGTTGCGGGAATATCGCTGTCTGCGATATATACGACGTTCTTTGCCATTCTTCCGCCCGTTATCACGCTAACTTCCTTTTGCCAGTTGTCTTCGCTGTTTAAGGTATAATAAACGCCCGATTCTTTCGCGATATTTATCATTTCGTCGTCAGTCCCGATTAAAATAGGAACGGACTGATAAAATATAAGTAAAAGCGCGGTAATAACGGCGAGATTGTCGTTTCCGATAATCGCGACGTAATCGCCCTTTTGAACGCCTAACTTATCGATAATGGAAATCGCGTTTGCAATCTGACCGATAAACAGCGCGTCCTTTTCCGAAACGGGGTCGGGGAGAAGAAAGACTTTGCTTGCGTTTACCGAAACGAAATCGGATAAAAACCCGTTGTAATCTTCGCCGGCAGTTAAAACGTTAGAACATTTCGAGGTTTCGCCGTTTTTACAGTTATAACATTCGTTGCAGTTATTGTACGGTTCGATATAAACGCGGTTGCCTTTTTCAATTCCGAAAAGATTATTGAAAGATTCGGAAACGATACCCACACCGAAACTGCCCAAAACGACGTTTTCACAGTCGATTTCACCGCTATACCTTAAAACGTCGTTAAGAGTAATAAGACACTTGGTAATCTTGACTTTAACGTTAGTTTCCAAGTCTTCGTTCTTTTCGGAAGCGATATCCGTTTCTTTTAGTGTTTCTTTGTCGATTAACTTAAATCCTTTCATATTTCTCCGTAAGATTTCTGAAAAAATCGAACATATTATATAATAATAAATGAAAAAAGGCAAGAAAAAAATGCACGGGATTAAAATAAAGGATAAAATATCTAAAAAAAAGATAAAAAATGAAAATATCTATTATAAATAATTGACTAAATTATAAAAATATAATATAATAACATAGCAAAAAAGGATTAGAGGTGCTATATGAAAGAAAGTATTCATCCGGATTATCACGAAGTAACGGTAATCTGTGCTTGTGGCGAAACGTTCAAAACCGGCTCAACTAAAAAGGGAGACGTAATAAGGGTTGATATTTGCAGTAAATGTCATCCTTTCTTTACAGGTAAACAAAAATTGGTAGATACCGGTGGCCGTGTTGATAAGTTCAACAAGAGATATGGAAAAGCAAAATAGTTAGTCTGTAAACGGCTTTAAGGGTATTTTCTTACACTTAAAGCCGTTTTTTTTGGTATTTTAATGAAAGACAAAGATAATAACGGTTCTAAAATAAAATCCCAGATAGGCGGTCAGGCAGTCTTAGAAGGAGTTATGATGAAAGGCAAAACTTCTATGGCAACTGCCGTAAGGGATAGCGACGGGATTATAAGAATCGAATCCAAAAGATTAAAAACACAATCCAACCGTTTTTTAAAACTGCCTATTATAAGGGGTTGCGTCGCTTTCGTTCAGTCGCTTATCGGCGGAACGAAAGTTTTAACGCGTTCTGCGGAAGTTTTCGGCGAAGGCGAACCGACAAAGTTTGAAAAATGGCTTTCTGAAAAGTTTAAAATCAATATTATGAACGTAATTACCACTTTATCAATGGTAATAGGCGTTCTTTTAGCGGTTTTTCTTTTTATGTTTTTACCGCAACAGTTCAGGATTTGGATTGTCGGTGAAGATTGCAACGTTTTTGCAAAGAACTTTATCGAAGGCGGATTTAAACTTTTTATTTTTATTGCGTATATTCTTTTAGTCTCTTTATTAAAAGACATAAGGCGCGTGTTTATGTACCACGGTGCGGAACATAAAACGATAACCTGTTATGAAAAAGGCTTGCCTTTAACCGTAGATAACGCAAAGGCGTGCCGTAGAGTTCACGACAGGTGCGGAACGACTTTTATAGTTTTCGTTATGGTTATAAGTATTTTGGTTTTCGCGCTTTTCGAATCGCTTGTAGGGGTTCGTTTAAAAGCCTATTTTGACAAGTCTTTAACTTATAATTTAATAAGAATACTCTGTAAACTCGCGTTATTGCCCGTCGTTGCGGGGCTTTCTTACGAATTACTGAAAGGGCTTTCAAAAACCGATTCTTGTATCTTTTATCCGTTAAAAGTTCCGGGGTTGCTTTTACAGAGAATAACAACGCGCGAACCCGACGAAGAGATGCTTGAAGTTGCCATAACGGCATTTAAAACGGTTATGGAATTAGACGAAAATCCCGATATGAAAACGCGCGACTTTACCGTCGCTATGAAACGGGCTGACCTTTTAGATAAGGTTAAAGAAAAACTTAACGAAAACGGAATAACGGAAGACGCGGAAGCCGAGTGGATAATATCGATTACTCTCAACATAAAAAGAAGTGAGTTAAGTAAAGACGAGTACGTTTCCCCGAAAAATATCGACGAGATAAATAAAATCGTCGAAGAAAGAATAACGGGAAGACCGCTTTGGTACTGTATCGGAAACACCGATTTTATGGGATATAGAATAAACGTCGACGAAAGCGTTTTAATACCGCGTCCGGAAACGGAACTTTTGGTGGAAAACGCGGTTAAAGATATTAACGGCGAGTCGTCCGTTCTCGATTTATGTACGGGTAGCGGTGCAATCGCTATCGCAATTAAAAAGAAAACGGGGGCGAAAGTTTTTGCTTCCGATATAAGCGAAAAAGCAATAGAAAAAGCAAAAGAGAACGCGAAAATAAATAACGCCGATATAACCTTTATCGAAAGCGATTTATTCGAAAATATAGAAGAACAAAAGTTTGACGTTATTATATCTAATCCGCCGTATATTAAAAGCGGGGATATAGATACCCTGCAAAAGGAAGTTAAAGACTATGAACCGAGACTTGCGCTTGACGGCGGGGAAGACGGGCTTATTTTTTACAGAAGAATAGCAAATGACGTTAAGAAATATCTTTCTATTAACGGCGTTATCTTTTTCGAGTGCGGAATAGACGAGGCGGAAGATATTAAAAACTTATTTTCTTTTGCGAAAAACGTTGAGATAATAAAAGATTACGAGGGTGTAGACAGAATAGTTAAGGTGAAGATATAATATGTTTAAGAAACTTGATAAAATGCTTGAAAGATACGATAAACTCAACGAGTTGGTGGCAGACCCCGACGTTCTTTCCAAAATGGACGAGTGGAAGGCGTATTCGAAAGAACTTTCGGATATGACGGAAACCGTTGAAAAATATTTAGAATATAAAAAAATCGTTAAAGAACAAAACGAATTAAACGAAATGATACCGTTAGAGACCGACAAGGAAATGAAGGAACTAATGGAATCGGAAGTTTTACAAAATAAAGAAAAATTAACTAAAATCGAAGAAGAATTAAGAATACTCTTACTGCCGAAAGACCCTAACGACGACAAAAACGTTATTATGGAAATAAGGGCGGGCGCAGGCGGAGAAGAAGCAAGTCTATTTGCTTACGAACTATATAGAATGTACGTAAAGTACGCCGAAAAAAACCGTTGGAAAACGGAAGAAATCGACAATAACTCGACCGAACTCGGCGGGGTAAAAGAAGTAGTATTTTCAATATCTGGCAAGTCGTGTTATGCAAAACTTAAATACGAAAGCGGTGTGCATAGGGTTCAGAGAGTTCCGGAAACGGAATCGCAAGGCAGGGTGCATACGTCGACGGCTACCGTGGCGGTTTTACCCGAAGCGGAAGACGTCGAAGTTACTATCGACGAAAAAGACTTGCGCGTAGATACTTTAAGGTCTTCGGGCGCGGGCGGACAGCACATAAACAAAACGGAATCGTGCATAAGGCTTACGCATATTCCGACGGGAATAGTGGTTTTGTGTCAGGACGAACGTTCGCAGACCAAAAACCGTGAAAAAGCAATGCGCGTATTAAAGAGTAGACTATACGATTATTATCAGTCTCAATACGATAAAGAGTACGCGGACAACAGAAGAAGTCAGGTAGGTACGGGCGACCGTTCCGAGAGAATAAGGACTTATAATTTTCCGCAAGGAAGAGTTACCGATCACAGAATAGGGTTGACGTTATACACGCTTGAAAACTTTATGATGGGCGATTTAGACGAAATGACGGAAGCGCTGGCTATTGCCGACAGAGAAGCAAAACTTATCGCCGGTGCGGACGAAGAATAAGGAGAACAAATGGAATTATCAAAGAAAGTTGCAGACATTGCACCGTCGCTTACGCTTGAAATTACTGCAAAAGCAAAAAAAATGAAGGCAGAAGGTATATCCGTTATCGGTTTCGGTGCGGGAGAACCCGATTTTAATACACCGCAATACATAATAGACGCGGCGAAAAAAGCACTCGATATAGGCTTTACGAAATACACGCCTGCGTCGGGTACGTTAGAACTTAAAAAGGCGATTGCCGATAAGTTCCAAAAAGACAACGGACTTACCTATACGACCGACGAAATAGTTATTTCGACGGGGGCTAAAAGTTCTCTCTATCACGCAATATGCGCTATCGTTGACGAATGGGACGAAGTTATTTTGCCGACTCCGTTTTGGCTGACTTATCCTGAACTGATTAAACTTGCGGGTGGGAAATGCGTTTTCGTTAAGTGCGCAAAAGAGAACGCTTATAAAATTACCGCAGAAGAACTTGAAAAGAATATCACCGATAAAACGAAATGCGTTATCATCAATTCGCCGAACAACCCGACGGGGGCTGTTTACACCGAAAGCGAACTTAATAAAATCGCAAAAGTTATCGAAAAACACGGGCTTTACGTTATTTCGGATGAAATATACGAAAAACTTATTTACGACGGAGAAAAACATTATTCGATTGCCTGCGCGTCAGACTATATGAAAGCGCACACCGTTGTCGTAAACGGTATGAGTAAAACGTACTCTATGACGGGTTGGAGAATAGGTTATATCGCAGCCCCGAAAAATATCGCGAAAGCCGTTTCGAGTATGCAAAGCCACACTACGAGTAATGCCAACTCAATCGCGCAGTACGCGTCGGTTTGCGCTTTATCGGACGAAAAAGGCGAAGAGTTTATTAAAACCATGCAAAAAACTTTCGACGAAAGAAGAAAGTTAATGATAGAAAAATTAAACGACGTAGAAGGGGTAGTGCCTTGCGTTCCGAAAGGCGCGTTTTACGTGTTTGTCGACGTTTCTGCGTTCTATAAAAAGGCGTTTTTAGGGAAAACGATAAACGGTTCACTCGATTTTGCAAGCGAAGCGCTTAAAAAGGGCGTTGCGGTTATTCCGGGGGTCGCTTTCGGGGACGATAACTGTATCAGACTTTCCTATGCGATATCAAAAGAAGATATCGTAGAAGGATTAAAAAGATTAAAAGATTTTATAAAGGAATTAAAGTAAAATGTCTAACAAAAAAGTCGTTATAAATAAAAAAACTAATTTATTAGAAGAAAAAACCTATAATTATAACTTGCAGAACGTTAAAGAACCGCAGTTATACAGAGAGATTTTCGATTACGACAACGTTCCGAAAATCGTATTTAACAACCGTTTCGTTCCACAGGCAATGCCTGAAAATATCTGGATAACGGACACCACTTTCCGCGACGGTCAGCAATCGACTTCGCCGTTTACCGTACAGCAGATAGTAGACTTATTTAAGTTGATGTCCCGCCTTGGCGGTAAAAACGGTATTATCCGTCAGTCGGAGTTTTTCCTGTATTCCGAAAAGGATAGGCAGGCTGCCCGCGCTTGTATGGATTTAGGGTTAAAGTTCCCTGAAGTTACGAGTTGGATTAGGGCTAATAAAAAAGACTTCGAACTCGTTAAAGAAATGGGTATAAAGGAAACGGGTATTTTAGTTAGTTGTTCCGACTACCATATCTTTAAGAAAATGAACTTAAACCGTCAGCAAGCAATGGACAAGTATTTGGGGTCTGTTAAAGACGCGTTGGATGCCGGTATTAAACCGAGATGCCACTTTGAAGATATTACAAGGGCGGACTTCTACGGTTTTGTCGTTCCGTTTGCTTTCGAACTTATGAAATTATCGAAAGAAAGCGGTATTCCTATTAAAATCAGGGCTTGCGACACTATGGGCTTCGGCGTAAACTTTCCGGGCGCGGCGCTTCCGAGAAGCGTTCCGGGGATTATCTACGGGCTTCATCACTATGCGGAAGTTCCGAGTGAACTTTTAGAGTGGCACGGACATAACGACTTCTATAAAGTAGTAACCAACGCTTCAAGCGCTTGGCTTTACGGCTGTTCGGCAGTAAACTGTTCGCTACTCGGTATCGGGGAAAGAACGGGCAACTGTCCTATCGAAGCGATGGCAATAGAATACGCGTCCTTAAAAGGCAGAAGCGACGGAATGGACTTTACGGCGATTACCGATATAGCAAACTATTTCGAAAGGGAAATCGGATACGTAATTCCGCCGAGAACACCGTTCGTCGGCAGAAGTTTCAATTCGACCCGTGCGGGTATTCATGCGGACGGTATGCTTAAAGATGAAGAAATATATAATATTTTTAATACGAAAAAACTCTTAAACAGACCTATGCACGTTTCTATCAATAACACGAGCGGTCTTGCGGGGCTTGCGTACTGGATTAACGACTATTACGAATTGCCTGACGAACATAAGATAGAAAAAACCCACCCCGTTATCGCAAAGTTAAAAGAAATGATAGACAAGGCTTATGCGGACGGAAGGTCAAGCGTTATGGGGGACGACGAACTTGACGCAATGCTTTTGCAATGCGATAAAGAGTTCCACAAAAAATTGCTTTTATACGCGCAATAACGTATAAATCGCGTATATTATAGTTATATATATTATTTAAATTATAATTTATAGTTGATTTTTTATATAGAAATGTTGTAAAATAGATGTTGAGATAATATACTCGGCATCTATTTTTTTATACCGCGATAAAAACGGTTTAATTTTGGAGAGATTATGGAATTTATAAGTACACGCGGAAAATGTAAGGTATCTTCCGCAGCGGAAGCGATTGTTAAGGGCTTGGCGGACGACGGGGGGCTTTTCGTTCCCGCAACTTTTCCCGATTTTTCGGGCAAGTTAGGTAGTTTATGCGAATTAGACTACCCTGAACTTGCTTGCGAAGTTTTACACTCTTATTTAGAAGAATACGATAAACAAAAATTATTAGACGCATGCAAAAAGGCTTACGCGAAGTTTGACGATAGTCCCGCGCCTATCGTAAAGATAGACGAAAAGTACTATATTATGGAACTTTTCCACGGCCCGACGCTTGCTTTTAAAGATATTGCACTCACGATTTTGCCGTATTTACTTCGCGAAGGCGCGAATATTTGCGGGCTTCGTGACGAAATACTTATTCTCGTTGCAACGAGTGGGGACACGGGTAAAGCCGCACTCGAAGGGTTTAAGGATGCGGAAGGTATAAAAATCAACGTGTTCTACCCGAGCGACGGAGTTTCCGATATGCAGAAATTACAGATGAGAACGCAGGAAGGAAACAACGTGAACGTCGTTGCGGTAAAAGGCAATTTCGACGATTGTCAGACGGCTGTTAAAAAGATTTTTTCCGATAAGGGAATAGAAACAGAGTTAAAGAAAAACGGTATCGTCTTATCGAGTGCCAACTCAATCAACTTCGGCAGACTTGCCCCGCAGATTACCTATTATTTTTCTGCTTATTTCGATCTTGTTAATTCAAACGAAATAAAACTCGGCGACAAAGTGGACTTCGTCGTTCCGACGGGTAATTTCGGCGATATTTTAGCGGGTTATTACGCAAAGAAAATGGGGCTACCGGTTGGCAAACTCGTTTGTGCTTCTAACTCTAACAACGTTCTAACGGAGTTTTTTAACAACGGAACTTATAATTCCGACAGAGAGTTTTATAAAACCATTTCGCCTTCTATGGATATACTTATTTCGAGTAATTTAGAAAGATTGCTTTTTGAAATAGGCGGAAGGAACGCCGAAGAAACGGCAACGCTTATGCAACAGTTAAAAACCGATAAGAGATACACCGTTTCAAAGAAGGAAAAGGCGATATTAGACGAAGAGTTTTATGCGGACTTTTGCGACGAAGAAGAGTGTAAGGAAACAATCGCCGATTTCTTTGAAGAAAACGGCTACGTTTTAGATACGCATACTGCGGTTGCGGTAAACGTATCGGATAGTTATATCGGGTTTACGGGTTCAGATAAAGCAGTCGTTATATTATCTACCGCAAATCCTTATAAGTTCTCGCAAAACGTATTAAACGCGATAACGGGAAAACAGGTAAAGGACGCGTTCTCGGCGTCAATTCAACTCAACCAAGTTTCCGCTATGGAAATACCTAAACAGATTTCGGAATTACAAGAAAAACAAGTAAGATTTAACGAAATTATAGATAAAACCGAGACGTTTATTGCTATAAAAGAGTTTTTAAATATTAAATAAGATATAATTTTGGTGTATTATGGAAGAAAAGAAGACGTTATTCAGCGCCGTTCAACCGAGTGGGATTTTAACTATAGGAAACTATCTCGGCGCGCTAAAAAACTTTAAGAAACTTCAAAGCGATTATAACAGTATTTTCGCGTTGGCGGACTTACATACGCTTACCGTTAAACAGGAAACGGGCGCGTTAAAAAAGAACACTTACGAACTGCTTGCCTTATATCTTGCGTGCGGATTAAATCCCGAAGAATCGGTAATTTTCGCGCAGTCGCACGTTTCGGCGCACGCGGAACTTGCTTGGATACTTAATACTATTACTTACCCCGGCGAACTTTCCCGTATGACGCAGTTTAAAGATAAAAGCCAAAAACACGCGGATAATATCAATATGGGGCTTATGGATTACCCCGTTTTAATGGCTTCCGATATTCTCTTGTATCAGACCGATTTAGTTCCTATCGGTGCAGACCAAAAACAACACCTTGAATTATCGAGAGATTTAGCGATAAGGTTTAACAACCGTTTCGGCGAAACTTTTAAAGTTCCCGACGGCTATTTTGCTAAAAATTGTGCAAGAGTTATGTCGCTATCGGAACCTGAAAGAAAAATGAGTAAGTCGGATCCGAACCTTAATTCCTTTATTTCAATGGACGACGATATCGACACTATTATAAGAAAGTTCAAAAGGGCGGTTACCGACAGCGATAACAGAATAGTTTATTCGGAAGATAAAAAGGGAATAAGCAATTTGTTGACCATTTATTGCGCGTTTACCGATAAAACTATTGAAGAAGCCGAAAAAGAGTTCGACGGGCAGTTATACGGCGCGTTTAAGTTAAAAGTAGGCGAAGCCGTTGCAGAGAAGATTGAACCTATAAGACTTGAAAAGAACAGACTGTTGGCAAATAAAGATTATTTGGACGACGTTTTATCGTCGGGCGCAATAAGAGCGGAAAGAATAGCGTATAGAACGCTTAATAAAGTTTATAAAAAAGTAGGGCTTGTTCCTAAAAAGAGAGTGTAATGTTCGGTTACGTTAAACCTGATGAACCGTTTTTATATATGAAAGACGCCGTGCTTTATAAGGCGACCTATTGCGGGCTTTGTAAAAGCATAGGAAAATGTTGCGGTGAGTGCGGAAGATTTTCGCTTACTTACGACTTAACTTTTTTATCGGTGTTATTGCATAATATTACGGGAACGGATTTAAAAATAGAAAAACAGCATTGCGTTTTGCATTTAATTAAAAAAAGACCGATTGCATTAAACGACGGCTTGTTTTCCCGCATTGCGTCGCTTAACGTTTTGCTTGCCTATCATAAATTAAACGACGACGTAATCGATAACGGGAAAGGCAGATTAAAAAGACTTTTCTTTTCACGCGCATATTCTCGGGCGAAAAAGAACGAACCTATATTAAATACTATTATCGAAGAAAAATATCGCGAATTATTATCGCTTGAAAAATCTTCGTGCGACAGTATCGATAGGGTTTCAGACCCGTTCGGGACAATGATGCAAAGTATTTGTCAGGACTTGTTAAAAGATAAATACACGGAAGAAATAAGAAGGCTATCATACTCGCTTGGGAAGTGGATTTATTTAATCGACGCGCTTGACGACTTTGATAAAGACAAGAAAAACGGCGACTATAACGTTTTCGTTTTATCTTATAAAGATATAAAAGACAAAAAGGAACTTGTAAAAGAAAAGATTAGTGATTTACATTTGATTTTCGGTGTCCTTATGTCTGACATAATGGATTGTACAAGTAAATTACGGTATAATTTTAATCACGATTTAACGGATAATATACTAACTAACGGGTTAGCCGTGCAAACAAAAAAAATAATGGAGAAATAAGATGCAGGAAGAATATAAGATTTTGGGTTTAACCGAAGACGCTACCGACGAAGAAATAGAAAACGCTTACACGGCGCTTAAAAACAAATACTCAAGGGAAAGATTTTTAGAAGGCGAAGCGGGAAACGAAGCGGCGAAAAATCTGACTAAACTTGAAAACGCTTATCAGGAAATAAAAGACGGCAAAAAGAATAAGTCGGCATATAATTCGTCTTTTTCTTACGAAGAGATTTATAACACTCTTAAAAAGGGCGATTATAATACCGCGCAACAGCAACTCGATAAAGTTTCGTACAGGGGTGCGGAGTGGCATTATCTTCAATCGGTTGTGTTCTATAAAAAGAACTGGATAAACGAAAGCAAAAAACAACTTGAAATCGCTATCGAATTAGACCCTGATAATCAAAAGTATAAATCGGAATACGAAAAACTTAAAAACTCAATGAATATGCACGGCGACAACTTTAACAATAACCGTGGATACGGAACTTATAACCAGAACGGACAAACTCAAAACGTTAATTACAACCAGCAACAAATGGGCAGAAACGGGGCAATGGACTTCTGTGAATGCTGTACTACTTGGTGCTGTATGAATATGCTTTGTAATTCTTTTTGCAGATAAATGAAAAGTAAAGTAATAGCGTTATCGGCAATATCTTCTGCCTTTATAGCACTTTTTTTAACGTTGGGCGCATACGTTACGTTTATCGACCTGATTTCCGTAGTCTTTGCGTCCGCATTTACCGTATTGCCACTTTACTATAAGTCTTTTACGGGCAGTTTTCTGTCTTTTTTAGCGGGCGGAATTATTGCCTTTTTGTTTAGCGGTTTTAACGTGTATTCTCTCGTTTTTCCCGCGTTTTTTTTCTTTTTCGGTTGTTATCCTATTATAAAATCAATATTTACCGAAAAGAACTTTAATAAGGTTTTGTCAATAATTATAGGGCTTATCTGGTGCGTCGCTTTTTCTTACGGACTTTATTTTTATTACGTATTTTTTATGAAAATGCAACTTACCGATTTCCCTGAAACGATTATTAGATACATATACTTTTTTATACCCGTTTTTGCCGTTATCTTATTTATTATTTTCGATAGATTTATAGTGGCGGTTAAAATGGTTGAAGACAGGTATTTAAAAAGGATAATAAAGTAAAACGAAAGATTATTATGAAAAAAAACGAAGAATACGTTGGGATTGTAAATAATATAGGCGCAAACGGTGAAGGCGTTATATTAAACGGGGATACGGTTGTTTTCCTGCCTTACGCGATAACGGGCGAAAAAGTTCGCTATAAAATCTTAAAAACCGTTAAAAATTGCGCTTACGCTAAACTTTTGGAGGTTTGTACCCCGTCGGAGAAAAGAGTACGTCCGAAATGTTCAGCGTTTATAAAATGCGGTGGCTGTCAAATCCAACATATTGATTATTCTTCGCAGTTAAAAATAAAAGAAGACGCAATCCATCAATGTTTTAAAAAGATTGCGGGATTAGATATAACCGTCGATAAAACGGTAGAGTGCAAAAACGAGTACCATTACAGAAATAAACTGTCTCTTCCCGTAGGACAGGACGAAAACGGCTTTAAAATCGGCTTTTATGCGGAAAACTCTCATAGAGTTGTCGCGATAGAAGATTGCCCGATTAACCCCGCGTGGACGAAAGATGTTATTTCGGCTTTTTCGGAGTATATGAAAGAGTTTAACCTGTCCGGTTATAACGAAATCACGCATAAGGGAAACATACGTGAAATTACCGTAAGGGAAGTTTCTGACGCGCTAATTATTACGGCTGTCATAAACGGCGATAATTTAATCGGCGAACAACGGCTTATCGAGATAATTAAAAGTAAAATCGATAAAGAGTTTTCTCTTTTTTATAACGTCAATAAAAAGGACACTAACGTTATTTACGGCGAAAAGTTCACGCTTTTATACGGAAAACCTTTTTATTATGCCGAACAGTTCGGTATAAAGTATAAAATCGGCGTACAGAGTTTTATGCAGGTAAACGATTATATCTCTTTAAAACTCTATCAGGCGGTTAAAGACAACGCGTTAACAGACGACGAAACAACCGTGATAGACGCGTATAGCGGTGCGGGACTTATGACCGCACTAACGTCGAAAGACGCGAAAAACGGCGTTGGGATAGAAATCGTAAAAGAAGCGGTTGACTGTGCCGACGAACTTATGAAAATAAACGGACTTGACGATAAGGTAGTCAACTATTGCGGTAAATGCGAAGATATATTGCCGAAAATTATTCCGACGATAAAGAATAAAACCTGTCTTATTTTAGATCCGCCGAGAAAGGGTTGCGACGAAAAGGTTATCCGCGCGATAACGGAAAGTAATATTGAAAAAATCATTTACGTTTCGTGTATGCCGTCAACACTTGCAAGGGACGTGGGGCTTCTTACGGGCAATCTTATTTTTACAAAAGAAGGTATTAAAAAATCGGAAAAACCGAGTTTTAATTATAAAATACGATCTATAACGCCTTTTGATATGTTCCCGCAAACAAAACACGTGGAAACGCTTTGCGTTTTAACAAAATACGACAGATAAAATAAAAGGAAAAAATGAAACAGAAAAAACCGAAAAAATGGATAAAAACAAGGCATAAAATCGTTCAGTTTATATTCAGAACGCCCTTTTATCTCTTTTGGAAAAGAAAGTATAACGCAAAAATAGAAAAGTTCGATTTTAAGGGCAAAAACTATATCGTTTTATACAATCACCAAACGCCTGCCGACCAGTTCTTTCTTAACAAAATGTTCTATAAAAAGGACTATTTTTTAGGTACGGAAGACATTATGTCGAACGGATTTATCTCTAAACTTTTAAAGTTCGGGTTTGCTCCTATCCCGATTGACAAGACGGGCAACGACTTTAACGCCGTAAAAAACTGTATTAAGGTCGTTAAAGAAGGCGGAACGATTTTGATTGCGCCCGAAGGCAACAGGACGTATAGCGGGCATACCGAAGATTTTAAGCCGTCTATAATAAAACTTATCAGGCTTTGCAAAATTCCCGTGGTTTTGGTTAAAATCGAAGGCGGATACGGGGTTGAACCGAGATGGAGTAATTACGTCCGTAAAGGCGAAATGAAAATCGGCGTTTCAAGGATTATCGAACCTTTAGAATATGCAGAAATGGACGATAAGACTTTTTTCGGTATAATAAAGGAAGGTATAAGCGTTGACGATACGAAATTAAACCAAAAGTTTACGGGCGATAAAAAGGCGGAATATCTCGAAAGGGCGGTTTGCGTTTGTCCCGATTGCGGATTCAGCGAATTAAAAAGCGAAGGGAACTTTATAACCTGTCAAAAATGCGGAAGGAAAGTCGAATATAAAGACGATTTGACTTTATCGCCTGTTGAAGGACAGTTTCCTTTTAACACCGTTTCGGACTGGCTTGATTATCAGAACGACTTTATAAAAAACTCTTACGACAAAAATAGCGGGGCGATTTTTACCGATAAAATAAGGCTTTTTTCCGTTCAACTCTATAAAAATAAAAAAGTTCTTTCAAAAAATGCTATTTCCTATTTATTTTTTGATAAAATTATGTTATCATATAACGGAGTGAAAGAAATACTGTCGTTTAACGACGTAAAACAGACGGCGGTTCTCGGCAGAAACAAACTGAACGTAAGCATAAACGGTAAAACCTATCAGTTTAAAGGAGATATGCGCTTTAACGCGCTTAAATATCATTTGTTTTTCAATAACTATTCTACAAAAGCGGAGGTTAAACTTTAATGAACTCGTTTTCAAGTATCAGCGCTTGGAGTTTGATTTCCATTATAACAGTGCTATTAGTTGCAATGTTAGTCGGAAACATGCTGAAAAAATCTATTAAGGTCTTAAATAATTCCTTAATTCCTACGTCGGTTATCGGCGGATTACTTATACTTGTCGTTTCGATAGCCTACGAAGCGATATTCAAAGTTCCGCTGTTTAACACCACCTTTTTCGGTGGCACGAACTCGGAATACGACTCGTCGAAACTTTCTATTTTAGAAGTTTTAACATATCACTGTTTGGCGTTGGGTACGATTGCGGTTGCACTTAAAAACAGCAACCAGAAATTAGATAAAAAAAGAAGCGGAGAGATATTCGATTCCGGAATAACGACGGTTGCAACCTATCTTATGCAGGGCTTTTTAGGTCTTTTAATCACGGTCGTTATAGCGCTTATTATTCCGACAATATTCGCTGCTTCCGGTATAATATTACCGTTTGGCTACGGGCAAGGCACAGGACAGGCACTTAACTACGGCGGAATATTCGAAAATGATTACGGATTTACGGGCGGAAGAAGTTTCGGGCTTACCATTGCCGCACTCGGCTTTTTATCGGCAAGTATAGGCGGTGTTATTCACTTGATTTTTATTCAGAAAAAGGGATTAAGAAACAAAGCGGATATAGAAAGTTCAAACGTTTTAACTCTTAAAGAAATACAGGGCGAAGACGAAGTTTCGCTTTACGGCAGTATCGAAAAACTTACTATTCAGGTTTGTTTTATCTTAATCACGTATATAATCACTTTCATTATAATGAAAGGTATTAGCGCGTTGGCACCGGGTATGGAAACGACGATTTTCGGGTTTAACTTCCTTTTCGGCGTTCTAGTCGCTACTTTACTTAAAGTAGTATTAAAGTTTTTCAAAAAGAAAAGAATGATGAAGAAAGAATACGTAAATAACTTTATGATGGATAGGTTAAGCGGTTTCTTCTTCGACCTTATGGTAACGGCAGGTATTGCCGCAATCAGGATAGACATTTTACAAAACTACTGGTGGATAATATTAGTGTTAGGGCTTGTCGGCGCGTTCACGACCTTCTATTACAACAGGTTTATAGCGAGAAAACTTTTCCCGGAATATTCCGAAGAACAGTTCTTGGTTATGTACGGTATGCTTACGGGAACGGCTAGTACGGGTATTATTCTGTTAAGAGAAATCGACCCTGAATATAAAACGCACGCAATGAATAATATGGTATTCCAACAACTTCCTGCGATTTTGTTCGGGTTCCCGATGATGATACTGGCAACTTTAGCGCCGAAAAATCCGTATCTTGTTTTAGGTATCGTGTTCGGGTATTTCGTTGTATTAAATATCGTGCTTTTCAGAAAGTTTATTTTTAAGAAAAAGAAACCGACTGAAAGCGTAAAGGCGACCGAATAGGGGCGACTTAATATTGAAAAATATATAATAACGTGATAAAATATTCTTTAAGAATAAAATTATTGCGTTATTTTTTTTGGAAAGTATGGAAAACGGGTTTTATACTGTTGTCGGGCAAGCGGAAGACTTGACCGTAATTGAAAAATCAAAGTTTATTTGTTATCTTAAACATATCGAAAGCGAAGACGAAGCACGGCAATTTATCGGCGAAATAAAAAAGAAAAATTCACTCGCCACGCATAATTGCTATGCTTTTATATGCGATAAAACGGGTATAAACCAAAAGTGTTCTGACGACGGCGAACCGCAAGGCACGGCGGGCGTCCCCATGCTTGAAGTGTTAAAAAACAAAAAACTCTTCTGTACTTGCGCCGTGGTAACGAGATATTTCGGCGGAATAAAACTCGGAAAAGGCGGGTTAAGTCGGGCGTATTCTAACGCCGTTTCCGACTGCATATTAAAAAGCAAAGTAGTTAAAATGGTGTTTTCCGATTTTATCGATATTACCGCCGATTACGAAACGTATAATAAAGTTCTGAATATAATAGGAAAAGAAAATATAACGGTAATTTCTACCGATTTTAAGGACGATATAGTAATTCATATCGTTTGCCCGATAGAAAATACCGAAACAATTATCGACAAAATCAGCGAAGCGTCGTCGGGTAAAGTCAAAATAGAAAAGTTAAAACGGGACTATTATGGATACTGATAAAATAACCCTTTTTAATATTTCCGTTCAGGAAAAAGATAAGAATAGGTGCAACGTCTATATAGACGGCGAATATTCTTTTTCGCTTTCTTTAGAGATAGTGATGAAATATCACTTAAAAAAGGGTGCGGAAATAGACGAAAAGGAACTTAACTTAATAAAGGAAGAAGACGAGTTTTCTTATGCCGTAAAGCGCGCGTTAAACTACATTGCAAAATCGCTTAAAACCAAAAAAGAAGTGAAAACGTACCTTATAGGTAAAGGTTTTAGCGAAAACGCCGTTAAATACGCCACGGAAAAACTTATTTCCTACGGGTATATCGACGACTATAATTATGCAAAACAATACCTTGAAAACTGCAAAAAAACGCAGGGCGACAGGCTTTCCGATTATAAACTTATGGCAAAGGGCATAAGTAAAGAAATAATAGGAAAAGTAAGGGAAGAAGTCGATAACAATCAGTACGAAAACGCCAAGGCGTTGGCTGAAAAGAAACTTAAAAATAAAGAGAAAAGTAAGGAGAATATATTAAAAACGTATAGGTATTTAATCGGCAGGGGCTTTTCCTACGAAGAAGCCGAATACGCCGTTTCGTTTTTTAAGGAAGATAAATAATGGAAAGAATATTAAGTAGCGAACAAATGCGTTCGGCGGATAAGTTTACGATAGAAAAATTAGGCATCGGCGAACAGACGCTTATTGAACGCGCGGGCAACGTCGTTGCGACCGAGATTATAAATCGGTTAAGGGGCGGAAGAGTTTTAGTTTGCATAGGCAAAGGCAAAAACGGTGAAGACGGAAAGGTAATAGCAAGTATTCTATCCAAAGTTCACGGCTTTACCGTCGCGACTCTTAACGTATATAACGGCATTTTTAAGATGTTCGATAAAAAGTTCGATATAATAGTGGACTGTATTTTCGGTACGGGCTTAAACAGGGAAGTGGAAGGAAAATATAGGGAAGCGATAGAAAAAATAAACGGTAGCGGTGCTTACGTCGTTTCGTGCGATATTCCAAGCGGGCTTAATTCCGACACGGGTGAAATTATGGGCGTTTGCGTAAAAGCCGACTTAACCGTCGCTATTCAGGAACTTAAACTCGGGCATTTTTTGGGCGAAGGAAAAGATTGCTGTGGAACGGTTGTCGCAAAAGATATAGGTATAAGTATTTGGGGCGATGATTACGCCAAAAGGCTTAATAAAGAAGACTGTGCAAAGTATTTTCCCGAAAGGAAAAACAACGTAAATAAAGGTAATTTCGGCAAGGTTGCCGTTGTCGGCGGGAGTAAAAATTACGTCGGTAGCGCGCTACTTTCCGCCAATGCGTTGGTTGCGCTTAAAATGGGAACGGGGTATTCTTACCTTTTCGTTCCCGAAAGCCTATTCCCCGTTTACGCGGGTAAAAATCCCGAAATAATAGTCAATACTCTGCCCGATAAAGACGGTAATTTCGTGTTCGACGAAGAGAGTATGAAAAAACTCTTGCCGTTTAACACCGTTTGTATCGGTATGGGAATAGGCAAAAGCGAACAGGTTTATAAAATGATAGCCTATCTGTTAGAAAACTTTACGGGTAAACTCGTTATCGACGCGGACGGGCTTAACTCTCTTTCCGAATACGGTGTAGATATTTTATTGAATAAAAAATGTCAGATTGTTTTAACACCGCATATCGGCGAGTTTTCTCGGCTTATTAAAACAGATAAAGTTAAGATAATCAAAAATCCGATAGAGTTTGCAAAAGATTTTGCGGAAAAATATAAAATCGTTTTACTCTTAAAAAGTGCCGTTTCGGTTATTACGGACGGCGATAACGTCTATATCAACACCAACGGCAACTCTGGGCTGTCAAAAGCGGGTAGCGGAGACGTTTTAGACGGTATTTTAGGCGGAATACTAAATAGGTCTTCCGACGTTTTAGAAGGTACTGCCGTTTCTTCGTTTATTTTCGGACTTTCGGGCGATATCGCAAAAAAAGAACAGAACGAATACACGATTACCGCAAGCGACGTGATAGGCGCGCTTCCTAAAACGATAAACAGCCTGTAATTATCTTCTTATATAGGTAACGCCGTTTCTTAAAAGCAATATTATAAGATAAACGTTTATTGCGATAAAAACGGGCATAATAATCATAAAGAAAAAGTTTTTTAATCGGTATTTAAAAATGAACATAAAAACGTAAATACCGAGAGACGCGCCCAAAAGCCCCGTTAAAATGAGTTTGGTGTCCGTGATTTTGTCCTGTTCGGCAACGTTTTCACCTTCCGTTTTGGCTTTTTTCTGAAATTTCAGCATAAGTATTCCGTAAAAATTGATTGCCACGAAATAGGTAATCAGTATTATATAAAATAAAGTCGTCATACTATTATTTTGCGTTATAAAATATTTTTTATAATATTGTTGTAAAATTCAATATTTTGTGTTAAAATAGATTTATGATACAATATATAAGGTGGTTATTGATATGAAATGTATGTATTGCGGGGAAACCGAAAGTAAGGTTATCGATTCCCGTGCTACGGAAGACGGGTCGATAAGAAGAAGAAGGGAGTGCCTTAACTGCGGAAAAAGATTTACAACTTACGAAAGCGTTGTAAATACGCCCGTATTAGTTGTTAAGTCTGACGGAACGAGACAGGCTTTCGACGCGAATAAGATTAAAAACGGCATTATAAAGGCGTGCGAAAAACGTCCTGTTCCGGCAAGCACTATCGACAATATGGTCAACGAAATACAAAAGAAGATTTATAATTCTTTAAATCAGGAAATATCAAGTAAAGATATAGGCGAAATGGTTATGGCAAGCCTTAAAGAAGTGGACGAAGTCGCATACGTAAGGTTCGCGTCCGTGTACCGCTCGTTTACCGATATTTCTTCGTTTATGGACGAACTTGAAAAAATGGTTAAAAACAAAAGGTAAAATCTATGAATAAATGGGACGAACGCTTTATGCAGATGGCTGAAACCGTTGCTTCCTGGTCGAGTTGTTATCAGGAAAACAGACACGTCGGTGCGGTTATCGTAAGGGACAAAAGAATACTTACAACGGGTTATAACGGCGCGCCTGCCGGCATCAAAAGTTGCGCGGAAAGGGGCGAGTGTTTAAGAAGGATAAGAAATATTGCAAGCGGAACTATGCAAGAAGTATGCTACGCCGTTCACGCCGAACAGAACGCTATTATTCAGGCGGCGAAAATGGGCGTTGCGCTTGACGGCGCGGTCATGTACGTAACGCATCAACCGTGCGTAATTTGTACGAGAATGATATTAAACGCAGGCATAAAAAAGGTTGTTTATAAAAACGGATATCCAGACGCGTTTGCTTTGGAACTATTTAAAGAAGCGGGTGTAGAAATCGTTAAGTACGACGAATTATAATAAGTTAGAAAAACTGCGGAAAAATATTTGCTATTATAGAAAATATTTGGTATAATATTGCCGTTACTTTAAGTAACGGTATTTTTGCGGAGAGTTATCGAAGCGGTCATAACGAGGCGGTCTTGAAAACCGTTTGGGTGCAAGCCCACGGGGGTTCGAATCCCTCACTCTCCGCCAGAAGAGAATAATACGAACACCGAGAACAATTCGGAGTTCGTATTATTTTTTGCAAAAGACTTCTTTGGAGTCAAAATACCACGATGAATACGGATAATTTCAATGCAAGCCGGGCGGAAACGCTCGGCTTTTCCATATATAATCTGAACCTTCTTCCCGTTGTTGTGATCGGAGAATACTTTTTCTATAAAGATAGAATCCCTCCGATTTATTTGCCTTCTCGTTGTGGCTATCGTAGCACGGAGAAAATCGGAAGCCAACGGGAAAAATTATCGCTGAAAACTTATAAAATACCGAGAGTCGGACTTGATAAAAAGTTCGGCTCTTTTTTTATTTACGCAATATTTTTTCCTTTTTCGTTGACTTCGGGGATTAAGACCGAAAGTAGTTTGAATTATTGCTTTTCTTCGTGCTGTCGTTGCCCCTGCCGGAAGGCAAATAAATTATTCGGAGG
>JAFSRT010000010.1 GCA_017445995.1 Clostridia bacterium
ACGGAACGTCAGTTACCGCACCGAGTGAACCGACAAAAGACGGATATGCTTTCGTTTCTTGGTGTACCGACTCTACGTTAAATACGGCGGTAAGTTGGCCTGTTACCGTAACGGGCAACGTTACTTACTACGCTAAATGGAACGAAAAGGTCGATATGAAAGGATATCTGTCGTCATTAAAGAGTGCGCTGATACAAGACCCGTATTCTTATATTCCTGACACTATGCGCCCGACAAACACGAGTAATTACGTTTCTGAACAAGACGTTACTTATGACTTTACGACTTTTACAAACGTGAACAATATCAAATACGGTGGATACGGCGAACAATGGCAAATGGTTGTTGACAACGTATCGCAAAGTGAAAAATTCTATACGGTATTTTCTTTGGCGGATACTGCAATAACGGCTTCCGTCGTTGCGTTCAATAATTGGTTTGACAACAACCCGAGTAGCACGAATAAAGATATTGACGAAACGGGCTATTATGCAAGCGTTGAATTCAGCAAGGGAACTTTATATTATACGTTGCAATTAAAGACGAATTATACTATTCCTATGTTTGGTCAGGCTCAACCTTTAATCGAAATGGAATACAACGTATTATCGGGCGACAAGAGTGTTAAAGTTTCTTTAACGTCAACAAACGTTATGAGATATATAATTACTGAAAATACTTATAAGTTTGCTATCGAATACGGTATAAATAACGTTAACAGAACGGCATATTTTGAAATAACGAAGACGAAAGATACCTTGGAAGGTCATATCTACGAATATATAACGGCGTTAGGAAAAGACGCAGTCAAGAGTTGTGCTGATTTCTATATAACGGACGATTATACTTCGGTCGTAGGAAATAAAGCAAGCGGAATCGTATTGATGGACGGTTATATCACCGAATTATATAATACTGAAACGGGTAAATTATTAGGATATAAAGTTCAGGAAAGCAAAACGATATTAGGCATTACTGCAACTTACAATACTCTTTGGTTCAACCTTAACAGTATTAGCGGAATAAGTTCCGTTAAGGCGATAGCAAACGGTTCAACTTTGCCAAACGAAAATAAACACGACGTTTACGTAAACGGCAATAGTTCAATTTTTACACCGACCTATAATACAAAAGGTATAGGTTCTCTTAAAAAGAATACAAGCAGAAAATACGATATTGAAATGAGAACGCAATACTTCTATAACGAAGTGGACGGCAAACTCGTTTGCTATGAAGTTGAAATTCCTATGATGTTTATTCAGGACGGAGATAACTATAACAGTTTTACTTCGGATATGACTAATACGAACGGTATTAACGCAACTGTAAACGTTTCGAACGCGGTGTTAACGCAGATAAGGACGGACTATGTAGAATTGATACCAGTATTTATTACAAATAAGGAAGAGTGGAATTCCGAAGTAATTATCGCTTGGATAGAAGAATAGTTTAATATCTTCTTAAAATGAAAAACCCTTGCGGCGAGAGTAATCGCCACAAGGGTTTTATCTTTTATCTTTCGTTAATTAGCGCCACAAGGGTTTTATCTTTTATCTTTCGTTAATTGCGGAAAACGGTTGCAACTGCGGTGAAATATTTAAGTAGTTCGTCCTTCGAATAGTCATAAGCAGAACGGACGTAGGATAAACCGATGTTGGCAACGCCACCCGTGAATAAATCTATTATCAGGTCGTTAGGCATATTTTCTTTTTCGGGGAAGTGGTTTTCCGATAAAAGATAGGTGATATTCTTTTTAAGAAACCCGACTAAAAGCCCCGCTATCTTGTCAACGCCGTTGTTTTCAAGAATTTTAAGAATTTTTTCTCTGTATGCGTCTAAATATTCTACTATCATCGCGATAAGCGCAACGAACATCTCGTTAATACTTGAAAAACTGCGTTTCTTGATTGCCGATAAAAACAGTTCTTTCTGCTTTTCTTCGATAGCAAACTCAAAAAGTTTTTCTTTGCTGGTAAAGTGGTTATAGAAAGTAGCCCTTCTTACCATCGCTTTATCACAAATGTCGATTACGCTTATTTTATCGAAAGACTTTTCTTCGATAAGCGCGAAAAGTGCCTGACACAAAAGCCGTCTGCTTCTTACCACCCTTAAATCTTCTTTATTCTTTTTCATTTTCGTTCCCCTTATTATATAAAGATTATTAAAATAATCAAGCTACGTACGATAAACTCTTTTTTAAGATTATATCATATATTAGAACAAAAGTCAATAAAGAATACAAATGTCTAATATCTTATCGAAAACGGCGGAAAAGGCAGATTAAAAAAGGACAAAAAACGGCTTGATTTTAGCGGGGTTTTGGTGTAAGATTATATTACCGAGAAAAAGGGAATACTAATAAAGGTGTAATAATGGTTCTTGCGGACGGAATTGCAATCGGCGTAGCATTGTTTGCGGTGATATCGGGGCTACTTTTGGGGTTTGGCAAACAGTTATATTTCATATCGGGCGGAATAGTCGGGTTTATTATTTCGTCGGTAGTCGCATATTTTTTATACGGCGCGGTTTTAAATATTCCGTTTGTTTCTGAACTGTTAAGTAAAATAATCTCTAAACTTGCCGAACAGAACAACGCGGTTTGCGACTTTTTGATTAAGATGCGAATTGAACTCGTTGTATACTGCGTCGCTTTATTTATGATTATTCAGGTAATACGAATAATCGTGTTTATGATAATAAAGGATACGTTTGAAATCGATAACGTCGTAATAAGGGTTATAAATAAAGTGTTCGGCGTTATATTAAGCCTTTGCTTAACGTTTGCGCTTATGCTTATCGTATTCCAGATAATATACTGGGTGAAAGGCACGGACGCGGGGCTTTACGGATATTTACAAGGCAGTTTATTTAAACTTGATTACGTGTACCTTAATAACCCGCTATTAAAGTTTGTCGACCAAATACGTTTACCGCAATATATTCTGGACTTAATCAATAAAAAATAAAAACAAGCCGAAAGGCTTGTTTTTTGTTTTCGATAAATATTTACGGTCTTAACATACGCAGGGTGTTTTTGACTATTTCAACGTTAAACGGTATACCGTCGTACAGTTCGCCGTCCACGTTTACGGTGATAGGGTAATCGGTTTTAATCGAAACCGACTGCATTACCGTATGTTCAGTTTCAGGAAAAGATAAAACCTTGCCCGCTTTCAGTTTATTAAAAGACGCAATAAGTTTTAATTTATTCATCTTTTTAACGGTTAAAAAATCCAACTGATTATCGAACGCGACGGCAGGCGGACAGATTGCTATTCCGCCACCGTAACGGAAACCGTTTGCGATACATACAATAAACGAAGTATACTTTTTTTCTTCGCCGTTTACGTTTACGTAAAAATCGGTGTACTTAAAGTCGTGTAAAGTCTTAAAAAGGCATTTTGCATAGCCTATTTTAGTCTTTTTCTTTAAGGCGTTATATCTTTTAAGAACGTCCACGTCTATTCCCGCGCCGATAATATTTATACCGCGAACGGACGGCATTTGCATAAAATCGGTAAACTTCGGTTCGGCGGTAAGTATTACGTCGAGAGCCTTTTCGACGTCGTTCGGCATACCGATTGCGGCGGCAAAATCGTTGCCCGTTCCGCACGGCAAAAGCCCGAGAACGGTTTTATCGAAATCAGAAAAACCGTTAATAACGTCGTGCAGAGTGCCGTCGCCCCCTGCGACGATAATTTTTTCCGCGCCGTTTTCTATAAGTGTTTTAGTGATTTCCGTTGCGTGCTTAAAACGTTCGGTAAAATGAAACCGATAATCGGCGTTTTTGCTTTTTAAGTAGTTTTCAATGACTACGAGTTTATTTTTCATTTTTTTGCCTGTTTTATCGCCGGCAATAGGGTTTATTATAAAATCCAACATAATTTTCTTTACCGTACTATTATTTTACATTATTTTATTTCAAATTTCAACCTTTTATGTTAAAATGTTTGTATGACGATAAAATTAAACGACGTTAAAAATATCGCCGAGAAACTCGAAAATCCACTTTTCGTGGTCGGCGGGCTTATAAGAAATTATCTTATTTCGGGGGAAATAAATACCGATATCGACCTATGCGGTGCGTATAAAACGGAAGAACTTTTGCCCGTTTTAATTGACTGCGGATTTTTCGTCGTCGCCGAATATAAAAGAACGGGGACAATAGTCTTTACAAAAAACGGCGTTAAGTACGAGTATACGACTTTTCGCACGGAAAGTTATAACGTCGGCGGAAATCATACGCCGTTTGAAGTTTGTTTTACAGACGACGTTATTGCCGACGCGAAACGGCGTGATTTTACCTGCAACGCCGTTTATTACGATATTAAGAAAAAACAAATAACCGATCCGTTAAATAAAGGGGTTGCCGACATTAAAAACAGGGTCTTAGACACCGTTATTTCGCCCGATAAGGTTTTTGCTTCCGACGGGTTAAGGCTTATGCGTCTTGCGCGGTTTTGCGGTGAACTTTCTTTCTCGCCGAAAAAAAGCGTTATCGTATCCGCCGAAAAAAACCGCTATAACGTTTCAGATATTTCGGGCGAACGCATTTATTCCGAACTGAAAAGCATTTTATACGCCGATAAAAAATACTCGTTTTCGGGCGCAAACGGGCATATAGTTGCACTTAACGTCTTAAACGATATAGGCGTTATAAACGTTCTTTTCGGTATAGATAAAGCCGATTTTGATAGTGTTATAAAAATAGTAAGATCAGACGTTTCCGATAGGCTTTCCGCCTTTTTATACGGCGTAATTAGTCTGTCTGACGATACAAAAAAGGCGTTAAAAAATATAAACACACGGTTAAAACCCGACAAAAAAACGGTAGGAAAAATCAAGCGGTTTTTATCTTTCGACGAATTTTTGTCGCAAAAAAACAGCAAGGGACGTATAAGGTATTTTCTTGCCGTAAACCGCGATTTAATTAAAGATTATTTATCAGTAAAAAAAGCGCAAGGGACTACGGGTAAAAATGCGGGCGCAAGGCAAAATGCCGATAAACTTTTATCGGTATTATTAAAAATGGAAAAGGAAGGTGCGCCGTTTTCTTTTTCCGACTTAAATATCGGTGCACAAGAAATTATAAATTGCGGGGTTATAGGAAAAGATATTCAAGTTATAAGGGAAAAGTTGCTGTTTTACGCGGTTAATCACCCGAAGAAAAATAAAAAAGACAATTTACAAAAATTGTTAATGAAACTTACCCGTAAGTCTTATTGACAAAAAAATAAAATTAAAGTATAATTTATAAATAATATAACTTTTTTAACTCGGTTTATTTATGAGACCGTTTTATAGGGGTAATTATGACGGAAGAAGAGAAAAAGGAAAGAGAAGAAGCGAAAAGATTAAGGCACGCCAAAAAGGCGGAAAAGGCTTTAAGACACAGAATACTAAAAAACTTCTTTTTGGTGGTAACGGGCTTTATTCTCAGTATAGTAATGATAGTAAGCACCGTCTTTGTAGGCGTGGGCGTTATTCCGCTTAAAACTTGGCTTAGTTTATCGGGCGTTAAATCCGTAAACGTAGATATTGACGGAACGGGTAGCCGTGATCACGAAATCGACGAAGTTATAAGCGAAGAAGTGTTGTCAAAAAGTGCGCTTGCAATCTTAACTAATATCGGAAACTATAAAATAGAAGACGCAAAGATTGTCGGCGGGCTTTTAAAAAGCATTTTGGAATCGACGAGTGTAATTAGTCTCGATAACTCGCAGGATTTAAATCAGTTAGGGCTGTTTGAGTTCGATAAACTCATCAATTATATCTGTCTTAATTCTTCCGCACTCGGCGACACGATAAAAGATATAGGTATCTTTGAATATACGCCTGTCGACGCCGGCGACAGTTTTTTGGCGCTTAAAAAAGAATACGAAAAGTACGAAAGTTATGATTACCAGAATTTTGAATATCACGAATATATCGAAAAACCGTATAATGCGTATATCGAAGTAGAAGACCCTACGGGCGACTTTGACGAGACGTTATACTTTTATTACGACGAAGGTGAAGCGACGTATAAAAATGCTTACGATAACGGCATTAAAGTTGCGGACAGCGAAGGTAAACAGTTATACGTAAAGAATACCGAAAGTAAATCTTTATATTACTATTACGACAATGTGGATAACGTTTATAAAAACGCATTTGATAGTCAAGGCAATTATATTACGGGCGTTGAAGGAACGCAGTTATATGTTAAAAATCCGCGTAAAAAATCGGTATATTTCTATTACGACGATACCGACGGGCTTTATAAAAACGCCTTTAACGAAGACGGCACAATAGTCGACGGCGTAGACCCTTTGAACACATACTTAAGAACGGTCGATAAACCTACCGAAAATATGCACTTATATTATTGGATAAATAGCGGTAATTACGAAAAGGCGTTTGACGGCGAGAATTACGTTACGGGCGTTGATGAAACGACGCAATTATATAAGATAGTCGAACTTTGGACAAAACCTGAGTTTAATCAGGCAAAATATTACTTTAAAAATATCGACGGACATTACGTTCCCGCGTTCGAAGGGGACGGACAGTACGTTGCGGGTATTGACGAACAAACCGATTTATACGAAAAAATTGAATATAATACAAAACTTTATTACTATTTAGACGAACAAGACGGTCAGTATAAAAAGGCTTATAACGATAACGGCGAAATGTTAAACGGTTTAGAAGAGCAACAATTATACTATGCCGATTTATCGAAAGTCAATATCGGAACGTTGCAGGAAATTATCGGCGATAGGTTCAAAGTGCTTAAAGTTAAAAAAATATTTGAAACTTTTGGTGCTGAAAACGACACGATAAACAGTATTCTCGGAGATACGACGGTAAACGGGCTTGCTTCCTTTGACGCAAACAGCATAAAGTTAAGTGCGATTATGGACGTTCCTACCGAAGAGAACGGCTACAAAAATAAAACCATGTACGATATTTTGTTGCAGTCGACGGATAGCGGGGAAAGAGAAACCTATACATACGAAGATATTACGATAGGCGACTTACAGTATTTCGATATCAATAAATTGCAACTGAAAGTCGTTTTGGAAAGGGATAAGAACGAAAATCTCTATACCATATTAGACGACGCTACCGAAGTTTACAGGCTAAACCATTTGGTAGAAGGCGAAGGCGGAACGTTGGTTCCTATGCCGACCAACGAAATATCTATCGGCGAATTAAATACGGCAATCGTGTTCGGAAACATAAAACTTTCTTCCGTATTAAAAGCCGAAGAAATTGATGATAATAAGATACTTAAAAAACTTATTGAAGAAGACGTTAAATTGAAAGACGTTGGTGCGACGATAAACGATATGCCGATAACCGATATGTTCGATATCGAAGTGTGGACGAAAGACAGTTCTAAAACGGTGGATGAATATGCAAGATACGTTAAAGTGGTAGAAGATATAGTAGACGACCCGTTGACGCCCGACGTGGACGAAACCGCTACTGTTGTGCATTATGTTCTTACCGATATAGAAGTTACGGAAGATAACGAAGTATATTATATTTCACACGACGCTTCGGTTTGGTTGTTCTTGCTGTATACGTCGGGCGAAACGGTGTTGAAAACCGACGCGGACGCTACCGACCTGTTGGGTCTTGCAAGATATTACACCGAAAAGGAAAGCATTACATACCAAGATATGATAGATAGCATTAAATCGGCGTCTTCCGCAGTTATGACTTCTACCGTTCGTCAGATAGTTGACGCAGGTATTTTATCAAACGGCGCGAATTTCCATAGGATTTACGATATATCTATTCAACAGGCAATCGAAACCGTTGCAAACGCAACTACTTAAATTAAAAACAGTAAAACACCCGTTAAGGAAAACCTTAGCGGGTGTTTTTTATTATTATTTATCGTCGCCGTAGGATAGCGGAACAGAATAAAACTTTTCGTAAAGCGACTTTACGGCGTTATAGTTTTTTTCCGCCATAACTTTTTCGTTTTCTTTTTCGCTTAACTTGTCGTCGTAAGAGATAGGGGGCAGAATAAACAGTGAAACCGCCTGAACGGGGTAGCCGTCGCTATCTTTTTTTTCGGTGTCTTCCATTGCCATAAACATAGGGATAATCGGCACTTTGTTTTTTACGGCGAACCTGAACGCGCCGTTTTTATAAGGTCGCGGTTTACGGTAGTTCCACCACATTGCTTGTTCGGGGTAAATAAGTATTTTTTCACCGCGGGTTAAAAGGGTCGATAACGCCGAATAAAACTTTTTCATGGTTTGAATATTAGACGATAACGGCAACGTTCGCGCGTGCCTGAATAAAAACCCGTAAAACCCGCGAAAGCCCGTGTAGTTGCCTTCGCGTATAACTTTATAAAGCCCGTGTTTACCGAGTTCTTTTTTAAAAGTTTTCGCGATAAAATAATTGTCGTAAAAAGCGAAGTGATTGCAAGTGATTATCGCCCCGCCCGAAACCTTTTTGAAATTTTCTTTGCCGTACACCGCTTTTAAGAGTATTTCGCCCTTTTTCTCTAAACGGTGATAAAATCTTTCGCCTAACTTATAGGCAAGTTTAGACTTTAATTCGGAAAAGGGTTTTTTATTTAGGTAATCGACTTTATGCGGTAAAAGAGTTGTATAAGGCGGGTCGTCTTCCACGTCCTTATCGAAAATGCCTTGCCTTTCGTATTCGCTTATTTTATTTAATATCGTTTGCTTTTGTTCCGATAGCATCAGTTGAATATTCTCCCGTAAGTGTTATAGTAGTTGTGTTCGTTCGCTATTTCGTTTCGGCACATTTCTATAAGCGTCTTTTCGCAGGATTTATCCCTTTCTTTATGCTGTTCTGAATAATCGTTCCGTAAACTTAAAAGATATTCGTAATAGTCGGTTTTCATTGCGTATTGCCAGAAATAACGTTCGTAAGGTATGCCTTTATAGTGCCACGGTTTTGCGGTAAGATTAAAGTGTATTAGTTTTGGGGACGGGTGGTTTTTGTCTATCGGCATGGCGTTCCAGTCATCTTCTAAAATTACCGTTTTACGGTAGCATAAAACGTTCAGGTAGTCTTGGTCCTGCGCGACGGCGAAAGTATAAAGTTTAGAAAGAGTTAAAAACTTATCTAAAAACTTCTGCTTTCTCATTTCCTTTAAGTTCATAACGATTACGCCTGCGTTGAAATATTTAGAAGAAGGGATACCGAGCGTCTTTTTGGTGTATTCTCTAAAAGTTTCGATATTTTTAACCGCTCCGTCCCGAACGCCCGCTATAAAATTATCTTTTAAGTCGACGCTGTAAAGTGAAGAAATGTCGTAGTTTATCACCGTGTCGCTGTCAAGATAAATCGCCTTGTCGTAGCATAAAAACATTTCAGGAATAAAAATGCGGTAATAAGTACTAATCGTATAATAGTCGCGAAGGGACAGGGAAGAAAATATTTCTTTTACCTTATTTGAAACGTCGCAAAGCGAAATCGAAAAGCCCTTTTCTTCCATTTTAAGTATCTTTTCCTTATCGCTATTTTCTAACGAAGTATATAAAACGTGTATTCTGTAATTTTTTTCTCTGTTACGGTTTTCTTTAAGTGACGTTAAACTTACCGTAAAGAAAGGTACGTAATTCTTGTCTATTGCAAAAAATATCGGAATAATTTTTTTCATAATCTATCTCCTTTTTTTCCATCATACTAAAAATATTACGCCGTTTTCAAGTCTTTTTTCTCTAATAAAAGCGGTTGTAAATTGAATAATATTCGCGGGCGTTTCTAACGGCGTTAGATAGGGGTAGAAGGGAAGTAGAATTATATTAGAATAGGGTTTTAGACAGTATTTTTCTATATTTTTAAGATTATATTTGCAATACAAAATGAAATATGATATATTATTATATATGAACGATATTAAAGAAACCATAGCAAAAAACATTACCTATTTAAGGCAGAAAAACGGCATTACGCAGGCGGAGATGGGCGAAAAGTTAAACTATACCGATAAGTCCGTATCAAAGTGGGAAAACGGGGACGCGACACCGCCTATTGAAACCATTGCGGATATAGCGGATTACTTTAACGTTTCAATAGAAGATATGTGTCGGCACGATTTATCGCAAAGCGTTGAGTTAAAACCCGACAACGGAAAAAGGATTGCAAACAAGATTGTTATTTCGCTTTTATCGGTTTCGTTGGTGTGGCTTATCGCGACGCTGGTTTTCGTATTTGTGCGGATATTCGTTAAAGATTTTTCGGACGGGTGGAAGTTCTTTATTTACGCCGTGCCCGTATCTCTTATTCTCGTTCTGATTTTCAATTCCCTGTGGGGCGAAAAAAAGCGAAAGTATCTTATCGTTTCACTTTTGGGGTGGGCTATTATAGCGTCGGTTTACGTTGCGGTTTTAAAATATAACGTCTGGCAGATTTTCTTGCTTGGCATCCCGCTACAAATATCGGCAATCTTCTGGTCAAAATTGCATAAATAGTTTTTAAATAAAAAATAACGCTTGTCAGATATGACAAGCGTTTTTCTTGTTATTCAGTTCTTTTTAATACATACCGCCACCGGCAGGCATTTGCGGAACTTCCGGTTCTTTAACGTCGGCAACGACCGCTTCCGTCGTTAAGAACACGCCCGCAACGGACGCGGAGTTTTCAAGAGCGGAACGGGTAACCTTCGTCGGGTCGATTATTCCGCTTTCTACCATATCCGTATATTCGTTGGTTAAAGCGTTAAACCCGAAGTTCGGTTTGTTTGCCTTTAATACTTCGTTTAGAATAACCGCACCGTCAAGCCCTGCGTTGATTGCGATTTGTTTAAGCGGTGCTTCAACTGCTTTAAGCACGATTTCAGCACCCGTCTTTTCGTCGCCCGTTAAGGTGTTTGCATATTCTCTTATGCTATTTACAGTCGAGATAAGCGCAATTCCGCCACCCGGAACGATACCTTCGGCAACCGCCGCTTTCGTTGCGTTAAGCGCGTCTTCGATACGGAGTTTCTTTTCTTTCATTTCGATTTCCGTTGCAGCGCCAACGTTGATTACGGCAACACCGCCTGCAAGTTTAGCAAGGCGTTCCTGTAATTTTTCTTTATCGTACTCTGACGTCGTTTCCGCTATCTGCGCTTTAATTGCAAGTTTTCTCGCTTCGATATCTTTCATATCGCCCGCACCCGATACGATAGTGGTGTTGTCTTTATCGACCTTTACCGTCGCGCATCTGCCGAGCATATCAGGTGTAACGTCCTTAAATTCAAACCCAAGGTCGGAAGAAATAACCGTTCCGCCCGTTAAGATTGCGATATCTTCAAGCATTGCTTTTCTTCTATCGCCAAACCCCGGGGCTTTAACCGCAACGCAGTTAAACACGCCTTTTAATTTATTTACAACAAGGGCGGCAAGCGCGTCGCCTTCAACGTCTTCTGCTATTATGAGTAATCTCTGTCCTTGCTGTGCGATAGGTTCGATTACAGGAAGTATTTCCTGAATAGACGAAATCTTTTTGTCCGTTATTAAAATGTAAGGGGATTCTAAAACGGCTTCCATTTTATCGGTGTTGGTTACCATATAAGCCGAAGCATAGCCCCTGTCGAACTGCATGCCTTCAACGGTGGTGAGTTCGGTTTTCATCGTCTTACTTTCTTCTATCGTGATAACGCCGTCCTTACCGACTTTGTCCATTGCGTCGGAAATGAGTTCGCCGATTTTTTCGTCGCCGGCGGAAATTGATGCAACCTGTGCTATTCCTTTTTTGCCGACAATCGGTTTAGAAATCTTTTTAAGTTCGTTAACGGCAACTTCCGTTGCACCTGCAATACCTTTTTTAAGGATAACGGGATTAGCACCCGCCGCAACGTTTTTAAGCCCTTCGTTAATCATCGCTTGTGCAAGAATAACGGCAGTAGTCGTTCCGTCGCCGGCAACGTCGTTTGTCTTCGTCGAAACCTCTTTAACAAGCCCCGCACCCATATTTTCAAACGCGTCTTCAAGTTCGATTTCTTTTGCTATCGTTACACCGTCGTTCGTGATAAGCGGTGCGCCGTATTTTTTATCCAAAACAACGTTTCTGCCCTTCGGCCCTAACGTTATTTTTACAGTATCCGCAAGAATATCAACGCCGTTTTTAAGTGCGTTTCTCGCTTCTTCGCCGTGTTTTAATTGTTTTGCCATAATATTTCTCTCCTTTTATTATTCAACAATAGCCAAAATATCGCTTTGGCGGATTATAATATAGTTTTTGCCGTCGATTTTGAATTCGCTTCCCGCATACTTTGCAAAAAGCACGGTGTCGCCGACTTTAACTTGCATCGTTATTTCTTTGCCGTCGATTATTCCGCCTGGGCCTACTGCAACGATTTTTGCCATCTGTTGCTTTTCCTGGCTTGCCGTCGGAAGAATAAATCCGCTTTTCGTCTTTTCTTCTGCTTCAAGGTTTTCAACAACAACCTTATCGAATAATGGTTTTACTGTCATTTAATTTATCTCCTATAAGTTTTATTTTTCTAAATCATTTTATTTAGCACTCTTATCTATCAAGTGCTAACTATTATTATATACGCTTTAAAATATTTGTCAATGATAAATGAACGATTTTTATAAAATATTTTTTTAGTCAATAAATAAAATATAATTAAGACAAAATATAAAAATGAAAAAAGCGTTTGGGAAAACCAAACGCTTTATTTTTATATTTTCTAATAACGGTTGTATAATGCTTACGGCGTAACTCTGTTTATATCGCGCGGGAACATCGTCGCTTCGCGGACGTTCTTAAAGCCGAGAAGATGCATAGTAAGTCTTTCAAGCCCAAGCCCCAAACCGCCGTGCGGTGGCGCGCCGTATTTGTGAAGCATTAAGTAGGTTTCGAACTCTTCCGGGTTCATACCGCACTTTTTCATTTTTGCAACCTGTTCGTTATAGTCGTTTATTCTTTGTCCGCCCGACGTTATTTCAAGACCCCTGAAAAGTAAGTCAAACGAGAGCGTGTATTCAGGATCCGACGGGTCGTCCATAGTATAGAAAGGACGCTTTTTAGAAGGGTAGTGCGTGACGAACAAGAAGTCGCTGTTTAATTCTTTTTTAGCGTAAGTGCCGAGCATTTCTTCTTCTTTCGGGTCGAAGTCTTTCATATCGGTAGGGGTGTAGTGGAACTTTTCCATTATTATCTTCTTTGCGTCCATAAACTTAATGCACGGTATTTCGGTAATTTCGGGAATGTCCGCTTTAAGAAGTTCTACTTCGTTTTTGTATTCCGTTTTAAGAAGGTTCATAATGTACTTTAACGCGCCCGTTTCCATATTCATAATATCGTGGAAATCGTTTATAAAGCCCATTTCAAAGTCCATTGAGATATATTCGTTTAAGTGCCTTGAAGTGTCGTGATGTTCAGCCCTGAAAACAGGTGCTATTTCAAACACCCTTTCAAAAACGCCGACAAGTGCCTGTTTATAAAGTTGCGGGCTTTGTGCCAAATATACTTGTTTTCCGAAATAGTCGAGTTTAAAAACGTTCGTTCCGCCTTCCGCACCTGCAAAATTGATTTTCGGCGAGTGTATTTCGGTGAAGTTTTCTTTAATCAAAAACTCCCTGAAACCACGCTGGATACCTTCCTGCAATTTAAATATTGCCCTTTCTCTCGGATTGCGAAGGGAAACGGGGCGAAGGTCTAATATCGTGTTTAACTGAATATTGTCTAACTGTTTCTTATTGATAACGATAGGTAAAGTTTCCGCAGGTAAAGATAAAATCTTTATATCGTGGATTTGAACTTCGTATCTGTCGTTCCCTTGCTTATCTTTGCTTGACGCAATCTTGCCGACAACCTTAACGCACGCTTCTTCCGCAAGTTTTTCGTCCCAACGGTAGGAAGAAAATTCTGGTGCGTAAACGCATTGAATTAAATCTTTATCCGTTCTTATAATAACGAAGGAAAACCCCGTCATTTCGCGGATACGGTGAATATAGCCGTGTATAGATATTTCCTGCCCGTCGTAATTTTTAAAATCGCCGTAAGAAATATCTTCGTTTTTTATTGTACCGTTTATATATTCCATACTGTCTCCTTAACAAAATATTTATCCTATTAGTACTTTATCATAATATCACTTTTCTTCACCTTTTTGCAAGTAAAAAGTAATATTATGCAAAATAAAATAATAATAGTATTTTAATAAACTTGAAATGCGATTTTTTTTGTGCTATAATATCCTTTAAGAGAATATAGGAGAGAAAGTATATGAAAATAGCGATTTCCGTAGAATCAACGCACGACTTAACGAAGGAATTACTCGATAAATACGACATAAAAGTTATTCCTTTTAACATTGTTTTGGGGGATAAAGAGTATGCCGACGGGCAACTTTCCACGCAGGAGATTTTCGATTTCGTTAATAAAAACGGTATTTTGCCGAAAACGACGGCACTTAATTCCTATACTTATCAGGAATATTTCGAAAGCCTTAAAAAAGATTACGACGCGGTTATCCATATCGCATTATCGAGCGGGATAACTTCTTCGACGGGCAACGCCATAAACGCGGCGAAGGAAGTGGAAAACTGTTTTATCGTTGACAGCCTTTCTTTATCAACGGGTATAGGGCTTTTGGCAATTTACGCAAGGGAACTTGCAGATAAAGGCTTTGCCCCTTCCGAGATTGCGGAAAAAGTAAGCAAAAGGACGAGTAGCGTTCAGGCAAGTTTCGTTATCGAAAGGCTGGACTTTTTGCATAAAGGCGGAAGATGTAGCAGTATCGCACTTTTAGGTGCGAATATTCTTAAAATTCGTCCGAGAATAGTTCTTAAAAACGGCAAAATGATAAGCGATAAAAAGTATAGGGGCAATATGCCAAGCGTTATCGCAAAATATTGTCAGGAAACGCTGTCGGAGTTTAATAATCCCGACCTTGATAAAGTGTGTATCACTTATTCCACTGCAACGGAAGATATGATTTCGGAAGCAAAGAATGCTCTTATAAACGCAGGGTTTAAAAATATTTACGAAACACATGCGGGATGTACGATTGCAAGTCATTGCGGTGCGAACACGCTCGGTATTTTATACTTTAACGACGGCGGAAAAGATATTTATTAAAACAAACCGAAAACAAAATTATTTATATAAGGAGAAACACCATGGATAAACTTATCAACTCTGTTAAAGACTGGTTTAACGGGTTAGACGCAACGATGCAAATCGTTTGCTATGCCTGTCTCGGCGTTGTCGTTTTATTATTGCTGTTCCTTTGCATAGGACTGCCGATAATAAAATCCAAAAAACGCAAGGCAAAAAAACAAGCGGAAACGACGGCTTATAAACCGAAAGAAAAGAAGGAAGAAAAGCCTGCCGAAGTAAAACCTGTTGAAGAAAAAACGGTTGAAAAAGAACCGCAAAAGAAAACGGAACAGCCTAAACCCGTTGCGAAGAAAACGGTTAAACCGACCGCAAAGAAGGAAGAAACGGTAAAAGCGGAAGTAAAGGCGGAAAAACCTACACCTAAAAAGGCGGAACATAAAGAAACGGCACCTGTTAAAGCGGAAAAGAAACCTACCGCGTCGGCTACGACTAAAACGGCAAAACAGCCGAAAAAAACGGAAAGCAGTAAGCCGAGCGGAAAGTGGACGGTTGAAATAAAGAGTGCCGACGAGTTTATGGCAAAACTTTACGCTTCGAACGGCGAAGAAATGCTTACGAGTGAGATTTACACGACGGAAGACGGTGCAAGAAACGGTATCGCAACTCTCGTTAAAAATATCACCGAAACGGGCGACTTTTTAATTTACGAAGACAAGAGAAAGAATTATTACTATAAATTAAAGAACAAAAACAATAGACTTTTATGCGTAGGCGAAATCTATAAAACGAAAGATCAATGCTTAAAAGCGGTTGAATCGGTAAAGAGAATTGCGCAGAACGCAACTATCGAACAGGAACTCGTTAAAGGGGACGAATACGCACCTTATAAACCTGACGTGCTTGATAAAAAAGCGATAAAGACGGTAGGAAAATGGAAAATCGAACTCACCGACGACAAAAAATATTCGGCGAAACTTTATGCAAATAACGGTCAACTTATGCTTGCAACCGAAGGTGTGGCAAGCCGTGATACCGCTGTCGACGCTATTGAATCGGTTAAGAAAAACTCGTTCGACGGCAACTTTATAATCGACAGAGATAAGTTCGGAAGATTTTACTATAAACTCCGTAACGCTAAAAAGTCGGTTTTATGTATCGGTGAAAGTTACGATACGGTTGACGGCTGTAAAAACGCTATCGAATCGGTAAGAAGAAACGCTTTCGTTTCCGAATTGTCCGAAGACTTGAAAGATCAGCCGAAATCGGACGAAAAAGCGGCAAAGACAGCACCTAAAACCGCTACGAAATCTACCGCTAATAAAACTCAAAAGACTGCGGTAAAGAGTACGAGTAAGGCTAAAAAGTAAAATACAACCTTAAAAGATAAAAAAACGCGATAGAAGATATCGCGTTTTTTTTGGCAAAAATTACACTTGAAAACACCGTGTTTTTTGATGTAAAATTAAGAAAAAGTCGTTTTTTTCGTATTTATTATATATTATATTATTTTTTTTATTTAAATGAAGGTTTTTTCTTGAAAAACCGTAAGGAATATGGTATAATGATTGAATTAAAAGTATGCGAAAAAACTTATGGGAAAAATGAAGAATTATGGCGGAAACGGTTAAAGAAAGAGACGGATTGTCGGAAAATGAAAACGGCGCAATAAAGAGTGCGGATATTCCCGTCGCGTCCGATTTTAACGCGGTTGCAGAAGAATATTTTGAACGACAGGAAGAAACCGAACCTTCTTATAGGGTCGTAGTTTTAAGAAAAGGTTTTAGGTATTTTTGCTACAAAGCGGTAAAAAGGGCGTTTGACTTCTGTGCGGGGCTAATAGCACTTCTTATTTTATCGCCGTTTATTTTGCTTGCGCTTTTAATTAAATGGCTGGAAGATTTCCACAACCCTATCTACGTTTCGAAAAGGGTAGGCAAAAACGGGAAAGAATTCAGGTTCTTTAAGATAAGAACGATGTGCGTGAACGCGGAAAATATGAAGGACGATTTAATTAAGAAAGGACTTAACGAGTCGGACGGGCCCGCTTTTAAGATTAAGGACGACCCGAGAATTACCAGGGTCGGCAAGATTTTCAGAAAACTTTCTATCGACGAATTGCCGCAACTTATAAATATCATTAACGGCACTATGT
Source organism: Clostridia bacterium (assembly GCA_017445995.1). Taxonomy (GTDB): domain Bacteria; phylum Bacillota; class Clostridia; order Christensenellales; family Borkfalkiaceae; genus UBA1259. Next base: position 17,192 of record JAFSRT010000010.1, read on the forward strand.
CAATCGTCGGTCCGCGTCCGCCGATTCCTTGCGAAGTCGAAGAATATACCGAAGAACAAAAGCAAAGGCTTTTGGTTCGCGGTGGGTTATTATGCACGTGGCAGATTCAGAAAAACAGAAACCGTCTCTCTTTCGACGAGTGGGTTAAATTAGATTTGGATTATATAGAAAAACAAAGTTTATGGCTTGACCTAAAAATCATTTTCAAAGGATTTTATATGGTTTTATTCGACAGGTCGGGCGAATAAAAGGGGAAAAAATGAAAGGTATTATTTTAGCGGGCGGCTCGGGAACGAGACTTTATCCGCTTACGAAAGTTACGAGTAAACAGTTGTTGCCGATATACGATAAACCTATGATTTATTATCCGTTGTCGGTTTTAATGAAAGCGGGAATACGTGATATTCTCATTATTTCCACCCCGCAGGACACGCCGAGATTCAGCGAATTGTTAGGTAAGGGCGAACAGTTCGGCATAAACCTTTCTTACGCTGTCCAGCCTTCGCCGGACGGGCTTGCGCAGGCGTTCATTATCGGTGCGGACTTTATCGGTAAAGATAACGTCGCTATGGTTTTAGGCGACAATATTTTCGCCGGGCACGGGCTTAAAAAGAGATTAGATAAAGCGGTGGAACTTGCCGAAAGCGGGCAGGGTGCTACCGTGTTCGGCTATTACGTGGACGACCCCGAACGGTTCGGTATAGTTGAGTTCGATAAAACTGGCAAGGCGGTTTCGATAGAAGAAAAACCGCAACAGCCGAAGAGTAATTATTGCGTTACTGGGCTTTATTTTTACGACAATAAAGTCGTTGAGTACGCAAAGAACTTAAAACCGTCTAAAAGGGGCGAACTCGAAATAACCGACTTAAACAGGATTTACCTTGAAAACGAAAAACTCAACGTCGAAATATTAGGGCAAGGCTTTACTTGGCTGGATACGGGCACTCACGAAAGTCTCGTCGAAGCCACCAACTTCGTTATGACGGTGGAAAACCACCAACACAGAAAAATCGCTTGTTTAGAAGAAATAGCCTATCTTAACGGTTGGATAACGAAGGAAGACGTTATGAAAACTTACGAAGTCTTAAAGAAAAATCAGTACGGAAAATATCTTAAAGACGTTATCGACGGTAAGTTTATCGACGGATTGAGATAAATTTTATAAGGAGAAATATTATGACTATTATAGTAACCGGCGGCGCTGGATTTATCGGTTCTAACTTTATTTTTTACATGATGAAAAAACATCCCGAATACAGGATAATTTGTCTTGACAAACTTACTTACGCGGGTAATTTATCCACCCTTAAATCGGTTATGGATAACGAAAATTTCCGCTTCGTTAAGGAAGATATATGCAACAGAGAAGCGGTGTATAAACTTTTCGAAGAAGAAAAACCCGATATGGTTGTCAATTTCGCGGCGGAAAGCCATGTCGACCGTTCTATCGAAAACCCCGAAGTGTTTTTACAGACGAATATTTTAGGCACGGCAACGCTTATGGACGCATGCAGAAAATACGGCATTAAAAGATATCATCAGGTATCAACCGACGAAGTTTACGGCGATTTGCCACTCGATAGACCCGACCTTTTCTTTACCGAAACCACGCCTATCCACACGTCGAGTCCGTACAGTTCGTCGAAGGCGGGCGCAGACCTTTTGGTTTTAGCATATTTCAGGACTTACGGGTTGCCCGTTACTATTTCGAGATGTTCCAATAACTACGGTCCGTATCACTTCCCGGAAAAACTTATTCCGCTTATGATAGCAAACGCATTGAACGATAAACCGTTGCCCGTTTACGGCAAGGGCGAAAACGTAAGGGACTGGCTTTACGTGGAAGACCATTGTAAGGCGATAGACCTTATTATCCATAACGGCAGAGTAGGCGAAGTCTATAATATCGGCGGGCACAACGAAATGAAGAACATAGATATCGTTAAACTTATCTGTAAAACACTCGGAAAACCCGAAAGTCTTATTACTTACGTAACGGACAGAAAAGGGCACGATATGAGATACGCAATCGACCCGACTAAAATACACAACGAACTCGGTTGGCTTCCCGAAACGAAGTTTGCCGACGGAATAAAAAAGACGATACAATGGTATTTAGACAACAAAGAGTGGTGGCAAACTATAATCTCCGGCGAATACCAAAACTATTACGAAAAAATGTATAAAAACAGATAAGGAGAAGAAAATGAAGATATTTGTTACGGGGGTTGGGGGACAGTTAGGACACGATGTCGTTAACGAAGCAGTTAAACGCGGATACGAAGTCGTCGGCAGCGATATTGCGCCGACTTATAGCGGGATAGCGGATGGATCTGCGGTAGAAACCGCGCCTTACGTCGCGATGGATATAACTGACAAAGACGGCGTTATTAAAACGTTATCGGAAATAAAACCCGACGTTGTCGTCCATTGTGCAGCGTGGACTGCGGTCGATTTAGCGGAAGACGAAGATAAAAAAGATAAAGTATATAAAATCAATGCGTTCGGGACTGAAAATATTGCAAACGCTTGTAAAATAATAGACGCAAAAATGATTTATATAAGCACCGATTACGTTTTCGACGGTCAGGGCGAAACGCCGTGGAAACCCGATCAGAAAAATTATAAACCGCTTAACGTTTACGGCGACAGTAAATTAAAAGGTGAAATTGCCGTTTCATCTATCCTTAACAAATATTTTATTGTACGTATCGCTTGGGTGTTCGGGCTTAACGGTAAGAACTTTATTAAAACAATGGTCAACGTCGGCAAAACTCACGATAAGGTGCGCGTAGTTTGCGATCAGGTCGGCACGCCGACTTATACGCTTGACTTATCAAGATTGCTTATCGATATGGCGGAAACGGATAAATACGGATACTATCATGCGACTAACGAAGGCGGGTTTATCAGTTGGTTTGATTTTACCGAAGAGATATACCGTCAGGTCGGGTTAAAGACGAAAGTCGAACCGGTAACCACCGCGGAATACGGTTTATCGAAAGCAAAAAGGCCGTTTAACAGTAGATTAGATAAAATAAAACTTAAAGAGAACGGGTTTAAGCCTTTACCCGACTGGAAAGACGCGGTAAATAGATATTTAAAAGAAATCGGGGAGATAGAATAATGGATAAATTGCTTTCAGTAATTATGCCTATTTATAATGGCGAAAAATATTTATCCGAAGCCATAGAAAGTATACTTAATCAGTCGTATTCTAATATTGAACTGATTCTTGTAAACGACGGTTCAACTGATAATACATTGACAATTTGTCAACAATATGCAAAACAGGATAAAAGGATTTTTGTTTTGAATCAAAAAAATATGGGTGGTCAAATTGCTAAAAATAACGGAATAGATATTGCAAAAGGCGACTATATTTGTTTTATTGATAGTGATGATTATATTTCACCATCAATGTTTAGAAGTATGATAGATGCATTGGAATATTATAATGCCGATTTTTCATTTTGTCAATTTACAAGAAAGACGGAGTTAATTACAAAAGAATATAAAAATATTGTTGATTATTTTTTTATTAAAGATAAAGAACAAATTTTTAAAATTATTATTGGCAAGGGCGAAAAATTGTCAGCTGGAGGATATGTATGGAATAAAATTTATAAAAAATCTATTTTAAAAGATTATAGATTTGATTCAGATATCAATATCGGCGAAGATGGATTATTTAATTTAAAACTTGCAAAAAGGTTAAATAGCATTTGCGGGTCTGATGCTAATTACTATTATTATAGGCTGAATCCGGTAGGCTTAACGGCAGGCAATTTCAGAAAATTTGAAAGAATAAAAAGAGAATATTTAAAATACTGTGAATATTATGACAAAGAAACAGATGAAAATATTAAACATTATATATCATTCATGATTGCTTGCAGTTCTTTAAGGGGTGCAGAAGCGTGTGTTAGAGAAAATTTGTTTAATCAAAACCTTAGAGATATAAGATATATTTTGAAAAAATATGTTAACAAGGAGATCTTGAAAGGAAAACCTGTTTATAAAAAATATAAACTTTTTATGCTAATGCCTTGCGTTTTTTCCTTTATAATCAAACGTAAATATAAAAACAAATCGGGGAGATAGAATAATGGCGCAGATAAAAGTTACGGGATGCGAAATAGACGGACTGTACGTTATTGAACCTGCCGTTCACGGGGACGACAGGGGCTATTTTATGGAAACCTATAACCAAAACGATATGAAGGAGTTCGGGCTTGATATGGTGTTCGTTCAGGACAACCAGAGTAAGTCCAAAAAAGGCGTTCTGCGTGGATTGCATTTTCAAAAACAGTTCCCGCAAGGTAAACTCGTCAGGGTAATTAAAGGTGAAGTTTTCGACGTTGCGGTGGATTGTAGAAAAGATAGTAACACTTTCGGTAAATGGTTCGGTGTACGCCTTTCTGCCGAGAATAATAAACAGTTTTATATCAGCGAAGGGTTTGCGCACGGCTTTTTGGTGTTATCGGACGAAGCGGTTTTTTGCTATAAAGTAACCGATTTTTATCGCCCGGGGGACGAAGGCGCTATCGCCTGGAACGATCCGAACGTGGGAATAAAGTGGCCCGATTTAATCGGTGAATATAAAGGTAGCGCAAGCGCAGAAGGGTATCGTCTTATTGACGGCACGCCGATACTTTTATCGGAAAAAGACAGCAAAACGATGACGATAAAAGAGGTCTTTAATAAGTAATAGCAAATCAGGTAGGACAAAAATGAAAATAGCAATGGTCGGGCAAAAAGTAGTACCGTCGAGAGACGGCGGAATAGAAGTCGTTGTAGAAGCGCTTTCTTCGGAAATGCTAAAAAAAGGGCATAGCCTGACTTTATTCAACAGAAAAAGAAAACATAATAAAGATAATCCTAAAATAAGCGAGTATAACGGCGCGAAGATTATCGAGACCTTTACTTTAAATAGGCGCGCTATCGACGCTTATCTTTATTCCTTTTGCGCAACCGTTAAGGTAAGGCAAATGGCGAAAAGGGGTAAGTTCGACGTCGTTCATTTTCACTCGGAAGGTGCTTGTGCCTTTTTAAATCTTTTTCCTAAACGAAAAAAACGCAACTATAAAATAGTCGTTACCGTACACGGTATAGACTGGATGCGCGGGAAATGGAAAGGTATAGGCGCGAAGGTAATAAAAAACGCCGAAAAGAAGATTGTCAAGTACGCAGACGAGATAATAGTATTATCTGAAAGCGTTAAAACGTATTTTAAGAAGAATTATAATCGTGAAACTATATTTATTCCGAACGGCGTATACCCGCCGACGTTAAAAGCCCCAGAATACATAAAAGAGACTTTTAACCTTGCAAAAGACGAATACGTTTTAACCGTTGCCAGAATAGTTCCCGAAAAGCGCATAAAAGAACTGATAGAAGCGTGGAAGACGGTCAGAGAAAAAACGGGAACGGAAAAGAAACTCGTTATAGTTGGCGGAGAATCGCACAGTAAAGATTATTATAACGAAGTCGTTGCGTTATGCAAAAACGACGAATCGATAATACTGACGGGCTTTATGCGTGGACAACCGCTTGAAGAACTTTTTTCAAACGCATACCTATACGTTCAGGCATCAGACCTTGAAGGTATGTCTATGGCGCTTTTAGAAGCAAGGGCATACGGAAACACCTGTCTTGTTTCGTCAATTCCCGAGAACGCCGACGTCGTAGGGGAAAATGATTACGTATTTAAGGTAAACGATAAAGAAGATTTAGAGAAGAAATTATCGGAAATAATTTTAAAAAAACTTACCACGCATACTAAACTCTATCTGGCAAATACTTGGGAAAGTATTGCAGATATGACGCTTGACGTCTATAAAAGGTAGTTTATGAAGATTTTACTTGTCAATAAGTTTCATTATCTTCGCGGTGGTGCGGAACGTTATTATTTCAGTCTTGCTAACGCCTTTATAAAAGCGGGCGATAGCGTAGCCTTCTTTTCGATGCGCGACGAAAGAAACGTCGAAACAGAATATTCAAAATATTTCGTTAAAAACTCTTCGATAGACGGCGGTTTAAAAGAGAAACTTAATATGGTTTGCGGTATGAAATACAGGCGCGAATCGTATAAAAAAATTTTCAGTTTGCTTAAAGATTTTAAGCCCGATTTGGTTATTTTTAACAATATTCATAAGCAACTGACTTGTTCTGTTATCGACGCTATTAAAGATTACGATAAAGACCTGCCTATTATATGGATTATGCACGACTTAATTACAGTCTGCCCCGTTTATACAATGCTTAACGGCAAGGGCGAAACGTGTGATAAGTGCCTTCATAACGGGCTTAAAGAGTGCGTAAAAAATAAATGCGTTAAAGGGAAAAAATCGTTAAGTTATCTATCTTATCGCGAAGCAACGTTTATAAAGAAAAAAGGCTTTTACGATAAAGTAGATTTATTTGTCTGCCCGTCGCAGTTTTACGCAAAAATATTAAACGGTGCGAAGTTTACCACTTCCCCCGTTGAGTTTTTAAGAAATCCGTTAGAAGACGGCGTTATGTCTTTTTCCGATAAGAACGACGGATATTATTTATACTTTGGCAGGCTTTCAAAAGAAAAGGGCGTAGACGTGCTGATAGACGCGGTTAAGGACGTGAACGTGCAACTTAAAATCGTCGGCGACGGACCTGAAAGAGACACGTTAGTTCACCGTTCTGAAAATAACGGTAATATAGAGTTTTTAGGTTATAAATCGGGTAAAGAATTAGACGACGTAATAAACCGCGCAAAAGCGATTATAATTCCGTCGGTCTGGTACGAAAATTGCCCGTATTCGGCGCTTGAAGGCATGGCAAAAGGAAAGCCTATAATAGTTTCAAACGTCGGCGGACTTCCCGAGTTAGTTAAAGACGGTGTAAACGGATTTATTTGTCGCGATAAAGAAGGATTAAAAAAGGCGATAGAAAAGTTTGAAAATTTATCGGAACAAGAATATAAAAAGATATGTAAAAACGCTTTTTCTTTTGTAAAAGCAAATTGCGATATAGAAAAATATATTTTATCGATTAAAGAAAAGTACAAAGAAATTATCAATAGGAAATAGTATGGAAATAGGTGTTTTAGGTGCAGGAACGTGGGGTATCGCTCTTTCGAGAATGCTTTTTAATATGGGGCATAACGTTACCGTTTGGTCGAAGATAGAAAAGGAAGTTGATGACCTTGATAAAAAAAGGGTTCACCCTAACTTGCCTGAAACGGTTATTCCGAAAGGAATAAAGTTTACAAAAAACATAAAGGACGCAACTGAAAATAAAGATATAATTTTATGCGCCGTCCCGTCGGTGTTTTTAAGAAATACGATGGAAGAGGCGAAAGCGTATATTCCGAACGGACAGGTAATAGTCGACGTTGCGAAGGGTATTGAAAAAGATACTCTTTTAACGTTGTCGGAAGTTATAGCGTCGGTATTTAAAAGCGTCGGGAAGAAAGTCAACGTCGTTGCGCTTTCAGGACCTACTCACGCCGAAGAAGTGGCGTTAGATATGCCGACGACTATAGTTGCGGCGTGCAAAAAAATAAAGATAGCAAAGTTTGTTCAGGACGCTTTTATGAACGATAATTTCCGTGTTTACGTTAATAAAGACGTTTTAGGGGTAGAACTGTGCGGTGCGTTAAAGAACGTAATCGCGCTTGGCGCGGGTATTTCGCACGGGCTTGGGTTCGGCGATAACGCAAAAGCGGCGATAATAACGCGCGGTATGTACGAAATATCTAAAATAGGTACGGCAATGGGCTGTAAAACGAAAACCTTTTCGGGGCTTACGGGGATAGGCGACCTTATCGTTACCGCGACGAGTATGCATTCGAGAAATAACCGTGCGGGGATTTTAATGGGTCAAGGGAAAACCGCCGAAGAGGCGCAAAAAGAAGTCGGTATGGTGGTGGAAGGAATAAACGCCCTGCCTGCGGCAATTACACTTGCCGACCGATTTAAAATCGATACGCCGATAATAAGGGGTGTAAACGACGTTGTAAACGGAAAGGCAAAAGCAAAAGACGTTGCCCTTTCTTTAATGCAGAGAAAAAAGAAATCGGAACACGATTTTAAGTATAAAATAGACAAAAAGATATAGACGTACTATTTATGATAATGGACAAAAAGTTAAATATAGAAAAAATCAAAGTATCGGTCATAATACCTATTTATAAAGTTGAAAAGTATATCGATACCTGTATTAAAAGCGTTATCGGTCAGACTTATCAAAATATAGAAATTATATTAGTTGACGACGGTTCGCCCGACAACTGTCCGAAAATATGCGACGAATACGCAAAAAAAGACGGCAGAATAAAAGTTATACATAAAGAAAATCAAGGGCTTGGGGAAGCCAGAAACACGGGGATTTACAGCGCCACGGGCGACTATCTTTTCTTTATCGACGGCGACGATTACGTTAAAAGCGATATGATAGAAAGTTGCGTTCTTTTTGCGGAAAAATACGGCGCGGACGTAGTGCATTTCGGGTTTTTATACGTAAGCGATAATCAAAAAACGCTAAAAACCTGTTATCCTACAAGCAAAAAAGAGTTTTATTGCGGGGCGGAAATAGAAAGCGTCGTTATTCCTTCTTTAATCGGTAACGTCGGGGCAAAAAACGAAATAACCGATATGTGTTTCAGTTTTTGCTCTATGATGATAAAAAGAACGATACCAACGGATGCAAACTTTAAGTGTGCTTCCGAAAGAGAAATTATCTCAGAAGATTTTTATTCTATTTTAGATTTTTATAAAAACGTGCAAAGTTGTGCGATAGTAAGCAAACCTTTTTATTTTTATAGGCAAAATCCTTCTTCGCTTTCGCATTTATATAGGGAAGACCGATTAGAAAAAAACAACGAATTTTTTGTTAAGTGTTCCGCTTTTTTAGAAGAAAAAGGATATGGTGAAAAAATTATAGACGGCATTTCAAGGGCATATTTAGGAAACTTATTAGGATATATGAAACAATTGGTATTCTGTCAGGATAAAGCATTTTGTAAAGAAAAACTTACAATAATATCTTCCGACGAAATTTTTAAAAAGGCGTATGATAAACATAACAAAAAGAGTTTTTCTTTTTTAGCAAGAACTTTTTTAAAGTGGCTTTATAAAGGAAAAATTGTCCTTTGCTATATTACTTTAAAGTTAAAGGGAAATAAATAACGTAAAATGGAAAAGAGAAGTTTACCTAACTTTTTAATTGAATATCTTATTTATTACCTTTTAATTCAGGGGTTTTTGATAAGCGTATTGCACTTTCCTTCTATGATGCAGTACCTTATGGATATAGTCGTAATATTTCTGTTATTCTATTCGATACTTTTTTTACCGCGACTTAAAGCGCTATTTAAAATAAAACCGATAAATACTGTTTTTCGGTACGTGGCGTTTTTTATAGTTTTAATGCTTTTATCGGCGCTTTTACATTTCGTACCCGTTTTTCAGGTGCTGTGGGCGGTTAGAAACAACGTTTTTTATCTGTTATTCTTCGTGTTTTCGATAATGTATTTACGCTTTTCCGACGCGAAGAGAATAATGAATAATCTAATGAGATTTCAGGTAATCAACGTTATTTGTGCATTATTTGAGTTTTTTGTTTTACATTTATCAGGCGATTTTTGTGGCGGCATGTTCGGAATTATTCAGGGTTGCAATGGACCCTTGAATATTTATTTAATGATAATTTCCGCATTTATGATTTCCTGTTATTTAAATAAGAAAACATCAATAATAAATACGCTTATTATTCTTGCGTCTTCTCTTTTGGTCGCCACCATTGCGGAACTTAAAGTTTTCTATTTTGAAATAGCGCTGATTTTTATTTTACAGTTATTTTTATCGGGGGAAACTATTAAAGGATTTTTGATTTTTGTTTTTTTGATATTAGGGACGGTGATTACACTTAATATATACAGAATGATAAATCCGATTGCCTATAAAGTTTTTTCTGGTTTTGACAGTTTATTTGCTTACGGCTCGGAATCTGAATTCGGTTACGGAACTATCGTGCCGAGAATAGGTTTCGCTTCCTTTATAAATAGGTCGTTTTTTAAAGGTAATTTATGGCTTAACCTTTTCGGTTTCGGGTTCGGATTTTGTGAAGACAGCAGAACTTTTGAATTGTTTAACAGCGAGTTCGCAACGAAATACGCATCTATGCAATACCGCGGAATATCGTCTTCGATGACGTTTTTGGAAACGGGCTACGTGGGACTTATATCTCTGATTGCGCTTTTTATCGTTATTTTTATCGTGGTGTACAAACTTAAAGGTGTTTTCCCTAACCATAAGCACGTGGTATCGTTTACTCTGACTTTATCCGTAATTCTTTTACTTAACATTTTTTATAACAGCGATATCAGAGAATACGTTGCGTATCTTTCCTACTTTGCGCTCTCGGTGTTCTTTGTAATGGTAAAAGAGTTGTATATTAAGAAGGAATTATTAAAAAGAGAACGTTTAAGAGAAAATTTATGAGTGAAAGTTTAGTAAGTATTATAGTTCCCGTTTATAACGTTGAAAAATATTTATCGAGATGTATTGAAAGTATTATCGGGCAATCGTATAAAAATATCGAGATAATTTTAGTCGACGACGGGTCAATAGATTTAAGTCCGCAAATCTGCGACGAATACGCGAAGAAAGATTTTCGCATCAAGGTAATACATAACGAAAATAAGGGCGTTTCATCGTCGAGAAACTGCGGGATAAAAAATGCATCGGGCAAGTGGTGTACTTTTGTCGATTCGGACGATATAATTCCGAAAGACGCGATAATGCTACTCGTAAACTCTGCCGAAAAGGAAAACGCACAGTATTGTTTCGGCGGGTATACTTCACTTATGAACGTTTCGAACGTTGTTTATAATCAATACGTAGCGGATAGTTTTACCTTAAAAGATACAAATTATTTCGATAGGTTTTTTAAAACTATATTTTTTGCGTTGTGGGCAAAATTATTTTTAAGAGAAATCATAGTAGATAACGGTATTTTATTTGATGAAGATATATCTAACAACGAAGACTATATTTTTAATTACAGATATCTCTATTTCGTTGATAAACTGTCGTCAGTTAATAATTCGGTATACTATTATAACAGGTTAAACCATAATAGTCTTGCATTAAAATACAATACTGAATATTACCGTTACAGAATTATTCAATTTAATATTTTTCTTAAAATACTTAACAAGAACGCAATAAAAACGAATTCCGAAAAAGTAGACTATCTTTTTTCAGATATTATGGGCGTAGTTAATTATTACGCATGGCATTGCGATTTTGAAGAGTTTTCGTCGCGCTACCGTTTATTAAAAAAAGAATATTTATCGGCATTTGACTTCTTAAAAGAAGATATAGAAAAAAACGGTGATTTTAATAATCTTTTTTCTATGACGGATAAAGAGATATACACACTCGGCAGAAAGGCTAAGAGAAAAGAAGTGCCGATAGTAAAGCGACTATTAAGACCTTTTACCAAATTATTAGGATTTTTAAAATACAAATATATTTACAAACTAAAAAAAGGCTGTAAATAATAATAGATAATTAAGATAAAAATCAATAGTTTTTTAGAATTATAAAATATAGCGTTATTATAATATAAATAATAAACTGACATGCATGACAGGAGAAGATTTAATGGCGGAAAAAAATAGTGTTCAACAGCAAGAGGACTTAAAAGATCTTTCTAATAAAACCATATCGGGAATGATATGGAAATTCGGCGAAAGGATTACGGCACAATTAGTATCTACAATAGTTGCTATTGTTCTTGCCAGAATACTGATGCCGGCAGATTACGGCGTCGTTGCACTTGTAACGATTTTTATAACCATCTGCAACGTATTTGTTTCAAGCGGGTTCGGGTCGGCTTTAATACAGAAAAAAAATGCAGACAATGTGGATTTTTCTTCGGTTCTTTACATTTCTGTTTTATTTAGTGTAATTTTATATCTTATTTTATTTTTTGCATCACCGTTTATTGCATCATTTTATCATAATGAATTGATAAGTCCCGTTTTAAGGGTTATGGGCTTAAGATTGCCTATTGCTGCAATAAATTCTGTTCAGCATGCGTACGTTGCAAGAAAGATGGAATTTAGAAAATTTTTTGTGGCAACAATTTTCGGTACTATTATTTCAGGGGTTGTAGGTGTATGGATGGCAAAAGCCGGTTACGGCGTATGGGCTTTAGTTGCACAGTACAACATAAATGTTATTATAGATACGGTGATTCTTGGAATAGTTATAAAATGGAAGCCTGATTTAGTGTTTTCATTTAAAAGAGTTAAAAGTCTTTTTGGATTTGGCGGTAAAATATTATTAAGTGCTCTAATAGATACGGGATATCATCAATTACAAGGTCTTATTATCGGTAAAAAGTTTTCTAGTGAAGATTTGGCCTATTATGAAAAAGGACAACAATTCCCATCACTGATTGCATCCAATATTAATGTGTCTCTTAACGGAGTATTATTATCTTCAATGTCTAAATTGCAAGATGATAGAACTAAAATTAAGGATGCTACTCGAAAATCTATTAAACTTTGTTCTTTTATTCTTGTTCCTTGTATGATGGGACTTGCAGTTGTCGGAGAAAATTTTGTTCACGTTTTGCTTACGGATAAGTGGATGTTTATGTTGCCATTTTTATATATTTATTGTGTAAGTTATTCTTTTTGGCCATTACATACTGCAAATTTGACTGCCATACAGGCAATCGGACGAAGCGATTTGTTTTTGATATTAGAAATATGTAAAAAAGTTATAGGTCTTGTTTTTATAATAATTGCAACGATATTCGGCAATCCGTTTTGGATTGCAATGACGGCAGTATTTACTATGGTAACGAGTTTTTTGATCAATGCATTTCCTAACAGGAAATTATTGCATTACGGGTATTTGGAGCAAATTAAAGATATCACACCTTCAATTATAATGTCGATTATTATGGGTATACCGGTTTATTTTATGAATTATATTAATATGTTTAGACCATTGATTTTAGCATTACAGGTAATTACCGGCATTATCCTTTATATAATAATAGCAAAAATTTCTAAGAATAAAGAATATAACTATTTAATAAAAAAAATAAAATCTTATAGAAAGGATAAAAAGAGAGAAGAAAAAATTGATAGTGATATTCAGATATTATAAATTTTGAAAATATCTACTTGATAACAAAATAAAAACGGAGAGAATTAAGGCGGGAAAATTATGGAGAAAAAAATATTAGTTACAAAATCGTCAATGCCAAAAAAGGAAGAATTTTTTGAAGAAATCAGCGATTTATGGGAAACTCATTGGCTGACAAATATGGGTGTTAAACACCAAACGTTACAAAACGAACTTAAAAAATATTTAGGTGTAAAAAACATTGATTTATTGACGAACGGACACATGGCGCTTGAACTGTCAATGCAGGCATTAGGATTATCCGGAGAAGTTATAACGACTCCGTTTACTTTCGCGTCCACTACACACGCTATTATAAGAAATAGACTTACTCCCGTGTTTTGCGACGTCAATGCAAATGATTTTACTATTGACGTAGATAAAATCGAAGATCTTATTACGGATAAAACTTGTGCTATTATCCCTGTACACGTGTATGGTAATATATGTGATATAGAAAAAATACAAGATATTGCAAAAAGGCACAACTTAAAAGTCATCTATGATGCGGCACATACTTTCGGTGTTAAATATAAAGGAGAAGGTATCGGTTCTTTTGGAGATGTTTCTTGTTTTTCTTTTCACGCCACAAAAGTTTTTAACAGTATCGAGGGTGGTGCGGTTTGTTATATTGACGAAGAATTCGGAAAAAATATTTACGAACTAAAAAACTTCGGTATTCATGGGCCTGAATCGGTGACTGCAGTTGGGGCAAATGCAAAGATGAACGAATTTTGTGCGGCTTTCGGCTTGTGTAATTTGCGCCACGTTGATGACGACATAGAAAAGAGAAAAATTATTTACGACAGATATAAAACGCATTTAAAAAATATAGACGGGATTAAACTGAACCCTGTTCAAAAAGACGTTCAGCCTAACTATGCATATTTTCCTGTCATTTTCGATAAAGCGAAATTTGGGGCGAACAGAGACGAAATATTCAGTAAATTAGCAGAAAACGGAATAGGTGCAAGGAAATATTTCTATCCGATAACGAATAGTTTCGAGTGTTTTAAGGGGATATACAATCCTGCCGACACACCTGTTGCACTTCAACTTTCACTTAACGTTTTAACTTTGCCATTATATCCTGATTTAGAATTAGAAGACGTGGATAGGATTTGTAAAATTATTTTAAGCTTAAAAAAATAGTTTATTAAGTTTATAAAATAACTTATGGAAGAAAAGGGCGTTTATAAAAACTTAATATCTTTACTTAAAGGGCACTTTACGGGAAATAAAGAAAATATAGGCGATATTACCGACGAAAAACTGTCGCTTCTTTTTTCCGTTGCAAAAAAACACGATATATTAGGTATTGTCGCCAGCGAACTTATCGAAAAAGGTTATATTGATAAAAATACAAGCGGGTATTCAGCCTTTTCAAAAGCCTTGTTTATCGATTTTGCAAGGTATGAGAGAATTAACTACGATAAGGAAGAATTATACGCTATTTTTTCGGAAAATAAGATATATTTTATTCCGCTTAAAGGCGTCGTATTAAGAGAATACTATCCCGTTAAAGAACTTCGTACAAGTGCGGATATTGATATTTTAATAGATAAAAAAGACGTAAAATCCGCACTTTTAGCACTTAAAGAGAAAGGGTATAAGGTCGGTAAACTTGCAGAACACGACGTATCGGTAGAGTCGCCGTCAGAAACGGGAATAGAACTTCATTACAGACTATTAGAAAGGGACGTTAAAACCGAAAAACTGTTATCAGACGTTTTTATAACGTCGAAAAAGGACGGGTATAGATTAACTCTATCCGATAAAGACTTTTTGCTTTTTTATATGGCGCATACCGTTAAGCATTTTTTGGAAGGCGGGTGCGGAATACGTTCTGTTCTCGACGCGTACGTTATTAAAAATAAAATGGGGATTAACTACGAAGATTATCGGGATGTTTTGGAAAAAGCGGGGCTATATATCTTTACGAAAGAGTTTTACCGCCTTGTTTCCGTGTGGTTTAACGGCGAAAAATACGATGACAAAATTGAAGTTTTGGAAGATTTTATTATCCGTGGCGGAGTTTACGGGAACACAGAACAACGCGTTAAGATAGGAACTGCCAACAAAAAATCGGGATTTAAGTATTTTTTATCGCGCGTGTTTATGCCGTTAGAGAGAATGAAAGGAACAAACTCTTACCCGATATTAAATAAAGCGCCATATCTGTACCCGTTTTGTCTGGTACATCGCTGGTTTAAGATATTATTCGGAAAAGGAAGAAAGAAGGCAAAGCGTGAACTTGAAATCACGAAAAATCTTAAAAGCGAAGAGAAAGAAAAGATACAAAAAATGCTTGAAAGCGTAGGACTTAATAAAAAATAGAAAAACTCTATAAAAAAAGTTGACAAAGCAGAAAAAAAGATTTATTATATTAAGGCTTAAGAAGAAGAGACCCTTCTCGCCGACGGTTATAACCAATCGGCTCGATACGAAAAATTGCTTACCGTATATAAATGCGGTGGACTGTTTTTTAGTATACACGGGGTTTACTTTATGTTAAGTAGCCCTTATTTTTTTGGGGCGAGAAAAAATAAAAGAGGTATACTACAATCAAAAAAGAACATCAAATCAACGAAGAAATCAGGGACAACGAACTTCGCGTTATCGGAGAAAACGGCGAACAACTCGGCATAATGTCTGCAAGGGAAGCGCAGGCGATAGCGGACGAACAGGGGCTTGACCTCGTTAAGATTTCGCCGAACGCCGTTCCGCCCGTTTGCAAACTGATGAACTATAATAAATATATGTTTGAATTGACGAAGAAGGCGAAAGAAGCCAAAAAGAATCAAAAAATCGTTGAAATCAAAGAGATATGGCTTTCAATGACGATTGACGTAGGCGACCTGAACGTTAAGGCAAAACAGACGCAAAAGTTTTTATCGCAAGGGAACAAAGTCAAAGTTTCGATTCGTATGCGTGGTCGTCAGATGGCGCACTCGGAGATGGGTCTTAACGTAATGACGAGATTTTTCGAGATGGTAAAAGATTTTGGCACGATGGAAAAGCAACCGCTTACCGAAGGCAGAAACATATGGATGATGCTTTCACCTATAAAGGCGTAAATAAAAAAATACAATAAAACGGAGGGTAAACACTATGCCTAAAATGAAAACGAAAAGTGCTGCTAAAAAACGTTTCAGAACGACAGCATCGGGCAAGATTAAAAGGTCTTGTTCGGGAAAGAACCACATTTTAACCAAAAAAGACAGAAAGAGAAAGAATAACTTATGCGCTGGCGCATACGTAGACGAAACGCAAGAAAAAACGATAAAAACACTTATCTACAATAAGTAATCGGACGGAAGGAGGATAAGATTATGCGTATTAAAAGAGCAGTAAACGCAGTTAAAAAGCGTAGAAAGATATTAAGACTTGCCAAAGGTTATTTTGGCGGAAGAAGTAAAAGATACAGAGTAGCAAGAGAAGCCGTTATGAAAGCGCAGATGTACGCTTATATCGGCAGAAAAGCGAAGAAACGCGATTTCAGATCTTTATGGATTGCGCGTATCAACGCGTCTTGCCGTCTTAACGGTATTTCTTACAGCAAATTCATGTACGGTTTAAAGAAAGCGGGAATCAACTTAAACAGAAAGGTTCTTGCGGAAATCGCCGTATCCGACGCACAGGGCTTTACCGCGTTAGTTGAGAAAGCAAAGAAAAGTTTATAAAAACTATTAAAGCCTACTTTTTTGTAGGCTTTATTTAGGTTTCAGATGATTATTTCAAAGCAAAACCAGTTAATAAAACAGATAAAAGCGTTATCGGACAAAAAGGAACGGGACAGGTCGGGGCTATATATAGCGGAAGGCGTAAAATTAGTTAAAGAAGCGCTGTCCTTTCCTTGCAGGATATTCGCGCTTATAGGCACTTGCGACGGGATGGCTAAACTTGCCGAAACAAGGGGCGAGAGAGTGGAAGAGGTAAGCGAAGAAGTTTTTTTATCGGTTTCCACCGAAAAATCACCGCAAGGCGTTATGGCGGTCATCTATAAACCCGAAAGTTTTATAGTAAACGAAGGGGACAGGTGTTTATTACTTGACGACGTGCAAGACCCTAATAACGTCGGCGCAATAATCAGAACTGCCGCCGCGACGGGGTATAATACGGTTTATTTAACCGATAACTGTGCAGACCCGTATTCGCCGAAATCAGTCAGGGCGACAATGGGCGGGATATTCAGGGTCAACGTCGTTTACGCCGATAGGAATAATCTTTTAAAAACGATAAAAAAACCGCTTATCGTTGCCGATATGGGCGGGGAAAATATAGATACTTTTCGCGGTAGCAAAGAGTTTTGTTTGGTTATCGGGAACGAGGGCAACGGCGTTTCAGAACAGATACGGAAAAAAGCAAAATACACGGTCAGTATTCCTATGGAAAACGGCGTTGAAAGTCTTAACGCGGCAGTTTCCGCGGGGATACTTATGTATCAGTTAAAAAACAGTATAAGGAGATAAAAAATGTCAGGACATAGCCATTCGGCAAACATTGCAGTAAAAAAGGCAAAAGCAGACGCAATAAAGGGCAAGATTTTCACGAAAGTCGGCAGAGAAATCGCCGTTGCGGCAAAAAACAATCCCGACCCTTCGACTAACAGTAAACTTGCGGACGCAATCGCAAAAGCGAAATCGGTCAATATGCCTAACGACAACATAAAGCGTTGTATTGCAAAAGCGTCGGGCGAACTTTCGGGCGCTAATTTCGAAGAATTGACTTACGAAGGATACGGCCCTGCGGGTAGTGCAATCATTATTAAAACTTTAACGGACAATAAAAACAGGACGGTCGACTACGTAAGAACTACTATGAGAAAACACGGCGGTTCTTTAGGCAACGCCGGTTGCGTATCGTTTACGTTTACGAATACGGGCGTTATCGTTATCGAACGCACCCCTGATTTATCGGAAGATACCGTTATGGAATACGCGTTGGACGCGGGAGCGGACGACGTTATTACTATGGACGACGCTTTCGAAATCCACACAAGCCCGTCTTCTTTTTCGGACGTAAGAAAATATCTCGAAGAAAAGGGGCTTAACTTCTTCGAAGCGGAAATAAAAATGCTTCCGCAAAATATGATTACTTTATCGGGCGACGATTTGGCAAAGTTCCAACGCTTAATCGACGCGCTTAACGACCTTGACGACGTTCAGGATACCTTCCATAACGTCGACTTGCCGGAAGACGAAGAAGAATAATTAAATAAATCTGAATAAAAAGGCAGTTTTGGGCGATAATATTTTTATCGGGGGTAAAGGTAACCTTTATTCACTAAAATTACCGAACTATTTACCACCGTTTTTATATTTCGTATAATACGGTGGTTTTTTATTGCCGTACGGTGCGAAAAAAAAGGGCGATTGATACCGCCCTTTTATTTTTTTATAAAAAAATTTTAAAAATAATATATTTTTAATAAAATTTGTGATAAAATATAAATAAGATAAAACCGAAAGGAGAAAAAAATGAAAAGACTTAAAAAAATCGGATTACTAGCGACTTTAATACTTACCGTTATCATTTTTAGCGTAAGTTCATTTGGTTGTTCTTTCGTAAACGATAGCGAAAACGGAGATAATACGCAAAACACTTCATATACCGTTCCTAATCTGCCTGATTCGGCAAATAAATCGAGCGGTGTTCAAATAGCGTCCGAACCAAGGGATAGCGCGCCGTTTTCTAAACAGGACGCCGTTGCAAAAGTTCGGGGTTCATCAGTAGTCGTTATGGTGTCGGACGGGGTCGGTTCGGGTACTATGGTTGACATCACCAACGAAGGCGTGGACGAAACGAATATCGTTTATATACTGACAAATTATCACGTTATAAGCACGAAGGGTGAAGTAAAAGTTTACCTTCCTAACGAAAAATATGCTTACGGCGACGACGAATACGTTTTCGACGGCAATATCGGCGGAACGAAAGCAAGCAACGTAAACCAAGCGGTAACTTTGGTCGGTGCGGATAAAACCGCCGACGTTGCGGTATTAAAACTCAATTTACAGGGTTCAACGCTTAATAAATCCGACCTATGTCTTGCGACGATTATCGATACTACCCGTTATTCGGTAGTTGCGGGCGAAGAAGTGTTTGCAATCGGCAACCCAACGGGTGAACTTCCGGGGACGGTGCTTGAAGGCATTATTTCTTACGAATACAGGGAAACGGCTATCGAAGATATAGGAGAAATGGTATTGCACCAAATCAGCGTTCCTATAACGCACGGCAGTTCAGGTGGCGGGCTGTTTAATCTTTACGGCGAATTAGTGGGAATAACTAACGCCGGCGACGATAATTATTCAAACTACAATTACGCCGTTCCCGCAAAAATACCGACGGAAGAAGGTCAGATTGAAAACGGTTTCGTAAACATTGCAAAACAACTTATCGGAACTTACAATAACTTTAACGGCGAAAACTACGGCTACATTTCTGGCAGAAGAGAATTGTTCGGCTTTACCGTAAGCGGTGCAACCACGTCGCTTACCGTTTCGTCGGTTGAAAATGGCAGTCAGGCGCAAACGCAAGGTCTTAAAGCAAACGATACTATTACGGCGCTTTCGGTAAACGGCACGCCTATCGTCCCGTTATCTTACAGCGCATATACCACGGCAATGTCGGGAATAAAGATAGGCGATACAATCACGATGACGGTTAATAGAACGCAAATAAGCATAGGCGGCAAAACGTCGACGAAAGTCGTAACCGTATCTATGACTGCAAGGCAGTTTTATTTCTGCGATACGGGAATATACGATTAAAAATTAACTATTAAATCAAAAAAACAGTTTGCAAAAAAGCAGGCTGTTTTTTATTTTAACTTTCATTGACAATTATCGTAAATTAAAGTAAAATATATTACGTATGGTTATATTAGGGTTCGACCCCGGAATAGCCACTCTCGGCTACGGGGTAATAAGCGTTGATGAAAAGGGTAAGTTAAAAATGATTGATAACGGCGCTATAATAACGCCGAAAACGGACAATCTTGCCGTAAGACTTACTATGCTTGAAAAGGGTATAAAAATCATTATCGACAAGTTTAAACCCGACCAGATAGCGGTGGAAGAACTCTTTTTTGCAAAGAACGTTAAAACGGGTATAGCCGTAGCGCACGCAAGGGGGGTTTTGATACTAACCGCACAAAAGGAATGCGGGCAGATTTTCGAATATACGCCCTTGCAGATAAAACAGGCGCTGACGGGGTACGGAAGGGCGGACAAACACCAGATACAAAAAATGGTTAAAACCCTTCTTAAACTTTCGGAAATCCCGAAACCCGACGACGCGGCGGACGCGCTTGCCGTTGCACTTACTCACGCAAGGACAAATAAATTAGGCGGGCTTTTCAGCGTGAACACCGCACCGGGGAACTATACTCATTAAGGGGAAAAATAATGATAGGATATTTAGAAGGCGTTGTTAAGGAAAAAATCAATAATAAAATAATTTTGCTCTGCGGTGGCGTGGGGTTTGAAATCACCTGTTCCGCGTCCGTATATAACGGTTGCAATATAAACGAAAAAACATCGGCGTATATCTATACGGCGGTAAGGGAAGACGACATTTCGTTATACGGGTTTATAAGTTCTTCCGAAAAAGAAATGTTTTTAAAACTCATTTCCGTTTCGGGCGTAGGTCCTAAAATGGGTATTACCGTGTTATCTAATATGAAACTTGAAGAACTCGCGGTGAATATCGCGACGTCGGACGTTAAAGCGCTATCGAAAGTAAAAGGTCTTGGCAAAAAGACGGCGGAAAGAATTATACTCGAATTAAGGGAAAAAATCACGGCGGAAGAAACGGTGGCGGACGGCGAAACTGTAAAACCTGAAAAGGAAAACGCGTTGTCGCCTGAAAAGGAAGACGCGGTAATCGCGCTTATGGGTCTTGGTTTTACAAGGCAAGAGTGCGTAAACGCCATGAACGGCGCGACGGAAAGCGGTGCTAATACTATTCAGGAAATAGTAACTTACGCCCTTAAACATATAAGATAGGTGAAATATGGAAGATGAAGGATTATATATAACGAGTGCAAAGGAAGGGGGCGTTTCTTCTGATAATGAAGAAAGACTTTCTTCTCCGGCAAAGAATATTGCCGACGTCGAGATAGAAAACATATTGCGCCCGAAGTCTATGGAAGGCTACGTGGGGCAAGAAAAGGTTAAAGATAACCTTGCAATCTCTATCGCTTCGGCTAAAATGAGAAACGACGCACTTGACCACGTTTTACTTTACGGGCCACCGGGATTAGGTAAAACCACCCTTGCGCACATTATCGCTAACGAACTCGGTTCACAGATAAAAGTCGCAAGCGGGCCTGCGATTGAAAGGCAGGGCGATTTGGCGGCGATTATAACTAACCTTAACGAACACGACGTTTTGTTTATCGACGAAATACACAGACTTAACCATAACGTAGAAGAAATACTCTATTCGGCTATGGAAGACTTTTCACTCGATTTTATAACGGGTAAAGGACCGTCGGCAAGCAGTATTCAGATTGCGCTTCCTCACTTTACCCTTATCGGCGCGACGACGAAGGCGGGTATGCTTTCAGCCCCGCTTCGCGACAGGTTCGGCGTTATATGCAGGCTTGAAACCTATTCCGTTACGGAACTTACGGAAATAGTGGAAAGGGCTTCTAAAATGCTGGCTATTACCATAACGAAAGACGCGGCGACTGAAATCGCGAAGAGAAGTCGCGGAACACCGCGTATTGCGAACAGACTGTTAAAGAGAGTAAGGGACTATTCTATCGTTAAAAGACATAAAGGAATAGAACTGTCCGACGCAAAAGAAGAACTGAAACTTTTAGATATAGACGAGTTGGGGCTTGACCATATCGACAGAAGCATATTAAAATCTATGGCGGAAAAGTTTGCGGGCGGGCCTTGCGGACTTGAAACGCTTGCCGCAACAATAAACGAAGACGCGGGCACGATAGAAGACGTTTACGAACCGTATCTGCTTCAATTAGGCTTTATAGCGAGAACACCGCGCGGGCGTGTCCTTTTAGGAAAAGGCTACGAACATATAGGCAAAAAAATACCGCAGAACAAAAAAGAACAATTATCATTTTTAACCGACGACTGCAATGAAAACGACTGACTTTGATTATTATTTACCGGAAAACTTAATAGCGCAGACCCCCGTTGAACCGAGGGACGCTTCGCGACTTTTGGTATACGATAGAACTACCGACACCGTGTACCATAAGCACTTTTCAGATATTAAGTCCTTTTTAAAAAAGGGCGACCTTCTCGTCAGAAACAATACTAAAGTTCTTCCCGCAAGGCTGTTTGGGACAACGCCTAACGGCGGAAAGGTGGAAATACTTTTACTTAAAAGATTTAATTTAACCGAGTGGGAAGTGCTTGTAAAACCGGGCAAAAAAATGCGCGTCGGCGCAAAAATCACCATTTCTTCCGACTTATCGGCAGAAGTTCTTGAAATATTTCCCGAAGAAGGGACAAGGCGCGTTAGATTTATTTACGACGGCGTTTTTGAAGACGTTATAGGCAGAATAGGCGAAATGCCGTTGCCACCGTATATAAAAGAAAAATTAAAAGATAAAAATCGTTATCAGACGGTTTACGCAAAAACCGACGGGTCGGCGGCAGCGCCAACCGCGGGACTGCATTTTACCGACGGGCTTATAAAAGAACTGCAAGATATGGGCGTTGAAATTGCCGACGTTTTACTTCACGTAGGGCTTGGGACTTTCCGCCCCGTAAAGGAAGAAGAAATCGAAAAGCATCATATTCACAGCGAATATTTTGAAATAGACGAAGAGAACGCAGAAAAAATCAACCGCGCAAAAAGGGAAGGCAGGCGCATTATCGCCGTCGGCACGACGAGTGTAAGAACGCTTGAAAGTGCGTCGGACGAAAACGGTTTTGTGTCCCCCGTTAAAAGGAATACCGAAATATTTATTTATCCGCCGTACAAGTTTAAGTGTGTGGACGGGCTTATAACTAATTTCCACTTGCCGAAATCCACTCTTTTAATGTTAGTGTCGGCTTTCGTTTCTCGAGAAAAGATATTAGAACTGTATAACACAGCAGTAAAAGAAGGGTACAGATTTTTTTCCTTCGGCGACGCGTGTCTGTTCTTATAAACTGCGCAATACTGCGTTTCTGAAAAGAAAAAAAAACTTCGATAATCAGACGATTTATCTCATCTTTTTTTCTTTTCGAGCCTTGTCTTGCTTGTTTCTAAAAACAGACAAATGCGGAATAAACTGCGCAATACTGCGTACTTAAAAAGAAAAAAACTTCGATAATCAGACGAAATACGAACATAACTAATTATGGAAAAATTTTATTACGAACAAATTAAACAAGATAAAAAGACGGGTGCAAGGGTAGGTATTCTTCACACACCGCACGGCGATATCGAAACGCCGACCTATATGCCCGTTGGCACGCAGGCGACGGTTAAGGGCGTTATGCCGAGAGACTTAAAGGAAGCAAATACCCAAATACTTCTTGCTAACACCTATCACCTTTATATGCGCCCCGGCGACGATATAGTTAAAAAAGCGGGCGGTCTGCATAAGTTTATGGCGTGGGACAAGCCTATTTTGACCGATTCGGGCGGGTTTCAGGTGTTTTCACTTGCAAAATTAAATAAGATAAAGGACGAAGGCGTTTATTTCAATTCGCATATAGACGGCAGTCTGCATTTTATTTCGCCTGAAAAAGCAATAGAAATAGAAAACAATCTCGGCGCGGATATCATTATGGCGTTCGATGAGTGTTCGCCGTACGGCGTCGATAAAAAGACGGCTTACGAAGCAATGAAAAGAACTCTTTTATGGCTTGACAGATGTTACAATGCGCATAAAAACGAAAATCAGGCGCTTTTCCCTATCGTTCAGGGAAATATGTTTAAAGATTTAAGGGAGGAAAGTTTAAAAGAAACGTTGCCTTTTGCTAAATACGGTATCGGTATCGGGGGACTTTCGGTCGGCGAACCGAAAGAAATAATGTACGATATTATGGATTCGCTTTTGCCTTTATATCCGACTGATATGCCGAGATACCTTATGGGGGTCGGCAGTCCCGATTGTTTAATAGAAGGCGTCAGGCGCGGAATAGATATGTTCGACTGCGTTTTGGCGACCCGTATCGGCAGGAACGGAACGGCGCTTACGTCAAACGGAAAAGTAGTAGTAAGAAACGGTATTTATAAAGAAGACTTTACACCGCTTGAAGAAGGGTGCGACTGTTATGCGTGCAAAAACTATACGAAAGCATATTTAAGGCATATGATTAACGTGGGCGAAATGATGGGCGGTATGATGATAAGTCTGCATAACATAACTTATCTTAACAGGCTTATGAAACAGGTCAGAGAAGCGATTTTAGCCGACAGTTTTACCGAGTTTGCCGAAGAGTTTTATAGAAAAAACGGCGAAAAAAGGTATTAAAACGCGAAAAACACGAAAAAATAACTTTATCAAAAAAATACTTGCAATTTTAGTGGAAATGTTATATTATTAAAAGGAAATAAATAAGGAGAAAAAAAATATGAATAATTTATTGACGGCAGAAAGTGGAACAAGTTGGGCTTTTTACGTTATAGTCGGCGTAATGCTTGTTTTAGTCATCGGTTTTATGATTTGGCAATCGATAACGGGCAAGAAGAAACAGCAACAGGCAATCGAAATGGTTGACAAAATGAAGATAGGCGACAAGGTTAAAACCATAGGCGGTGTTTGCGGATACGTTGCGGAAATCAATAACGCCGAAAATACTTTCGTTCTTAAAACGGGTATGGACGGAAAAGAAAGTTACGTTAAGTTCGACAAGGGCGCTATTTATCAGACCGCACCTGTTGAAAACGAAAAGGCGGAAAAGAAGGAAGAAAAACCTGCTGAAACAACTGAAACCGCTAACGAAAAAGAATAATTTTTGAATAAAAACGAAAGTCCCCACGTAGTATATAGTGTTACGTGGGGGTTTTTATGTTTAAAGAAAGTGTTCCTTTTTCTGCTGTTAAGGGCGGACTTATCGCGTTTTTTTGTTTCGTTATCGGTATCGTTTTGTTTTCCGGCGTAATAACTTTTTTATACGTCGGCACGAACACGGTTAAAATAATAAACCAGTTTATAAAAATCATATCGGTATTTTTCGGGTGCTTGTTTGCAATCGATAAGGAAAAGGGGTTAATTAAAGGTGCGCTTATAGGATTAGTTTTCAGCGTTTTTTCTATGGTGTTTTGCCTTTTTATTTATAGCGAAGCCTTTGTGTTCGGTAAGGCATGTGTCGACGCGCTTTTTATATCGGTCATTTCGGCTATAATAGGGCTGATTATAATAAACGCAAAAAATTAAAACGTACGATTAACGTACGATTACGGTAATAAGCGGGGCGTATTTTTATACGCCCCGCTTATTATGTTTTATAGTTAAATCACCCAGTCGCCGTCGATAAAAATCGGAGTTCTCGTTCCGTCTTTTTGTACGCCCGTAATATTTAAATCTTTCGTACCTATCATAAAGTCGACGTGTTCTTTAGAATCGTTAAATCCGAGTTTATGGAGTTCTTTTTTAGAAAGCGTATCGCCGTTTTTAACGGTCGTCGGGTAAGCCCCGCCGATTGCGAAATGGCAACTTGCGTTCTCGTCGAATAAAGTGTTGTAAAATAAAACGTTCGATAACGCTATCGGCGAGTTTTTGCCGATAAGCGCAACTTCGCCGAGACTTTTAGTGCCGGAGTCTGTTTCAATAAGTTTTTTTAATAAGTCTTCGCCTTTTTTTGCCGATACAGATACGATTTTGCCTTTTTTAAAAGTAATGGTAAAATCGTCTATAATCTGCCCGTTATAGGAAAGTGGTAGGGCGGAACGCACCGTTCCGTCTATTCTTTTATTGTGCGGTGCGGTGAAAACTTCTTCCGTCGGCATATTCGCGATAAACTTCACGCCGTCTTGTGCCTTTTCTTCGGCGGAAAGCCACACGTGGTTTTCGATTAGCCCGACTTTAATATCCGTTCCCGATTTATTCTTGTATTCAAGATAGGAAAAACGCTTGGCGTTTAAGAACTCTGCGCGCTTATTTAAAATTGAAACGTGTTGCGTCCACGCCGAAACGGGGTCGGAAGAATCTAACCGCATAGATTTAATTATAAGTTCCCACAGTTTATCGACGGCGTTCTTATCGTTTTTAAATATCTCTTTCGCCCAACTTTCCGTAGGGATTGAAACGACGCACCACCTTATTCCATTTTTCATCACTTCGTCCGAAAACTTCTTAAAAGCCTTTGCCCGCGCCTTTTTGATATAGGCAAGTTTTTCAACGGGAACGTCCTTAAAAACGGACGGGTCGTCCCCGTCTATCGCGACGTAGCAATAGTTCTTTTTTAACAGGTTGTCTCTTTGCATTATCTTCCATTTAGGAATATCCGATAAGTATTCTTTATCGCCGTATAGGTAGTTATATTTATCGATAATCCGGTCTTCGTATCTTACCGATACGTCCCTTGCACCGAGAGAAAAGGCGGTTTTTGCAAATATTTTCGCAACGTCGTTCCTTTCTACCGGACAAACTATTTCAACACCCTGTCCGCGTTGCATAGATACGCCTTTTAATAAAACGAGTTCGGCGTATTTTGTCAATATTTCTTCTTTATTCATAGTCAAAATTATTCTCCCTTTTTTATTTTAATATGCTTTTTTTATTAAGTCAATATTTTTAATATTTTTAGTGCGGGCAATTTCGGTAAATAATATTGACTTTACTTATTATATGAAGTATAATATATAAAATATATTATAATGCGTTATAATGTGAAATTATAACCTTTTAGTTTTATATTTATTTTTTACGAGTTTACTTATGGCGATATTAGAAAAAATTAACGAAACTTCCGATTTGAAAAAACTTAATATAGAAGAATTAAAACTTCTCTGCACGGAAATCCGCGAAGAAATCGTTGAAACGGTAAAAAACAACGGCGGGCATTTGTCGTCTAATCTCGGCGCTGTCGAACTGACCGTTGCAATACATTACGTTTTCGATTTAAATAGCGACAAACTTATTTTCGACGTGGGGCATCAATGCTATACCCATAAGATACTGACGGGCAGAAAAGAAAACTTTAAGTCGATAAGGACGACGGGCGGTCTTTCGGGGTTTTCCGATAGGAACGAAAGCCCGTTCGATATAAACACCACTGGTCATTCGGGGACTTCTATTCCTATAACCTTGGGGCTTCTTAAAGCGAGAGATTCGCTTAACGAAAACTATAACGTAATAGACGTTGTTGGGGACGGGTCGTTTGTAAACGGCTTAAATCTCGAAGCGATGACGGCGCGCAATATTAAGCCGAAAGGTATGCTGGTAATATTAAACGACAACGGTATGAGTATTTCAAGGAACAGAAACGCGCTATACCGTTTTATATCCCGTAATACGACGACGAAATCTTACCTTAAAACCAAAACGGGTATTAAAAAGGTTTTCGGGAACTCTTTCGTCGTAAAGTTTTTGAGAAAAATAAGAACCTTTATCAAACGGGTTTTCAATAAAAACAACTACATAGAAAGATTTGGCTTTAAATACGTGACGGGGGTTGACGGAAATAACCTTGAAAAGACGATAAAGGCGCTTTCACGTATAAAAGAAGTTATGAAAAACAAGGCGGTGTTTCTGCACGTAAGAACGAAAAAGG
Organism: Clostridia bacterium; assembly: GCA_017445995.1. Taxonomy (GTDB): domain Bacteria; phylum Bacillota; class Clostridia; order Christensenellales; family Borkfalkiaceae; genus UBA1259. The sequence goes on from JAFSRT010000010.1 coordinate 45,072, forward strand.
GCTACGGCTACGAAGTCGCTGAAAAGTCGCCTGATTTATATCACGGAGTAGGAAAAGGCTTAACTGTAACGCAGGGCGATTTCTCGGAAGCGTTCGGTAATTCCGTTTATAAGTTAATTGAAGAAGACGGGAAAAACGTCGTTATTACCGCGGGTATGACTTACGGCACGGGGTTAGATAAGGTAATGAGAGATTTTAAAAATAACTTTTTCGACGTGGGTATAGCCGAAGAGTGCGCGATAACCGAAGCGTCGGGCTTGGCGCTCGGCGGACTTAAACCGATAGTTGCTATCTACTCGACCTTTATGCAACGCGGGTACGACGAAATATTGCACGACGTTTGCCTTTCCGATTTGCCCGTCGTTTTATGCCTTGACAGGGCGGGGCTTGTCGGTGCGGACGGGAAGACGCATCGGGGCGTTTTCGATTTGAGTTTTCTGTCGCACCTTCCGAATATGCATATTTTTGCACCTTCCGACACTTCGGAGTTCGACAGCGTTTTAAGATACGCGGTAAAATTAAATCGTCCCGTTGCGATAAGGTATCCTAACGGCAAGATACCGACGTTTACTCATAACACCGATATAAACCTTTCGTTATGGGAAGTTTTAAAAGACGGACAAGGCGTATCAATCCTTGCGGTAGGCCCGCGTATGATATCGCTTGCTTACGAAATAGCGGATAAATCCGACGGTACAATCGAGATCATTAACGCAAGGTCTGTTAAACCGCTTGACGAAAAGGTATTAGAAAGAATTAAAAACAACAAAATAATAACGCTGGAAGAAAACGCGATAATCGGCGGGTTCGGTAGTCTTGTTTCAGACTATTACAAGAATAAGTGCGAAAACGCAGAGATTTTTTCGTTCGGAATAAAGGACGAGTTCGTTTCTCACGGCGATATTAAGTCGCAAATGAAAGACAACGGTTTAACCGCGGAAAATATTATCGGAAAAGCACGTATAAACGGAGAAAAATAATGGGAAGAAAAGTAAGAATTACATTATTGATTATTTTTGACCTTTTAGCCCTGTTCGGGGCTTGGAGTCTTGGATTTTTGTGTTGCCATTTAGCGCCTGCCGACGGGTTCAGGGCTTGGTGGTACGTTTTAATCATCGATATCGTTATTATGTATTTCCTGTTTATCGTTTTCGGGCTTTATAACAGTATTTGGAAATACGCGGGTATGGAAGAAGGCTTACGCGTTGTCGAAGCGCTGTTTGCATTTACCGGCTTTAACGTGGTTTTATCGCTTCTTTTCGTAATGCGCGAAACGGTCGTTTGGGCGTTCGTAACGTCGTTTTTGTTCGCGACGTTTATAATAACGTTAAGGTTTTTATTGAGTTATTACGGCAGAAAAGTCGCTAAAATAGAAAAGACGATAACGAGAATAAGAAAAAGAGTTATGATTATCGGCGCGGGGGACGCCGGCGCAATGCTTATCCGCGAAATGCAGACTTCCGATAAACTTCATATGGAACCTATCTGTATATTAGACGACGATAAGAATAAACTCGGTCAGTATATAAACGGCGTAAGAGTAGTAGGCAAAATAAGCGAAGTCGATATTTACGCAAAGATATTCAGTATCGAAGAAATAATCGTCGCTATGCCGTCCGTTTCGGAAAAAATCAAGAGTAAAATCATCGCGGAGTGTCAGAAAACTTCGTGTAAAGTGATGATAGTGCCGGGGATTTACCAACTTGCGGAAGGAAATATTTCTTTTTCCGCGATTAAAGAAGTAAGTATCGCCGACCTTTTAGGAAGAGAACCCGTAAACGTAAATCTCGACGAAATTATGGGATATATTGAAAATAAAGTCGTGCTGGTAACGGGTGGCGGTGGTTCAATCGGTAGCGAACTTTGTCGTCAGATAGCAAACCACAATCCGAAACAACTCATTATTTTCGACGTGTACGAAAATAACGCTTACGATATTCAGCAGGAACTTATTCGCCACTTGCCAAATCTTAACCTTGAAGTTTTAATAGGGTCAGTAAGAGACAGCAAGAAAGTGGACGATATGTTCAGAAAATACAAACCGCAAATAGTTTTTCACGCCGCGGCGCACAAACACGTTCCGCTTATGGAACACTCGCCGAACGAAGCGGTTAAAAACAACGTCAGCGGTACGTTTAAGGTTGCCGACGCGGCAGGACGGAACGGCGTTGAAAGATTTATTCTGATTAGTACCGATAAGGCGGTAAACCCTACCAACATTATGGGGGCGACCAAGCGTATCTGTGAAATGATTATTCAGACTATGAACAACGTTTACCCGTCCACCAACTACGTTGCGGTAAGGTTCGGGAACGTTTTAGGTTCTAACGGGTCGGTTATACCGCTATTTAAAAAGCAGATTGCGGAAGGGGGACCGGTTACCGTTACGCATAGGGATATAGAAAGATTCTTTATGACGATTCCGGAAGCGGTTAGTCTCGTTCTTCAAGCGGGGGCTTACGCAAAGGGCGGTGAAATATTCGTTCTCGATATGGGTAATCAGGTTAAGATTTACGACCTCGCGGTAAATATGATAAGGCTATCGGGTTTCGAACCGTTTAAAGATATCGATATTAAGATTACCGGACTTCGCCCCGGCGAAAAACTTTACGAAGAAAGGCTGATGGACGAAGAAGGGCTTAAAAAGACGGCAAACGATATGATTTCTATCGGCAAACCACTCGTAATCGACGAAAAGAACCTGTTTATAAAGGTACGTCAGTTATACGTTGAAGCATACAACGAAACGGACAGAATTAAAGAACTCGTTCACGAACTCGTTCCTTCCTATAAGATAGACAACACCGATAAGGGTTGTAGCGCGGGCAAGAGAGAAAAAGGCGAAGAAACCGCCAAATCTATTATTCCCGAAATATCGCATAAAGACAGAAATGTAAAGACGGTTAGAACGAAAACGCAAAAAGACGGTGTGAAGAAAAAAGTCGCGAAAGAAAAATAAAAAATAAGGTAGATAATGAAAGATAAAAAGGTTGCCGGCTGGATAAGACACATTTCCGGAAAACAGAATAAGAAAATGGCGGTTTTAATATTCGCCAACGTTATTTTCGCGGTTATAACCGTGGTGTTTGCTTTCGCTATAAAAATGCTGATTAACGGCGCGATAAGCGGAAATAAAGACAAGGTTATAAGGGGTGCGGTTTTTCTCGTTTCTCTCGTCTTTATTCAGTTCGGGTTAAGAATACTTATTAACGGGCTGTCGGAACATATCCAAGGCAAGTTGGAAATCGACTTTAAGTCCTATATCTTTTCACAGATATTAAAAAAGCAGTACGGAAAAATTAAAGAATACCATAGCGGTGAATTGATGACCCGTTTAACGAACGACGTGGGCGTCGTATCGGACGCAATAGTCAGTATCGTTCCCGTAACCGTTTGCGCAATAGTCAGACTTGTCTGTGCGGTGGGCGCACTCATTTATCTCGACTGGATTTTTGCCGTTGCATTTTCGGTGGCGGGGCTTTTGGTGTTTTTAGTTATCGCACTACTTCGGAATAAACTTAAATCTATTCATAAAAAAGCGCAGGAAACGGAAGGGAAAACCCGTTCGTTTTTGCAAGAGTGTATCGAAAATATTCTGGCTATTAAAGTCTTTTCGGTAAGAGAAGGTATTGAAGAAAAGTCTGACAATCTGCAAGACGAAAATTTCAGAATCAAAATGAAACGCAGGAACTATTCGGTAACGGGGCACGCTATCTATAACTTTATTTTCAGCGCGGGCTATATTTTCGCACTCATTTACGGCGGAATAAAAATATTCAACGGCGTAATCGGGTACGACGTACTCTCCGCCGTTTTACAACTCGTAAACAACGTGCAAGTTCCGTTTGCGTCCTTATCTAACGTAATACCGAAATATTACGCAATGATGGCTTCCGCGGAAAGACTTATGGAAGTGGAAAGTATAGAAAACGAAAGCGAAGACGCGGAAATAGACATAGACAAGGTATACGGCGCGCTTAAATCGATTGAAATACAAGACATCACTTTTTCTTACGACGACGAAAAGGTTTTACAAAACACTTCGCTTTCTATAAATAAGCACGATTTCGTCGCCGTGTGCGGAACTTCCGGTATAGGTAAGAGTACGCTTATAAAACTCTTACTCGGCGTTTACAAGTTAGATAACGGTAAAATGTTTTTTAATACGTCGCTTGGCGAACTCGAAATCAATAATACCACAAGACGGTTGTTTTCATACGTTCCGCAGGGCAATATGATTTTCTCGGGGTCTATTAAAGACAACGTATGCTTTACAAAGACTGACGTAAACGAAGAAGACCTTAAAAAAGCGCTTTACGTAAGTTGTGCGGACGAGTTTATAAATAATCTTCCGCAAGGCGTAAACACGGTTGTCGGAGAGAACGGGCTGGGGCTTTCGGAAGGTCAGGTGCAAAGGCTTGCTATTGCAAGGGCGATACTGTTTAAGTCGCCTATTATTCTTTTAGACGAAGCGACGAGCGCACTCGACGAAGAAACCGAAACGAAAGTTTTAGGTAGGCTTAAAGAATTAGAAGACATTACGGTTATTATAGTTTCGCACAGGAAAGCGATGCTTTCTTATTGCAACCGTAAAATACAGATAAAAAATAAGCGCATTATCGAAATATAAAAGTCGATTACTTATAAGGAGTTTATATGGCTTATCAACATAACGGCAAAAATAATATTCCTAAAAGAATAATGCAGATTGCAAAAGTCAACGTTTTGTTTTTAATCTGCATAATTGTTGCGTCGGTATTACTCGGCGTACTGTATGCGGTTTTTAAAAAACCCGTGTATACGGCGCAGGAATTAGCAATCTACGGCGCAAACCTTTCCGATTACGAAGAAAGTACTTACGATATGGCAACTACGAAAGCCTATTTAGAGACCGTTTCGGATTTCGCCGATTCCGGCGTGGTTATCGACAGGGCAAACTATTACTATGCCGATTACTTAAACCGTAAAGACAGTTATTCGACTGTCGACGAATATATTTCGGCAACGGAAAAAGCGGAATTAGGAACGGCGTACTCTTACGACGAACTGAAAGCGCACCAAGAAGAACTGATGGGCAAAACGATAGTAATAATGACCAAAGGGCGCACCTATAAAGGCGGAAACGGTTATTCGATAACGACGCTTAATCAGAAAATTATAGGTAAGTTTTTGGGATTTTACGTCGTTGACGATACGATAAATACAGAACCGATAGAATCGGGCAAATATCAGGTAGAGTGCATTAAACTGCAATGCGACGGCAGTGATGAAATTAAAAAATTAAGGGGCAATAAGTTCTATATTAACGGCGTTCCTAAAACGATAAGCGAAGTTTTGGACGAGGACGCTTATAAAAACAATATAAGGGACGGCGCTTACCCGTATTCGTATATCTACGAACTCGAAGCGAGAGAAAACGTTTCGGAAATATCCGGCGAAACAAAATATATTTCAAGAAGTAATTTATCGATAAAGTCTTCTAAAACGACTGACGAATCGATTACCTTTTCCATGAAGTTTTCTTACGGCGACTATGACAGGCAAAGCGCTATCGATAAAGTTAAGATAATAGTCTTCGCTATCAATATGGAAGCAAAGATTTGCGCGCCGTATTCCCGTCCGCTTAACACCGACGACCCTAACTTCAATAAAATGAACAACAACGCGATAATCGCGACTTACAAATATTTCGGCGTAAAGGTAAACCTTTCCGATATGGGGCTTATTGACGTTTCGTCGAACGTCTCGAAAGTAAGGATTATTTCGGTTTCCTTTATTATCGGCATTTTGCTGTGTATAGTGTTTATCTATATCAGGTTCTTACTTGACAGGACGATTAAAGATAAAGAAGAACTTGAAAAACTTACCGATACGAAGTGCTTATCTTATATCGAAAAGAACGGGGGGAACAAATAATGGACGATTTGGATTTATTACTCGACGTAGACGAAAAAAGAGAAGTGCATTTTCCTTTCTGGAAAATAATCTATAAAAACCTTTTGTTTATTATTATAACCGTTGTCGTAATAACCGGCGTGTTTATCGGCGCTTCGGCAATCTTTATTAAACCCGTTTATTCTTCTTCGCAGGAAGTCATCTTAAAACTCGCGTTAGATAACGGCAGTTATGCGACCGAACAGCAGTTAAACAATAACTCGCTTGCCAAAAACTATCTGCCGACTGTTGTCGACCTTGTTAAAAGCCCGAAGACGGTGGAACTTGCAAAGAGTTATAACGACCTTGATATAAGCGTAAACGACATTACGATAAACTTTAAGGACGAAAGCCTTATTTTTGAAATATCGTATAGCGATAGCAATATAGTAAACGCGGAAAAGAAATTAAACGACCTGTTAAAAGCGTCGGAAAGCGAACTGTATTCTAACACTTACCCTTTCCCGACGAAGAATATTGAACTCGTAAAAACGCAGAATAAATCGTTTTCTTCGGTCAATAATAAAATGAAACTTTTCGCAATCGCGGGGTTTGCGGTAGGGATTACCGTTGCACTCGGCTACGTTTTACTGAAATACGTTTTCGACAACAGACTTAAAACGGAAGAAGACGTTGAAGAACTGACGAAAACCGATATTTTATCCGTTCTCGATAAGTAAAGAAAGTAAAATAAAAAGTTCCGATTTTTTGTCGGAACTTTTTTATTGCAGTTGTTTAGTTTATAATAAATCTATTTCCTTTTCAAACCTGTCGAAAAGGTTATACCTTTCGGGGTGAATAAGCGCGGTAAATATCATTTCGCGAATATTCGGGACGTCTTTACCTATCTTACTTACAACGTCTTTAACGTACTCTCTTTTCGTTTGCTTGTTCGCAGGGCAACAACTTTTAACGACGGGTAGCGTTTTAGAATAACTCTTAATATCCGCTTCGCTTAAATACAGCATAGGGCGGATAAGGGTTACGTCCGTTCTGTCAAGATAACTTTTCGGCGCGAAAGTCGAAAGCCTGCCTTCGTAAAAAAGCGATAACAGCATAGTATCTATAAGGTCGTCCGCGTGGTGGCCTATCGCGACTTTATTGCAACCTTTTTCCTTCGCGAACGGATACAGCGCCCCCTTTCTCATTTTGGAACAAAGTGCGCAAGGATTACTTTCCTTTCTTATATCGAACACGATTTTTCCTATTTCGGTATCTATAACGTAATATTCGACGTTTAGTTCTCGGCAAAGGTCTTTTAGCGGTGTGTAGTCGGTTGTCTGCCCCGTAAAAGAAAGGTCGACGGTAATTGCGATAAGGTCGAACTTTTCAGGCGAAAACTTCTTGTATTCGGCAAGAAGTTTTAATAAAGTTACGCTGTCCTTTCCGCCGGATAAACCAACGGCAATTTTGTCGCCGTCCTTTATAAGTTTATACTGATTTATTCCCTTTCGTAACAGGGACAGCATTTTTTGAGTGGTCATAAACTACCTTTTTTTATTTTACTTGATTTTTTTATATAATTATATTATACTAATTGTAAAAAAAGCGCAAGGGTTTTTTAATAATGACGCAGTTTATTTGTAATCTTATAGGCAATAACTTCTGGGCAACGATAATAATGTCGTTTATTCCGCTTATCGAATTAAAGGGCGGAATAACTTTTGCACGTTCGGTAAACTACTCGTTTTTAGAAGCCTTTTTAATAGCCTACTTGGGTTCAACGATAGTTTTCGTTCTCGTGTTTTTCCTTTTAAGACCCATTCTTAATCTTCTTAAAAAAATAAAATGGTTTAACGGGTTTGCCTTAAAGGTTGAAAACTATTTCAGTTCGAAGGCAAACGACACGCTATCCGACAGACAAGGTAAGTCGAAGGGAAAGTTAAGCGAAAAAGCGTTAAAACAACTCGGCGTGTTTATCTTCGTCGCTATACCGTTGCCTATGACGGGGGTTTGGACGGGGACGGCGGTCGCCGTGTTTTTAAATCTCGATTTTAAGGACGTAATTTTACCCGTTGTTTTAGGGAACGCGGTAGCGGGGCTTATTATTTCGCTACTTGCGGAATTATGTACCGTAATCGGCATTAACCTTGACTATATTTTATACGGCTTGTTCGCTCTCGCCGTTATTTTACTCGCTATTACGATAATAAAAGTTTCAAAAGAGAAAACGGAAGAAAAAAAGGAAGAATAATTATGCGGTTTTTCTCGTGGTTATTTAGAAAGAAACCAAGAAAAATAAAGATGGGAATTGCACTCGGTTCGGGCGGGGCAAAAGGTTTTGCCGAACTCGGCGCAATCCGTGCGTTTGAAGAAAACGGCGTTTATTTCGACGTTTTTGCCGGTAGCAGTATCGGTAGTATTATAGGCGCGTTTTTATCTAACGGGTATTCTTCCACCGATATTATGAACCTTATTAAAAGCGTTGATTTCAGCGAGATTTTATCGAAACTTATGATAAAAATGGATACCGACGGACTTTATAAGGTGCTTGATAAAATGATAGGCGGGCTTAATATCGAAGAACTGCAAAAGCCTTACAGGGCGGTGGCGACCGAAATGGAAAGCGGGGATATGCACGTTTTTTCAACGGGTAGCGTCGCACAGGCGACTTGCGCGTCTTCCTGTTATCCGCCGTTTTTTAAACCCGTCGTCATCGGCGGGCGTAAATACGTGGACGGGGCGTTTTCTAATTCAATCCCTGCCGACCAAGTAAGGGATATGGGCGCGGAATACGTCGTAGGTATCGACCTGTCGTCGACCGTTAAAAAGAAACCGACTTTTCTTACTAAAATGTTTACAACTTACGTCGGGAAAGAAGAAAAGCCGTCAAAAAAAGGGTACGATAACGCCGACGTTATGTTGCACCCCGACTTAAACGACTTTAATCCCACTTCGTTCAGCGCGGGCAATATTATGTACGAAATAGGGTATAACGAAGCGATTAAGATGATACCGAAGATAAAGGAAGACGTAAAAAGGTTATCGCTTACTAAACCGAAGAAACAAAAAAAGAAATAATGTATAGACACAAAAGAAGAAAGATTTGTTTATTATTGCTTACATTATTGTTTTTATGTACGACGTTCGGCTGTGGCGTAACCGATAATAACGAATTAAAGTTTAACACGACTTATAATAACGGTGCGGAAACGACCGGGAAAAAGTTTGTCGTTCACTTTTTAAGTGTGGGCGACGGCAACTGTACTTTTATAAAGTTTCCCGACTGTAAGACTATGCTTATCGATTGCGGAAATACTGATAAAAAAGACGAGTTGAACGGGCTACTTAAAAACTACTCGAATAAAATCGATTATCTCGTTTTATCGCACCCCGACATTGACCATATCGGCAACGGAAAGTCCGTTGTTTCAGAAAACGAAATTAAAACCTGTTTCGTTCCCTATATTATAAATCCTTCGCTTTTTCCTTTTTATTCAGAAATATATAACACGCTTACCGATAAATGTGAAGATATAAGAGTATCTTCGGAATTTAAAAGAATTGACGAAAGCGATTATTCTTTTATGTTCCTGTACCCCGAAAACGAAAAAGACCCGTTCGGCAAATACGCCGAGTTTAACAGGCTATCCGAACCCACCGAAAGCGACGTGGACGCACTCTGCCCGATTATCTATTTAGAGTGTTTCGGAATAAGTTTTCTATTATTTTCGGACGACACTTCCGATATGGAAAAGAAAATCGTTGAAAATTATAAAGTGGGGTTTTACGAAGGGCTTTTAGACAGGGAAATCAACTTAAACAATATCGACTTTCTTCTCGTTCCCAACCACGGCGGAAACCGTGGCACAACGCAAGAACTTTTAGAAGTTATAAAACCAAAAAACGCAATTATTTCCGTGGGGTTAGACAGCCTTAAAAACAATCCGTCTTCGCACGTTATCGAAAGATTAAATACCTATTGCGAAAAAATATATAGAACCGATATTTGCGGAACGATAACGGTGTCCGCCGACGATATAAACTATTCCGTGCATACGTTAGTATAAATATCAAGCATTACCTAAAAAACCCGACGATACTCGGGTTTTTCTTTTTTTGCCGTAATTTCCGTTTATATATTTTATTATAAGCCATAATAGTAAATGGGGTAAAATATGTTTTACGATTATAACGCGGAAATAATGCATAATATCAATATGCTATGTAAAAACGCCTATTACGAAATAATTTCTGTAAAGGACGTTAAAAAATGTATAAGCGACGGCGAACTCGACGATAAAAGCCTTACAAAATATCTCGAAGAATTGTCCGATATGGAATACGTTAACGTAAAGTACAGAGACGAAAACGAAATATGCCTTGCCGTTCTGCCGAAAGGCAGGGCGGTTGAATATTACTATAATAGGCGCGAAAAGGAAAACAAAAAACTCAAAAGGGAAATAATGAAATATACCGTTTTATCTTCAATATTAACGGGAAGCGTGTTCGCGCTTTCAATTATCGTATATTTTATTATCGGGAAAATATAATGCTGTCTAAAAAAGAAAGAAAGGTAATGCGTGTTCTTTATTTGCGCTGTTCCGATAAACCGTCCGCGCTGGTATCTCCGCAGAGTATAAAAAACCATTGCGAAGAGTTGTCTATACCCGAAATAGAAGGGATTGTAAAGGCGCTGTCTCAGGACGGGTATTACGACTTAATCTATTCCGAACGGCAGGGCGAAAAGATTTACTGTATTTCCTTTTCGGAAAAAGGCAAGGGGTTTTTAAGAAGCGAAAAAGTATTTAAGCGCAATTTGGCGTACAGATTCGGGCTTACTTTTGTTTTTGCGCTTTTAAGTTTCGTTATAGGGCTTGTCTTAAAAGCAATTTTTTGATATAATATTAAAGTTATGCAAGAAAGAAAATTCGTTCTACACTCTAAATATAAACCGACGGGCGATCAACCGCAGGCAATACAGAAGTTAGTCGAAGGTATCGAAGACGGGCTTCGCGAACAGGTTTTATTAGGCGTTACGGGGTCGGGCAAAACTTTTACTATGGCGAACGTTATAGAGAGAGTTCAGCGCCCCGCACTCGTTATCGCGCACAATAAAACCCTTGCCGCGCAACTGTGCAACGAGTTCCGCGAATTCTTTCCCGAAAACAGGGTGGAGTTTTTCGTAAGTTATTACGATTACTATCAGCCGGAAGCCTATATTCCGTCCACCGACACCTATATCGAAAAAGACCTTGCTATGAACGACGAAATCGATAAACTTCGCCATTCCGCCACCTGTTCGCTTGCCGAACGTAGCGACACGATCGTGGTTGCGTCCGTTTCGTGCATATACGGGCTGGGCGCACCCGAAGAGTATTATAAATTAGCCTTGTCTATCCGTCCGAACGAAGAACTAAAAAGGGACGATTTAATAAGAAAACTTATCGCTATTCAGTACACCCGAAACGACGTGGACTTTTCCCGTTCGACTTTCCGCGTACGCGGGGACAGGGTGGATATTTTTCCGTCGTCTAACACCGAAATATTTATAAGGGTAGAGTTTTTCGGCGACACGGTGGACGGCGTTTACGAGTGTGAATACGTAAGCGGGAACGCCGTATCGAAACTTAAACACGCGGTCATTTTCCCCGCAAGCCATTACGCCGTTGCCGAACAAAAACTAATTGACGCGTTAGCGATAATAGAACGGGACGAAGAACGAGAAGTGGCGGTCTTTACCGAGAACGGAAAACTTTTGGAAGCGCAAAGATTAAAGCAAAGAACCGATTACGATATAGAGATGATAAAGGAAATCGGGTTTTGTAAGGGCATAGAAAATTACAGCCGATATTTCGACGGCAGGAAGGTTGGCGAACCGCCGTTTACGCTTCTTGACTATTTCCCGAAAAACTTTATTACCTTTATCGACGAATCGCATATGACTATACCGCAACTCGGCGCGATGTACAACGGCGACAGGGCGAGAAAACAAAGCCTTGTCGAATACGGTTTCCGTTTGTCGTCGGCTTTTGATAACCGCCCGTTAAAGTTCGAAGAGTTCGATAAAAGGGTGGGGCAACTTATTTGCGTTTCGGCAACGCCCGCCGATTACGAACTGAATAACGCGGGGCAAGTGGTGGAACAGATTATTCGTCCGACGGGGCTTCTTGACCCGCAAGTCGAAGTAAGACCTACTAAAAACCAGATAGACGACGTTTTGGCGGAAATCCATAAAGCGATAGAAAAAAAAGGCAGAGTGCTGATAACCACGCTTACCAAAAAGATGGCGGAAAGCCTTACCGCTTACTTAAAGGAAAACGGCGTTAAGGTAAGTTATATGCACAGCGATATCGATACTATGGACAGAATAGAAATAGTATCGTCGTTAAGAAACGGCGAAATAGACGTTCTCTGCGGTATCAACCTATTACGTGAAGGGTTAGACTTGCCGGAAGTTCGGCTCGTTATTATTTTAGACGCCGATAAGGAAGGGTTTTTAAGAAGCGACACGTCGCTTATTCAGACGATAGGGCGCGGTGCGAGAAACGCCGACGGAAAGGTTATAATGTATGCCGACGTAATAACCGGCAGTATGAAACGCGCGATAAGCGAAACGGAAAGAAGACGCGATATTCAGAACAGATACAACGTCGAACACGGCATTATTCCGAAGACCATTGTAAAAGACGTTTTTAACACGCTTGAAATAACCAAAAAAATAGACAGAACGAAAGATATCAAAAAAGGCGATATTCCCGACGAGATAGAAAAGTTAAAAGGGCTTCTTAAAGTGGCGAGTGCCAACCTTGATTTCGAAAGGTGTATTGAAATAAGAGACACGATAGCAAAATTAAAACTTAAAATGAGAAAATAAAATGAAAGAATATTTAACCATTAAAGGCGCAAGAGAAAATAATTTAAAAAATATAGACCTGACTATTCCGAGAGATAAGTTAGTGGTGTTCACGGGGCTTTCGGGTAGCGGAAAAAGTACTCTTGCTTTCGATACTATTTACGCGGAAGGACAAAGACGGTACGTCGAAAGTTTATCGTCTTATGCGCGAATGTTTTTAGGGCAGATGGAAAAACCCGACGTCGATATGATAGACGGGCTTTCACCCGCGATTTCGATAGACCAGAAAACTACTTCCCATAACCCGCGTTCGACTGTCGGCACGGTAACCGAAATATACGATTATTTCAGGCTGTTATTCGCAAGGGTCGGCACACCGCATTGTCCTAACTGCGGACGGGAAATCGCAAGGCAGACGGTAGACCAGATTTGCGATAAGATAATGGCATACCCCGACAACAGCAAAATACTTATTCACGCGCCCGTTATCCGCGGGAAAAAGGGCGAATATAAAAAAGAAATAGAAGGCTATAAAAAAAGCGGTTATTCCCGTATAGAAATAGACGGCATAGTTTACGACCTTTCGGAAGAAATAAAGTTAGATAAAAATATTAAACATAATATTAACGTCGTAATAGACAGGCTTGTTGTGAAAGAAGGCATAGAAAAAAGACTTTCAGAGAGTATCGAGTCTGCAATACGGCTTGCGGAAGGACTTGTCGCGGTCGAAATAGTCGGCGGTGAAACCACGCTTTTTTCAACGAAATATTCCTGTCCCGATTGCGGTACTTCGATAGAAGAAATCGAACCGAGACTTTTCTCTTTCAATAACCCGTTCGGGGCTTGTCCCGCTTGCCACGGGCTTGGCGAAAAGAACGAGATAGACGAAGACCTTATCGTTAAAGATAAAAACAAAACGGTGCGCGAAGGCGCGTTCACCGTTACGGGTTGGAACTTGGAAAGCGGTAAAATTGCCGAAATGACTTTCGAGTCCCTTGCAAAGCATTATAACTTCTCAATGGATACAAAGGCGAAAGATTTGCCGAAAGAAATATATAATATTATTCTGTACGGAAGCGGGGACGAAAAAATCCATATGGAATATAAAACCAAAACTTTCAACACGAGTTATGACTCGCGTTGGGAAGGTATTATTCCTAATATGTACCGCAGATACCGCGAAACGACGAGCGACTGGACGAAATCGGAAATAGAAAAGTATATGACCGTTCGCCCTTGCGAAGAGTGTGGCGGGAAAAGACTTAATAAGGTGGCGTTGGCGGTTACCGTGAACGGAAAAAACGTTTCCGAACTTACCGATATGAGCGTAATAGATTTAAGCGACTTCGTGTCGGCGCTGACTCTTACTACAACGCAAAGCATGATTGCAGAACCCATACTTAAAGAGATACGTGCAAGGCTTAACTTTTTAAAGGACGTTGGGCTTGGGTATCTTACCCTTTCGAGAAGCGCGTCTACCCTTTCGGGCGGTGAAGCGCAGAGAATACGACTTGCAACGCAGATAGGTAGCGGACTTACGGGTGTTTTATATATTTTAGACGAACCGAGTATAGGTTTGCATCAAAGAGACAACGAAAAACTTTTAGGGACGCTAAAAAAACTTCGCGATATAGGTAATACGCTAATCGTGGTCGAACACGACGAAGAAACGATACGTTCGGCAGACTATATTGTAGATATAGGTCCGAAAGCGGGTATTTACGGCGGTGAAGTCGTAGCAACGGGAAGCGTGGAAGATATCGAGAACGAACCGAAATCGATAACGGGCGACTACCTTGCGGGCAGAAGAAAAATCGAAGTTCCTACTTCCCGTATTGCGCCCGACGGCAGATACCTTAAAATTAAAGGCGCAAGCCAAAATAACCTTAAAAACGTCGACGTAGATATTCCGATAGGGTTATTTACCGCGGTAACGGGGGTTTCGGGGTCGGGAAAAAGTTCACTCGTGAACGAAATTATTCTGCCGATACTCTCGAACAAACTCAACCGAACGAAAATACCCGAAGGCAAGTGCGAGAGAATTGAAGGTATAGAATATTTCGACAAGGTCATCGCGATAGACCAGAACCCGATAGGAAAAACGCCGAGAAGTAACCCCGCAACCTATACCAACGTATTCGCGCCGATACGGGAACTTTTCGCGTCTACTCCGGACGCAAAGGAAAGGGGTTATAAGGCGGGCAGATTTTCCTTTAACGTAGCGGGCGGAAGGTGTGAACATTGCGAAGGGGACGGCGTTATTAAAATAGAGATGCATTTCTTACCTGATATTTACGTGCCTTGCGAAGTATGTAAAGGTAAGCGCTACAACAGGGAAACCTTGCAGGTTAAGTATAAAGGCAAAAGTATTTACGACGTTTTGAACATGTCCGTCGACGAAGCGTGCGATTTTTTCAGTTCGATACCGTCTATTTACAATAAGATAAAGACCTTACAGGACGTAGGGCTTGGGTATATAAAACTCGGGCAGTCTTCGACCACTTTATCAGGCGGTGAAGCGCAAAGGGTAAAACTTGCCACCGAACTATCAAAGAGAAGTACGGGCAGAACGCTTTATATTTTAGACGAACCGACGACGGGGCTTCACTCTTACGACGTGGATAAACTCTGCCACATATTAAGGCGCCTGCAACAGTCCGGAAACACGCTTTTGGTTATCGAACATAATTTAGACGTAATAAAACTTGCCGATTATATCATAGATTTAGGTCCCGAAGGCGGTAGCGGTGGCGGTCAGGTCATTGCAACGGGCAGTCCCGAACAAGTTGCCGAAAAGAAAGGCAGTTTTACGGGCGAGTTCCTTAAAAAGATTTTATAAACAATATAATATAATAATTATACAAGAGAAAAAAGCGGACGGGTTTTCCCGTCCGCTTGTAAGTTTATTTAACAATTATTAAAATTACATAAGGTTTTCGTCGTAAACAGCACGGCTACCGCCTATATATTTCGGGCGTACCCTTGCGCAAACGATATTCGCTTCGCCGATTTTGTTTATAGAAAGTCTTACGGGAACGGCAACTCTTTTTAAGTGCATACCGATAAGCGTTCCGCCTATATCGATACCCGCGTCCGCCTTGATTTCTTCGACAAGAATCGGGTTGTTAAACTTTTGGTAAGCAATGGTGGCGAGTGAACCGCCCGCTTTTTTTTGCGGAACGGCGTTGACAATTTCGGTATCATTACTTAAAGCGTCTTTTTCAATAACTATCGCGCGGTTTAGGTGTTCGCAACATTGAACGGCAAGATAAACGCCTTTTTCTTTCAAAACGCCGTAAATACTGTCGAAAACGGCTTCCGCCACTTCGGGCGCGGAGTTCGTGCCTATTTTTTCGCCCGTAATCTCACTCGTCGAACACCCGACTACGAAAATATCGCCTGATTTTAACTTGGCTTTTTCTAAAAGTTCGTTTATTGCAACCGCACTTTGTTCTTTAATTTCAAGAATATTCATAATAACCTCTTACGTTGACATTATAGCACTATTTTTCTAAAAAAACAACATAAAAAATAAGCAAGAAAAAAATCTTAAAAAAATTTAAAAAACACTTGATATTTGCTTGACTTAAAAATCTATAAATGCTAATATATGTAGGCTACCGCTTACGGCGGTATGTTTTTTGTAGGTTTTTTATAAACCCAACCCCCTACCGAAGTCAGGGGAATACAAGTAGATTGACAACTGCATAGATTAAGAGAAGATAAGAGAGATTAGAGATAATCGATCGAGATCACTTTTAGAGAGTACATTAAGGCAAAGAGCAATAAGAATAGACTAAGTACGAAATGAAAGGTTAATACGAAGAA